>JAOQAK010000047.1 GCA_025963635.1 Ferruginibacter sp.
CAGCGTGAGGTGCTTTAAGAGCGCTACCTGTAAAGCGCTCCTGATGGGCCGGGCAGATTAGCACTTCCGCCTTCCATCATCTTTGAAAGAGCATGCAAGAGTTTTTATTAACTGCTTCTTGACACAATGTGCGACGCCACTGAAGCTTGTAAATGGACTGCTGCCGGGCCAATAAAAAAAGTCATTCCAATGCAGTTGATCTTCATCAAACGGAAGCAGTTTTGAGCCGTTACTCACCAAGGCAAAACAACTGATCTGCCAATTCCCTCAATTGAAATGCAGAAGCATCAATTCATACATGGATTTTAACGATTAATACATTCGTTGTTTATATTTGAGACAGAAACAAAAACCTGCTTCTTGTTACGATTTATTGTATGTTGCTGGTTTACTGCAGTTGCAGCAATTGCATCGGGCCAGCCCATGCAGCAGTTTCTATTCACCCACCTTGGTATCCGCGATGGCCTGGCTTCTGATGAAACCATGGCTGTACAACAGGATAAAACCGGCTATATCTGGATTGCCACACTAGACGGTTTGCAACGCTACGACGGAAAACGTTTATATACTTTCCGAAGTAGCATTGCGAATGACCAATCTATTCCGAATGACATGGTAAAGCAGGTGCTGCTTGATAAACAGGACCGCTTATGGCTATGCTGCAGTGAAAACAGGGTGGGCTTTTTCAATGTTTCCGACTTCACTTTTCATGAAGCTGCCGTCCGTTTTCCCAAAGAGACAGTGGCAACGACCGAGGGGCGATTATTTACCGACAACAATGGCCGTATTATGCTGCTGTTGGCCGGGGCGGGTGTATTCACCTACAATGAAAGCAGGAATGAATTCGCAGCAGGAGACAATCCCTTTCGTGTGCCGGATGGCTGGAAAATAAACTGGATTACACAGGATCAACTGCGCAACAATTACTGGATCGCCTGCGATTCGGGGCTGGTAAAATTTAATCCTGCAAAAAAAACGCTTTCGTACCGGGGTCAAAATACAGACGACGATGAAATCATCGCAGCATTTGCACATTTACACTGGGTAAACACGCCTTATATCGACAAAAGCGGCAGGTGTTGGCTATTGGCCTGGCCAACAAAAGAACAAACGTTTTTCTACAGCTACGATCCCGCAATAAAAAAAACAACTGAATGGGCGTCGCAATTCAACCGGCTGCTGGCCAATAAATACTATTTTATTCATACAATAAAAGAACAGAAAGACGGCACTATATGGGTGATCGGGGGCAACCTTTTTGCAAGGCTTAATAAGCAGGGTACTGCCTTCGAAATGATACCCCATAATTTACCGGGTGAATTCAGTATCCGTTACGATGGCGTGAAACAATTGTATGAAGACCGGGAAGATAATTTATGGGCTTGCACCAATAATGGACTGTTCCGCTTTAACCCGGCGGCACAATTGTTTCATGTGATCCTGAACAAGCGATTGAATAAGGACAGCGTTTACGGTTCTGATGTCACTGATATCCTGCAAACAAAAGATGGCAATATCCTGGTAAGCACCTGGGGCAACGGTCTTTTCCCGTATGATAAAAATTTTAACCCGATTAATGTTGATTTCGTAAACCAGTCTCAACGATTGGGTGAAAATCTTACCTGGTGCATTCACCAGCGTAGCAATGGCGATATATGGCGGGGGAATCAATATGGCACTTTGTTTATTTCATACTGTGATGCAAAGCAAACTGAAAAAATTCAGCCGCCTGTTTTTGAAGGCAAAACCATCCGGCAAATTGCTGAAGATAGTTCCGGCAATTTATGGCTTGCAACGGTGAATGGCCACCTGGTAAAATGGAGCGCCGCAAACAACCAATTTCTGCTGATCAGGAAATTTGGCAGCAATATCGAAAGATTGTATGCCGATCAAAAGGGGTGGTTGTGGGTGTGTACCCGGGGTAATGGGTTGTACAAAGTAAATGTTAAGGACGGATCTGTAGCCGGCAATTACACTGCGGGCGGGCCTGAAGGAAGGAAATTAATGAAGCCCTATGCGATGGACATCATCGCATACGATGACAGCCTTTATTTTATTGCCAGTGGCGGTGTGAATGTTTTAAATACAAACGCCAATACAATCCGGTTTTTAGTGAAGAACAATACCTATCCCACTAATAATATTTCGAACCTTATCAAAGACACAAGCGGTAAAGTGTGGATTACGTCGCTTGGCGGACTGGGGACCATCGATCTGAAACTGCATATCACCTCATCCTATGACCAGCGTGACGGGGTACATACCAACAACTTCAATGGCGGTTCCACTACCATGCTCAACGATGGAAGGATTGCTATTGGCACTTCACATGATTTGCTCGTTTTTGATCCAACGGCAATCCACATAATGGACATGCCGCTTCCTGATATTGTGATCACCGGTTTTGTGTTGATGAATAAAGCCCTTCGGATCGATTCGCTGAATAAATTAAAGAACATCGAGTTGCAGTATGATAAAAATTCGGTGATCATTGAATTTTCAACCCTCACCTACCAGAATAATTTTGGAATCAGCTATATGCTGGAAGGCCTTGATAAAACCTGGCGGGATGATGACGGTAGCAACAGGGCCATTTACACTTACCTGCCGCACGGTAATTATACTTTTAAAGTTAAAGTTGAAAACGGCAACCGATCGATCAACATAAAAACTGTGACCCTGAAAATAAGGGTGAAGGCGCCTTTCTGGGAAACCTGGTGGTTCCTCAGTTTGCTTGCCTTTGCCGCGATTGGCATGGTATACTCGTTTGATAAATTCAGGGTGGCCCGCATCCGGGAAACCGAACGGATACGGACGAGGATTGCTACCAGTCTTACTAAAGATATGACCAATACATTGAGTAATATCAATGTGCTGAGCGAACTGGCCAGGGTAAAACTCGATAAAGACACAGAACGGACCAGGGAGTACATCGGCCAGATCAGTGATAACAGTCACCGGATGATGGAGGTGATGGATGATATGATCTGGAGCATTAATCCTGAGAATGATGAATTGAAGTACACCATTCTTCGAATGAAGAAATATGCGTCGGAAATCCAATCAAGGTACAATTTGGAAATTTGCTTTACGGTAGATAAAAAAGTAGATGAAGTAAAGTTACAAATGGACAGGCGGCACGAAATGTTTTTGATTTACAAGGAGGCCCTGCTCAACTCCGGTAAACACGGGAATAGCAAATTTGCGGATGTGGATATACGGTTGGAGAAGTCGAAATTAAAGATGTCTATTAGCGATAATGGAAACGGATTTGATACAGAAGCCACCAGTTTTGGAAGAGGGTTAAATGAAATGCGCAAAAAAGCGGCAACCTTAAATGCATTACTGCAAATACGCTCGAAAGAAAATACCGGAACGGAAGTGAAACTGGAGATGAACTTATAATCCCGGCTGTTTTGCCTTTGAATCGCATGATTATTTTTTATCGGCATTTAATAATGTTGTTGTACTTCTGTCATTTCTTAACTGTCGTTCTGCGTTTTGATTAAAATTTTCATCTATGGCACTGGCGCTGGTTGTTTTTATTGGAACGTTCAGGCAAACGCTTTGTGTTGGTAATACTTCCCGCCAGTCTTTAATCAGCTGCTTATAAGCCGTTCCCACCGGTCGTATTCTTCGCTCCAGGTCGAACAGGCCGAGAGCATTTACACTATTATTTTCCGACCGTAGGGCAGTATCCCAATCTACCTGGTCTGTAAGAGAATACCAGGTGAAGCCGACAATTGGCACACCATCATTTCTAACCCTCATCACATTAGCCCATTCCTTCCAGAGCCACCTTTCCGCCTCATCACCACGGGGCCCCTGTTTTATATTGGTTTCAGTATGCATTACCGGAATTTTATACCGCTTGTAGTATTGAGAAGTAATTACATGATAGCCAAAAACTTCTCCTGCAGCCTTCGTTGAACCGTCTTCAGATACCCGGTGTTCATTGGTGATATAGTAATCGTTGCCCATAATACAGTGTCGCTTCAAATGATTGTCCAGGAAAAAATGATATTCATCTCTTGTCATGCCGTTGTCCATGAGATATTCATACATTTCCGAGTCAACACGCTTTCCATAATTCAGGTCAAGGGATAAAAAACGTCGTGCATTCATCAACTCTGCAGGCTTGATTGCCTTAGGGTTATCTGCATGAAAATATTCGGAAGATTCGCTTTGAATAAATATCGCATCAGGTCTCACATCAAGTATAGCATGCATGGCAAGCACATTTGCTTTCACGATATTTTTGAGCGCTGTTACAAAAGCCTTGTCTGTGGTTAACTGTTCATTCCACCATCCATAGTATGCAGAAAACAGGGCGCAGATAAACATTTCGTTAACAGGCGTGTAAAGCTGAACCCATGGATACCTGGTGGAAAAAGCACGTGCGTATTGAGCAAAAAGTTCAGGGAAATCGGGGTTTTGAAAATTACCCAGCCAGTCGGGCACACCGAAATGACAAAGATCAGTTATCGGAATAATGCCCTTTTTTCGCAGGTATCCGAAAGTAACATCTGCAAAGCTCCAGTCATACTTCCCGGGATGTAGAAAACTTTTATGTAGTGGAATGCCATATCGAAGAAAATGTATATCCATTTCCTCAACTAAGTCGAAATCTTTTTGCCAGTACTCGTAGTGTTTGCACTTTTCAAGTTCATCAATCCGCCGGCGCCCATTTTGAATGGTGGGTATACTGTTTTCAATACCTGTTGCGAAAATAAAACTTCTGGCCATCTCAGTAATTCAACAAACAATATGCCATCGGCCCGATCCATTTAAAAAGGGCAGATGCTTTAATCTGCTTCGATGTACTTCATCTCCACGGCAATCGTTTGCTGAATAGAATACTCATTGCAACTGTTAGGACCCATTGAATGTAAAAAGATTCCCGTTGCCGGGAACCTTTCATCTACCATTTGTAGTTTACCAAAACAAAACTTAATGAACCGGGACTAATACCCGGGGTTTTGAATAATATTTGAATTTTTATCTGTTTCTGAATTGGGGATAGGAAAATAAAGAAAATGATTGTCCCAGGCCATCTTGGTTGAATTTACGGAATTGAAGAAGTTATTATTAAGTGTAATGGTGCCGCCAATGGCCCAGCGGCGGAGATCGAACCAGCGCTGCCCTTCTCCCGCCAGTTCTCTCAGGCGCTCATCCATTATCCATTGCATGATAACAGCTTTATCAGTTGCAGCGGTATTGAAATTGGCAGGCTGTGTTCCACCGGCTACCATATTCCTTGCGCGGGTTCTTACCTGGTTAATATAACCGATTGCCTCAGCCGTGCTGCCCGACGATTGCAACACAGCCTCCGCCTTTAATAAAAGTACATCGGCATAGCGCAAAATGCGGACATTATTCCTCGAGTTGCAGGGCCCTTCCGGCTGGTCTCTCAAAACATACCTCGTGATATTATTATTGCTGGTATTTAAAGTAAGGGGCAAACGCGGATCATTGGCATCAAAGCTATTCTTCAGTTTTTCTGTGGCGATATACAATCCTCCGCCCATATAAGTACCCGGACCATTAAATAACATCGCCAGTAAGAACTTGCCACACCCACATCCGCCAAATCGTTGCCCAGCCAGGAGTTGGCAAATCCATTGATATTTATGATTTTCTTCCGTACCGGTTGATTGTTGTTCCACCGTTTTTTTCATGGCTTTTTCCAGGGCCAGCTTGCGGAAGTTTGCGTAGATGCTATTGTGTAAAATGCCAAACAGGTAAGCCTGCGGGTTGGTAGCGGCGGCAACTTTGGTTCGGTTGATCCAGAGGCTGATAAATACTTCCTGCACTATTTCTTCGGCAATATCACCCGAATGGGTCATCTTTAAGGATGCCACATAAAAACGTTCTTTATATATATCGAAGATGACTCTAAAGGCAGGTTCATTTCCCTCACCCACCTGCAGCAGGAGGCTGGTAATATCATGTAGCAATTTGTCTGGCATAACAACTTCGTCTCTTAAAATTAGTAAAAAAGAAATATTATCCGATTAAAGATTTCTATTTATATTGTTCTGCCTTGTGTAAAGCTGCCTCGATATTGATAACTGCAAAATTTATTTACACCAGGTAAGGATTACTGACCCATGAACATGTTATAGGTATTCACCCAGCCGGATTTTTAAGACACTACGAAAAAGAAACAACCACATTTATTCATGGCCACTTCAATTGAAGAATACATCCAATCAAAGCGCTATAAAGTTTTTATTATGAGAAGATTTGCTGCTATATTTTTCGTGATTACAGGATTGTGCGCCTGCAAAAATCAACATACCCTCTTTCATCAAAAAGACGCTTCGGAAACCGGTATCAACTTTAACAACCAGGTAATAGAAAATGATTCCATTAACCCGCTCGACATGGAATTTTTATACAACGGCGGAGGAGTGGCTGTGGGAGATTTTAATAATGACGGATTGCCGGATCTTTATTTCACTGCCAGCACCAGTTCTAATAAGATGTACCTCAATAAAGGTAAATTTCATTTTTTAGACATTACAGAGCAAGCGGGTGTTAACGGCAGCGGAAGATGGTGCAACGCTGCCTCGGTGGTGGATATCAACAATGATGGGCTGGCCGATATTTATGTTTGTGCCACCATCAAAAAAGATGGTAACCAGCGAAGGGATCTCTTTTACATCAACCAGGGCGTCGATAAAGAGGGCATACCCACATTTAAGGAAATGGCGCAGGAATATCGTTTGGGAGATACCAGCCTTTCTGTGCATGCAGCTTTTTTTGATTACGATAATGATGGCGACCTGGATATGTATCTTGTTACCACGAAGCTTGCCCAGAGAGATGCCACTCAATTTGTAAATAAAGTGGGCGATACCACCCATTCCGACTATGATAAACTTTACAGGAATGATTGGAACGATTCGCTTAAGCACCCCGTGTTTACGGATGTATCTGCTATTGCCGGCATCAGGCATGGCGGCTATGGATTAGGAGTCAATATTGCCGATATCAATAACGATGGCTGGAAAGATATTTATGTTACCAATGATTTTTATGGCAGCGATTTGCTGTACATAAATAACCGCAACGGAACTTTTACAGAGAAGGTCAGGAGCATATTGAAGCACACTTCGCAAAATGCGATGGGCAATGATATCGCCGATATCAATAATGATGGACTAGTTGATATTATTGCGGTGGACATGAACCCTGAAGATAACTTCCGCAAGAAGAAAAATATGAACGGCAACAATTATTACATTTATCAAAACATGATGAATGGGTTTTACATGCTGCAATATGTACGCAATACGCTGCAACTGAACCAGGGTGCGGTCATCAATGCCAATGACAGTATCGGGGATCCGGTTTTTAGTGATGTTAGTTTTTTATCGGGTGTGGCTGAAACCGATTGGAGTTGGAATCCGTCCATCGCCGATTTTGATAATGATGGCAACCGGGATATTATCATCACCAATGGTTATCCAAAAGATGTTACCGATCACGACTTTGCAGCTTTCCGGCAAAGCTCACAGAACATCGCTTCAAAAACGGATATCATCAGCCAGATACCGCAAATTAAAATTGCCAATTATGCTTTCAAAAATTCAGGCGATTTAAAATTTACCAAAGTGACGAACGAGTGGGGAATGGAAACGGCTTCTTTTTCTAACGGCGCAGTGTATGTTGATCTTGATAACGACGGGGATCTCGACTATGTTATCAACAACATCAATGAAGAGGCTTTCGTGTATGAGAATACAACCAATACGAGCGAAAAAATTAATAAAAATTATTTGTCGGTCCAATTCAACGGCGGTGCAAATAACAAAAAAGGAATTGGCGCCATTGCAGAAATTTATTTCGATAAAAACAAAATGCAGTTGTATGAAAATTCGCCTTACCGCGGGTATTTATCTACCGTGGAGGACAAAGCTTTTTTTGGGCTGGGAGATATTAAAACCCTTGACTCAGTGGTAATAAAATGGTACAATGGTAAAAAGCAGGTAATACCCAATGTGGCTGCGAACCAGGTGCTGAAGGTTGATATTGTAAATGCTAATCAACTCATTACCAATAACGAAACAATTGCCACTAATAATTTATTTACGGATGTTACCGCGGTTTCGGGCGTAAGTTATGTTAACCATGATGTGGATTTTATTGATTTTAACCACCAGCGCTTATTGCCGCATAAGCTGTCGGAATACGGGCCAGGACTTGCCTGCGGAGATATTGACGGCAATGGTTTGGACGATGTTATTGCCAGCGGCACGGGCGATTATCCGGCAACTATTTTATTACAGCAAGCGAATGGAAAATTTACGAGTAAATTGATGCCACCGATTATCGGCACGGATGTGCGCAGGCCTGAGAACCTGGGAACCTTGCTGTTTGATGCAGATAATGATGGTGATCTTGACCTGTACATGACCAGCGGCAGCAATCAATTTATAGCCGGCACCCCAAATTACCAGGACAGGTTTTATACAAATGATGGCAAAGGAAATTTCACCTTTAATGATGCGGCTTTTCCTCTGAACCATACGAGCAAAAGCTGTGTAAAGGCGGTTGACTTTGATAACGATGGCGACCTCGACCTGTTTGTCGGCGGAAGGGTTTTGCCGGATAAATATCCTTTGCCGGTGAGCAGTTTTATCTATCGAAATGACTCAAAGAACGGTATCATCAAATTTACCGATGTTACCAAAGAAGTGGCTCCGGGCTTGCAGGAGATTGGCCTTACCTGCGATGGATTATGGACCGATTTTGATGGCGACGGCTGGATGGATCTAATTCTTGCAGGTGAATGGATGCCTATTCAATTCTTCAAAAATAATCACGGCAAGCTGGAAAATGTTTCCGCTGCATCCGGCATCAATGGCGAAACCGGCTGGTGGAACAGTATCACTGCAGGAGATTTCGATAACGATGGTGATATCGATTACATCGCAGGTAATTTGGGCAAAAATGCTTTTTACCGTGCGAGCCACGATTACCCCATAACCATCTATGCAAAAGACTTTGATAAGAATCAAGCGCTGGATATTATTACCACCGTTTATCTCCCGGATGAACAGGGGAAATTAAAAGAATTTCCCGCCCAAACCCGTGATGACCAGGTGGAACAAATCCCTGCACTGAAAAAAAAGTTTTTAACTTATAAAGAGTTTGGCCGGGCAACCATTACTGATATTTTCGATAATGGAGATTTGAAAGACGCTTTGAAACTGCAGGCAAATCATTTGGAAAACAGTTATATTGAAAACCTTGGCAACGGTAAATTTCAATTGCATGCATTGCCGGTGATGGCGCAACTGGCGCCGCTTTATGCCATGGTGATGGATGATTTTAACCAGGATGGTAACCTGGATGTGGCGATCAACGGAAACGATTATGGCACAGAGCCGGGCAATGGGAGATATGATGCACTCAACGGGTTGGTTATGCTGGGAGATGGTAAGGGAAACTTTTCACCATTGTCAATAGTGCAAAGCGGATTGTTTATACCCGGTGATGGAAAGGCGCTCGTAAAATGCAGGGGCGCCAATAACGATTATCTGTTGGCCGCCTCACAAAATAATGGTCCGCTTAAAATTTTTGCTATGAAGGCAAAACAAAAGATCATCCCTTTACTACCCAACGATCAATATTGCCTCTATACATTAAAAAATGGAAAAAAGCGAAGAGAAGAATTGTATCACGGGAGTTCTTTTTTATCGCAATCCACTTCCTTTATAACAATGAACGCGAGCATCAGCAGTATAGAAATCACCAATAAAAAAGGAGAAAAAAGAACCGTGCAGTAACACAGGCCATGTTACAAATTTCATTAGCAAACGGATATCGAAAGTATCTTGATGGTTAAACAACTTCAATATGAATTACCTGGGCGCATTATTTACAGTGCATCAGGTATTGCATCCCTTGTGTCGTCCAGTTTCCAGTATCCAGTATCCAGTAGCCAGTTTCCAGTTTCCAGTATCCAGTATCCAGTATCCACTAATCTTGCATCCTCATTTATTCAACACGGGTTTTAAAGTGTATCCTTCTTTCCTCAATAAATTGATCAGGCCTTCCTTACCCACCAGGTGCCCCGCTCCCACCGCCACAAATACACTTTCCGCTGGCATGATTGTTTTTAATTGTGCCACCCAGTTTTTATTCCTGTCATTCAACAGCAAATCCTGGTGATTCTCCATACCAAACTCGGTATCCTTGAACAGGTTTTCGATTTCTGACAATCGTTGTGATTTATATACATGGATCATGGTATCAAAATATTTTTTATACGCAGGAAGGCTGTCAATTGATTTTAACAATTCCTTCGCCTGCTCTTCATAAGGAATGCTATCAAATACCGCCGACTGAAATTCCATTGTTTCCAATCCTTTAATTTCTTTTTTCTGTTCTTTTGCCAATTTCATCAGTTCTTCTTCAACACCGGAGATCGTTTTACATGGCATCATTTTAGGGTAAAGCATTGCCACCAGGAAGAATGGCTTGATCCTTTGCATGAAGGAAAATGGCGTACCCAGGCTATCCTTAAAAAACGCTTCGATTTTTTGGTATTCCGCCATGGTATACAAGTCCTGTAATTTTTTCCCATCCTTCATATTCATCATCATCAATCCTCCTAACAACATGGCCGGATCGTCCATATCCATTTCCATATACATCAGCGATGAATTTGACAGGGCGGTTTTTAGCTGGCTGCTAAATTGGATATCATCCTTACACATCAAATGAAAAGTGCCAAATAAATACGATGGCCGGGCAAGCCCTTTACCACTCACTTCCCACAACAAACTGTTGTCGTCACTATTCATTTTTAAACCCGGTTGAATCGATTGTGCATTACAGGAACAGAAGAAAAACATGGCGCCGAGTACTTTAATAATGTTCATTTCTCTTGGTTTTCTTTATTTTTCTCAAATTAAACTTTAATACATGAAAACATATACCTTGGGAAAAATTAACATACCCCTAAAATGAAACAGCCCTTTTTTATCCTCCTATTCGCATGCCTATCCACGAATGTTTTTGCACAAAAAGACATTCCTGGCTACGGAAAAGTAGAAAAGCAAGATCTTGAAATGAAAGAATGTAGTTTTGATAATGCCGCCCAGGCAATGGTTTTATTTGATGTCGGTGAAATATACTGCAACATCAATAGCATGTTAACCAGCTCGTTTGAAAGACATGTAAGAATTAAAATACTGACAGAAAAAGGATTTGACAGGGCTAATATTAAGATCCGTTACAATTCGGAGCGCAATATTGAAGAGATCAAAAACATATCGGCCCAAACCGTCAATCTTGATGCTTCCGGGAACATTGTTTATACGAAAGTTGATAAAAGCCTGATTTATCGCAAAAAATTGAACAAGCGATATTCCGAAGTGATCTTTACTTTTCCCGAAGTAAAAAAAGGAAGCATCATCGAATACAAGTATGTAAATGAGGCGAATGGGGTTATTAAAATGAACAACTGGTATTTTCAAAGCTCCATCCCTGTTAAGCTGAGCCGTTATACGATGAACTTTCCCCAGGAATTGATCATTGCAGCCACCCAGCAAGGCAGGCTGAGTGCAGAAGCAAAGATAGATGACAAGGGTAACCGCAATATCAGGACCTACACAATGAAAGACATTCCTGCCTTAAGGGACGAGGCCTATATTACTTGTGATGATGACTACATGCAACAGGTGATCCCCATTTTAACCGCTGTCGATTTCCCCGGTCAAATGAGAAGGAGTTTATTGAGAGACTGGAAGGAGGTTATTAAAGACCTGATGGAAGATGAGGATTTCGGTATCCAGTTAAAGAGAAATATTCCGCGTACAAGTGGCCTAGATTCTATGCTTTTAAAAGTTACTGACCCCTACCAGAAAATGGTAATCATCCATAATTATGTAAGAAAAAGTATGGAATGGAACGAGTATTTTGGAATTTGGGCATTAGATGGAGTGAGATCTGCATGGAAAGATAAAAAAGGAACCTCCGGAGAAATCAATCTAATACTTGTTAACCTGTTGAGGGATGCCGGGCTTACCGTGCATCCTGTGCTGGTAAGTACCCGCGATAATGGCCGCGTTAATACCGGTTTGCCCGGTGTTTCCCAGTTTAATAAAGTGATGGCCTATGTTGAAATTGATGGCCATGTTTACGTATTGGATGCCACCAATAAATATACACCTGCAAAATTAATCCCCTATGACGTACTTTCTTCTGAAGGGCTGGTGATAGAAAAATTAACTACGAATGAGTGGGGCTGGAGGGTTTTATGGAACCAGGAAAAACTTTTTAAAAACACTACCATCCTGATGGTGGATATAGATGAAAATGGTGTAATGAAGGGAGAAGCGAACATTAGTTCTGCCGACTACTGCCGCGTGGAAAGAATACCGGTATGGAAAAAAGGAAAAACAAAATTCATTGAAACCTATTACAGTTCAAAAATTCCGGGCTGGAAGATCGACAGCCTTTCTGTTGAAAATGAAGAAACTGATTCGTTGCCCTTAGCCCAATACGTAAATTTCACTTCTAATACAAGTTCGTCCGGTGATTATCACTATTTTTCGGCTAATCTTTTGTCAGGACTGGAAACCAATCCATTTATTTCCGACAACCGTTTTTCTGATGTGTTTTTTGGAGCCAACCAGCAGCACAATATTATCGGGCGATTCACCATCCCGACAGGTTATAAGTTTGATGAATTGCCGAAGAATATAAAGATGATCATGCCCGATACAAGTGTTGTTTTTTCAAGAATAATGCAGGCGACCGACAATATACTCGATATCAGGATCTCACTGGAAATTAAAAAGCCATTTTATTCTGTTGAGGAATATCCATATTTCCAGGAGTTTTACAAGAAGCTCTTTGAAATGTTAAACGAGCAAATTGTTTTCAAGAAAAAATAGGTAGCGTGAATTGTCTATCGTCTGTCATCGTTATTTTAAGACCAACTTGTTTTCGGGGTTGCCGGAAAATAATTTTATGGCAGCCGAACGGCATGCAGACATTGATTTCGGCTGCCAGCAGGAGTATGTATTTTATGGGAATTACACGATCCCACCTGGCTATGACTTTGAAGAACTGCCTCAGAATATTTCTTTCATTATGCCGGATACCAGTATTACCTTTAAGCGCTTTATCAGCGCGGAAAACAATTCATTAAACGTGCGGACCTCCATTACTTTTAAACGCTCGTATTATACTGCTGCAGAGTACCCTGAATTTTCTGCCTTTTATAGAATATTGACCTCAAAACTCAATGAACCCGTAATTATAAAAAAGAAAGATGACCTATGAAAAAATTTACTTTTATCCTTTTAACCCTGCTGGCATTTTTTGGTGTAAATGCGCAGAATAAAATTTATGATGCAGCTACTCTACCCGAAGAGCTAAAAAAGGATGCTTATTCGGTGAAACGCGAAGAGAAAATAGAGTTCGAGGTGAAGTCAATGGGCAAGGCTTCGCTTAAAATACATACGGTAGTAACCGTTTTAAATGAAAATGGAAAAGATCAATTGGATTTTCAAACCTATTCCGATCAGTTCCATTCTCTGGAGAACTTTTCTATACAGCTTTTTGATAGTAAAGGGGTCTCTGTTAAAAAATACAAGCGCTCCGATTTATACCAGCAAGCTTCCCAGGGAAGCGATCTTATTACAGATGGAAAAATGTATTTTTTACGGGTTCCGGCTTCAGCGTATCCTGTGACCATCCAGACTGATTACGAAATAAGTTACAGTGGTATACTACGGTACCCCGCCTATCAACTTCAAATGCCCGAGCAGTCTGTAGAGAATTCGGTTTTTGTAGCCACCGTTCCAACCAATCTTGATCTCAGATTTAAAGGAAGAAATACCAGCATTGTTCCCGTAATAACGAATGATGAGAAAGTTAAAACCTATACCTGGTCAATAAAAAATCTGCCCGCACTTGAATATGAAGAAGGTAGCGTGAGCTATGAAAACAGGTACCCGAATGTTTTATTATCGCCCAATAAATTTGAAATGGATGGTTATGAAGGTGATATGAGCAGTTGGCAGAACTATGGCAAATGGATTGAGGCGCTGGGAAAGAATACAGGAAATCTTACGGAAGAAAGGAAACAGTTCTTCCAGGCATTGGTAAAAGATGCAGCCACTGACAGGGATAAAGCGAAAATTATTTACAAATACCTCCAGGATAATTTCCGGTATGTAAGTATACAATTAGGTATTGGCGGATTGAGGCCCTTTCCAGCGGATTTTGTAGATAAGAAAAAATATGGTGATTGCAAAGCATTGAGTAATTATATGAAAACCTGTTTAAATGCCGTCGGCATAAGAAGTCATTACACATTGATCAATGCCAGCTATAACGAAGAACCTGTGGATCCGGCTTTTCCTTACGATGGTTTTGATCACATTATACTTTGTGTACCGTTTGAAAAGGATTCTGTATGGCTTGAATGCACCAGCAATATCAGTGAATTTGGCGTGCTGGGAAATTTCACTGAAAACAGGAATGGATTATTGATCACGGAAGACGGTGGCAAGCTTGTTCCCACGCCAAAAAGCAAGGCTTCAGATAATATGTTTTCTTCTACTTCAATTATTGAACTTGCGGAGAACGGTTCCGGAACTGTAAAAGTGATACTCAATGCATCCGGTGAGTACAAAAGAGACCTGATCCATTATATCAGCAATCAAAAAAAAGACGATCAAAAGGATTTCCTGGTGAATTATTTCGGCTATATGCAACCAGATGATTTTGAAATCAATTATGACCAGGCCGATAAAAATGCTGCCACACCGATCACCATGAGCATTGGTAAGATCCCTGAGTTTACGGCGGGTAAAAAGGTGTTCCTCAATCCCCGGATTTATAAAATATGGGGTCATACCTTGCCCAAAGCCGAAAACCGTAAACAGGATTATTATTTTCCAACCCCATTCATTAAAACAGACACTACCATTTATCAATTACCCGAAGGATTTGGTATCGAAACGCTTCCAAAAGGCAAGCACCTGAGTTTTGAATTCGGAAGCTTCAACAGCAGCTATGAATTTGATGAAAGCAAGAAGCGTATTCGCTCAGTTGCCAGGTTAGAACTGGATCAATACAAAATACCCGCAGCAAAATTTTTGGATACCAAAAAATTCTTCAACGAGGTGCTGGGTGAGTATACAGAAAAGATTGTTATTAGGCGCTTACAATAAGCCGTATAAACTTCCGCCTTTATCAAAGAGGCGGTTGATCTTTTTTTCGGTGGCCGGATCCACTTCTACTGCCGGGGAATGGTGCGGCTTTATCCTGGCATCCATCACGAGCGGTCCCCTGCATCCCCAATGTTTGTTTTCCTGGAAGGATGCTATACCATGGATATCATGAGAAGGATTGCACCTGGTGAATGCAGCCCACAAAAAATTGCGCAGGTTTTCACTCATAAAACCTGCATCATCACAAATGATAATGAAAGGAAAGGTTTGCAAAGACGAAAGATGAGGGATTAGCTGCTCACTCAAATCATGCATTTCTACTTTCGTAGTATCATAAGTCATGAATGATCTTGCTTCTAAAGCAACAATGCCCGGCAATACAATTCGGGCATTTTCATAACCCTGTAAACCTTGCAGGCACAATGGAACTTCGGTTGATAAGTTCCTCAAAATTTCGCCATAAGCTGCAAACACTACTTTACTTCCACTGTTGAGAGATGTTCCCGAATAATCGAGCGTATCAATGGTAGTATTCGTATAAAAATGAACGTCTCTCGTGAGATCCATCCTTTGCAAAATAAATTGAAGAAAGTTATCGATATCATTGACATTCAGCCTGTTGGTTTCATCAGCGGTAATGAATAAAAACTTGGCCAGGCTCAGTTGCCCAGTGCCAAGGATATGATTTGCAATGGTAAGGATCTCTGCGGGCTGTTTCGTGGGCATGTAGGGCGTGTATCGCTCGCTTCCGATAGCTAATAAAAGCGGGTGAACTCCGGCAGCATCAACGGCATGCACTTCCTTTAAACCCGGAATTTCCTCCTGCAGGGCATTGCCTGCAATTTCGTGGATCAGTTGGCCAAAACTGGTATCTTCCTGGGGCGGCCTTCCTACTACGGTAAAGGGCCAGATCGCATCTTTCTTTGCAAAAACTTTATGCACCCGCATTAATGGGAAATCATGGGTTAAGCTGTAATACCCAAGATGATCACCGAACGGCCCTTCGGGTTTATTTTCACCAGGATACACTTCGCCGGTAATAACAAAATCTGCATCGGTACTAATACAATACCCGTCAACATAAGTATATCGAAACCGCCTGTTGCCCAATACTCCGGCAAAAGTCATTTCGCTGATCCCTTCCGGTAAAGGCATCACCGCACTAACGCTGTGCGATGGAGGTCCGCCCACAAAAACACTAACTTTAAGTGGCAATCCTTTTTTATTCGCCTTCCCCTGGTGAACGCCAATTCCGCGGTGCAACTGGTAATGCAACCCAATTTCTTTATTGAGTACATAATCGTTCCCCGACAATTGTATGCGGTACATCCCCAGGTTGGCATTCATAATGCCAGGTTGATCAATGTCTTCTGTGTATACCTGCGGCAGTGTAACAAAAGCGCCGCCATCTTTTGGCCAGTGGTGAATGGCGGGTATATCCTGTATCTGAATTTGTTGAAATAATGCGGGCTTTGTCGCTGGATTTTTTAAGGGAAGCGCCTTAAATGCTGCAAGCCCTGTAGTTAAATTTTTAAAAGGATGTTTGATGGCCTGTACGGGATCGTTCTTTAACGCGATGAGTTGTTGCACCAGGTGAAGACTGTCCCTGAAAATGAATTTACTTCTCTCCATG
Source organism: Ferruginibacter sp. (assembly GCA_025963635.1). Lineage (GTDB taxonomy): Bacteria > Bacteroidota > Bacteroidia > Chitinophagales > Chitinophagaceae > Ferruginibacter. The sequence continues at coordinate 16,837 of JAOQAK010000047.1, forward strand.
GTACCAAAAATGTTGGAGGCTGCCCTGAATTTGCTTCCCTTCACATTTTCAAAAAGCAATGCCGGTCCGCCTGCCTCATGCACCCGTAAGTGAATTGCCGCCATTTCGAGATAGGGATCTACCTCTTCTTTGATGCGGACTAATTGATTATTCTTTTCAAGATCTGTTAAACAGGCTTCCAGTGATTTATATGCCATTCTTTTCAATTTCAGAGCAAATGTAAAGCACTAAAGCGGGAGAATAGAATTAGAATGGTGCACTATTGGATCATTGCTGCGTTGCTGAGAATTTATGGGAGTTCCCCAAGGCTAAAATCAGGATGGTCAGAGAGTCCTAATCTGGACATAACCAGTTAAAATTAGACAAGTTACCGAATCAAATGAAAGTTGTTGGGATGCAATTATTAAAAACTTACAGGGCAACCGGTCTTGCTCTTTCCTGCGCCGCCTCTGCCACCGTTATCGAACCGCGGAGCCAGGCGGAAACTTACACCAACACCGGCAAAATAATACCAATCCTTGCTGCCTGCGTTTCCTCTCATCGAATTCACTGCAGGATAAGGCGTACCGGATCCCTTCAATTCGTCGCCCCTGAAAGCAAGGTCTAAAGCCTGTTGACCATTATTTTGTAACAACAAAACCGGGTCAGCGTACGTGGAGCTTACATCATCGAGGTAATCGGTGAATGTCTTGCGCAGGCCCATTTCAACACGAACCCTTATGTTTTCGGAAAGTGCAAACTTAAAGCCTCCTCCAAATGGCAATGACAATTGAGTAAGATTGTATTTAGTTCTGCCGGCGAAAAATCCCTGGCCTTCTGTGCCCAGTGGTTGTAAAAATACTTTAGCGCCCGTAGAATCAAGTGTAGATGGATTGAAGTGGAAGGCTGATATCCCTGCGAAAACAAATGGCGTAAAACTTCTATCGTATAAATTTAACAGATCATATTCCAGTCCAAGGTGAACATCTGTGATAGGTGATGAGAAGCTAAGGTTACGATTTAAGTAAAGGCCGCTGATTTTATCATCGCCCTTTAATCTCCCAAAAGTTACATTTGCTCTCGCATACAATTTTGGGGTGATTTCGTAAAGAAGCCCCGCCCCGGCGGCGGCATTTGATTGCCGGAAAGTGAATCTTTTAGGCTGCAGGTCGCCCTGGTAATTGCTAATTCCTCCGAATAAAGTGATGTGAAGGTTTTGAGCGTGCGCAAACGTAAAAACGAATAAAATACAGGTACTTAGAAATAATTTCTTCATAGAGGTTTACATTAAAACCGAACTATTACAAAAACCATTCCTGATTAGGATAGGGGGATCCCAAGATTACGAAATGGTGAAATGGGCCCACATGGTTCAGCAGTTCCGTTTGGAAATAAATTTCCTGAATTTCATATTAAACCATCATCGTCCAATATTATAGTCTACTGGTAAACCCTAACGTACTCAATCTCCATTGTTGCCGGAAAAACGGCGTCGTTAATCCCTTTTTGGCCGCCCCAACCTCCGCCGACCGCAATATTCATCAATAGATAAAATGGTGCGTTAAAAGGCCATTCGTTTATCGTTTTCCTTTGGTTTACAAAACTAAAATACACTTTGTCATCAAGAAGGAAGTCTATTTTTGCATGCGTCCAATCAATTGCGTACTTATGAAAAGTGGTATATGGATCTTTAATAAAAATACCCTTACCCTTTTGAGTTCCGATTGTATGATTGAAAGCGCCTGTATGAACCGTACCAAAAACACTGTCTTTGTTGTATCCGACATGTTCCATTATATCAATTTCGCCACATGCCGGCCAGCCCAGTGTATCGCAGTTTTCCGCCAACATCCATATGGCAGGCCATGTTCCCCTACCCTTTGGGAGTTTGGCGCTGATTTCTATTTTTCCATATTGCCAGCCGTTTTTATTTTTTGAAACCATCCTCGCCGAACTGTATTGATTTTTGCCCATACTCTTTTGCTTGGCAGTGATAATCAGTTTGCCACCATTTACCCTGGCATTGCCGGTATCTGCTTTGGTGTAATACTGCAATTCATTGTTTCCCCATCCTTCGCCCCCAACCTCATAACTCCATTTCGAACTATCCGGTAAACCCGAATAATCGAATTCATCATGCCATACCAGTTTTCTTTCCTTAACGGAACCTTTTGCGGCAAAGGGTTGTGCGTTACCAAATTGAAAACCTGCGAAAAAAAGCAAGAGAAAGAAAAATGCAAGATTGTTTTTCATGTGGCGCATATTAATGAACCGTGAAAATACTAATTCCAGTTGTAAGATAACTTACCCGTGCAGGAACGGTAATGAATAAGGTCAGCAAACCTAACAGGTTTTAAAAACCTGTTAGGTTTAACGCTATCGCAGTTCACCGAAAATAAATGAGCACATTCCAACATGATGCAGAATACTCCTTCGTAGCAAGCACTTCTTTTAAAGGAATTTATCTTTCATATACCCATTATGAAAGATATAACACTACATTAGCTGAATATTTCAAAACGATTGCTTAACCATTTTATCTCCCTTTCATGCAGCAATATATTCTTGCCTTAGACCAGGGCACTACCAGTTCACGAGCCATTGTATTTGATCAGAGCGGATCAATTGTTTCCCTTGCACAAAAAGAATTTACTCAGTTTTTTCCACAGCCGGGCTGGGTGGAACATGATCCAAATGAAATATGGAGCACACAGCTGGGTGTAGCGGCTGAAGCAATTTCAAAGGCAGGGCTTTCTGTGAAAGATATAGCTGCCGTAGGCATCACCAATCAAAGGGAAACAGCAGTAGTATGGGAAAGAGCCAGTGGCAAACCTGTTTATAATGCGATTGTTTGGCAAGACAGGAGAACCGCGGATTTTTGCGACACACTGAAAGCGAATGAAACCGACCGGTTCATTCAGCAAAAAACCGGATTAGTGGTAGATGCCTATTTTTCTGCTACCAAACTGAAATGGATCCTCGATAATGTACCCGGCGCCAGGGAAAAAGCCAATAAAGGCGACCTGTGTTTTGGAACGGTCGATACCTGGCTATTGTGGAATCTTACCAAGGGGCAGGTGCATGCCACGGATGTTTCCAATGCCTCGAGAACGATGTTGTGCAATATCCATTCTCTTGAATGGGATGACGAATTGCTGGAAATTTTTACGATCCCCCGTGAGATGTTACCATCAATTCGGAGCAGCAGTGAAGTGTATGGATTTACCCAAAATATTTTGTCGGCACATAATATTCCCATTGCAGGAATTGCGGGCGACCAACAGTCGGCACTCTTCGGACAGATGTGCACGCAGCCGGGGATGGTTAAAAATACTTATGGCACGGGCTGTTTTATGCTGATGAACACAGGCGAAAAGCCGGTGATCTCCACCAACAATTTGCTCACCACCGTTGCCTGGAAAGTGAACGGGATCACTCATTATGCCCTTGAAGGAAGTGTATTTATCGCCGGCGCGGTGGTGCAGTGGCTGAGGGATGGGCTCGGCATTATTAAGTCGGCCCCCGAAGTGGAAATACTTGCCGGGCAAGTGAGTTCCAGTGAAGGCGTGTATGTAGTGCCGGCGTTTGCAGGGCTGGGTGCGCCTCACTGGGATCAACATGCCCGCGGAATCATCACCGGGCTAACAAGAGGTTCTACCTCGGCGCATATCGCCCGTGCCGCCCTGGACAGCATTGCTTACCAAACAATGGATGTTCTTAAAGCCATGGAAGCAGATTCAGGAATATCCATTAAAGAACTTCGGGTAGATGGTGGTGCCACTGTAAATAATCTACTTATGCAATTCCAGGCAGATATCATGAATGTATCGGTGGTAAGACCTGTAATCACCGAAACTACTGCATTGGGCGCAGCTTACCTTGCGGGATTGGCCGTTGGTTATTGGAAAGACATGGCGGCAATCCAGGATCAATGGAAGGCCGCCAGGAAATTTATTCCTGCAATGGAAGAAGAAAACAGGATGAACTTATCAAAAGATTGGTACCGGGCCGTGAAAGCCGCAAGGGCCTGGGCGGATTAGTTGAAGGTGGAAAGTTAAAGGTTGAAAGTTACCGACACTTCCATCAACCTTCAACTTTCCACCTTCAACCTTCAACCTTCCACCTTCAACCATTAACCTTTAACCATCCTCAACAACCACAAGACCAGCAAGCATGGACAGGCGGCGAATGTTACAACAACTGAATGATGTGCCACGATGGGATATCATTATTATCGGTGGCGGCGCTACAGGCCTCGGCGCGGCAGTGGATGCTGCTTCGAGAGGATATAAAACTTTATTGGTGGAGCAGTCAGATTTTTCAAAAGGTACTTCCAGCAGGAGTACCAAACTGGTACACGGCGGCGTGCGGTATCTCGCCCAGGGAAATATTAAAATGGTGACCGAAGCATTAAAAGAACGAGGCTTGTTGTTGAAAAATGCCCCGCACGTTTGTCACAAGGTATCATTCATCATCCCCTCTTTCCACTGGTGGCAAAAATGGTACTACGGCATTGGGCTAATCTTATATGAAACCTTATCGGGTAAGCTCAGCCTGGGCAAAACAAGAATACTCAGCAAAAAAGCCACTCAACAACTGCTGCCGGCTATTTCTTCCAAAAACCTCGGCGGTGGCGTATTATACCAGGATGGGCAGTTTGATGATTCGCGACTTGCCATTAACCTCGCACAAACTGCAGTTGAGCAGGGTGCGACCCTAATAAACTACTGCAAACTTGTGGCATTTAACAAAACAGCTGAGCACATCACAGGAGTAATTGTGGAGGACGTGCTTTCAGGAAAACCGTATTTTGTACATGGCAAATCGGTCATTAATGCAACCGGGGTATTTACGGATAAGATCATGCAGATGGACAATGCTGCACATCAGTCAATGGTATCTCCTTCACAGGGCGTACACATTGTGATAGATGCCAAACACTTCCCGGGCAGGCAGGCAATGATGATACCTGTAACTGACGATGGACGTGTATTATTTGCCGTTCCATGGCATGGGAAAATTGTTTTGGGAACAACCGATACGCCCGTAGATAAAGTTGTATTGGAACCAAAACCTCTCAAAGAAGAAATTGATTTTATATTGCATCATATCAACCGGTATCTCAATGCTGAAGTCCGGCATGAAGATGTCAGGAGCATGTTTGCAGGATTGCGGCCCTTAATTAAAGTGAGGGGCAAAAAGATGACCGCGATTTTACCCCGTGATCATACCACACTCGTATCCGATTCCGGCCTGGTAACCATCACCGGCGGAAAATGGACTACCTACCGCACCATGGGGAAACATGCTGTTGATAATGCTGCTTTTTCTGCTAAGTTGAAAATGCGGCCCTGTATTACAGAGTCATTGCTGATCCACGGTTATACTGCCGGCGACGATAACATGGATCCCTTATTTAGCTACGGAAGTGATGCTGCCGAAATTTACCGGTTGATAAAGGAGCAGCCCGCAATGGCTGAAAAAATTCATGAGGATCTGCCATATACGAAAGCCCTGGTGGTTTGGGCGGTACAACATGAAATGGCCATGACGGTAGAAGATGTTTTAGCAAGAAGAACCCGTGCATTGTTCCTTGATGCAGCTGCAGCCATTGCTGCCGCCCCGCTCGTTGCTTCGTTAATGGCAAAGACGATGAACAGGAATGAAGATTGGATAACACAACAGGTAAAAGAATTCGGGGAGATTGCCCGGCATTATTTAATACAATAATTTTTATCATCGTAAAAACTTCGCGACATGACAACCTTTGTATCTGAACTTACAGGAACAGGCTTATTAATTATTTTGGGAGATGGGGTAGTGGCAAATGTGATACTCAATAAAACAAAGGGAAACAATGGCGGCTGGATCGTGATCACTTTTGGATGGGCAATTGGTGTTTTTGTTGGTGTATATGCTACGGCTTCGTCGGGAGGAGGACATTTGAACCCGGCAGTAACCATTGCACTTGCAACACTTGGCAGGGTTAGCTGGGCGAGCGTACCGATTTATATTGCCGGCCAGATGGCTGGCGCAATGATAGGTTCCGCATTGGTATGGCTGATGTACAGAAGACATTTTGAAGAAACCATCGACACCGGAACAAAGCTTGCTGTATTTTGCACAGGGCCCGCAATAAGAAATAATGCAGATAATCTCATTTCTGAAATTATCGGCACTTTCGTTTTGATATTGGGCGCATTGTTTATTGTAGCGCCAAACAATACCCTTGGAGCTTTGGATGCACTTCCTGTGGCACTACTCGTACTAGGAATTGGATTGAGCCTGGGTGGCACCACCGGTTATGCAATCAATCCTGCCAGGGATTTGGGACCGCGGATAATGCATGCAATTTTGCCCATTAAGGGAAAAGGCAGCAGCGACTGGAAGTATAGCTGGGTACCCGTTGTTGGGCCGGTTATCGGATGCCTGCTGGCCGCACTCTGTTTTTCTTTGACTCAATGAGGTCGTGAATTGTGAATCGTGAATCGGTCCGAACAGCTGAAGAATAAAACGTTTCTATCCCCCGTGAGCCGCTGTTGTGTCTCTGCCCAACGGCGAAGCTTCCCGATAAAAGCAAGCCGAACAAATATTTCGAAATTTAATTTCATTCACCAGGGATATTCAACCCCGTTGGGGTTGAGGTATACATCATTTTAATCCATTGGTTGCACCAACGGCTATTCATATTGAAGCCTTTCAGGCTTGGTGAATCCAATGCGAATGTCGTTGGTCGGGAGACGCAACGACGGGTGCTGAATAGGAGTAGTATTTAAAAGTGAAAGTATTGCAATCTATGCGAGCCTAAGAATAAAACGTTTTAATTCCGTGAGCCCCGGTTCATGTCCAGTAAGATGTATTGAAAAATTGGTAGTTTCCTATTGACGATTGACCATTGACAATTGCCCACCCTTACTTAGGGATACTAAAATAGAAGGTACTTCCGGCTCCCACTTCAGATTGTACCCATATTTTTCCGCCATGCTTTTCTACGATCTTTTTACAAATCGACAAGCCAATACCTGTTCCGGAATATTCAGTTTTATTGTGCAGGCGTTGAAAAATGATGAATATTTTTTCGGAGAATTTTGGATCAATCCCGATACCATTGTCACGAACTGAAAACACCCATTGATCATATTCTTCCTTTGCTTCAATTTTTATTGCCAGGTCTTTTTCACTCCTGTATTTAATCGCATTGCTTAACAGGTTCTGCATTACCTGGAACATTTGAATTTTACTGGTATTGGACAATGTGGGTAAATTACCTGTTTCCACCACGGCCTTCTGTTCACAGATAGCAGTTTCCAATACATTCAAAACATCTGTCATAACCTCATTCATGTCTGTGTCGACATCCACCTCGCTGTTGGTGCCGGTTCTTGAATACTCAAGCAGGTCCATGATCAATTGCTTCATGCGGTCTGCACCATCCACTGCAAAGTGAATATACTTTAAAGCGGTTTCATCAAGCCCCGTCTTATACTTCTGCTGTAACAATTTCAAAAAGCTGCTGACCATTCTTAAGGGCTCCTGCAAATCGTGCGAAACGATGTAAGCAAAACGCTCCAGTTCACTATAGGAAGTTCTAAGCTCTGTCGCTTTCTTTTCAAGTTGCTGGTTTGATACCGTTAACTCCTGCTCAATTGTTTTTCTGTCAGACACATCAATGCCCATTCCCACAATACAAGGCAACCCTTCGTAATTCAATGCCAGTGAATTGATGTAAAAAGGAATTTTTTGCCCGGCCTTAGTTAATAAGTGCAATTCGATGCCGGGACTCCTGCTTATGAAATTTGACTCAATACGCTTTCTAATCAATTCTTTTTCATCGGCATCATAAAAATCAAGCGGGTGCATCCGGCTGATTTCTTCAGCATTGTAACCTGAGATTTGTTCAAAATTTTTATTCCACCGGATAAATTTCCCATTTTTATCGTACAGGTAAAAAATGCCGGGTAAACTGTTAATAATAGAATCTGAAAGCTCTTTTTCAGTCATGATTTTTTTCTCGATCTGGAGCTTTTCCGTTACATCCCGCAGGTTTTCAACAATCCCATTGATTTCCGGGATATGCAGCATATTGGTGATGGTATCCTCAATCCAGCGCCAGCTACCATTTTTATGAAGAACCCTTGATACCAGGCCCTTGATGGGTATACCGGGATGCTTCATCGCTTTTTCCAATACGTTGGTGAGCATCTTACTTTCATCGGGATGTGAAATATCCCAAACATTCAGCTGCAACATTTCTGCTTCAGTATAGCCCAGCATTCTTTCGAGCGAAGGAGATACATATTGCGGAACACCATCCAATGATCGGATGGCTACTCCATCGGTTGCCTGTTCTACCAGGCTGCGAAACTTTTGTTCACTATCCTTTATACGTTTATCTGACAACACCTTATCCGAAAAGTCTAAACCAAAGCCCATCAGGCATTCTTCACCCTCGTACTCAATTCTCATTGCGGTGAAGTAATAAGGTATCTGTTGTTTGTCTTTTGCAAGAAGATTCGCCTCTACCGTGTCGTGCCCGGAGATGAAAACATTTTCTATTTTTTGATTCATTAATAATCTTTTATCGTCATCAAACAAATCCATAACAGGTAAGTGGGTGATTTCCTCAGCATTGTATCCCGAAACGGTTTCGAAATTCCTGTTCCATCTTAAAAATTGCTGCTTCCTGTTATACAGGTAAAAAATTGCCGGCAAACTATTGATAATAGAATCGGACAACTCTTTTTCTTTTAATATTTTTTGCTGTGCCTTGATCCTTTCTGTGCTGTCCTGCATCACCCCCAACATCCTGGCAGGCGCACCATCGTCGTCATACACAATATACGCCCGGTCATAAAAATATTTATAAACGCCCTCGCCTGTTTTAAACCTATAATCATCATTTACAAAAGTGACTTTTTGAACAATGGCCTTTTGCATATGCATAATTACCCTTTCCTCGTCATCGGGATGCAATCTTGAGCGAAATGATTCAAAATTCATTATACCTGAGCCGGCACTAAATCCGTATAAGTTATAAAGGTTCTGGTTGCCAATGGTTTGATTGGTGATAAAATCGTGGTCCCATATAGCATCGGTGGTAGCTTTTGCAATCAGTTCATAGGTTTCATTTGATTTCCTGAGTGCAATGCTCGCTTTTTTTCTTTCCGTAATATCTCTTACAAATCCTATTAATGTATTTCCGGCGGCCATTTTTGAATTGATCTCTACGTCAATAACAGTCCCATCTTTTTTCTGCATCCTTCTTTCGTACAACAGCGTTTTACCCTGTAAAAGATCTTCTATACGAAGCGGCAGTTCCTTTATATCTTCTTTGGGCATAAAATTATCAATATGCCTCCCGGTCATTTCAACGGCATCATATCCCCCCATCGTACAAATGCTTTTGTTGACTTCCAGGATAATGCCGGCAAAATCCGAAATAACAATACCGTCTGATGCCTGCTCAATAAGGGAACGGTATTTTTTTTCACTTAAGCCTAGTGCAAGCGTAGCTTTTTTCTTTTCGGTGATGTCAAAAACAGCAGTCAGCCAATGGTGCCGATCATTAATATCTAACGGTTCAACGGATAATAACAAATCCATTACCCTGCCATCCCTGGTTGCAATCTGTAATTCGTAATTTTTCAATTGTCCGTTTTGCTGTAATATTTCTATAATATTTGCCCTGGCAGCAGCGCGGTTTTTCGCACACATTTTGCTTAACAATTTTGACTCGTCAGAATTGTTGCCGATGATATATTCTTTTTTAGTTTCCAGCAGGGCCGCATAGGTATCGTTTGCATCCACCAAAGTTTCGTGCTCATCGTAAATTGCAAGGCTCAGCAGGTCGGACTGAAATACCCTTGAAAATTTTTGCTCACTTTCAGTCAGCGCTTTTTCGGCCGCAATTCGTTCAGTTGCATCCCTTACAAAAGCCAGTAAGGTGTTATCAGGCAACCTACTAACGTTGATTTCTACGTCCATCAGTACGCCATCTTTTTTATACAATTTTCTGGGGAAAGTGACACTTTTGCCCGAGTTCAATGTATCTGCCCTTGATTGTTCGATGATTACGGCTTTTTCAAGCAGCAGGTCTTTAAGATTCAGGTTGGCAAATTCTTCTTTAGTATATCCGGTGGCTGCATAAGCTGCTTTATTGAACTGGTGAATGGTACCGTCGGAGCTATACACTAGTACGGCGTCGGGGGCTTGTTCAATTAAAAAGCGGTATTTTTCTTCACTTTTTTTGAAATCGGCAGTACGGATCCTTACCAGCTGATCTAATTTTTGCGGCTTCCGCACTACTGTAAAAACAAAAAAACCGCATAATGCAGAAAATAGATATCCAACGATCAGGAACCCCCAAATGTCTCTATCACCTTTACTCTTGAGAGCAGGAGTTGCGGAAATGATCCATTCCTCATTGGCCATATTTACGGCTACCGGGTAATCGGTATCTTTTTTGAGCGGGTTGGAAATAAAGAACTCTTCACGGTTGTTAACGGGATTAATTTTGGAGACCTGGAAATAATACCCGCTTTTGCTGGTACTATCAATTTTCGCTGCTTTCCAAAGTGTTTCCATTTTGATGACCACTGCACTAAAGCCCCAAAACTTATTATTCCTAAATACGGGCAATCTTCCGACAATGCCCATTCCGCCTTGCTTCAAAGCAAAGGGCCCTGCATAAAAAAGCTCTTTTTTTTCAATGGCTTTAAAAGCCTCTTTGTTTATAGACGGCTCTTTTAAAATATTATAGCCGAGGATATTTTCAAGGCCTTTTAAGGGATAAATATACCTGATGACGCCATTGGGTACCAGTTCCAGGACATCTATTCCTGAATTGCTGGCCAAAATCTGCGCAGCAATAGAATCGAAATCCTTTACAGCTCCATCCTTCTGAATAAAAAAAGACAAGGTTTTAGCGGCAGACTCTCCCTGGTTCAATATCTCCTGCAAACGTTCCTTTGCGGCTACGACAGTTTCATTCGTTCCTTTCTGAACGGCCACTTTATTAATTAAAAAACGCTGATAGGCGAGAATGGTAAACAAACCTGCAAGAATAACAAAAGTCAACACGGCCAGTAAAAGCGGTGCCTTTTTATTGCTAAACCTGTTTCCCGGAGTGGGCCCAAAATGGCCTGTATCGTCTTGTATTGGATTTTCTGACATTTTCTTCTAGTAAGGTCGGTAGTTTGTGTAGCCTTCTGCAAGTAACGGAATATTTATAAAATTCAGCCGAAAACATATAGTTAAAATAACAAAGGCACGGACAAACTCTTGAATGCTGCAACAAAATTTATTAGCTCACAGGATTTTGAAATGCTCACCTTGCTTTTACACCAGTGATGAACAAATTGCCTGAGCAACCTTGTGTTATGTTAAACGTGAATTGTCAATGGTGAATGGTCAATAATTCACGATTGACCATTTACGAATCAACCGTCACATTACACTTAACATAGCACTAGATTCCAATACCTAAAAAAAATTTCGACCAGGAAGTTATAAAGTAAAAAGAAAGATTGGCTGCATAACACTCCACTCATTCAGCAACCGGTATAAGTTATTGTATAGGCCAACTACAATCGTCTCCTTTTGAAAATTGGCTACATCGTGAATGCCTTGTAAAAATAATACGTCGATCTTATCAATTGTAGTAAAATCACTACATGTAAACAATTCATCAGCTTACAGTTAATCGATTTTAAATCATTGATTTTTGTAATCAGTCGTAGTAGCTGAAGACCAATAACCAGGCTCAATTTGTTTTAGATGCTTCGCGGCTAAATAAGATACCCTTGACAAAAATTATCAAAATTGACACATACCTTACAAAGTCAAATGCTTCCATATGGAACCTTTAGAAAATAGTATTTCGATTCTCATCATCGAGGATAACCCGGGCGACCAGGTTTTGCTGGAAGCTCACCTGGAAAATACTCATTTATCCATTGCCAAAATTACGATGGCATCTACCATTGCAGAAGGCATTCGTTACCTGCAACAGGATTCCTTTTCGTTGATATTTCTCGACTTTTTTCTTCCGGACAGCAATGGCCTTGAATCCTATACCGAACTCACTAAAATAAATTCAAAAATACCCGTAATCCTTTTATCAGGATTATCAGATACAGCCCTCTCCCTGAAGGCAATTTCACTTGGTGCCCAGGATTTTTTATTAAAAGGATCTTATGACTCGCAATCGCTTGAAAAGTCTGTTTGGTACAGCATCGAAAGAAAAAAGAACATTGAATTATTAAAGGAAAATAATGAGCGGTACGATATCATCTCCAAGGCCACCAATGATATTATCTGGGACTGGGATCTGCTTACCCACAAAGTAAAATGGATTGGGCAAGGATTAAAAAATTATTTGCCCCTTGATCAATCACTTGAAAATATACCGGGAAATTTTTGGGTGAGAGGTTTGCATGCGGATGAACGGAAGAAAGTTGTCGGCGGCCTTCATAAAGTGATTGAGGAATGTGCAAATTCCTGCGAAAGTGATTACCGGTTTTTAAAAAACGATGGCACCTATGCGCATATCAACTCGAGGGGTTATATTTTAAAAGACGAGGACCAAAAACCCATTCGAATGATTGGTTCTCTCCAGGATATCACTGACAGAAAAAATGCAGAATTAGAAACGCAGAAAGCCAGGCGGGAAGCAGAAGAAGCAACAAAAACACAGGAGCAGTTTCTTGCCAATATGAGCCATGAGATCAGAACTCCGATGAACGGCGTAATTGGAATGACGCAGTTACTCAGTTCAACTGCATTGAGTGCCGATCAAAAAGAATATGTGGCTACCATACAGGAGTCGGCTGCGAACCTAATGGTAATTATAAACGATATACTCGACCTTACTAAAATTGTTGCGGGCAAAATTAGCCTGATAAAAGCAGACTATATATTCAGTGATATTGTAAATAACAGCATAAAGATTAACCAATATAGAGCCGATGAAAAAGGCATTGTATTAAAGAGCCATATTGATAAAAATATACACCCTTTTTTATGCGGGGACGCTGTAAGGCTCAACCAGATTTTGGTGAACCTTGTGGGGAATGCAATTAAATTTACAGAGCAGGGCGAGGTTTGCGTAAATGTGCATTTGTTGGAAGAAAATGAGCAGTCCGTGACCCTGGAATTTGTGGTGACTGATACGGGGATTGGTATTGCACAAGATAAGGTGGAATTCGTGTTTGAAAGATTTATACAAATTTCGGGAGCCAGCACCCGAAAATACGGAGGAACTGGTCTGGGCCTCACTATTACGAGGCAGTTGATTGAATTACAGGGAGGAACGATTCATGTTAAAAGCGAACAGGACAAGGGCAGTGTTTTCACTTTTTACCTGACTATACAAAAAGGAAAATCACCTGTTCTTTATGAAAATAAGCCTGCTCCCGCCCAATTTGCGAATACCCTGGAGGGCGTACAAATATTATTGGTGGAAGATAATATTATCAACCAGAAAGTTGCCTCGAAATGTTTGTCAACACGTGGCGCCCTGCTGGATGTTGCTAATCATGGAAAGGAAGCCATTGAGTGGTTAAAAAAGAAGAAATATGATATTATATTGATGGATCTTCAAATGCCCGAAATGGATGGCTATGAAGCTACGAGGATCATCAGAACTGAAATGACTGAAGCCATCAGCATAACGCCCATCATCGCCATGACTGCTTCAGCACTGATAGCCGACCGGGAAAAATGTTTACAGGCAGGCATGAATGATTATATCGCCAAACCTTTTTTTGCGCAGGAATTAAATGAAAAAATATTAATGCAGCTGGAAAAATAAAACAGTTGAACGCCCCAATTCTGCTGACTTTCATTGAACAATTCAAATTAATTAATTCCACGGATATGATATGCCTTGGGCTGCACAAATGCCCTGATTCCCTGGTAAGATAAAGTACTTCCAAGCCCTGAGTGTTTTCTGCCCGACCAGGGTAACGTGGCACTTACCCGATCGCAACAATTCCAGTACACCGATCCGCAATCCATTTTTTGCATCACTTTTTCGGCACGCTCAAAACTGTTGGAATATACTGCTGCCGTAAGCCCGTACTGCGTGTCTTTCATGAGTTCTCTTGCTTCGGCATCATCCTTTACCTTTTGGATACCCACCACTGGTCCAAAGGATTCTTCTGTCATCAGTTTCATCGAATGGTTGACATTTACAAGAACGCCTGGCTCGAAATAGTAGCCTTTACGAGGCAACGCTTTTCCCCCGCATAGGACGATGGCACCCTTGTTCACTGCATCTTCCACCTGTTCCAATAAAAAGGCTTGCTGTTCTTTTCTACTCAGCGGGCCAATGCCGGTTGTTTCATCCAGCGGGTCGCCTATGATCAATTTGCTACATTGGTTTGTATAAGCAGCCACAAATGCATCATATACTTTTTCATGCACATAAATTCTTTCCACCGCACAGCAGCTTTGACCATTGTTGTACACCACGCCCTCAAGTGCATCGGCGGCGGTTTTTTCAATGTCCACTACATCTTCCATAACATACAGAGGATCTTTACCGCCAAGTTCCAACTGGCAAGGCACCATTTTTTGGGCAACTCTTTCGGCAATATATTTTCCTGTTTTATAACTGCCTGTAAAGAAATAGCCATCGAGCGGTAATTCCAGCAGCATCTCCCCCACTACCCTCCCGCCAGTCACCGTTTGAAAACAATTTTCGGGAACTCCCGATGAGTGCAAAAGGTTTTGTATGTGCAGGCCTGTGAGCGTTGTATATTCGGAAGGTTTATACATCACCGCATTGCCCGCGATCAGCGCCGGGATAAAAACGTTTACGCCCACCAGGTAAGGATAGTTCCATGCAGAAATATTAGCGATTACTCCCAGTGGCTCGAATACAATTTTTTCTTTGGTAGTCCCGTCCGTGGTGATCCATTCTTCTTGCAGGTATTTTTGCGAATGTTCTATAAAATATTTAATCCGTGTGCGTGCGCCATTTAGCTCGTTGAAGGATTGCTGCAACGGCTTTCCCATCTCACTCGTAAGTGTATGGGCAAGTTCATTTTTGTGTTCTTCGAGCAAATGATAAAACCGCTGGATAACAGCAATGCGGTGTGCTGTTTCAACTGTCGCCCATTCCCGCTGCCCCTTTGAAAGCATTTCAAATTTGCGGCGGATGGTTTCCGTATTGTCTTCCTCTATTTCAGTAATTGTTTCCTCTGTTGCTGGATTAATAATTTTCATGATACCGTTTATATTTAGATCGATGCTATTTGTTATTTTCAATGTGTTGTTTAATTTCCCTGATAAATCTATCGCGGATGTTTTTTGTTACCGGCGAATCTCCGAGGTTTAATTTAAACATTCGTTCAGGATGCCATTGCACACCGAGGAAAAAAGGTTTGTTCTGCGGATCGGCCCATTCAACTCCTTCTATAATTCCGTCATCTGATATACAGTTGGTTGTTAATCCATCGGCCAATATTTCAATGCATTGATGATGAGCGCTGTTTACCACTGAGCGCTCAATACCCGTAATTGCTTTCATTAAAGTACCCGGCAGAATATTCACTCCATGTGCCTTGTCGTTGTGCTCATACCGGTGAATGACATTTCCTTCGGGACCAATATCCTGCGTTAAAGTTCCACCCAAAACACAATTTGCGAGCTGCATGCCGCGGCACACGCCGAGTACAGGAAGATGATTTTCCTGGCTTAACCTAAAGATGGCAACTTCAAAAGCGTCCCTCTTTTCATTAAAACGATCCGGCGCATTTGGATACCGGGTGATATTGCAGTGATAATATTTCGGATGCATATCGATACCTCCCGACAAAACAATCCCATCGAGGTTGGCGATGCTGTCGAGGTTAGTAGCGAGGGGAGACAAGGTTACAATATCAATCGGTTCGTTCCCCTTCAGCCAGCGGAGATAATTGCTATGTTTTTCATCCGTTCCGGTGAAGGTTATCCCTATTTTAATTTTTCTTGCGATCATTATAAGGCTTCTGTATATAATTGTTTAAAATCTTCCAGGGATACCCGCTTTGGATTGTTTGGATGGCAAAAATCGGCGAGGGCCAGCCCTGCTAAAGTATCAATATGTTCTTCAAGTACACCTATATCGCGAAGCTTAACCGGCAAACCGATTTCCTGGTTCAATGCAAACAACCGGTCTATAACAGCTTCACCGGTGGTAGTTTCCAATTGCATCGCCTGGGCGATTTTTTTAAATTCAACATCCATTCCCGGGGCATTAAACCGCATACCATAAGGCAGGTTTACAGCATTTGCCAGGCCGTGGTGTGTATCTAATAAGGACGATAAAGGATGGGCAAGAGAATGCACCACACCCAGTCCTTTTTGAAAGGCTACCGCTCCCATCAGCGAAGCAATCATCATCCTGCTTCTCGATTCAAGATCTGGCTTATTCACCGCGGACACAATGGATCCACTGATCAACGAGATGCCTTCCAGACCAATTCCCGCGGCGAGCGGGTGAAAGTTCTTCGAGATATAAGCTTCCATATTGTGTGTAAGTGCATCCATCCCGGTGGCGGCGGTTATAAATGCAGGCAAATCCATCGTTAACAACGGATCGGCAAAAACAATTTTCGCCATCAGTTTGGGAGAAAATAAAATCCTTTTCCGATGGGTGTCATCTTCCGAAATAATCGCACTTCTGCCAACCTCACTGCCTGTTCCGCTGGTAGTTGGAACTGTAATAAAGTAAGGAACGGCTTCCGTTACATATTGATCGCCGCCAATCAGGTCGTCATAATCAAACAAATCCCGATGGTGATGAACCCGCAGTGCGATTGCCCGGGCCACATCCATTGCAGCGCCTCCGCCAATACCAATAATGCAATCCCGGTGGGTTTTATGGTATGCATCTCCACCTTTCAATACATCACTCTCCACAGGGTTTTTATGAATGTCTGAAAATACCTCTACGGCGATGGCCTTTGCTGCAAGGCTTCTCTTAATCTCTAAAAAAAAGTCTAACCCGGCAACCATTGGATCGGTAACCAGCAAGGGCCTGCTCAGGCCATTGCTCAATAAATGGCCGGGTAATTCCCGGACAGCTCCGGCGCCAAATCGGATGATAGTGGGAAAATTAAATTGTCGTATAATGGTGAAATCAGTCATATTGTTTTTGAATATTGATGGTTAAAGGTTGATGGTTGAAGGTTCCCAGCCCCGGTTCGTGTCTTCACGAACCGGAACAAGAGCAACTGTGGATGACCTTTCTTTGCTCCTTTGCGTCTTTGCGTGAAAAGATATTTAAATGAAAACATTTGCTTGAAACTTCTAAATAATCTCTAAATACCTTTTCAGCTCCCAATCGGTCACAACCTTTGAAAATTGCCTCCACTCCCATTCTCTTGTTGCCGTGAAATGATCAACGAATGGAGCGCCAAACAATTCTGTGGCAATGGGTGATGTTCTCATCGATTGGGTCGCTTCCCATAAATTTTTTGGCAGGCTGCCATTCTTTTTATCATCATACCCGTTTCCGGTGGTTGCCGGTGTTTTAAGTTTCAATTTATTTTTTATACCATATAAACCCGATGCCAGGCAGGCAGCCATCGCCAGGTAAGGGTTGCTGTCTGAACCTACTACCCTTGTTTCCAGCCTGGTAGATTCTGCGCTGCCAGGTAAGGCACGGAGCGCAACAGTCCGGTTGTCTACACCCCATGTCAATGTAGTAGGCGCCCATGCTCCTTCCACCAGTCGTTTGTAACTATTTACGGTAGGCGCATACATCGGCAATATAAAGGGCATACAGACCAGTTGTCCTGCTATATAACTTTCCATTAATGTACTGATGCCTCCTGCTCTTTTTTTATCGTAAAACAGGTTTTGATTTTTTGCCGACCAAAGACTTTGGTGAACATGACCGCTGCAGCCGGGTAAACTTTCATTTACCTTGGCCATAAAAGTGGCGATGATGCCGTGGTTATGAGCAATCTGCTTTACGGATGATTTAAACAGCACTGCCCTATCGGCGGCCTGCAGGATATCAGAATAAGTTATAGCAGCTTCGTATACACCCGGACCAGTTTCCGTGTGCAACCCTTCCAACGGAACACCAAATTTTTTAAGCAGATCGAACAGGTCGTTAAAATATTCATTCTTTTGCGCTGCACGTTGTAACGAATAGCCAAACATTCCATTGGTGATGGGTTTGATATTGCTGAATTTTTGTGAGTACAGTTCTTCAGTATTGTCGGTGAGATTGAACCATTCAAATTCCTGTGAAAAAGAAGCCGTGAACCCTTCTTCGGAAGCCTGCCGGATTATTTTTTTCAGTAAACTGCGGGGACAGATTGGCAACCCGTTTTTTTCATTATCGCAGAAGTCGGCTAAAAAGAAGGGCGTATCATTGTCCCACGGAATTTGGCGAAAGGTATTGAGGTCAATCACTGCGGTAGCATCGGGGTAGCCAGTATGCCAACCCGTATAATTGCTATTGTCGTAAGCGGCATCATTCGCATCCCATCCAAACACCACATTACAAAATCCAAAGCCCTTCTCAACGATGGAGACAAATTTTTCATAGCTGATCATCTTACCCCGAAGAACGCCATCGATATCTGTTACAGCGAGCTTCACTTTTTCTGTATTCTGCTCCGCTAATTGCTGCAATATTTTATCGGGTAATGATGGTTGCATTTCTTTTTCTTTTTACAATGATATAAAACCAAATATAAGCAAGTGCCAGAATAGCAAAGAAAATGAGCGCCAGTTTAACATTGAGCGTAATCATGGCAATCATTGAAACCACGGCGATCATCAATGCGGTGATGGGGAAATACGGGTACATGGGCACACGAAATGGCCTTGGCAGTTCAGGTGCATTTTTTCTTAAAACCAATACCGAGATCATGGCAAATATATAAAGCATGATTGCACCAAAACATGCAATGGTGATGATATCGCCTGTTTTACCGGTAAACAATGCTATGATGCCAATCAGCATATTAAGCAGCAATGCATTGGCCGGAGTTTTAAATTTTGGATGAATGATTCCGAAGATCTTTGGAATACATCCTGTTTTGCCAAACTCATAAGAAGCACGACTTGCAGCAAGTATCAATCCATGGAACGAAGCCACCAGCCCCATTAATCCAATCGTTATTAATAGATGATAAAGCCATCCGCTATTGCCTGTGATTTGCGATAGCGCCAGGGGAAGTGGCGAGTCGGAAGCATCCGCACCGGGCGATGGATAAACAATTTTTTCCCAGCCACCCACTCCCACAGATGCAGCAAATACCAACGCACATAAAATGATCAACGTGATCAATGCAGAACCAAATCCCTTCAGCACATTCTTCTGCGGATGTACGGTTTCTTCCGCTACATTGGCTACGCCTTCCAGGCCAAGAAAAAACCAGATGGCAAAGGGTGTGGCTGCCCATACTCCCCTCCATCCATAAGGAAATGCATTTTGTGCAAGATTGCTCCAATGGAAATGCGGTAATACTATTCCGCTGAATAACAGCAACTCAAACACGGCAAAGCCCGTGATGATCAATTCGAAGGTCGCAGCCGCTTTTACCCCATAAATATTCAGAGTGGTAAAAAGGATATAAGCCGTTATGGCAATGGTTATTACCGGAATTTGCGGAAAAAAAATATGAAAGTAAGCCCCGATCGCCGCGGCAATGGCCGGCGGTGCAAATACGAATTCAATGATCTGTGACATGCCTGCTATGAAACCGATATCTTCTCCCATAGCGGTGGTGGCATAATCAAAAACACCACCGGCTTTTGGAATGGCACAAGCCAATTCTGTGTAAGAAAATGTAAAAGTGATATAAAGTATGATGATAAAGAAGGTGGCTATTGCGAGTCCGAGCGTGCCGCCCGCCGGTAGACCGAGGTTCCACCCAAAATACATCCCTGATATTACATACCCAACACCTAATCCCCACAGCATTAAAGGACCAAGGGTTCTTTTCAGTTGAGAAGCTGAAGCAGGCTTTGGGGAAGCATTTTGATCGGCCATAGTTTGGTATTGGGATTAAAGATAATGATCAATAAGATACTATCTCAATGACAGTTCTCAATTAAAAGTTTTAAAAGGAATACAAGGCAGCTGGAAAGCTTGTTGTTATATTTTCTGTTTTATTTCAAAGCTTTAGGATTGGCTAACTGCAATTTTAAATTTGAAACTCAATATCGCCGCCCCATTTTAACTCCTATTACAATACCGGTTATCATGGAGGCAATAACGGTGATGCCGACCACAAAAGGTATAAAAGTATCCAGGTGCCTTCCCATCATCCATTTCATTTCAAGCATGCCGAGCAGCAGTCCGAGCATTATACCAATAAGAAAGCCGGCAATACCGTATTGAATTTTCATATTTCAAGATAATAAATAAAGAAAGAAATTTGATTTTGTTCTAACTTTCCCCCCATTATGAATTTAGCATTACTGATACCCATCGCTTTTAAAAATATCGACCTTGGGGGAAATTGTGATACCATTATTTTAGCAGGCGATGTTGGCGGTACAAAGGCTAACATGCTGCTTAGCCGGTTTACAGAAGGCGGCCTGCAAACGATTAAAGAAGCCCGTTATGTAAGCAAAGATTTTCATTCTTTTACAGATATACTTACGCATTTTCTCGAAGGTCAGGCTTGCCCTGATAATATTTGTTTTTCTGTAGCTGGCCCGGTGATTGAAGGAAAAGTAAAGTTTACAAACCTTAGCTGGAATATCGATAGTGAAGAGATTAGCAAACATGTTGGCGGCAGCCCCGTGGCAATTCTGAATGATCTTGAATCAACCGCTTATGGATTAGCAGGATTAAAAAAAGAAGAACTGAATACACTTTATAAAGGCACGAATGAAACGCCGGGAAACATCGCCATACTGGCGGCCGGAACAGGGCTCGGTGAAGCAGGATTATTCTTTGACGGCAAACAATATCACCCTTTCGCCACAGAAGGAGGCCATAGCGATTTTGCACCGCGGTCAGCGAGAGATATGGCCATGTTGAACTTCCTGTGGGGAAGGCATGAACATGTTAGCTGGGAAAGAATGCTGAGTGGCAACGGAATTTTTACCATCTGGGAATTTCTTACGCAGGTGGAGAAAAAAGAAAAGTTGGAATGGCTTGTAAAACAAATGGAAAATACTGATCCCGCCCCGGTGATCAGTAAAGCAGCCATGGATAAAAGTTGCCCGGTTTGCATGGAAACCATAGAACTGTTCAATCGTTTTTTAGCAATTGAAGCCGTGAACATGATCCTTAAATTGAAAGCGACAGGTGGCTTATACCTGGCTGGTGGAATCGCCCCTAAATTGTTATCCTTACTCGATCGTGCGGCATGGAAAGAGGTGTTTGAGAAAAGTGGCCGCATGAGGCAATTGCTCAGGGAAGTGTCAGTATATGTTGTATTAAACGAAAAAGCTCCGCTATTGGGTGCGGCTTATTACGCCTGCCTGAACATGTAGTTACGATTCATAAAAGGAGTCACATCTTTAAAACAAGATCATGCACTACGCTTTGGTTTCCGGTGGAAGTAAAGGGATAGGATACGCGATTGCAACCGCACTGGCGAAACGCCAATTTAATTTAGTATTGATTGCCCGGGATAAAGAAGCGCTCGAAACGGCAAAAACCCAATTGGAACGGGAACACCCCGTCGGGGTAGAAATACTTTCATTAGATGTGAGTCTTGAACATTCGGCGGAAACCGTTAAAAACTGGTGCACTGAAAAAAAACTTTCATTGAAGTTCTTATGTAATGCAACAGGCATTGGTGGTGAGGAAGATTACCTTTCCGTGGGCCTCGCCGACTCCATGTACATGTTCCGGCTTAATACAGAACCTGCCATGTCCCTTATTTTTAACCTGCTTCCATTTTTGCAGAAAAATACCCCTGCATATATTTTGAATGTTTCAAGCATGGCAGGCTTTGCGCCTATCCCGATAAAAAATATTTATTCGGCTGCTAAGTCTGCTACTATTTTTTTCAGTTATTCTTTGCGCTATCAATTAAAAAAAGATGGAATTTCGGTAAGCTGCCTCTGCCCCGGACCCGTTTTTACCAAACCCGGAATTGAGGAGGCTACTGTGAAACAACTTGGTTGGCTGGGTAAACAAATGGCTGTTCACCCCGCGGAAGTGGGAGAAATCGCTGTTCAAAAAACATTGGATGGAAAAATGATTATTGTACCGGGCACACTCGCTTCATTGATGTCCATAGTTATCAGGCTGCTTCCAAAAAGGCTGCTGGGCTGGATGTATCACAGATTCGGTTCAGAAAAGTAAAGGGGATAATTAAGGCAGCGGTTTTACCAGCAGATTTTTGAAGAATACTTTACTATTAGGGTCATGACCCTGTATGGCAAAAGTGCCGCTGGATATGCGTCGCAGCGAATCGTTTGCATTCCGCTGTACATTCTCCGGCTCGGTGTAATCCACCACTGTTTTATCATTTATTTTTATGATCACCCTTTTTCCCCGGACAGTAATATGTTCGGTAAACCATTCATTGTCTTTTACAAACACCTCCTTTACATCATCGATTCCATAAAGACTGCCTGTTCTGCGCCAGTCGGTATGTGAATTGTTTACCTGCACTTCGTATCCTTTTGCGGGCCAGCCACTTTCCTGGTAGGCAGTGTGAAAATACAAGCCTGAATTGGAACCGGGAGTAGTCATCACATCCGCTTTGAACTCGAAATTTTTGAAATTATGTTGATTTACCTCACCCACATAAAACAAATGTGCTGTTGGCCCATGCGCTACGATCATCCCATTTTCAACCGTGAACGTTCCGGCATTGTTGCCCACTTTCCAGTTATTGAGGGTTTTGCCATCAAACAATGGTATCCACTCGTCTTTGCTTCCGGGAACGATAAATGCTGTAACAGCAACAAAGCAGGTGGCAACCAGCAGGAAAGGAAATAAATTTTTCATGAAGTGTGTTTGATGAATGAAAATGGAAGATGAGATGCGAATCTAGTGAAATGTTATTGATAACCGGATGAGCAACTATCAATTAGCAATAAACAATTAGCAATGACAATAAAAATAAGCAGTTAACAATCGAATACCCTAAACAACCATCCACTATCAACCTTCCTTCCACCATCAACCTCCCACCTTCTACCATCAACCTCACTTATAGAACAAATGCGCCCGCTCTCCCACACTGCTTTCTAAATACTGCTTTACAAAATCCTGTTGTACCTGTACGCGATCCTTTAAAACTTTTATTTGCTGTTGTAAAGTGCCGGTATCATATTGAAAGTTCTCCACTCCTTTGCCGATCTGATCAATCTTTTTTAAAGCTGCTAAAAGCAGTCCGCTAACCGGGCCGAGCATTTCATTAATTTCCGGATCAGGCCTGGCGGGAAGAAACTGGTTATTGCGATATTTGATAAAATTATTGTAAACGGCGTTGGCTTTATTGAGATCTTCCACTGAGGAGTTGTATAAATTCATGTCATTTTCACCATACATGCCCGCAATTTTCATTTGGTTATAGGCGAGCCAGTTTTTCTGCCGTTCATTTTCTACCCCGGCCCGTTTGATGCGGTTTGTAGATGCCTCCAGTTGCTGCAGGCTATCCAACTTAAAAAAAGCCTGTATGGAATCAGCGAAATTAAATACGCCATCATTTTTTTTGGAATGAAAGGACCCTGATTGAAATTCGCGTTCTGTGATGGGGTGTTCGAGCAATTGCCAGAGCGGATCAAAAGGCATATGCGACGCGATAAATTGATTTGGATCTACTAAAAAATAACGGGTATCGCCATAGCCCGCATCCCAGGTCGGATCACATAAATACCAGTCGCCCTGCAATTGAACAGCACTCCAGCTATGTCCCGACCTGTTGACTGATCCCGCCTCACGGGTATAGCCGCTGACTACGAAAGAAGGAAAACCACTTTTGACAGCGATATCGGTAAAAACAGCCGCATAATTTTCGCAAACTCCTTTCTTTCTTCTTAAGGTAGCCGCAACTTTGTCTTTGTGATCCAGGCTCCAGTTAATTGCATACATGCTATCGGTATCATACCGTATGTTAGTAGTAACCCAATTATAAATTGCACGCAATTTTTCTGGATCAGACTTAAAGTTTGACTGCATGTACCCTGCAATAGAATCCGAAGAAAATGTTTTGGAAGCCGGTATATACACTCCTCTATGACCAAAGCCTGCAAAATCGTTGCTGTTCTGGCCATCCAGCATCTGGCAACAGCAAATAAGCACGCAAAAGAACACCCACTGTTTCATTCTTTAAAATTAAAACAATGTAAGTAAACTGAAAAGCTAAAAATTATGAAGAATGCGGGCGATATTGCCACTAATTATTTTGGGTGAAAATAGTTACCGGACTGCCCGCTGTTGAAATTTGCACACTTCCTTTTTAAAGTAATGTTTTGCCCCGGCAATTTACAGGAGATGTACTACGTGTTATTTCTAACAAGCGCATGGTCAACAGGTTGGCTTACCATTTATTTTTTCAAAGTAAAGATAAAGGTACTTCCCTTTCCTTCTTCCGATTCAACACAGATGCGGCCACCGTTCAGTTCTACAATTTTCTTGCATATTGCGAGACCGAGGCCGGTACCCTCATAAGCCGATTGAGAATGGAGGCGTGTAAAAACTTCAAACACTCTTTCTAAATTTTTCTTTTGCATACCAATCCCGTTATCTTGTATACTGAACTCCCATAGCGATTCTTTCTCTACCACATTCAACCGGATCACCGGTTCAATACCTGTCTTCCGGAATTTAATCGCGTTACTCAACAAATTCTGAAATAACCGGGAAATGTCGGTTTTGTAAGCAAAAATAACAGGCAAAGGAGATTGTACAATAATCGTGGCCCGGGCTTCTTCCATTAGCCTCGAAATATTCTGTTTTACTTCCTGCAATATTTCGTTGAGATCAACTTTTTCCCGGTCAGCTTCCGATCTTCCTGTCCTGGATAATTCCAGTAATCCATTGATCATTTGCTGCATCCGGGCGCCGCCCTCAATTGCGAAGTTGATAAAAGACAATGCTTTCTCATCCAGGTCTTTTTCATAATTTCTTTTCACTATGCCCATAAAACTTGTAACCATCCTGAGAGGTTCTTTCAGGTCATGCGAAACGGTGTAGGCAAATTGTTCCAATTCATTGTTTTTTTGCTGCAGTAAATAAAGTGCATGCTCCAATGATTGCTGTTGTTTATTTAAATCTTCTTTAAGGTGTTTTTCTTTGTCGATAGTTTCCTGTAAACCTGCAAATAGTCTGGGTATCAATGCTGCAGAAAAAAAGCTTAGAAAAATAAGGTTGGCACAGGCAACTATCCACTCTCCTGTGGACGAACTGCCCGTTGACTTCCACGGGACAATGCCGTACCAGGTTAGCACCACAAAACAAACACAAATAAGGGTATTGAGCCAGGCTGGCCAGAATGCGTATTTAGCAGGAAAAATAAAGATACTTAATATACATCCGGCGAGGAGGTACAATAATCCGGGCCCCGTCAAGTCAAGATAATATAATGTTGCAATGGTAAAAATATAAATACACTGTATGAATATGATCTTGCGGACAACGAGCCTTATCCCGGGAACAAAGGCAAAGGTTAAAATTTTTAGAAATGTAAAGATGATCACGACAGCAAAGCCGAACATACCCGTGAGAAAGCACCAGAAAAGACCTGGGATTAACGCTGCCAACGTTAGGGGAAACAGAAAAATCACTGTGCCTTCAAATAAATTATCACGCCAATATGCAAGACCTTTGCCATCTTCAGGATGACTGCAATTTCTCTTTATTGTTGCTGTATAAAGGTTCCAATATTTCATAAAGTTGTTCTTTGAAATACACTGGCCTCGTAATTACAAACGCTGGTCTCATCATGATTTTATAGGAATTGGCAGAAAAAGTATGCAGGTTTAGGTGCGATAAGATTCAGCCTGCATCGCGGAAATGGAGAAACATTATATATTCAAAACTACGAACAGGTAATATTTATAAACCGGATAAGGAGGGTAATTTAGATGTTGCGGATATTCGGCATTTGATAAATAGGTATTGAAGAATTTTAAACTTGCAAAAACTATGAAGTCGATTTTAAATTTGGGATTTTTGCCGGCATTTAATTTTATATGATACGATACGATCCTCAATTCATTAAGGTGTAAGGTATTAGAATTTTAAGAATTATAAAAGCCTTTTTTGGAATTAGCATTTGTTGATATTCCAGGGCGGAAAGAACTGGCACAGACAGTTTCGGCAATTTAGTAATTCCATTAGGATGATCTTTTTAGGAATCACCGAAGAAGGCAGTTATCAACTGTATTTTATATTTAAACAGGCACATTCGGAAGTTAAAGGTAGCATCGGAAAAAGCAGGCTTACCAAAAACAAACGTCTATGCAAAGAACAAACATCCTTTTTTTCTGAAAGTAATGAACATTAAGTTGGAATTTGTGAGCCATAAGAGTAGAAAGATTGAAAAGACCATTGTAGCAGATGAAGGCGGGCATTATGAACTAAAGAGGATACGATAATAAGCAGCCTGGAACTTATTCGTAAAATAAATAAAGGTGGTTACCCGTGTGTTGAATTATGCACACGGATAACCACTTTACTTCATTAAACCGGGTGCGGAAACAAAGCCCGGCTGGGGAATGCAACTTGTAGCAAGTTATAAATCCTTAATCCAGCACACCGAATTTACCTGATTGAAATTCCATTATTGCCTCACGTATCTCTTCCTGGGTATTCATTACGAATGGGCCATAACTGGCGATGGGTTCATTGATTGGCTGCCCGCTTAACACCAGCAGTACGGCATCCTGTTCAGCTTTCACCGAAATTTCTTCGCCTTCGTTACCAAATAATATAAAACTATGCTCGGGCGCTTTTTCGCCATTTACTTCCACACTCCCATTTACCACCAGTATGGCCGCATTGTGTTCCGCAGGAATTGAAATATCGACACTCCCTTCTTTTTTAAGTTTGATATTAAATAAATTAACGGGCGAATAGGTAGCAGCAGGGCCCTGCACTCCATTAAAGTTTCCCGCGATCACCTCCACTGTACCTGCATTGCCAGGCAAATTTATCTTTCCCATCTGGGCTGCATTGATTGCCTGGTAATGGGCAGGCGTAGATTTATCTTTTTTAGGAAGATTTACCCATAATTGTACCATCTCGAAAGGGCCGCCTTTTTTTGAAAATTCCTGCTCATGATATTCCTTGTGCAAAATACCGGCACCTGCTGTCATCCACTGCACATCGCCGGGATGAATAATACCACTGTTGCCGGTACTATCATGATGCGCCACACTTCCTTTATAGGCGATGGTAACTGTTTCGAAGCCTTTGTGCGGATGTACATCCACGCCCCTTAGTGTTTCAGATGGGCCAAAATCGTACTCCGCATTGAAGTCGAGCATCAGGAACGGGCTAATTCGTTGCTGCGGAATATTTGCACCCGGAATAAAATTATATACCCTGAATCCGTCTCCCACCATACCTGGCCGAGCCGGGCGGGGAGTAATCTTTTCGATTGCCTTTTTCATATGTTTTTGTTTACTGTTTTCCTGTTTGTGTTTATCGTTGTTTGACTGCCGTATCGAGGACTGACTTCTCCGCAATTTTTTTTCTCATTATTTATCACCCATTCCTCATTATTCATTTGCTCATCACTCATTGCTCATCTTCCTGACTATCGACACCAAAATTACCATGATGGGCAGGGGTTGCCAATAATGTAGATTAAGTGAAAAAGTTAATGTAGTGTAATGTTGATTGTACCTATTCCGGTGTTTTTTTTCGCGAATGCACGAATAAATACAGATTTTTTGTGCATCGCTTCCTAATTCGTGCATTTGTGGCTATCAAAAAGACGGGTTGAAAAGACTTTATAAGTGGTTGCTTATTATAGATTTTTCGCCACGAATGCACGAATAGATACAGATATTTTGTGCATCGCTTCCTAATTCGTGCATTTGTGGCTATCAAAAACAACGGGACGAAAAGACTTTATAAGTGGTCGCTTGATTACGGATTTTCGCCACGAATGCACGAATAAATTCAGATTTTTTGTGTCAGCGCTTGCTAATTCGTGCATCCTGGCTATCAAAAAGAAGTGGTTGGTTGCTTACGGAAATCGGACGATAATTAATCCCACGGTCGTTTAGACCTGCTTCTTAAGAGGAATTTGGTTTAGCATTTTACTCAGAAACTCGGGAGTGACGCCAATATAAGCGGCAACATGCTTTTGAGGAAGGCATTCGATCAGGGATGGATATAGCTGGCAAAAATTATTGTACCGCTCCATAGCCGAAAGACTTAGATTATCGATTAACCGGTGCTGGTAAGTTGCCAATGCTTTTTCAGCGATGAGCCTGAAAAAGCGTTCCAGTTTCGGGATCGCTGCATAGAGTATTTCCAGTTCTGTTTTGGGCAGCAACAGTATTTCGCTATCATCCACTGCGTCAATGTTCAGAATGCCGGGCTGCTGTGAGATAAAGCTATGCATATCACCAATCCACCAGCCCGGGGGTGCAAACTGAAGTATGTGTTCGAAGCCATTTTTATCAATTGAATAACTGCGCAGGCAGCCCTCCGTTACAAATACAGCATGTTTAATAATATCTCCTTCCTGGTAAAGAAATTGTTTGCGCCTGAGCTTTTTGGTAGTAAGCGCTGATACGAGTTGCGTTGATTCTTCCGTTGAAAGACTTACATATCTTGATATAGTGCTTAAAAGTAGGCTGGAGTTCATGCTGCAAATTTGTGTTGTAAATTTAGTGTTACTCTCACAAAATTAACCTGCCTGGTTTCTCCTGTCCCGGATGGCCTCTGCCAGCTCTCTTATCAACAACGCGGACAATGCACCGATCACAAAAATGGACAGAAATTGAATGGCACGGATGTTCTCATTGCCTGTAAGCCTTGTATAATTACCAATGGCAATCATAAGGATCACGGCGGTTATAATGGGTCTTTTTCTTCTTCTTAGCATGGTTTGGTTGATTTAAGTTATGTGAATGGTCGATGGTCAATGGCCAATGGTGAATGGTCAATGGTCAATGGTAGGCGTGCAGTGTGTTTCCTGTATCATGTATCCTGAATCCAGTATCCAGTATCCAGTATCCAGTATCTAAAAACAAATGTTCGTAAACAAATAATTTCTCTTTGGAACGAAACTCAATCCTAAATAGCTGCATTTTCCATTACCGACCATTCCCGAGTCAGACTTGCTCTCACTATTTCAATTCAGCTACCGTGCCGTCCAGGTAAGCGGAAAAACTATTGAGTGTTGCGGCTGCTATATCAACCTGCTCCTGCGCTTCTTTCCAGTTGCGTTGCTCAATTGCTTCACGAATGCCAGGCAGAGTTTTTACTCCATATCCCGTGTAAAACCCGGGCGCATATACTGCATGCCTGTACCAGCCGCGACGTGGTAAGCCATCTTTGGTAAGCAGCACCTGTTCTGCCCTGTATAATTTCTTATTGAGTTCTGTTTTCATCGCCGGTGAAAGGGTATTGTTGCGCATGGCGTCGCTCAATGCATTGGTGGATTTCTCCATGGTAAGCATGGCATTTTGTAAAGAAGAAAAATTTAAGAACGGCACTTCGGTCTTGATGGTGGGCGCCAACAAAGGTTCATTCACTTTGTTAGCAATGGCGTAGTATTTTTCATTGATGAGCTGGTTTTCGACCGAGGTATTCTCCCTCATTTCATCTGCCAGCGCAATTACTTCAGTAACATATTTGCTGATGGTCTTTTGCAGGTTGCGGTAATCGAAAGGAAGTATTGCCGCATCCGCAAAACGAAGCGTAGTATGGCCAGCAGTTTTCGCCAGCACCACACCATATTCAAAGGTTGGATCTTTAAATCGTTTGTACAGGTCGTATGAATCATAAATAGAATGGTATTCTCCCCCTTCATCTTCGCCACCAAAACCGAGGTTGAGAGAAGGGATTCCAATATGTTGTGCAAAGGGAGAAAAATCTGAACCCGATCCCAGTGCCGCCAGCGTAAAAGTTCTTTTAGCAAGCAATTCTTTTTTGATTTTGGAAGATGCTGCACCAATAATATCCACTGAACGCTTTCTATCAAAAACGCTCACTTTTTTTTCAGGGTCATTGATCGATTGAATGATTTCGGTAAATGCCGGCTCCAGTGCCTGCGATCCACCGGCGTCTAAAAACCCCCTGCCGTTGCCATCGGAATTAATATACAATACCGCTTTTTGCTGCAATTCATCGGCATGAAATTCCACCCACTCAGTGGAACCGAGCAATCCAGGTTCTTCGCCATCCCAGGCACAATACAAAATGGTTCGGGCGGGCTTCCATCCCGATTTAACCATCTCTCCCATCGATCTTGCCTCTTCCATCATTGCTGCCAGTCCGCTCAACGGATCGCCTGCCCCGTTTACCCATGCATCATGATGGTTTCCCCTGAGAATCCATTCATCGGGAAAAGAAGCGCCTTTCAGTTTTGCAATTACATTATACAATGGCCTGATCTGCCAGTCGAAATCGAGTTTTAAATGAATTTTATTGCGGCTGGGACCAGCATGGTAAGTAATGGGCAAACCGCCTCGCCATTCTGCAGGAACAACTGGTCCTTCCAGCGCTTCCAAAAAAGGTTGCGCATCTCCATAACTGACAGGGATCACCGGGATCTTTAATAAATTGGCTGCATCTTTCCGATCGAGCCGCTTTGCATCCCTGGTAGCGCCGATGCCGGGTGTTAACGGATCGCCCGGGTAGATCGGCATATCTTCAACAGAACCCCTTTGTGCCCCGAACGGCGGACGGAACGGCCCCTTGGGATACACATCGCCCCTGAAATAACCATCTTCCTTTGGATCGCTATAAATGATACAACCAATGGCGCCATGTTCCTGGGCAACTTTGGGCTTAATTCCCCGCCAGCTTTGGCCGTATTTTGCAATCACAATTTTCCCTTTCACATCAATTCCCATCCTGGCTAATTTTTCATAATCAGCCGGCACACCATAATTAACAAAAACCAGTTCCCCGGTTACATCCCCATCGGCACTCCAACAATTATAAACAGGTAATTGCTGGGCCAACTGGCCGGAAGTGGCGTCTTCTTTCAAAGCAGGTTCCTGTAAAGAAGCTTTAAAATTGCGGGTTCCCGTCATTTCCAGCAGCCTTGTTTTCGGCGTAGGAAATAAAACATAAAAGTTTTCAATCGCAGCATCATAGCCCCAGCTTTTAAATTTTCCGAGAATGTACTCAGCATTTGCTTTTCCGCCCGGAGACCCAACATGGTGGGGAACCGCAGACATTTCTTTTATATACTGCCCAACATTGTTCGCACTAAGATTAGTGTCGAATTTTTTTTCATTCACATCGCGGGCATCCAAACCAATTCTGTCAAGCACAGCAGGAGCGTTGGTTTGAGCGTAAGAAGCAATAAGGTTGAAGAAGAAAATAATAGATAGAAAGCGCTTATTTCTCATGTAGATTATTTGATGATATAGGTTTAAAGCTAAATAGAAGTTTTGCTTTTACAATATTATTGATTAAACCGAGTATAATGATTTTTTAGCTGAAACTATTGTGAAGTGCATGGGCAAAAGGCTATTACGCCTATGTTCTTTATTATGTTGCTGATGGATAAAGTTGTTCCGAAATTATAAAATATGGAAAACCAGTTCGACGCTCTCATTATGATATCGGCACCACAACAGAAATAATCACCCGTTAAATTTTAAAATATATTTTTTCATTCTGACAATTATATTCGAAGGAGAGCAAACTTTTTTCCAGAACAGCTGTTTCCAGGAGCCCGTTGTGGTGGAAATTGGCTTTAAAATATCATATGTCCGTTATTTGCAATACCAATTAACTGCTGTTGTTCTCATGGGATTTAAAAAAATAATCTCTATTTTACAGGATGATTTCTTATCCAATAAATCTGCTTTTGGCAGATGATGATAATGATGATTGCCTTCTCTTCCGGGAAGCACTGGAAGAATTACCGCTGCCGACTAATCTTACGACAGTTAACGACGGAGAGCATCTGATGCAACTATTGGCAGACGGCACAAAAACACTGCCGGCGATGCTTTTTCTTGATTTGAATATGCCCCGGAAAAATGGCCTGGAATGCCTCACCGAAATCAGGCTGAATAAAAAATTAAAAGATCTGCCCGTGATAATTTATTCCACTTCTTTCGACAGTGAAATGGTGAAATTGCTTTACAATCATGGTGCCCGGTTTTACATAAGAAAGCCCGCTGAATTTTCAAAACTCAAAAAAGTAATCGGTGACGCTATTATGCTTACTATGGAAAATGTTTTTTTTAGACCGGCAATAGAAAATTTTATATTACAACCCTAAACAATAATACCCATGAGCTTGATGGCCATTGATCAAAATTTCCGGTTCCTGACAGGCGGTGGCGAAATGGGAGTACTCACCCGTGAAAAGGATTGGAGCCAAAATCCAGTGGGCCCTGTAGAGGATTGGCCGCAAAGTTTGCGGACTACATTGAGCATCATCCTGAATTCCAGGTTCCCGATGTTTTTATGGTGGGGGCCCGAATTGATTTGCTTTTACAACGACGCTTATCGTCCCAGCCTGGGGCAAAATGGAAAGCATCCTGCTATCTTAGGACAAAGGGCGGAGGACGCATGGCCTGAAATATGGCATATCATTAAACCCCTCATTGACCAGGTACTCGAAGGTGGTGAAGCCACCTGGAGTGAAGACCAGTTAATACCCATTTACCGGAATGGGAAATTGGAAGACGTGTATTGGACTTTCAGCTATAGTCCCGTTTGCGATGAGTCAGGTCAAGTGGCAGGTGTGTTGGTAACCTGTAGTGAAACCACTGAAAAAGTAAACAGCCTTAAAATTTTAGAAAAAAGCAACCGGCGCTATTTTGACCAAATTATGCAAGCCCCGATCGCAATATGTATTTTTCGCGGAAAGGAGCATATTGTAGAAATCGCTAACCAGCAAATGTTGCTCTTTTGGGATAAAACAGCCGCCCAGGTAATCAACAAACCCATTTTTGAAAGCTTACCCGAAGCCAGGGGGCAGGGGCTCGAACAATTATTGGACCGTGTATTCATCACGGGGCAAAAATATGTTGCCAACGAACGGCCGGTTGATCTGTTCCGGAATGGCAGCCTTGAAACCGTTTACGTCAATTTTATTTACGAAGCATTAAAAGAACCCGATGATACTATCAACGGCGTGGTAGCCATCTGCTCAGATGTGACCCTGCAGGTAATGGCAAGGAAAAAAATTGAGGAAAGTGAAAAAAAGTTTCGTAATACCGTAATACAGGCCCCATTGGGCATCACCATTTTACAAGGTCCCCTGTTTATTGTTGAAATGGCCAACAACACTTATCTCCAGCTTGTTGACAAGAAGGAAACCGATTTTGTAGGGAGGCCATTATTCGAATCTTTGCCGGAAGTGAAGCAGTCAATAGAACCCATACTCCGCGATGTTTTACAAACCGGCGTTGCTTTCAATGCGGCAGAATTTCCGGTAACGCTAACCCGGGTTGGCATACAGCAACTAACCTATTTCAATATGGTTTATCATCCCTTGCGGGAAGATAACGGGAAGATTGCAGGTATCATCGTAGTGGCTACAGAAGTAACGGAGCTGGTGAGAGCAAAACATTCCCTGGCGGAAAGCGAAAATCAATTCAGGCACCTCGTTACACAGTCGCCCGTTGCCATGACGGTTGTCCGTGGAAAGGATTTCATCATTGAGATGGCTAACAAAGTAATGTTTAGAAACGTCTGGAGAAAAAAAGAAAGCGAGGTTTTAGGAAAAAGTATTTTGGAAGTTTTCCCCGAATTGCAGGAGCAAAAATATCCTGAATTGCTCAACGAGGTATACACCACAGGCAAAATTCAC
This sequence comes from Ferruginibacter sp., assembly GCA_025963635.1. GTDB lineage: Bacteria > Bacteroidota > Bacteroidia > Chitinophagales > Chitinophagaceae > Ferruginibacter. Next base: position 50,706 of record JAOQAK010000047.1, read on the forward strand.
CGCGAAATGGAATCAGTTGCCTACGTTGAGGGAAATGATGGCAGGCGAAAATTTTACCTGGATTATCAATATGCCCCATTGCTGGAGCCGGATGGTTCCATCTCCGGGATAATGATTACGGTAAATGATGTGACCGAAAAAGTAGTAGCTCGCGAAAAAGTGGAAGAAAGCGAAAAACGCTTTCGAACTATAGCGGACAGTGCCCCTGTGTTAATATGGATGTCAGGCATTGATAAAGGCTGCAGTTTTTTTAATAAAGCCTGGCTTATGTTTACCGGACGCACAATGGAAGAAGAATCAGGCAATGGCTGGGCGCAAGGCGTGCACCCGGATGACCTGGACAGGTGCATGGACATTTATGTTCAGTCTTCTGATCGCCGGGAAGAGTTTTACATGGAGTACCGGCTTATGAGGCATGATGGTGAATACCGGTGGATCTCAAATAAAGGTATCCCCAGGTTTACTTTGGACGGAATATTTGAAGGCTATATCGGTGCCTGCATGGATATTCATGAACGCACCATTATCCAGCAAAAATTAAAGAAAAATGAAGAAAAATTAAACCTTGTAATTGATGCAAGTGATCTGGGTACCTGGGAATTGAATGTAAAAACATTTAAAGTGAAATGTTCCGACAGGTACCTTCAAATTTTTGGTTATTCCAAACAAACCGATATAACGCATCAACAGTTACTCAGTCATATTCACCCGGATGACTTAGCTACAAGGGAGCAAGCGCTTCAGCGGGCCTTTGTTACCGGCGTTCTTCATTATAAGGTAAGATTAATATGGAATGATGGATCGATTCATTGGGTTGAAAAAAAAGGAAAAATTTTGTATGATGAATCAAACCAACCCGTTTTATTGATTGGCACTTTGCTTGACATCACGGAAGAACAATATTACCAGCAGAAATTACAGGATCGTGAACAGAAGTTCAGGTTACTGGCAGATTCTATGCCGCAACATATCTGGACGGCAGACCCGGAAGGGAACTTAAATTATTTCAACCAGTCGGTATTTAGTTATTCCGGGCTTTCACCCGAGCAGTTGGAAAGAGACGGCTGGATCCAGATTGTACATCCTGATGACAGGGAAGAAAATATAAGGGCCTGGCTAAAGGCAATTAACTCCGGCGAAGATTTTTTGCTGGAACACCGCTTTCGCAGGTTCGACGGAGAATACCGGTGGCAACTCAGCAGGGCCATCCCCCAAAAAAATGCCGAAGGAAATATTCAAATGTGGGTAGGCACCAGTACTGACGTACAGGATCAAAAAACATTTACCAATGAACTGGAACGGCAGGTGCGGGAACGTACCGCTGAACTGGAACAAAAAAATCGCGAGCTGCAAACAATGAATACCGAATTACAATCTTTTGCCTATGTTTCCAGTCATGATTTGCAGGAACCCTTGCGAAAAATTCAAACTTTTTCCACAATAATCGTCGACAAAGAAGAGCAAAATTTATCTGAGAAAGGAAGGGACTATTTCCACAGAATGCAGGAAGCAGCAAAAAGAATGCAAACACTTATTGAAGACCTGCTCGCCTATTCACGCACCAACACCACCGAACGTGTTTTTGAACACGTGGACCTTACTAAAATTATAGAGGAGGTAAAAACAGAACTGAAGGAAGACATTCAAGGAAAAAACGCCGTTATCGAAAGTGGTCAGCTGTGTGCAGCCAATATCATTCCATTCCAATTCAAGCAGCTGGTTCACAATCTTATCGGCAATGCACTTAAATTCTCAAAGCCCGGGGAGCCACCGCACATTATACTAGCCAGTAAAATAATGGAAGGCAGCCGTTTGCAAATTCCGGAACTTTCGCCCGATCAATATTATTGCCACCTGTCTATCACCGATAACGGGATTGGCTTTGACCCGCAATACAAAGACCGCATCTTCCAGGTATTTCAGCGCCTACATGGAAAAGATGAATACAAAGGCACAGGGATCGGACTTGCGATTGTAAAAAAAATCGTGGAAAATCACCACGGGTTGATCAGGGCCAGCGGCGAATTGCATAAAGGCGCCAGGTTTGATATCTACTTACCAGAACCTTCAGACAAGAAGTATAAAAGCTAATACGAATCGTCAAGTGTAAATAGGGTAAAAAGTTTTTTATGGTTGATTGTAATCTACAAGTTTAGGTTTTACCCGGCAGTCCTCTGCGGAACATCAAACTACCCGTTTACGATTTCACCTCCATTTGGGTGAAGCACCTGCCCTGTTATATAAGATGCATCTTCACTTGCCAAAAATAAATAAGAAGGCGCCACTTCCACCGGTTCGCCGGCCCGTTTCATTGGTGCATCACTGCCGTGTTTCGCAACTTTCTCCGGTTTAAAACTTGAAGCAATCAACGGCGTCCAAATAGGACCGGGCGCTACGGCATTTACCCTGATGCCTTTTTCAACCAGGTTAGTCGCAAGACTTCTTGTGAATGACACGATTGCACCCTTGGTAGCAGCATAATCCATTAAAGCAGGACTTCCCCGGTAAGCCGTAACAGAACTGCTGTTAATGATGCTGCTTCCCTGCTTCATATGAGGCAGCGCAGCTTTGGTGATCCAAAACATAGAGAATACATTCGTGGTAAAAGTTTTGACCAGTTGCTCCGTTGAAATTCCTTCGAGGTCTTTGCTTTCGTAGTGAATAGAAGCGTTGTTAACCAGGATGTCGATAGCGCCGAATTTTTTGATCGCCTTGGCGATGGCTGACTGGCAAAATTTCTCTTTCGTCAGATCGCCCGGAATGAGCAGGCAATTTCTTTTATAGTCTTCCGTAATAATTCTTTCTGTGTCCTTTGCATCTGTATGCTCATTGAAGTATACAATAGCAATATCAGCACCCTCCTTTGCAAACAAAATGGCTACGGCTTTGCCTATACCACTATCGCCACCGGTGATGAAAGCTATTTTGCCTTTCAATTTATTGCTGCCGGTAACGGAAGCATTGTCGGTAACCGGCACCGGATCCATTTTGGATTCAATACCGGGCCTTGACTGGTGCTGATCTTTGCGCAACTTCTTTTTTGGATTTGCTTTTTGCATACCGCTGAGTAATGATTTGGATGAGATGATTTAAACTGGCAATAAATATGCCACCGGAAATTGCGTTTCCGGGGAATGTATGTCAGCACCACTCCGGATTAAAGTGGCGCGGTTTTTTGAAAGTAAATACAAAGTTTATCTATGAAAGAAGTAGAAGTAATCATCGAAACTCCCCGGGGCAGCGCTCAAAAATATAACTACGATCCGCAAACGAATTTTTTTAAGCTCAAAAAAAATTTGCCCACCGGAATGGTATTTCCATACGACTTTGGATTTATTCCCAACACAAAAGGAGAAGATGGTGATCCGCTGGATGTATTGGTTATCTCGGAGTTTCAAAGCTTCCCGGGTTGCGTCATGTCGTGCAGGATCATTGGATGCATTAAAGCCAAACAAACAGAAAGTAAAAATGAGCAGGGTAAAATCCGGAATGACCGTTTTATTGCCATACCTGTGCAATCATTGGTCTTCGAAAAAGTCATAGATGTGAAAGATCTTCCAAAGAAATTTATGGATGAGCTTAAACAATTTTTCGTTTCATACAATCAATTGGAAGGTAAAAAGTTTGAGCCAATTGCTATTTCAAATTCAACTTCCTCCATAAAAATGATTCGGTATGACAATGGTTAGTTTACTCCCCAATTCAAAAGGTATTTTGTGAATAAAATGAAAATGGAATTCGGTAGATACTTTACATTCATTTCAAAATAAAAATATGAACCAGCTGATTGAATTCTTTAGCGAGGATAAAGACCTCAATGCCTTACAAATGAGTTGCAGGGGAATAATTGTGTTTTTAGTAGCACTCCTGTTGATAAGAATATCTGGGAGGCGATCTTTTGGCGTACGCACCCCGCTTGACAATATTATTGTTATTTTACTGGGAGCAATATTAAGCCGGGCAGTAGTAGGCGTGTCGCCATTTTGGGCGGTGATATGTACCAGTTTCGTGATCGTGCTGTTACACCGGCTTTTTGGCAGGCTGCTGTTAAACAGTAAAAACTTTGCTAAATTGGTTGAAGGAGAAAAAATAATTCTTTTTCGCAATGGACAGTTTCTTGAAGAAAATTTAAAGCGGGCAATACTGTGTAAAGAGGACATTATGCAAGGCGTCAGGAAATCCGGGTCGACGGAAAATTTGCAGGAGATCGACAAAATTTACATCGAGCGAAATGGCGAAATTACCATGCTCAAAAAAAATAAAGAATCGTAATCATGCATTTAATCCCAACCAACGTACGCTGCCCATTAGAACAACACTGCGCTTGTAAAATGCGAAAAAGATTGCTCATTTCTTTTATTTCGTGCAATTGTTTTCACATCTGAGATTGTACATTCAATTGCAAAAAAAATGGCACGGTATTGATAGTTTAATTTAGTGTAAGATTATCTGTTCAGGGGAGATTACAAAGAGAAATCTGAGAAATAAACCCAATGAACTTGATTCCAGGTAATTCTGGACGTAAGGAAGACAGAGGTCACAACAACCCCACGCTCACGCGTGGGGTTTATTTTTCTAAAGAAATGGTACAGTTTTTAATTATTCTTAACCAATGAAATTATCGGAAATAATTATAGAACAAATCCGAAAAGAGGGACCTATCTCCTTTCATGATTTCATGGAAAATTCACTCTATCACCCCACCCTCGGATATTATACTTCTCCCAAAGAACATATCGGCAAAAACGGTGATTTTTATACCAGTTCAAGTTTGACCCCGGCATTTGGAGCAATGGTCGCAAGACAGGTACAACAGATGTGGGATATCTCCGGTGAAACATCCTTCACCATTGTTGAATATGGCGCAGGAACAGGCTTGCTTTGTCGCGATATACTCGACTATTTTAAAAACTATCCTGAACTGTATAGCCATCTTCGCTACTGCATTATAGAAAAAAGTGCTGTAATGCGGCAACGCCAGAAAAGGCACCTGACCGAAAAAGTGAGTTGGTACGATTCTGCCGAAAGTATGGGCAAAATAACAGGTTGCATTCTATCGAACGAATTGCTTGATAATTTTTCAGTACACCAGGTAATTATGGAAGATGAATTGATGGAGATATTTATCGACTATACAACTGAGTTTGTTGAAATAAAGCGGCCAGCGAGTGACAGAATAAAAGAATATCTCGAAGAATTAAAAGTTGAACTGCCGATGGGATTTAGAACTGAAATAAATCTTGAAGCGATCGATTGGCTCAGAGAAATTTCACAATTCCTGGAGAAAGGATATGTGATCACCATTGACTACGGAGCGCTTTCGGCTGAGCTATATTCTCCCCGAAAGAACTGCGGTACAATTGTATGTTATAGAAACCATACCATTAACGAACTTCCTTACAATGATATCGGCAACCAGGATATAACTGCCCATGTAAATTTTTCAGCATTGGCACATTGGGGCTCAAAATTTGGCCTCGGATTCTGTGGATACACCAACCAGGCCTGTTTCCTGCTTGCATTGGGCTTTAAGGAATACCTGAGAAAAACCTTACCGGAAGAAGAAAATATCCTGAGCATGATAAAAAAAGAGTCGTTTATTACACACCAGCTCCTGGTGGATATGGGAAGTAAATTCAAAGTGCTCATTCAAAGAAAAGGAATAGCAGATCATGCATTACTGGGACTTAGCCTTAGCCTTGCGTGAGTTCATCATTGGTTATCGTAACCACACTTTCCTAATCGCGATCATTAAAAACTTCAACAACGGTCAAGCGTTTTTGCTTCGGAAAGAAATCAGCGAAGCTGCTCAATGGCTTCTTAACCCGGCCATTTTGTGGCATGCATTTTTATAATAAATGGTAAATAAAATACTATGGGCAGCGAAGAAAAGACAGTACAGGATACCAAAAGACTGATGGACAGTATCGGTGAAAAGTTAATAGCTCAAAATAGTACCATAGCAGTTGCGGAAAGCGTTACATCCGGTAATATACAAGCGGTTTTTTCTATCGCAAAAAAAACTGTTCAATTTTTCCAGGGTGGAATTACGGCCTATAACTTAGGACAAAAATGCCGGCATCTTAGCGTAGAACCCACTCATGCACTCGAATGCAATTGTGTTTCTAAGCAAGTGGCCGATCAGATGGCGATACAGGTGGCAGGGCTATTTTGTGCTGGTTACGGCATTGGTATTACCGGGTATGCCAGCCCCGTGCCTGAGTTAGGGATCGAGGATCTTTTTGCCTATGTTTCTGTTGCGAAAAATGGCGGGTTGGTTTTATCAGAAAAGATTGTAGCAGAAAGGATGGAGCCACGCGAGGTGCAATTATTTTACACCAATGAATGTATAAGATTGCTCGATTCAATCATCGATCGATAAACTCACCGTCCTTGATATTTGCACTGCCTCACAACGAATCATCCGTTGCTTTTAAGTGATCCACACAAACAGGCACGATTTTTTTAGTTCATTTAAGACAACTTTCAAATTAATTTTATGGCAGATAACAAAAATATCAGGGATGATCGGGACAACAACAAAATAGATATACATGATCCCTCAGAAGTAGAATATGTACATCAGCAATTCCCAAACCTGCAACATGCAGAAATAGTGGAGGCTATCAGGTTGAAAGGGCCTTCAAGGGCTGCAGTGATGACTTACCTGAAATCCAGGCAGTAGGTGGATTTTACGCTGCAACCTGGAAATAAACTAAAGCGACTGCAGCTATTGTCATTAATATCATCGCTGCAAACCCAAGAATATTGGAGAGTTTCCTGTTCGTAAAATCGCCCATAATTTTTTTATTATTAGCGATGTGCAGCACAATAGCTATCAGCACCGGGGAAGTAAGCCCATACAAAACGGCAGTGTATACCAGCAACCGGATAGGGCTGATGCCAATATAATTCAATACGAGCCCGGTTATTAACGAAACTACAATTACGATATAGAATGGTTTCGCCTGTCTGTACTTTTTATCGAGGTTACCCTTCCATCCAAATGTTTCAGATACGATATAGGATAATGACCCACTCAATACGGGTATCGCGATAAATCCCGTACCAATTACTCCCGCGGCGAAAAGAAAATACGAAGCCTTGCCAGCTACCGGTTCCAAGGCTCTTGCGGCCTGTTCAACTGTATCTATTTTATGAACACCCGTGTTAAATAAGGCTGTTCCGGTGGCCAGGATTATAAAGAACATAACCAAATTGGACAATAGCATTCCGATGTTTACATCCAGCTGCATTTTTTGTACCAGCAGTCTTAAAAAGTTTTTTTCTCTTTCGACATGGCTATCAGCGGATCCGGTTGTTTTTATAAGTTTTCGCCTGGCCAGGATCAATTGCTTTTCTGATTTCACATCTTCAGCTTCCATAGTCACCTGCCAAAAAAATAAATAAGGCGAAATGGTGGTACCCAGTATTGCCACTAATATTTCAACATATTCTTTATTGAAATGAATGGTAGGAATCAATGTGGACCGGAAAACCTTTGACCAATCCGGATGCGTAAAAAACGGAACAATAATATATAAGAGAAGCGTAAGGCATAAAAATTTCAGTATGGAAACAATTTTATGATAAGGCAAATAAATAATTACTATCAAAAGAATAAGGGTAAAAACGCAACTGAAACTTAAGGGACTTAAGGAAGGCACGATTAAATTTGCTGCGGCACCCATTGCTGCAATATCCGCCCCAATATTCAGGATGATTGCAGGAATGCTCGTAATCATCATAAAATAAAGCAACGGCTTTGAATAGTGCTTTTTGAGTGTAGTAGTTAACCCGGTTGAAGTGATCAACCCAATTCTTGCGCACATTTCCTGAATCGCTGCCATCAGGGGGAAAGTTATCAAAGCCGTCCACAAAGTCATCAAACCAAACTTAGCGCCCGCCTGCGAATAGGTTGCAAGCCCGGAAGGGTCATCATCACTTGCCCCTGTAATCAATCCTGGCCCTAGTACCTTTAAAAACTTTTTTATTTTAATTGATACGTTTGTCATCTGCGCTTTAAATGGTTAATTCAATTGCGATACAATATAAAAAAATAAACTATTCCATACAGCAAAGCAAAACAGAAGTCATGCTTATGTAATGGATTACTTCAGTACACAGTTCTTATCAAACTGAATAGAACCTGATCTTCATCAGCGGCATCGCTTAGCAAGTCCTAAATATCATCAGATCATTTAAATAGAAAACGAAACATACTCCAAAGCGAGGTTTTTCTACAATGCGCTTTTTAAAGAGGTAGTTAGTTGAGGTAATTCGAAGAATCTTAAACAGGCAAATTCAATGCGGGATTGTTTTATAGGATAAGCCTTGCCCTATTTGCTGATAGCATTGGCTGCAATCGCTTTTGCGCCCTCAACAGTGCAGCGGCGGAGGGAATATGGAGGGTCCGCTCAATCATTTCTGTATCGAAAGGACCATCCCAAAGCCCCGACTGGTGCCACAAATGCAGGTGATCCCAGTCTGGGCGGTCAATAACCGGGTACCAGCAAACTCCCCATAAAGGAATGCCATAACCTAACAGCAGTGCACACTCGTCGGCAACCATATCAATCCACAAGGGCCGGTCTTCTTTGGGATGACTGGTTTCGGTTAATACTATCGGGCAGTTATACCGTTGCTGAGCATTTGTCAAAAGCTTATGAAGCGGAATAAACCGTTCATCATCCAATTTATTGCCCCAATGCACCAATGAATTCGTACCGAGTTCCCACTGGTTATCGTAGTAGTAATTATACCCCAGTATGTCGAGGTATTCCGGCTGGCCACCTAGCTCCGGGCACATACGGCCACTCAATATATCAGTAACCTGGAACTGGTGTTCATTCATTGCAGCGGCAGAGAGCATTTCTTCACTGTTGGCATTCCCCGGAGGAACTATATTGACCAGTGGCTCGGTGGTGAGGATGCGAATGGAAGGATCAGCTTCCTTCAAGGCAGCTACTCCCTCGATATAGGCTTTCATTAAGCGATATTTCACCTCCCAACCCTGACCTACGCAATAAGGGGAAGTTCCCCGCACATCGCCGCCCAGCCACGAAAGAAAACTAACTTCATTGATCGGTGTAACAATTAAAGCTCCATCCGTGTCGATGCTCCTGTAAAACTGAACAAAGGCCCTGCATAGGGAAGCGAATCTTCTTGCAAACATGGGATGCAGGGGCGTAAGATCATCCGGGAAACCGAAATGACATAGATCCCAAATCTGCTGAATATTATTTTCCTGCCCCGTCCGGATCATTGCGGCTACTTCCGACCAATCGTACTCATAAGGTTTTTTTTCTACGTGGCTCCACCTGATTCCTTCCCGCACCGTAGTCAGTCCCAGCAACGATAACCTTTTATAATCCTCGTTAATGAGTTGCAAATGACCGGTGAGTGTTAACAGATCTACTCTATTGCCAAATGCATTTAATTTATCAGTGCATTCGAAACCCGCCATCCAAAAAGATTTAAAAGGATTGCTTTTTGTTGGCAGGTCTCTTTGCAGTGCAACGGGCTCATCTATAAAATAGTCTATCGGTTCCAGTCTATCCGGCCTTAATTGGAGAAAGTTTGTGTCCATTTATAATTGGTTCTGTCTGTGTTGTTTGCATGATTTTTTTAAACAATGTTAGGGATTGAGCTACTACCTGGTCCATGTTATAGTATTTGTAAGTTCCAAGGCGACCGGTAAAATATGCATTCCGTTCCGAGGCAGCCAATATTTTATAGCGATTGTATATCTCCATATTTTCTGGCCTCGGTATAGGGTAATATGGATCACCTTCCGCAGTGGGATATTCAAAAACTATAGAAGTTTTATTATGCTTCTGACCGGTAAGGTGTTTAAATTCTGTAATTCTTGTGTATGGCTGGCTGGTAGGATAATTTACCGTACCGGTAGGCTGAAAGTTTTCTGCGTCGATCGTTTCAAACTTAAAGTCGATGGACCGGTATGGTAGCTTGCCATAACAATAATCAAAATAAGCATCAATGGGGCCGGTATAAATTAGCGTCTTGTAATTAAGTGTGCCGATCACCTCTTTGTAATCTGTATTGAGCATAATCTTGATATTGGGATGATCAAGCATTTTGCTAAACATATTCGTGTAACCGTGCATAGGCATTGCCTGGTAAGTATCCGTAAAGTAGCGATTGTCTTTGTTGGTACGGGTAGGAACTCTCGCGGTTACAGACGCGTCCAGTTCTGATGGATCAAGGTCCCATTGTTTACGCGTATAATACTTGAAAAACTTTTCATACAATTCCCGTCCCACGGCATTCACCACAACGTCTTCAGATGTTCTGATGACTGGCTTTTTTTCTGCTTTGGAATTAAAGAAATCCTGCACCTGCTCACATGAAAGGTTGAGCCCGTATAACGCATTAATTGTATTTTGATTGATAGGGATCGGAACCAGCTGGCCATCTACACTTGCAAGCACATGATGTTCATAAGGGCGCCAGGCAGTGAACTTACCAAGATATTCATACACTTCTTTGGAGTTGGTATGAAAAATATGAGGCCCGTATTTATGCACCAATATGCCGTCGTTGTTGTAGTAATCATAAGTGTTTCCGGCGATATGATTTCTTTTATCGATCAGTAAAATTTTTTTATTGGCTTTTGTTGCCAGTCTTTCCGCTAACACAGATCCTGCAAGGCCTGCCCCAACGATTAAATAATCAAACATATATTTCCTTTTTTATGGTTCTTAAATTTTGTTTATGACTAACTTCCTTTTTTATAAGTTCAAGCATGCGCTGCCAGGTAATATCCCATGAAATATTGCTAAGGAAATCATCCACGCCCGACAGCCAGGACTCCTTTTCAGTAGCATCCAGTTCAAGGCTGGCCTTTTCTACCAGCTGTTCTGCATTGTCCACAATATGTACCATTCCAATTTCACCATATGGAACAATAACATCCGTAATGGGTGTTGATATAACAGCCTTTCCGGCAGCAAGGTATTCAGGTGTTTTAGTGGGGCTGATAAACTTTGTGGAATCATTGATGGCAAACGGAATCAATGCTATATCCCAGCCCCGGAGGTAGTCCGGTAATTCATTGTAAGATTTAGATCCCAGGTAGTGAATGTTATTATTACGCGGCAGAATTTCAGGGTCGATTTTAACAACCGGTCCTATCAAAATAAAATGCCAGTCGGGCTTCATGTTCGCAGCTTGCTCAATCATACTGATATCAAACCGCTCATCAATCACACCAAAAAAGCCGAGGCGTGGGTGTGGAATGTTTAGTTGATCCAGCGGATCTTTTCCCTGTAACCGTGCCCTTCCAAAATGATCTTTATCAATACTGCTCGGGAAGGCATACACATTCGGATGCTGATGCTTTTTGGCTTCATATAAACTATTGCCTCCGGTGAAAACAATATCAGCTTTTTGAAATAAAAGCTTTTCCGCTTCCTTTAATTGCGGGTCGGCAAATTTGAAAGCAGACAACTCGTCCATACAATCGTATACCGTTACAGTGGGTTGCAAGTGAGCACTAAACAATAAACTCATTGGTGTATAATACCAACCTATAAATGTTGAAATTTTTTCCGCCTTAAAAAAATCGCTCACAATATTGCGTTGTCTTTGCAATAAATCATCTCCGTTGTGGCGGTGTAAATGCGGTATTACAATCCAAACATTTTCCTCACTTTTATTAATTGCGTACCCATCGTGCGAATCATTGTATTCGAATTCCTGGAAGTAAAACACCCTGTAGTCTAAAGCAAAACGGCTTAAAAGATGCTGAGGGCGTTGGTAAACAAAATTCCAGGGTAAGTGAGAAAAACAAACAAGATCCATGTGTTTTTAATTTTAATTTATGTTGAAAAAATAGCACCCTCATTGCTGATGCCATGCATATAAAAACTTTTAATTGGTAAATAAATTATTCCTTAGATTAACAGCACTAAACAGGAATAGATTAAAAGGATATTGGTGTATTTCAAACGGATCAATTGAGTCATTGCCTGCATTGACTCCAGGTGTTATGTGCGCCGTATTTTTCCTAACTGGTGTTGTAATCGCTTGCGAATCGTTGGCTCTTTTTAATTACAGGTAGTTTATTTCTATACCTGGAACCCATCATGGGCTTGGCTTACGAGTCTATTCAGTTGTGCCTGGCTCTATTTGAACAGCAAGGGAACGGCTATAATACTACATTCAAAAACTTACAGGATACTTAGCTTAATTAAAAAAACGTACCAAGAATTTTTCAATTTAAATCAAGGATTAATTGTAGAATTTTATGCTCAACTTTTTTGAAATGTTTATGGCTTTCCCAAAACGATTTAAAATAGTGGGGAAGTTGAATAAGGCTATTGGCTTTATACAACGATGCAGCACGTTAGCAGGTTCGATAGCTTAAATAGGTTGACCCTTCATCAAAACCCGTTACACTTTAATTTACCTGAACAGGCAGATATTCTCTGTTAGTAAACCATTAAAAACCACACTGAATCAGAAGCACTGCAGGAGCATGTGCTTTTATTCTGAATGGAAGCAATCCATATTTCTTTCCAGTGAGGACATGGGTTTTAGAATTGTAAGGCACGAAGATTGAATATAATATATATCCCTTCATATAAATGTATATGGCTCATCAAAATACAACAGAGAACAATTTATCGAATCGTTCGTTATTTTTAATTACCAAACACATTTTTCGAATACAGTACAGAATGCTTTCATTCCGCCGGTAGCGTTATTAAAGTAGTACATACTTAAAGAAGAAATTATGAAAATAATTGTAATTGGTGGGTCGGCGGGTTCTTTAAAAAGTTTAAAGCAAATTACTTCCCAACTTCCCCGTGATATCAATGCGGCAGTGTTTGTGGTAATACATTTCCCGGCCGACAAAACCAGTAATTTACCCTCTATTATAAACCATGACGGTACTCTAACTGCAGAACATGCAGAACACAATAAAAAAATCGAAGCAGGTAAAATTTATGTTGCGGTGCCAAATTATCACTTGCTGATAGAAAACGGCAAGATTGGCTTGGGTAAAGGGCCGAAGGAAAACAGATTTCGTCCCTCTATCGATGTATTGTTTCGTTCGGCAGCCCTGGAATACAATAGCGATGTAATCGGCATTGTGTTATCAGGTTTGCTTGATGATGGGACTGTCGGTTTAAATGCCATTAAAAAAATGAACGGTATTGCGATTGTGCAGGATCCAGCTGATGCCCAATTTGCAAGCATGCCTGCGAGTGCTCTGCGCCATGTGGATGTTGATCATTGTTTGCCGGCATCTTCCATCGCCCCAATAATCACTTCGGTAATCAATCAACCCATAAAAGATAAGGCCATGGAAAAAGATGAGAGTTTACAATGGGAAAACGATATCAGCCGCGGGATAAACAAAAATTTTGCAGATATGGAAAAGTACGGACATGCCAGCCGATATATCTGCCCCGATTGCGAAGGCCCCTTATTCCGGATGAAAGATGATAAGATAAAGCGTTACCGCTGTTTCTTAGGGCATGCTTTTACATCCGACACATTACTGGACGGGGTAACTCAAAAAATTGAGCAACTGTTATGGACAACCTATCGCACGCTGGATGAAAAACGGGAGATGATTGAGAGTGACCCGGAGAAAAAAGATTTATTTGCAAAAGAAAATGAAAAACTTATTTCCCAATTGAAAACAATGCGGAAATTGCTCGAATGACGAACTACAATGAAAGCGTTCCCTTTGAAGGTTCGGGCATCAAAACAATCAAAACAATAACCGGCAGTTTTCAAGCGACATAACGCTTTGTGTTGGTGCGCCAGCATGACAAAGAAGGTGGGCACTACCCTTCTTCCTCCGGAAATGCAGGCTGGTCATCGCTGTCCACCTGCTCAGGCTCCGTTGTGGAGTCATCCTTTATTCCTTCCCTGTATCCTTTCTCTTTATTGTTTTTATCATCTTTTTCTTCTGGAACTTCTGCTGTTGCCGGCTCCTCTTCGTTTGCCACATTGTCTTGTTCCTCGCTGATGATTTCATCAGGCCTGTTTACCTGCTTTGGCGGCTCTGAACTACTACCAGGAGATTGCTCCTGTTCATCAAGCACATTATAGTTCTCATCTGTAATCACCTCGTCCGGCTTGTTTACTTGTCTTGGCAGATCCGTTGTAATTTCGGTTGGCTGATCCTGCGGATTGCTGCCCGAAGGATCCGAATGTAAGTTTGACATAACGCGTTTATTTAATTTTTTATCTCCTTGTACGTTGACAGCTATTGAACAAAGCGCATGCCCACCATACAACAAGGAACAATAAAAAGGGGCATTGATTATTTGTGTATTTTCTTCCACTAAAAGGCCGCTGCCCTATTATCATATTACCGTTTTTCGGAGATTTATTTTCTGCAGTCATCATACAGTGAAAAATCATCTTGATATGTTTGCCTTGTTATTAAATTATAATCTGGCATAATATTAAGGCCAGTCTATTAGCTTATATACTTTTATGGAAAGAGATGGATCATGCATTAGTATCTGGCAATCCCACAATAGCGACTGGACTGCAGCAAGTTTGCCTGCCTCCACTGAATATGATGTAATTATCATCGGCGCAGGCATTACCGGCGTTACTACAGCCCTTCTTCTGCAACAAGCCGGTAAGCGGTGTATATTGGTAGATGCTGCCACTGCTGGCTTTGGAACTACCGGTGGCACCACGGCGCATTTAAATACGATTTACGATACACCCTATCACCGGATGATTAAGGATTTTGGAGAAGAGAATGCAAAATTGATGGCATTGGGAGCAAGATCAGCAATTGGCCTGATCAAAAATAATATCAGCAATCACCATATCGACTGTGCTTTCGCCGAAAAAGATGGTTATATTTTTTCACTGGATGAAACCCAGGATAAGGAACTTACCAATATTATTGATTCTGCCAACCGCGTCGGTGTTCCGGTAGAGCTCCTTCAAACCAACCCGTTTCCCATCCCCTGCATACGCGTTGCCAGGGTATCGGAACAAGCGCAGTTTGATCCTGTTTTATATTTATTTGGACTCATAAAAATCTTTGTCGAAGCCGGTGGAAAGCTGGTAGAGCATTGCCGGGTTGAAGAGATCAAACAGGGAGAAGTACTTGAAGTGCATACTTCCCTGGGAATCGTAAATGCAAGGGCTGCCGTATATGCCACACATATTCCACCGGGTGTTAATCTGCTGCATTTCAGGTGTGCCCCTTACCGCAGCTATGTGGTTGCTGCCAGGTTGAAGGATGAGGAATATCCACCGGCATTGGGCTACGATCTGAATGAGCCTTACCATTATTACCGGACACAAATGGTTGACGGACTTAATTACCTGGTGATTGGCGGAGAAGACCATAAAACAGGACATGAAGAAAATACAGAAACCTGCTTCATGAAATTAGAAAGCCATGCCCGAACATTTTTTAGGGTGGAAGAAATCGCATTCCGGTGGTCATCTCAGTTTTATGAGCCAGTGGATGGATTGCCTTATATCGGCAACTTACCCGGCAACGGGGACAATGTATATGTAGCTACGGGATATGGTGGAAATGGAATGATCTATGGCACTTTGGCCGGACTCATCCTTTCGAATATCCTGGTAAACGGCGAGAGCATGTATCAGAAGTTGCTTGATCCAAACAGGTTGAAACCTGTTGCAGGATTTAGTGATTTCGTAAAAGAAGGCGCAGATGTAGTAAAGCACCTGGTGACGGACAGATTCTCTGCAGAAAAAATAAAGGAGTTTACAGACCTTGCACGAGGTGAGGCAAAACTCGTAAAATATGAAGGGCATGTGATGGGTGTATATAAAGATGAACACGGCGGGTTGCATGCAGTCAATTCAACCTGTCCACATGTAAAGTGTACCGTAGCGTGGAATGCATCTGAACAGTCGTGGGACTGCCCCTGTCATGGCTCTAGATTTTCGTACGAAGGAATAATGTTAACAGCACCTGCTGTAAAAGATCTTCAAAAAATTGATCTATCCAAACAAACCTAAAATTTTAATTCCTTTGCTGGCCGGATGTATCATTACCCGGGAACAGTAAAACTTTGCTGTGCATATTCCCGTAAATTTTTGATTGATTTAAATTCCCCCATTCGGAGACTACTTGCTACAACGGCGGTTATCGCAATTGTATTTGTTGAAATCTTTCTACACAATTCATTTCTTTTAAAAGTTTTACCAACGGAATGTTTCATTTAAATGTGGCATGTTTTTTTTAGACATATACTTATCTATAATTATTAAAAAAATAAAAAATTAATTATGAAAACAGCCCAAAAAGCAGCTCCAAAAAAAAGCGCCTCCAAGAGTTCTAAACAACAAAAATCAAACTCGCAGAATTCACAGGAAGCAACCGGATTGCGTGATTTGTTCCAGGACAGTTTGAAAGACATTTATTGGGCAGAAAAGGCGCTTACCAAAGCCATTCCCAAGATGATTAAGAATGCAACTTCTGAAGAGCTGGTAGCTGCTTTAACCGACCACCTGAATGTAACCCAGGAACAGGTTACCAGGTTAGATGAAGTTTTCAACACGATTGGTGTGAAAGCACAGGCAAAAAAATGTGAAGCAATGGATGGTTTAATTAGAGAAGCAGCTGAGATCATGGAGAGCACCGCAGAAGGTGTAGTTCGCGATGCTGGTATTATTGCTGCAGGCCAAAAAGTGGAGCATTATGAAATCGCCACTTATGGTACGCTGACTGCTTTTGCAAAAATCCTGGGCGAGAATGAAGCCGCAGAATTGCTTTTACAATCTTTAAACGAAGAAAAGGAAGCGGATGATAAATTGTCTGAAGTAGCAGAAGGATCAATCAACCTGCAGGCGGCTGGTGAAGATGCAGAAGAGGAAGAAGAACAATAGAGGAACGATATAACACCAACGAGCTGTTACTACAAAATAGACGGGCCCGTTCATTTTTATTTTTTGAGTTTGAATACCAGGGAGTTTTCTAAATGAGACTTCCTGGTTTATTTTTATCCTTTCGTTTCTGCTGAATACTTGCCAGTATATTTTGCAACTTGTACTTATGCATCCCGAACGCATACAGCACCTCTTCAACATGGCCGTTACTAATTAAAGTATATTTTAACGAACACGAAAATTCCGTAATCCCCTAACCTGAGTAAATGACATTAGTAAGCATTATCGGATTAGCAGCCAGCGTATGCACTGCGGTTTCCATGATTCCCCAACTGGTGAAAATATTAAAAGAAAAAAAGGCTGAAAATGTATCACTGGGTATGCTTGCTGTTTTAATTTCCGGCCTGGGATTATGGATATATTACGGCTTTTTAAGAAAGGACCTGATCATCATTTCTGCCAATGCTTTTTCTCTTATAATAAATTGCCTGCTGGCTTATTTTTCGGCCAGGTATAAAACCAATAAGTAAATGCCCGAAGGTCCCTCTATTGTGATATTAAAAGATGCCGTAAAAATGTTTACCGGCCAGAAGATCATCGCCGTTACAGGCAACAGCAAAATCGATCAGCAGCGTTTACTGAATAACAAGATCATCGCTTTTAAAAGCTGGGGCAAACATTTTCTTATTTGCTTCAAAGATTTCACGGTCCGGATTCATTTTTTGTTATTTGGTTCATACCTGGTGAATGAAAAAAAAGACAGGCCGGTAAGGTTGGGATTAACCTTTAAAACCGGTGAGATAAATTTTTACGCCTGTGCTATCAGGATTATTGAAGAAGATATCAACGCCGTGTACGACTGGAGTGCGGATGTAATGAACGATGAATGGGATGAAAAAAAAGCCATCACAAAATTGAAAAAATTGCCCGGACTGATGGTTTGTGATGCACTGCTCACACAGGAAATATTTGCAGGGGTCGGAAATATTATTAAGAATGAAGTACTGTACAGGATATGCGTTCACCCGGAAAGCAAGACCGGCAAACTACCCGCTGCAAAGATGAATGCCCTGGTAAAGCAGGCCCGTGTGTACAGCTTTGAATTTTTGGAGTGGAAAAAGAACTATGAACTTAAAAAACATTGGCTTGCCCATACAAAAAAAACTTGTCACCGATGTGAGCTTCCCCTGATAAAAAAAATTACAGGGGTAAAAAAAAGAAGAAGTTTTTATTGTGAGCATTGCCAGCTGCTGTATGATAAATGACACGAGCCTGCGACAATTACCCGGCATAGCTTGCACAAGTACAATCCAAACATATTGCTACCATAAACGCCCCACTGAATTATATCCGCTTAATTAATCACATTGCTCAACGGGCCATTCTGTCCGGGTTCCCCCTGGCGGCATTCTTCACGGCTAAAGCTTACCATTTAAATAGCTGGTTGTAAAAGACGCTACGTACCCGGAGCGGAAATACTCCCACTCACAAATTTACCCACCGATTTACTTTGGATTATTCGACGGGGGCGTTCGCCCGGCCTTCAATTATGGCGTTCATATAAACGCGATCGCCTTTTCGTGCATGTTTTGTTTAAGGGTGTAAACAAAAAAGTGTTTACAGGCATCTTGTTTACACCATTGTAAACAAAGCATGTGTAAACAAAAAAATGTTTACAAGGGTTTTGTTTACACTTTCTATATGAATTTGGGCCTAAAAAGCGTAAATTTTTGCTAACACGATCAGCCTGGAGCAGGAAAATTCGAAGGTTAAAATATTTATTTTTATTGTCGGGGCACTTTAGAAGCCACCTATCTTACACCTCCAGGCAGCCAAAAAGGAGTTGTTTTGGAGTTCTAAATCTTTGTAGTGTACGAATACTTCTTTATTGCCATTTAGCTCCATTAGGAGTTGCGTGCTTAACAAAAAATAAAATTTTAGAATTTATTAGATGCAAAAAACAGATCAAACATCCTTTTAACTGGCGGGAAGGGTACGGCGAATTTTCTTATCGGCATTCACAAGTAGAAAAGGTTTGCAAATACATAAGATCAGGAAGTTCACGATGAACATAAAACATTTAGGCAGGAATAGAGTGGGTTTTTAGAAAAGTTTGAAGTGCGATGCGATGAACGCAACTTCTCGAAGTTGTTTTACGGGTATGATCATTTCATAGTTTACGGATACTGCTCAATAGCCATTTAACTTTGTTAGGAGCTTACACAAGGGCGTGACCGCCATTAATCATACACAAATCCATCTATCAACTTACGTCCAGCTAATTGATAAGTTCTCTCGCCGGACCTTCAACCATACCATTCATATAAACACGGTCACCTTCCTTTAATTGCAAATTGCGGCCATCGTAGGTTTTCACCGTTCCATCGGTTTTCACAACGGTGCCATTCTTCATCGTAATGTCTTTTGTAAGGCGGCTTACTTTTTCGTGCTGCACTAAGATCATCTGCCCGGCTTGCATCGACACATAATCCTTCATGGTTGTATCACGCGAAGCGGGAATGGTATCTTTTTGCAGTGAATAAGAGAGTACGTTTTGTTGTTGCGCCTGGGTTGCTTTAATTGCCACAACGAATAACCCGATTATTATTATCTTTTTCATACTTTATTTATTTATGGGCGGAGGCCCGTTAGAAATAAAATATTTTACTCCCGGTTAATTCAGCACCCGGCCAGTAAAGACCAATGTTACCATACAGCCATGTTCAGCAGTGCGGGCCTATTTACTGCTCTTTTTTGCGGCGCTCTTTTTAGGAGCAGATTTTTTCGGAGCAGATTTTTTGGGACCAGATTTTTTTGCCGCGGCTTTTTTAGGGGGCACTTTATCGCCTTCTTTTCTTGCCTCGGAAATCCCAATCGCAATCGCTTGTTTACGATTGGTTACTTTCTTTCCACTGCCGCTCTTGAGGGTACCTTGCTTTTGTTCATGCATCACCTCTCCTACTTTGTCCTGCGCTTTTTTAGAATACTTTGCCATGGGTTAGTTTTTAGAATTAGAAATATTGATCACTAATTTCAGGTATGTTAGTGAACAATAAATATGCCACCCAACCATAACACTTCTTTAACCCGCTTGTGCTGAAACCGGCAGCAACATGTAAATTAAAAAAGGGTAATGTTCGATATGGCAAACGTTACCAGTTGAATGCTCTCGCGGGCATACTTTTTGACCCAAAAATCAATGACAGATTAATCTGAAAGGTTTAAACTAAAAAAAATGCAACGGAAGAAAAACAGCGAACTTATTGATGCACTTAACAACTGCGCAGTAGAATGCAGCCATTGTGCAATGGCCTGCCTTGAAGAGGAAGATGTAAAAATGCTCACCAACTGCATCCGGCTCGATTTAGATTGTGCTGAGATTTGCCGGACTACCGCAACATTACTCTCACGTGGCTCCGAACACGGAAATCACCTTTTGAAGGAATGTGCCGAAGTTTGTAAAAAGTGTGCAGATGAGTGTGAAAAACACCGCCATATGGAACATTGTGAAGTTTGTGCCGAGGTATGCTATAAATGCGCGCAGGAATGCATGGATATGCAGGCCATTGTTATGTAAATAGATGTAAAGTGTTTGAGAAATCCCAGCCTGAGGCTTTTGCCACAGGACAATACGCTATTTTGTTTTAAGCAATGCTATCTTAGTGGTAGCGGTATGCGGAACTGCCGATAGATAGTGCTGTTTAGTTTTTCGCTTTATCCAGGAGGAAATTGTCTCACTTTTTTTCAATTTCTGCTCCAGTACTTTCATAAAAAATCCACCCACAACACTTCTTGCCTGGAACCCCACCATTTTTCCATCTGTTGTTTGATGCCAGTCGCTCAACGGCACCCTTGAAGTAGATTGGGTGGCATAATGATACACGGGATTTATGAGCGCTCCGAAATTCTTTGGATCAGCGGCCAGTACAGAAGTCCACACGATCCAATCTGATTTGGTGTAAGTAGCCCTGCTATCCAGGGGCAAGCCGAATTCATTCTGTTTGGTTAAATAATACCTGATTTCGGTGTCGAATACCTCTTGCGGAAACAGGTTCATCCCGAGTACTTTGTCCCACACCAGGTTATACTTCTGGCTCCACGTGCCCTTTTTATCAAAGGTTAGTGCATAGTGATCGCCATCATCTGCCATTTTCATCCAGTTGCGAACCATCTCTTTTGTCAGGGGCAGATATTTTTCGGCTATTTGCTTTTCTCCCAGTTGCTTTGCCATTTGTGTATACCCGCCCAATGCCACGATTGCTTTAACCGAAAGATTTGTATTCCTGGCAAGATGCCCCGCAAAATCGTCTGTGCACAATTGATTGGCCGGATCAAATCCTTCTTTACTTAAATAATTGGCCCATAGCGATAAAGTTTTCCAATGTTTTTTTGCATAGGCCGCACTACCTTCTACCCTTGAGATGGCGGCAGTAAGAATGATCATATTACCACACTCCTCCACTGGCATATCTTCTCCATAGGTTTGCCCATTGGCCAGCGGGTAAGTTCCTAAATCATGTGCTGCAAAGGGCTTGGTCCATCTACCACTTTCACTGTAATAAAAAATACCGTTCAACATGCCTTTCAACAGGCTTGGATTGTAAGCGAGATACAAGGGTGCAGATGGATAGGTTACATCCACTGTGTTGATGGAGCCGTTGCTGAAATTTTCTTTTGAGAGAAAAAGTATTTCTCCCTCCGGGCTCTTTACCAGTTTGTGTGCCGCTATACTTTGCCGGTAAGCCAGTTCGCAAAGCTTTGCATAATTTTCTCCGCCGGCCTTGAAGGCATCATCATGAATAGTTTTACTAAAGGACACACATTTTTGCAGGGTGGTTTTATAGCCTGTGGCCGCCCGGGACAATTGCTGCTCCATATTTGCAGAAGGATCTTGCTTCCACCACGGCTTCAGGTTTTTGCCAAAATACTGAACAGAGTAAAGATCATCGTAGCCGATTAAAATAAATTGCTCTTTTTCAGTGGCGCCTATTTTGCCCGTGTTCAAAATTGTATTCAGCCATAAATGCCGGCCAGACTGAACCGTTTTACGATGATGTTGAAACACATTCGCCGGGGCGGCCTCATCCGTTACAGATTGTTCCACATTTTTTGAGAACGGCGCGGCGATATACATATATCCCCAATCGATCCGGAGATCATCGCCTTTCTTTTGCAATACCGGCTGTTCTTTTGTACCCGCTTTCATAATAGCCAACCCGTTGGCCGAATATTTTTTTGCTTCAACTTGCTGGGAAGGAGTATTAACCGCAATGTCTGTAGAAGCGCCAAAATACAATTGCACATCATGCATTGCACCATCATTCGATTTTAACTTAGCACTGATATAAGATACCGGTCGTGCTAAAAGGCTAAGATCGGTTAGCAACAATGGTGAAGTAAACGTAAGGGTAAGATCTATTTTTCCACAGGTAAACTGGTAGGTCGTCTGCATTGCAGTGATCCTTACATCTTTTTGCACGGCTATCTTAATGGTTTCATCTACCAACTCTTTGGGTTTCTCCACAATGCCTGCATCCAGCCATGCTCCACCGGCAGTATTGGCTACATGTATTGCCAGTATATTTTTCCCTTTAATTAATTTCGATTTTACAGCATCCCTTATAGGCAGGTATATAAATTTACCCGTCCAGCCCTTGGTTTTATACAGTTCCGCGCCATTGAGGTACACTTCTACGTCGTCATCGTGCCTTAGTTTCAAAAAGAGACTATCAAAATCAGTATCGCCTATATTAAATTGCCGCCGTACCCAAATATCTTTTGAGAGCCATTGGGTTTTTGCAACGGTATTGTTATCACCAAACGGTGCTATTCCCTTTCTCCACCGGCTGTCATCAAAAGCAGTGTTCATCCATTCGTTGGAGGGGGCAGTTTCTGTGTAGGTAGTTTCATAATTTACTTCATCTGACGCAGGGACGATCGTTTTATAAGTAACGTCCGTACTGCCCAAAAAACGGTATACAATACCATCTGCCTTGATTAAGCCCGTAAGCGAGTGATCCGCCCCGGTCCAGTGCTTTGTTGGAGATGCGGTTAAAATATCCGTAGCAGACCAGATGCTGAAGTAAGGGTCGTGGGTAATCAATGGGTAAGCCGGCGCTTTACTGGTTTGAGCAAAAGTGACGGCGAACTGAAAGAAGAGAACGATTACTAAGAGAAGTCTTTTCATTTGTGGTGGTTTTTTCACATAGGAGATTGTGCAAAGGAATAAATGGGATTTGTTATAATTTGATGGTTATTTCTATTCACGGGAAGGAGCAACGAAAGATGGAAGGCATTTTTGATTTTTTTTCTTTGTTAATCATTGATTGCGTTACTATGCAAAGATGCGAAGAAATAAATCACAGATCTATCATTCATTTTTTTAATGATGATTTTAAATGCGGTTTCATTAAAATCGTTGCTTTTTTTTGGTAACCTGGTTTAAGCTGCAGGAAAAAAACGGGATCAAAAAATTGACCCCGATTTATTTCCTACTACCAAAACGACTAAGTTGAACTTATTGATATGCGGCTTTTTTAATGAGTATCATTGATGCGTATGAAAACATATCCTGTTTTACCAGCGTTATTTCTTAATAAATTCTGATGTAAATTAAAATCATATTTTTGGTGAGCATGATTCGTGGTGTTTCATAATTTTTGCAAAATGTTTCATTTTAATTGTTTGCCTCGTCTTGAAATCAATCCTGCGGAGCATTACCGTAATAAATCTTCAAGCGATTTTTTTACAAATTGAAAAATCCAAAACATATCATTTTTCGTTGGCAGTTTGCACTGCTCCTGCTATTAAATACGGGCGGTATCCATGCACAATCCTATTTCTTCAGGCATTACCAGGTTGAGAACGGACTTTCCAACAACACAGTCTATTGCAGTATACAAGACAGCAACGGTTTTATGTGGTTTGGTACCAAAGATGGATTGAACAGGTTTGACGGGTATCATTTTAAGCTTTTTAACATTAGGGATGATGGACGCCCGCTGGTGCCCGATGCAATCAGTTGCCTTTTGATTGATAAACAAAATGTGCTTTGGGTGGGATCCCAAAAAGGATTATATACATTTGATACACAGAAGGAGTGCCTGGTACGGTTTTTAGACAGTTTAACAGATATCACGAATATACTCATTGATAAAAAAAACCAGCTTTGGTTTAAGTCTGCCTATACACTGTGCCGTTATAATCTCAACAATAACACGCTTAAAATTTTTCGTCCTGAAAAATACTTTGATGTTACCTCAATTTGCCTCTCCGGTGAAGGCGATCTCTGGGCATCTACCCCCAATGGGTTTTTACAAAGGTTTGATGAAGCCACTGAAACATTTAAAAGCTTTGATCTTTTTTTGCACTCCGCTCCGGCTGCTTCCAACTGGATACAAACCATCTCCCCCGCGGGTAAGGGGGCCATTTTTGTAGGCACTTCCAGCCAGGGCTTGAAACGATTTGATATTGATAAATCAGGCTACTCAGATCTGCTCATCTTCAATCCGGACCGTACCACCGTATTCGTCCGGGATGTTATTAAATATGCTGAAAATGAATATTGGATTGCCACTGAGTCGGGCATTTTCATTTACAATACGATTTCACAAAAATTCATTCATCTCGAAAAGAAATTTCTCGACCCGTATTCCTTGTCTGATAATGCGGTTTACACACTTTGCAAAGATGCGGAAGGCGGCATCTGGGCTGGCACTTACTTTGGCGGTATCAATTATTACTCAAAACAATTTGCTGTCTTCAGGAAATATTTTCCAGACAATTCGAAAAACGCCATAAGCGGCAGTGCGGTACGGGAAATTTGTGAAGACGGGTCAGGCAATGTTTGGATTGGGACGGAAGATGCGGGCCTAAATAAATTAAATCCAAAAACCGGTGCCATCACTCAATTTAAGCCCACCGGTGAAAGCACCAGTATTGCTTACTCTAACATTCACGGGTTGCTGGTGGCAGGGAACGATTTATGGATCGGCACTTTTGAACACGGATTGGACATCATGGATACAAGGACCGGTAAAATAAAGATGCATTACACGGCAGGTGCGGGTGCAAAACAATTGAAAAGCAACTTTATTATCAGTTTACTGCAAACAAGGGCCGGCGATATCTTTGTTGGCTCGGGCAATTCATTGTTTAAGTATGATCCGCAAACCAACGGTTTTGACCAGGTAGCCGAAACACCTGCCCATATTTTTGTTTCCTGTATGCTGGAAGATCACGATAACACCATCTGGGTAGGCACACAACATAGTGGTCTTTATTATTTTAACCCGGTCACCAAACAACAGGGGCATTTTGAAAATCAACCTTCCAATAAAAACACCATTACAACCAATACCATCAATGCTATTTTTGAAGATAGTAAACAAAACCTGTGGTTTGCAACCGAGGGTGGCGGCCTTTGTAAACTTAGCAGGGATAGAAAATTGTTTTCCGCTTTTACCGCTAAGAACGGGCTCCCAAGCGATTTTACTTTTAAAGTGCTCGAAGATAATCGGAAGAATTTATGGGTAACCACTTCAAGAGGTTTGGTTAACCTGAACCCCGAAAATGGATCCGTTTCGGTGTATACAAAAGACAATGGACTGTTGAACAACCAGTTTAATTATAATTCAGGCTACAAAGATGCAGACGGTAAAATGTATTTTGGAAGCGTGAAAGGCATGATTGCTTTTAACCCGGACGAACTATTAAAACCTGCCACTGCACCACCGGTTTTTATAACCGCTTTCCAGGTACAAAATAAAGAATTGGAAATTAATGAAGACAGTTCCTTTTTAAAAAGGTCGATTCTTTATACGGATGAAATCATCCTCCCCTACGACCACTCATCTGTTAGTATTGATTTTGCGGCCCTGAGTTTTATCTCTCCTGAAATGATCGCCTACAATTATATCATGAAGGGACTCGATAATGAATGGACCCAAATTAAACCGAACCGGAAAATATATTTCACCAATCTCGCTCCCGGTAAATATACTTTTATATTAAAAGCTGCCGTGAACGGCAATTGGAATCTGAGTGAAAAAAAACTGGTCATCAAAATACTTCCACCCTGGTGGGCTACCTGGTGGGCATACGCAGCGTACACAATCTTAGCATTAGCACTTTGTTATTACCTGCTCAGGAGTTACCACATCATTGTAGAAGATAAAAAAGAAAAGGAAATCTACGAAGCTAAGATCGATTTTTTTACCAATGTAGCCCACGAGATAAGAACCCCGCTCACATTGATAAAGGGACCCGTGGAAAATTTGCTGGAAATTATGGATGATGTGCCCGAGATTAAGGAGGATGTGATCATGATGGAAAGAAACACCAACCGGCTGATTGGCCTCGTGACCCAAATTCTGGATTTCAGGAAAGCAGAAACGAAAGGTTTCAGTATCGACTTTGTAAAAGTGAATATCGCCGAATTGCTGAAAGAATCTTATACAAACTTCACGGTTCTTGCGAAAAAAAGAAAATTGGATTATACGATCTATTGTCCTTCCAACGATATCATTGCTTTTGCTGATGAAGAAGCAATGAATAAGATATTCAGTAATCTTTTTAACAACGCCATTAAATATGCCCAAAAGAAAGTGACCGTTCGTTTATTGCCTCCGGAAGAAAATACCCAAACTTTTAAAATTGAATTTGAAAACGATGGGCTCAAAATTCCGCCCGCACTGAAGGAGAAAATATTTGAGCCTTTTTACAGGTTGAAAGAAACATTAAAACAGCAGGGAACCGGAATTGGCCTGGCATTGGCAAGGTCTTTAACAGAATTGCATGCAGGCAGTTTGTACCTGGAAGACGCTGCAGAAGATAAAAATCTTTTCGTGCTTTGCCTGCCGGTAAAGCCAATGGAAAATAAAAAAGAAAAACCGGGACATTTTAAAAGACTGCTTAAAATATAATTATAACTCTTATGCTGCCATTGATATTACTTGTAGATGATAACGAAGAAATATTGGAGTTTCTTGAACGGATATTAAGTCCGCGGTACACCATATTAAAAGCGGAAGATGGCCGGGCAGCCTTGCAGGTATTGGAAACAGAAGCCGTTCAGCTGGTGGTCAGCGATGTAATGATGCCTGTAATGGATGGCTTTGAGCTGTGCCGCACTATTAAATCGAGTTTTGACTTTTCGCATATTCCCGTTATTTTGCTCACTGCCAAAAACTCCATCCAATCCAAGGTGGAAGGACTTGAATTAGGCGCTGACGCTTATATTGAAAAACCCTTTTCAAAAGAACATCTGCAGGCGCAGATTGCCAGCCTGCTATCTAACCGCAATATGATCCGCGAGTTTTTTGCCAGCTCGCCGTTGGTGCACATCAAAAGCATGGCACATTCGAAACGGGATGAACGTTTTTTAGAAACCCTGAATGATACCATTTGCGCCAATATTGAAGATGTGGACCTTGATGTGGAAAAACTTGCGAAGATCATGAACATGAGCCGTATCACGCTTTATCGTAAAATAAAAGCAATTTCTGTGTTAACACCCATCGAAGTAATCAATATCACCCGACTGAAAAAGGCGGCGGAATTACTGGCATCGGGTGAGCACAAAATATATGAAATCACCTATATGGTGGGCTTCAGCTCACAAAGCAACTTCGCCCGCAATTTTCAAAAACAGTTCAATATCACGCCAACGGAATACATGAACTCTAAACAACCGGACAAGAGGAGGAAGTAACTGATCCGGGCATTGGCGTTCAAACGCCGTAGTTTTGGCTTGTCAAATGCAATAAATTCCCAAAAATGGAGTTTAATCAAGTGCCTGTGTTATGAACATAATACAGTTGGTTATGGCATGCGTCACCTTGTTTACATTATTTAAAACACCATGATCTGAAAAATTACATATATGTACAACGAATCAACATTGTTCGATCTGAGCTTTCTGGAACAAATGCAGGATAGGGATTTCCTGGTAGAGGCTGTTGAGTTGTATTTGCACGACACCGCCATCAACCTTAAAGAAATGCAACAGGCATTAGACACGGGGGGCTACGGAGATGTTAGCAAGATTGCCCATAAACTAAAAAGCAGCACGGGCCTGCTACAGGCACAAAAATTATTCAGCACGCTGGAAGCGATTGAGAAATTGGCGATTGAGCGCACCAGCGCCATCCAGCTTGCCACGTACGTGTACCAAAGTCGCCTGCAGTTTAATGCTTTGAAAACCGCGTTAGAGGTTCACCTGGAGCGGCTTACGATCACCAGCTGAAATCTGCCAGTCAGTTTCCGGTTGCATTCGGGCACCCTGCACTCGTACCAACAAATCATCACATAGAAAAACCGCTACAGGAAGAGCACCGGGCTATCTACACATCACGCTGATATATTTACTGATATTTATGTCTATATTCGCTACTACCCAGTAGCCGATTGCAACAGGTGCACTTCAATTGGTTAAAACCAACAACTATGAAAATTCTAATTGCGGAAGATGAACCCATTTTATTAAAAACAATGGAGTTGAAGCTTAAAAGAGATGGTCACGAGATAATAACGGCCATCAATGGACGTGAAGCCATTCAGCTTATTACAGACAACGACATAGACATGGTAATTACAGATATCATGATGCCCTATACTACCGGGCTTGAAATTCTTGGATTTGTAAAAAGCAGTTTCACCAAAAGAATTCCTGTAATCGTTTTATCGGCGATGGGCCAGGAAAATGTGGTTGTAGAGGCTTTCAGGCTTGGTGCAGATGATTATATTACGAAGCCATTTAGTCCGAACGAACTGTCGTTGCGGGTGATGCGGTTTAGCACTATGCTAGCTGTTTAACGGATACATGGCCCTTGCGAACTAACAAACCGGGCTTGTATTGATAACAGAAATTTCTACTGTTCGTCAGCCGTTGCGGATGCCATTTGCTAATGAGCCTGGCGTGCACATTTATAAATCCAATAATTTTTCTAAACTCTTTCAATTGTTCCTACCTGGTCATAAGATATTTCTACTGAATAATATTACACATATCAGCACCAGGTTTCTTTATGGGGCCATTGTATTCTTTTCCTTTCTTACGGTAATACTTGTTTCCGGCATCCTGATCACCGTATTGCGCAAAAAGATCATGTTTGATAAAAGGAGCATGATTGTTCGGCAATTGGAAGATTGGATTATGGAGGTGGTGCTCGAAAATGCATCCGATAACCAATCCTTTTTTCTCCCCGCCGCAGTAAGCCTGGTATTGAAAAGCCAACTGGCAAAAAGAGTATTGTTGCGTAAACTGATGGAGTTAAAAAAGAGCCTCAGCGGCGTTTCCGGCGACAACATTCAAAAAGTTTACAGTCAGCTCAACCTGCAGGAGATATCATTAAAACGTCTTGAAAGCAAGTACTGGCATGTGAAAGCCCGTGGATTACAGGAATTGGCGGTGATGCACCAGGATGCCTATCATGAAAAGGTATTTGAATTAACGAATAATAAAGACACTATGGTGCGAATGGAAGCGCAGATTTCAATTGTTCGGTTGAAAGGTTATAGCGGATTGCAGTTTTTTGATACCCTGTCTTACCCCCTTTCAGAATGGCACCAACTGAATTTATTATCACTCCTTGGTCATCTGCCCCTCAGCAACGAGGACGGGATACTATCCTGGTTAAAATCTTTCAATCTTTCCGTAGTGCAATTTTCTTTAAAACTGATCGGGGAGCAACATGCTGTTGAGTTTCATGATGAGGTGATCAACTGCCTGGGCCATCCCGAGATAATTGTTCGCCGGGAAGCCATTTTATGTCTCGGTCAGATGCCTTCACAGGAAGCCGCAACTGCTTTAAAAGCGCATTATTTGGTTGAGCCGGATAAAAATCTTCAGATGATTGTGATACAAATACTCAGGAAAACAGGCTCTCACCTGGACCTTCCTTTTCTGCACATACTACAAAATGGCGAAGATCTCGATATAAAGCTGGTGGCAGACCGCTCAGTTTTGTATCTTCAGAAAATTAATGGCAACCGGCAGATTCCTGTAACGGCAACATAATCGAAATTCAATACTGCGGAAAAAATGTGGAAACAGGTTTTATATGATCTTTTCAGTTGGGGCATTCTGATTTACTCGCTTAGTTTGTTGGCTTCTTATATTTTTATTGGCGTTTATTCAATTGGCGAAACAAGAAAATACCTACGCAAAAGCAGCTTTACAGATTATAACCTGCTGGCTTCTTCCAGCTATTCACCTTCCATAAGCATATTGGCACCAGCTTATAATGAAGGCGCCAATATTATCGAGAATGTACGCTCTCTTTTAAGCATCCACTACAATCAACTGGAACTGATCGTGATCAACGACGGCAGTAAGGACGACTCAATGGAAAAGTTGATTAAGGCCTATGATCTTGAGGCGGTGGATTATCTCTACAATGTATCCATTCCCGCCAGGGAGATAAAGGCTATTTATAAGAGCAGGAATATTGTTTACAAAAAACTGATTGTAATAGATAAGGTAAATGGTGGCAAAGCAGATGCACTCAATACAGGCATTAACCTGGCCAGCAACCAATACCTCGTGTGCATTGATGTGGATTGTATCCTGGAGCAGGATGCATTGCTGAAACTTATTAAACCCTTTATCGAGGAAACCGACAAAAGAGTGATCGCCACAGGTGGTGTGGTCAGGATCGCTAATTCCTGCATCATCCAAAATGGCCGCCTGCTGGATGTCAACTTACCAAAACATTTTTTACCGAGGGTGCAAACCCTTGAATATATCCGTGCATTCTTACTTGGCCGGATGGCCTGGAGCCGGTTGAACGGATTGCTGCTGATCTCGGGTGCCTTTGGCGCTTTTGACAGGGAAATCGTAATTAAATCCGGCGGGTACAATCCCAAAACGGTAGGTGAAGATATGGAACTCGTAGTGCGCATGCGCCGCTATATGGAAGAACATGATCTTCCATATAAAGTCGCCTATATACCCGATCCGCTTTGCTGGACGGAGGCTCCCGCTTCCTACAAAATACTTGGCCGCCAGCGAAACCGATGGACAAGGGGCACCATTGAAACACTAAAAATTCACCACATACTTTTCTTCAATCCCCGATACGGGCTGCTGGGCATGCTCAGTTATCCTTATTGGTTCTTTTTTGAATTTTTAGCGCCGCTCATTGAGTTTATCGGAATGGTTGGATTTATCTTTTTTGCTTTTATTGGAATTGTTAACTGGAGCTTCTTTTTTGCATTGCTTGGATTTGTGTTAACCTTCGGATGGCTCTATTCTATTTTCGCCATCCTGATGGAAGTACTCACCTTTAACCAGTATAAGAAAAAGGGTGAAGTAGCAAAACTTGTACTGACTGCCATGTTGGAACCCTTCTTTTTTCATCCGTTTGTAGTTTGGTCCGCGGTAAGAGGCAATATCGACCTGCTTCGTAACAAACATAGCTGGGGCGAAATGACGAAACAGGGTTTTAAGGTTCAACCCGGGGCAGCAGTTGAAAAGATTACGACGGCATCAAGGCTACGCAACGGACTTTTTCAATACCTTCCTGTTGCAACGGGCTGGCTACTGATGCTGGTTTTATTGAGGGTAACGGATTTTATTTATAATGGCACCATCCATCAATATCCCGGTCAGCCCGCTTATATATTCCTGCTCTCGATGCTTAATGACCTTGCATTTTTTGTTAAAGCAAGCATTTTGTTGGGCCTTATGCATATGCTGTTATCGCTAATCAATAAGCGGCTGGCGGCGGGCGTAACCATTAGCATCAGTATTATAATTACGCTGATATCCGTTGCGTTGATGCAATATTTCAGCCTGTCGTTTGTTCCGCTTGGCGCCGACCTGTTTGGATATTCGATGAACGACATCAAGCAAACTGTGGGCGCTTCCGGCGGAATTAATATTGCCACCATTGTAGCCCTTCTAACCGTGATACTTGGATTGCTGGCGATCTTCAAATGGGTTAGTCCGCGTTTGCAGCGGCCTGCCAAATGGATACAGCTATGCACCGCCGCTATCGCAATTACCTGGATCGTTATCGGCTTCACTTCGCCTAATAAGTTTACCATTCGTGATGAATATGCCGGCAACCTTTCAAGAAATAAACTGAATTATTTTGTAGCCGCGTCTTATGATCATTTCTTTCCTGCCAACATAGAAACCGCCGGGCTGCTGGCCGGAAAAACCAAGACTTTTAATTACGTAGATGAAGCAAAGTATCCGTTGCTTCACGTGGATAGCACGGCCGATGTTTTATCGCCGTTTTTCAATAAGGACACCAGCCCCCCGGATATTGTAATAATGATGGTGGAAGGGCTTGGGCGTGCGTTTACCAACGATAATGCGTACCTGGGAAGCTTTACACCATTTCTTGATTCTTTAAGCAGGCAGAGTTTATACTGGGAAAATTTTTTAAGCAATGGCGGGCGAACCTTTGCCGTGCTGCCAACGCTTTTAGGTTCATTGCCCTTTGGCGCCAGCGGTTTCAATGAATTTGGGGAAAAGATGCCTGCCCATTTATCTTTAATGAGCATACTGAAAACAAATGGTTACCGCACTTCTTTTTATTATGGCGGAGATGCTGATTTCGATAATATGGCCCTCTTTTTACAGAAGCAAAAGATCGATGCAATCAATGATATAAAATCATTTCCGGCCGATTATCCCAAACTACCGGAGCACAATGGTTTTAGCTGGGGGTACGGCGATAAAGAATTGTTCCGCCATTTCCTGAGCAATATGGATGCGGAGACAGATCAGCGGCCTTCATTACAGGTAGTGCTCACCGTGGCAACCCATAGCCCTTTTCTGGTAAATGCGCAGGAACATTATCTTGGTGAATTTGAGCAGCGGATGAACACGCTGAAATTTACCGATCTGCAAAAAGAAGAACACCGGAAATACGAC
Source organism: Ferruginibacter sp. (assembly GCA_025963635.1). Taxonomy (GTDB): domain Bacteria; phylum Bacteroidota; class Bacteroidia; order Chitinophagales; family Chitinophagaceae; genus Ferruginibacter. The sequence continues at coordinate 83,464 of JAOQAK010000047.1, forward strand.
CATCAATACGCCTCCATTTTGTATGCGGATGATGCCATCAAATCCTTTATAAATAATTACCGTTCGAAGCCACGGTTTAAGAACACCATCTTCATTATTACAGGCGACCACAGGATGCCTGAAATACCGATGTCCACCAAAATTGACCGCTATCACGTGCCACTGATTATTTACTCGCCATTGTTGATAAGACCGGCTGCATTTGAATCTATTTCATCTCATTCTGATATCGCACCAACCCTGTTGGCTTATCTCAAAAACAATTTCAACCTGAGGGCACCATCTACGGTAAGCTGGGTGGGAATGGGTATCGATACAGCGCATTATTTCCGCAATATCCATGCAACGGCTTTAAAGCAAACCAAAAACAACCTGATCGATTTTATCATGGGAGATTATCACCTGAGCGATGAAGCCCTGTTTAAAATGATGAAGAATATGGATGAGGAACCTCAAACCGATCCTGCTATGAAAGCCAGCCTGCAAGCGGCTTTTTCACAATTCAAACAAAAAAATGACCAGGTGACCAAAGGGATGCCCATAGTTCCTGATTCTATTTACCGGAACTATTATCCGCGGTGATGAGTGATGAGTTGCTGCGTTTAAAAGCTGCTGGCATGTTCTTTTAAAAACGTCAATAGGGATAAGTTTTTTAATGCTACAGTCAAAATAAATGCAAATCGGTTCCGCAATTCTCCGGCCTATTTATAGCAATAGAGGGAGTGTTCGCGGTAGTTTGAAGTCGATAAATTTGTATATTGCAATATGAAATGGCAAGACTACATTATTTCAGACAGGCAAGTTTACTTGGGAAGCCTACTATTAAGGGGACAAGGATTTCTGTTGAATTAGTTTTGGAATTGTTTTCTGCCGGGTGGACTGAAAAGCAAGTTTTAGAGTCATATCCATCGATCTCCACGGATGCTCTACGTGCAGTGTTTGCTTATCTTAAAGACTGTATTCAGCAAGAACTTTACTTCCCGATTTCGGCATAAACTATGACCTTTTTAGCAATTGAAAATTTTCCTCGTCCAAGTACTATGATACTTCGTGAAAAAGGATTCAAGATCATCAGTAATTCCACGAGGATTCTCCTGGAATTACTGATGAAGAAGTAATGAAAATGGCACTGGAACTGGACTCTATAATACTAACTTTCGACCGCGATTATGGCGAATTAATATTTAAATACTCACAAGATAATCCTCCCGTCAGTTGTTTTCTTCAGAGAAAAAGGCAACGTTCCTGAATTTGCAGGCTTAACACTTCTCAACTTACTTAAACAACCTGCCATATCATTGCAAGGTGCATTTACAGTAGTCGAAGACAAAAGTATTCGGCAGCGCTTTTACAAGAAATAGTATGGCGCACAATATTAAGGCTACCATCGAAACATCCAGGACTTATTCGCACTTTGATCAACAGTGAGCTGAATTCTTTTCTGCATGAGCATAGCGCCTTAACTTTAGCCAACTAAAAAGTAAAACAATGAATCATACAGCCATGTCCATCCGGCCATTCATCGGGGCTAAAGACTATGAAATATCAAGGAGTTTTTACCGGGACTTAGGTTTTGAAGAAGTTATCTTGTTTCCTGATATGTGTTTATTTAAAACAGATCGAATCGGATTTTATTTACAAAATGCATATGTTAAGGATTGGATAGACAATTCGATGATTTTTTTGGAAGTAGACGATGTTGATCGCTATTGGAAAGAATTGTCGGTCTTAGATCTGGCTTCTAGATATCAGGGTGTAAAACTAACACCCATTCGAAATTATGATTGGGGAAGAGAATGTTTTTTGCACGATCCATCTGGAATTCTCTGGCACTTTGGACAATTTAGCAATCGCTAAGATTACGCACGCCTCAAGGAGCATGAATACCTGGAGTTGTCATCAAACTAAATGGCTAATCTGCAGCCGGGCGATAGAAATTGACAACAGGTGCTTATGAAGTGCACAGTGCTGTCATTGAGCCATTTTGAAATTTTCTCATTTTTAAATTAAAATCTGCGCTGGTAACCTGCCGACAGCGTCAACTGGTTTCCCTTGGTTTTGGGCCGGTATTCAACATTTTCATAAGAAGCTCCGAAGGAAAAAATATTAAAATTTGACACCGTGAACCTGTAGCCCGCACTTATTTTTTTTGTCTGCAATTTATAATCGCTGTTCAACTGGCTCACTACACTCCGGTCGTCGGGCGAGATACCCTTGCCAATAGAAAAGGAAAAATAATTGTCTGCACTTTTGCCGTAATAACGCGTAGTAAGTGTATATGACTGTGATATGCGGCTATTGGATGGAGTAAGATAGGTGCGCCCGTTGAACCAAAAATTTTTATAATATTTCCCTAGCGCAAATGTGTAGATCCAGGTGTCGCTGTCAAAATTAAGATAGCGAAAGCCAGCATCGGCTTCAAACGATCGGGGCAAATTTGCATACAATGAAAACCCTGCACGAAATTTTGGGAAAACAGGCATATCCGCGGAATAGCCGATGTTGGTGTAGGCATAAAACGTTTTGGAAATTCTCGGGTAAGCATCGGCTTCGAATTGCACCCCATTTTCTGTATGCCTGCGGGCGTAATTCAACCTTCCTATAAACGAACCGGCCTTGGTTTGACGGCTATAATCCATGCTAACAATATGCCAGGGGTTGTCGAACTGCTTGTCAAAATAAGTGTAATCATAAGACAGGCCTATTTTATTTTTCGACCGGTAATCCCTGATCCTTTCGGCCAAAGACCGCAGGGCATTATTTTTAGGATCCGTTTTTAGTAAACTATCAGTAATCACCAGCGCCTCTTTGTACCTGGACAATGCCGCCAGGTTTTTTGCTTTCCGTAACATCAATTCTTTTGATGCGGGATGAAAGCCCAGGCCATGCTCAATATAGTTTAGTGCGCTTGCATAATGATCGCTGAAATACTCAATATCACTTATTGCGATAGCGGCATCTTCATAATCGGGTTTATTTTGCAGGGCAGCTTTCAATGTAAGCAGGGAGCTATCTGGTTGATCGTTCCAATAATACACACGGCCTAAAAAAATGCGGATATCTGTATAGCCAGGGCTTTGCTGCAATGCCAGTTGTGAAAGCCTGATGGCCTCAGGATAATTTTTATTGTCAAAAGCGGCTTTGCGGGCCATCTGAAAATATTCATCCGAAGAAATGGATTGTGCTGTAAGATTGAATAACAGTAGAAAGTTAACCGCCAGTACCAGGCAAAATCTCCTTATCAAAAAAAAATAACAGTGTCTGATTTGCATAATTAATTAAGTAATACCCGCTTGCACCGGTATATTTATACAATAACGACTTTTTTAACCACATATTGGAGGGCGCAATATTTTTTCTTTTTAAGAGAATAGAAATGGTACCCGGGAGGCGGCCATCGAAGGGGAAATAATAAGTATACGATTATTTACAACAGTCTTTTTTTACAAAGACCGCTTTGAAAATTTTCCAAAAAAAATGTCCGATTGATTTTATTGCAGTCATATAAGCTTTTGATAATACCTACCACATCTTTGCATGAAAGTAATCATAGCAAAATTACAACTGCTTTGCAAGTTTTATAGCACATTAACATTCCCGCGTAAAAGCCCGATAAAAAACAATTATCTATAGAATTAAAGTGAAATCACTGCCGCGTGCACCTGTTTTTCCTGTTCCCATACGCAGATCAGTTTTTCTTTGCCAATCGCCTTTATAACAGGCTGCATCCCTCTTCCAACGGTTATCTTTTCACCGCCCGGCTTTATTATTTTCAGTTCGCCATTTTCAGTCCAGGCATAAACGTTTTGCCCATTTACCATTTCGATGGCGCATCCTTTGCCTTCGCCAATTTCTTTTTCCGGCATACCTGCAATTGCAGAAAAAACTCTGCCTTCCCTTCTCCACACAGTGTGTATTTCACCATTTGTTTTTAGTGCCAAACTGCCGCCATCCATAGGACAGGCATTTAATTTCCAACTACCGACGCCTAATTTTTTCGCAGGTTCAAAATGATCGCCCCCATCTTTTGATTGCGTGAGATACATATCACGGTTGCCCTTTAACCAATTCCGGAACATTACATAAACATTCTTCCCATGAACAACAACAGATGGTTTGCAGCATGAGCATACAGAACTATCTGGTGAATTGTAAATCATCCTATTCTTTGACCACGTTTTGCCACCATCAACTGACAGTGCTCCGTAAATTTTATTTTTCCCGTTATTCCTTACATCCAGCCATGCCGAAAATGCGAGTTCCCCATCTGCGCCAAGGGCAATAAGATTTTCTTTGTCAATGGTATCCTGATCGTTTACTTTACCGGATTTAACCCATGGCAAAGAAGGTGATTTTGTATAACAAAATATATCACCCATGGAATTGCAAACGGTGAGGACCAAACCGTGGCTGGTAGCAGCAATTTGGGGACCCCTTGTATGTGATGCGGCTAAATGCGGTAGTATATCAATCAGCGATGGAGGCGCAAACGAACTTCCTTCATCATAGGAAACAATTGACATCAGGCTATCTCCACAACCATACACCAATTGAATGTTACGATCAATATCTTTTACAAGATTGGGCATTTGCCCATTTGCTATTACGAGATCTCTGGTGCTATTTGCTTTGTTTTGTGAACACCCCAAAAGAGTGCAAACAAAAAAGAAGGATAAAATCTTTATCATCGAAATGAAATTTTATTAAAGAGAATTTTTGTAACGAAGATACCAATAAGTAAAACTGTTAATAAACACATGGCGGTTCCAAAAGGATTGTGCACAAAACAACTATTGTTTTCCCGCAAAATCATCTTTTTGTTTTTGTTGAGATATTATAAATTTTCGCATTACATCCGAATAGCTTTAAATTTGGTAAGCGTTATTTCTTGACGGAATAATGCAATAACATCACACGTGAAAATCTTCCTGCTACTGATTAATTTGTTCTTTCTAGGCGGTGCTTGCCTTGCCCGTCATGGCAAGGGTGGCTCGATAACATACGAATATTTAGGAGCCGGAACATTTACCGGTACGTCAAAGTACAAGATCATCGTGAAGCATTATATCGATTGCGATGGCACGCAGTTCATTGAGCCATTTTCCTATGTGGGTATATTTGATGGTGGTGGCAGTGGCATTTATAAAGCCATTACGATCCCGGAATCCGGTCGTGTAAACATTCAAAAAATGAGTTTCGACCGCTGCATTCACCAGCCTCCCGTGGTTTGTTATGTAGTGGTTTCCTATATTGCTGAAACCGACTTACCTGATAACCTTGCCGGTTATGTGCTGGCAGAGCAGGAATGTTGCCGGATACAGGGCATCATCAATATTCCAAATTCATCTACTTACGGAATTACCAATACAAACACTATTCCGGGGGTGATTAACGGGATAGTTTATCGCACCAATAGCAGTCCTGTATTTGCACAGAAGGATACAGTGGTGATTTGTAAGGACTCCTATTTTTCACTGGACTTTAGCGCAATCGATGCCAACTACGATGTGCTTAAGTATGCATTTTCACCAGGGAAAAGTGGAGGCACTACCCAAACCAGGCAACCGAATCCGCCCTCCCCCCCTCCTTACCCAGACCTGCCTTACCAGAGTGGCTTCACAGCCCTTGAGCCGTTGGGCCCCGGTGTAAAAATCGATGCAAATACAGGAATAATTTCCGGTATTGCTGCTTCTACGCTTGGCTCTTACATCATCGCTGTGGCAGTAAGTGAATACAGGAACGGCGTATTGATTGGGGTGAGTAAAAAGGAAGTACAGGTTACGGTGGCGGAATGCTCTCTTTCGGCTGCCATTCTTAAACCTGAATATATCAACTGCAAAGATTTTTCATTTCATTTTGAAAACGAATTTATTTTGACGAATGTAAATTCGTACTTATGGGATTTCGGTGTCACCGGAATCGGCTCAGATACCTCCACCGCTGTTATTGGCGCTTATACTTATCCTGACACGGGAAAATATACACTGAAGCTAAACGTTACTTCAGCTACGGGTTGCGAAGATTCTGCTACCGCCAATGTGCTGGTGTATCCTGTGTTCAAAACAGGTTTCAAAGTGACAGGAAGCTGCATTCAATCTCCTTTTCAATTTGATGATACCAGTTTTGCACAATACGGAAAAATAAACAAATGGTTGTGGGATTTTGGTGATGCTTATTCTTCTTCCAATGAATCTGCTGTTTCAAATCCATCGCATATATATAGTGGCAAGGGCAGCTACACGGCAACGCTTATCTCCACTGCGAGTACCGGATGCGTGGATACTGCTTCCGCGACTGTGTTAGTTTCGGATAAACCTTTTTTATCACTGCCTTTCAAGGATACGCTTATCTGCAGCATTGATACGCTTGCGCTGCATGCGAATGGCAGCGGGATTTTTTCGTGGTCACCCACTACTAACTTACTGAATCCAGCCACAGCGTCGCCCCTTGTCTTTCCAAAAACAACTACCAAATATGTTGTTACACTGGATGAGAAAGGATGCGTTGCAAAAGATTCTGTGATTGTAAATGTGCTGGATTCTATTACGGTGTTACTTCCGGCCGATACAACTATTTGCCAATCGGACAGTATCCTGTTGCAGCCGGTAACACAGGCTTTGCAATACCAATGGTCGCCTGATCGGGGGCTAAACAATGCCTTTATCAAAACCCCCAAAGCAGCGCCGCAGGCAAATACAATTTACCGGCTGGCAGCCCGGTTAGGTAAATGCCAGGCCAGCGATTCTATTAGTATCAGGGTTGTTCCGTATCCAAGGGTACAAGCGAGCAATGACACAACGATTTGCTTTGGAACCAACGCACAACTAAACGCCGTTATAACCGGCACTTCTTTTACCTGGGAGCCATCAGGCAGTTTACAAAATGTGACTTCCCTATCACCCTCAGCTACTCCCTTGCAAACAACTGCCTATGTGCTCAGCGTATACGATGTGCAGGGATGTCCTAAACCTGCAACCGATACCATTGTAGTAAATGTTTTACCCCGCATTAATGCATTTGCCGGAAACGACACATCGATCATAGCGGGGCAACCTTTGCAATTGAATGCCTCTGGTGGCACCAGTTACATGTGGTCGCCGGCAATAGGGTTAGATAATTCTTCTGTTGGCAACCCGGTAGCGAACCTGGATGCTTATTTCCAAAATTTTACTTATGTGGTTACAGTAAGCAAGGGCGCTTGTTTCGCCACGGATTCGATCCATATAAAAATCTTCACTACCGGCCCCGAAATATTTGTGCCTTCAGCGTTTACACCCAATGGTGATGGAAAAAATGATGTACTGAAACCCATATTGGTGGGAATTAAAAACCTGGAAACCTTCAAAGTATTTACCCGGTGGGGTCAGCTGGTGTATAGCAGCAACCAGGCAAAGCAAGGTTGGGATGGCACAATCAATGGCGCTCCCCAGCAAACGGCAGCTTATGTTTACGTGGCAGTTGGGTTAACCTACCTCGACCAAAAAATCATGCGGAAGGGAACGGTATTGCTCATCAGGTAACGTATCTGCACGATGATATGGATGGTTGGTTAAAAAGTATCTCCCGAAAATTGATTCATTCAACTAAAAAAACCTCCATTACTGAAGGTTTTTCAAGGGATAATTTGTCATGTTGCATCATGACCGGTTTTCATAGGATTTATGCGGTTTCAAAGGAATTGGTATGGTTACTTTAGGATTGGATATTTACAGAACAAAGATAAATGCATTAAGGACAATGGCAGGTAGATGAGCTGACACAAAATGACTAAAAATACTTCTACATCAAAGGGGCAACAATCTACAGAAGTGTGAACGACCGGTAATAAAAAAAATGCAGTTCCCGAACCTTTTTCACCATTGACCGTGTTATATTTAGCTGGCAAGGTAGACGCATAGCCACAGCAGAACCAGGTTTTCATCCGTGAATGTGTGATATGCACTTGTAATCCATTGAATTTTCTCTGATAAGTGAATGCGTCCCGCATGTATGAAGCTAGTGATATGTTAAGTGTAAAGTAACGGTTTGATTTGTGAATAGCCAATTGTGAATTAGTGATCACTGACAAGCCACGCTGGCATAACACTAGTACTACCTTGTGTGTATTAATGTTATAATAAAGATTAGATGATGAGGGCAAAATGTTCTACAAATAAGGTTTCTTGTTGAGAAAGAGAAGCAGAATTATTGTTATTTCGGCTATTGTACAGTAATTACAAATGGAATGTGATTTGTTGCTTCATTAAAAAATAAACGATATGAAAAAAGATAAACTATCCCAAGGCAAAAACAGTACGAACGAATCATCTAAAAAGAATAAAAACAACAAGAATAAGTCAGTTGGGGTTGATCAATCCACACCGGCAACGGATACCGCTAAACCAAGAGCAGGTCATGGACTTTCGAATGAGGGCACGGTAGTGTCATACGAGGAAGAACGTTAGTTTTTGCATTGAAGTTTTTTAAAGGCAGCAGGGCATTCTTTTATTTGGAAATTCATGCGCTCCTGCCTTTTTATTACCTGTTTTATAAGTTAGCTGATCGCAGGCTCGTCGTTCAGGTTTATCTCGGTAACAAACTCCGTATTGCCAAAGATGAAGGTTGCCAATTGATAAAAAAGATGCATCACGGTTTTACCTCTTTTGTTCCGGAAAAAATGTTGCTAAACCAGAAGGGCTCTCCTATTCGAAAAGCCCCTTCTCTGCCATTATCATATTTCTTAACCCGCTTCTCAGGCTTCCTGTGGTTCGCGGCTCGCATGATAGTTAACATGGCGCTCCGCGATTTGTGTAAGCATAATATCTGTCTCTTTTTCTTCAGACAAGGTTTGTTCCAAAACCTGGCCAACATCATTGTAACCCATTGTTTTTGCCAGTTGAACCAAACCGCCATAAGTGGCAATTTCGTAGTGTTCCGCTTTTTGTCCCGCAAAGATCAAACCGACATCACGTTGTGCGGATCCTTCATCAGTTTCATCAATGATATCCGATCCTTCATCAACAATGCCGGCCATTGCGGCGCATTTGCTTGACTCAGCCTCTAAACCCATCATCCTGAACACATCCTCCAACCTCAATACATGCTGTCGGGTTTGTTCAAGATGGGTGCTAAAAGCGTTTCGCAATTCACCGGAAGTAGCTGCCTCTTCCATTTTTGGAAGCGTTTTTACCAGCTTTTTTTCGGCCCAGTAAATATCCCGCAACTGGTCTACAAAAAATTCCCAAAGCTTAGATTTTGAACCCGTTGCATTCATTGTGTTTGTTTCCATAATTGTTATTTTTAATATTAGAAAAATGGATTTTAAACTAAATGTGCGGGCAGGTTTGCAATCATTTAGGCTAGTTAAACAGAATAATCTTCCTTATACCACTTCTCGTTTAATTTTTAATTATTTTTTTCATTCACTATACTTTATTCCCTGCCCTGGTCTTCAAATCCCTCGAACGCCCCTGCATTACCAACTGATTGGCTCTCATTCAGTCCTGGTTCATTACTTGTTTTTTTGGCTGTTCTTTTGTTTCTGGTTAAATCATTCTGATTGTGATCCTTTAAGGGTTTCCCGCTATCTGCGGGCGGCGGATGTTGAAATATTTCTTTTCTGCCGAATACTTCCCCTTCTGGCAGATCTTTTGGCTGAATACTCTTTTCACTTTTTTTTCTGCCCATGTTCATTCTTTTAAATAACGGCCGACAATTTCATGCCAATATCAAAATAAATTTACCTGCTTCCGGAGCACGTTAAAATACGGCCGGAGGAAATTATTTCACAAAAAAATGTAGTGAGAATTCCTCATTCGCCCCGATCAGTCCATTGCCCTTTTCGGCGCAGAAGTGGCTTGATTTTTCGGGTGGAATTTTAAAAAAACAGCATATGAACAATTTAGCAAAATCAAGCAAACAACTAAGGGCATATGACCCATGGCGTGATTTCCTGAATTTTGAAAATTTCTTTCCGGCTGAATTTGGAAAACAGTCACGCAATTTCCCTGCTGTAAACATTAGTGAAGATGACAAAGGCTTTATGGTAGATGTGGTTGCGCCAGGATTTAAAAAGGAAGATTTCAAAGTGAATGTGGCTGATGATGTACTCACCATCAGCGCAGAAACAAAGACTGAATCTTCTAATGGCGACGGGAACAACAACAATAACAAGCAGTTTACAAGAAGGGAGTACAGTTACAGTTCCTTTACCCGTTCGTTCAGGCTGCCGGAGAATGCACAAGACGACAGCATTTCGGCAAATTACCAGGATGGAGTGTTGAAACTCGAAATTCCCAAAAGTCAGCAACAGGTAAAAGCAACAAAAGAAATTTCGGTAAATTAAAATGATCTTTTGTTCCAGGGATTGGATTGTACAACAGCCATTTATCTTGCGGTAAATGGCTGTTTTTTTGCTGCTGCTCATAATTATCCAACCTGTTCCGAAAGACTTAAAGGAGCAAAGCCGCCAGGGAAGATGTAATGATTTAAAATAAATCAAAATCAAACCTGAATAGCCCATAAACTGAATGCTGAACTATGAATACTGCCCTAGGTGAAGATTGATAAAACGAGCGTTGCTCACCATTCCCGATTCACCATTCACATACAATTAGTTTCTCCATACCAATAACCACCAACATTGTACCTTTGCGCCTGTTATATAAAACCATGAAACAATTTACAGTTCCTATCATTTACCGAAGTCCGTTGATTGCCGCTATCAAGAAAAAGCGCAAGCTCGATGATAAGATGAAGAAGGATTTTAGCCCTACCCTTTTGGATTTTGGCCCGGTGCAAATTTACCTGGCCCGGCATTTTGGCTTTTGTTACGGAGTAGAAAATGCCATTGACATAGCTTTTCGTACCATTGAGGAAAATGCCGGAAAACGTATTTATCTTTTAAGCGAGATGATCCATAACCCACAGGTAAATGCCGATTTGAAAGAGAAAGGCGTGCAGTTTCTGCAAGATACTTATGGAAAACAAATTGTACCCTTCGAGACACTCGGCAGTGATGATGTTGTGATCATTCCCGCTTTTGGCACCACGCTCGCCATCCAGGAAAAACTAAATGCCATCGGCATACAAACAGAAAAGTATAACACCACCTGCCCTTTTGTAGAAAAAGTTTGGAACCGAAGTGAACAGATCGCCAAAAAAGAATACACCGTTATCGTGCATGGCAAACCGACTCATGAAGAAACCCGGGCAACGTTTTCACATGCCGCCAGCAATACCCCCACGGTAGTGGTAAATGATATGCAGGAGACCATCGCCTTAAGCAAGTATATTACCGGCGAAAAAAACGCCGCTGAATTTTATGATGAATTCCAGGGCAGGTATTCAGAAGGTTTTATCGTGGAAAAAGATTTGCAGCGGTTTGGTGTGGTGAATCAAACTACTATGCTGGCCAGTGATACCCAGGCAATCGCTGATTTCTTGAAGCAGGTGATGATCCAAAAATATGCGTTGCAGGAAGATACTATCAGCGAAAGATTTGCAGATACGAGGGACACGCTTTGCTATGCCACCAATGATAACCAGACAGCTGTATATGGTTTATTAAAAACAGCCGCCGATCTGGCCATTGTAGTAGGTGGTTACAACAGCAGTAACACGTCGCACCTGGTTGAACTATGTGAAGAAAAATTACCTACCTATTTTATCAATGATGAAGAAAAAATCATTTCCAAATCATCCATTGAGCATTTTAATTTTCATACAAAACAGAGCTCCGTTACGACCCCTTTCTTACCCGCTAACGAACCGGTAAAAATTTTACTTACAAGCGGCGCCAGCTGTCCGGATGCGTTGGTGGAAGGTGTGATCGCCAAACTCGTTTCGTTTTACGCGGTCGAAAAAACTATAGACCAACTTATTGCGGGCTTTGCGGAATAACCCTTATAGGTTAACAGGCAGATCAACACTAAGTTCCGAAATAGGCAATCTCTTCTTCAAAATCGAGGTGAGGAAACTGCTTTTGAAGAAGCATTATTTTTTCGAGATTGGTTTGTAAAAACCGCTTATGTTGCCCCGATGACGGATGAAAGGGTTTATGACTTCTTGCCGCATTAATGAGGTTTATCTCTTTCATCAGTTTTTGGGCAGGTTCACTAATGCAAGTTGCTATAAATTTCTCCCATACATAATTCGTTGCGGCATAATTAGGATGAACCATGTCCTCGGCATAAAAACGGTAATCCCTTAAGTCATCGATCACCAATTCGTAGGCAGGAAAGTAAAAAATATTTTTATTGGTTGCTGTGAGCTGATGAATTGCTTGTATCAAAGTGGACTTACTCCGGTTATTTTCGACAAAGCCATCCCGCAAATGCCTCACCGGGCTAATAGTAAAAATTATCTTTGCGGAAGGATTTACTGCGAAAAGATCCGTCAGCATTTGCTTACCGGCGGTCACCACTTCTTCAATGGATAGTAATCTTTTACTGAATTTATCAGTGGGTACTTTATGGCAATTGGCCACTACCCTGCCTGGTTCCAGTTCGTACACAAAGGCTGACCCAACGGTAATAAAAATCCAATCTGCTTCTACAATAAACTCATGGGCCAATTGCCGGGATTGGTTGATGCCTTGCAGGCAAATTTCCTTGTCCGGATGCGAAAAGCGGCTATGGTGTTCCCAGCTATGCCAGCACTCATTCTGGTAAAAAAGGTCGGCTTCCTGGTATTCCTTATTTGAAATATAGGATTTGACTGAATTTGCAATGCTGATAGGATTGAACAATATCCCATTTGGATTTTCAAGCACCCTGAACTTGTACTGTTTTAGCTTTGTGCCGATGTTCTCCGTAAAGCAGGAACCTATCAACAAGAGCTTGTCCTGGTGTTGAATGGTCGTCGGGAACGTTTTGGGTGTAAATTCTAAATGAAATTCCATAGTGCCACTAATTGCACGAATTTACACGAATGTTTTTTAATGAGTGAAGATTCCGGCATTTCAACCGGCGCATTCCCTATAAATGGGTGAGTCACTCTTTGGGAGTGACTCACCCATTTATAGGGAATGTTAAAAGGGAGCAAAGATTTCGTCCGCTATCCGGCTACTTTCTTCCAAAGCATTTCTATCTATATTCCCGAGCAAATTCAATTGATTAAAATACGCTATCATTAACTCCGTATCCATATTACCCACCAGCTCATCTCCCGCCATGGGGCAACCGCCAATACCTTTTAGTGCACCGTCAAACCTGCGGCATCCTGCTTCCAACGCCGCGTCGATCTTCACTTTCCAGTTAGTAGCGGTGGAGTGAAGATGTACGCCGATCGATGTTTCCGGGTAGGCGGGAATTAAACGGGAGAGTATGGTGCCAACCTGCCCGGCAGTTGCCAAACCAACCGTATCAGCGATTGAAATATGGGAGATATCCAGCTTTGCCATCTTTTCGACCCACTCGTCCACCAAGGCTTCATTGTACGGATCGCCATAAGGATTACCAAAACCCATTGAAATATACACCACCAGTTCCTTTTGATTCTTGATGCACAGGTTTTGCATTTCCTCCACCATCTCCAATGAAGCAAGCATTGTGCTGTTTGTGTTTCGGAGTTGAAAAGTTGGTGAAATGGAAAAGGGAAATCCGAGGAAAGATATTTTTTCATGACTCACAGCCTCTTCCGCTCCCCGCATATTGGCAATAATAGCAAGCAGCTTTGTTTTTGATGGTCCGATTTCAAGACCGCGGATGACTTCGCTGGTATCGGCCATTTGTGGAATTGATTTGGGAGAAACAAAACTGCCGAAATCAATCGTATCAAATCCCACTTTCAGCAATGCATTGATATATTCTATTTTCTTTTGGGTAGGAATATAATGTTTCCATCCCTGCATAGCATCACGCGGGCATTCAACAACCTTTATTGTATCATGCGGAATCATACTGCAATATAAATGGAGGTGACAGAAATAAAAATATATGTTTGTTGAGTAAAGCGTGGCGCCCCTCCCCAAAAAAAAGCAGCACACTTTCGCACGCTGCTTCTTAACAAATTTTATGAAAACCTATTCCGCTTCCTTGATCAGTTTATCATAACTGGCGACTTTAGCGGCGTCTTTTTTACTCTCATATATATTTTTCAAAATCACGAGTGATTGTTTATAGTTGATTTTTTCTGAACTTTTTGGCTTAGTAATACCGGGATACAAACTCACAACCGCTTGAGCATACTCGATAGCTGCATTCATAGTCGAATCAGATTGAGCTTGTAGTGCTTTTTTCTTTTTTAAATCTTCAGGTTTTACGCCTTTGATTTTCCTGGCATCTTCGGAGATATCAATAGAGTTGTTGTACAGAAAGTTTGCCAGCAAAAAATTAGCCTCACTGGTAGGCTTAATAGCAATCGCCTTCTTAAGAATTTCAGGCAATTTTGCCTTATATGTGTTTGTATTTACATTTTTGAGTGAATCGGAATAAATATAACGGTAGAGCTCCACACTATAATTGTAAGGTACTGTATAATTTGTTGGATTTTTAACCATCAGCTCTTCATACTTATTAAAGATTTCAGGTTTTCCTACTCCTTCTGTAGCTTCTTCAATTTCCATCGCGGTCCAGTATTCGCTGTTGGCGGGATATAGCTTTCTTCCCTTTGCTATAATATCGCTGAAAGCGGCCTTATCTTTTTTTGTTTTATATCGCTCCGCTAATACCTGGTATGCGTCAATATACTGGGGATCAGTAATATTAGCCGCCACAATCTTTTGATAAAAAGCCGCAGCACTATCTGGCTTTTTTGCTTCGGAGGCTGCTATGGCTGTGTATAAAGTCAACATAGTGTCAAGTGCAGAAAATTTGTAACCATTGTTGCCTACAAGGTTATTTGCATTGATGTAATCGTGTACTTCCAAAGCCCTCCTGAAATTTTCAAATGCTGTCGCCGGATCTTTAGCGAGGTAGGCCTTCACACCTAAATCTGAATAATACCCCACATACAGATCATATAAAGTGGCATTATTTTGTTGTGTTAATAACTCACTTTTAGGATCCAGTTCACGGTATTTTTTAATGGCATCAAAAGCAATGGCTTTCATTTCGGCGTTTTGTGCTACTGTTTTCGTTGAATCTTTAGAAAGTTGGTTATAAACATATCCTTTATAATACCAGGCATCGGCTTTTTGAGCGTTTTTCGGAACTGCAAGAAACTTATCTACCGCGTCTTTGGCTTTCTGAGTTTGTCCAAGCAATGCGAAATTTCTAATTTCAGTAATATCCTGTGCATACGTAGCAGATACCATTAGGCTAAAGGCTACTAAAAAGAAAAGTTTTGTCATCTATATAAAATTTTAGGTGTTAAAGGTATTAGTTTGTCGCTAATCCCCGTAGGTTTTGACCTAGAATTTCATAAACCATGCCATATTTCAGCAAGAAATTACAATACTTTGTTTAAAAATATAATTGAAAGATACAGGTACGCCAATGAACTGATGGCAGCGATGTTTTTTATGACAATATAAAGATCGATGCTGTTATACCATCCGGCTATTGCGTAATACCATTTTCTATTACATAATTATCAAAACATTTACCTACAAATGCTTTTAAATACTCCGGGAATGAAAGCCGGTTAGTTATTGGATGGCGACATATGTTTGTTATTTTTGCGCAAAACCTTTAATCAATTTGTCTTGATTTCTCAAAACACCATACAGCAGATTCTAAGCCGCATCGATATTGTTGAGATTGTTGGTTCCTTTATCAGGCTAAAAAAAAGAGGCACCAATTACCTGGGCCTTTGCCCTTTTCATAACGAGAAATCCCCTTCTTTTACAGTTTCGCCCGCGAAGGAAATTTATAAATGTTTTGGCTGTGGCCGCAGTGGCAACACCATCGGCTTTTTGATGGAGCATGAAAAGTACAGTTACGTGGAGGCGCTTCGCTGGCTTGCTCAAAAATACAATGTAGATGTTGAGGAAACAGAAACCACCCCCGAACAGAAGCTGCTGCAATTAAGCGCTGATAGTTTGTACATCGTGAACAGCTTTGCCCAAAAGTTTTTCACCGATCATTTATTTAACTCTGAAGAAGGTCAGGACATCGGCCTGAGCTATTTAAAAGAACGCGGTTTCAGGGAAGATATCATCAAAAAATTCCAGATCGGCTTCAACCCGGAAGCGAGGGACAGTTTTGCCAAAGCAGCCATCCATGCCCAATATAGTGTTGATCTTCTGCAAAAAAGCGGCCTGGTGGCCATTCGTGATGAGCGGCCCGTGGATAATTATCGTGGCAGGATCATTTTCCCGGTACATAACCAAAGTGGCAAAGTGCTTGGTTTTGGCGCACGCATCTTGAAAACGAATGACAAAGCACCCAAGTACATCAACACGCCTGAAAATGAAATTTATGTAAAAAGCAAAATTTTATACGGCAGCTATTTTGCCCGGATGGCGATCGACAAGGCGGATGAATGTTTGTTGGTGGAAGGGTATACGGATGTGGTTTCACTGCACCAGGCCGGCATTGAAAATGTGGTAGCCAGCGGCGGCACCTCGCTTACCCCCGACCAGTTGCGACTGGTAAAAAAGTACACTAATAACCTCACCATCATTTACGATGGTGATAGTGCAGGTATTAAGGCAGCATTGCGGGGATTGGATCTTGCCCTTGAAGAAAGCCTGAATGTGAAACTGGTGTTGATCCCCGATAAAGAAGATCCGGACAGTTATGTGAACAAAGTTGGGCCAGCTGCTTTCAGCCAATTCATTTCGGAAAATAAAAAAGATTTTATCCTGTTCCAGTTGGGAGTGATGTTGCAGGATGCAGGCACCGATACCAATAAAAAATCGGCGGTGGTGAACCAGGTGGCGGAAACCATATCAAAAATTAATAAGGCCGAAGATTTCACCAAACAACAGGATTATATAAAGCAATGCGCCGAGTTGTTAAAGATTGAAGAAAGCGGCCTGCATGCGTTGGTAAATAAATTTATAAGGGAAAAGATCACAAAGGAAGAAACCCGGGCCAGCCGGGAAGATACCAATAACAGGAATTCAGACAACACCCAGCCGGTCGAGATCGAAGACGATGTAATGGCCTTGCTCAATAAGGATGAGCCGCATGAAAGAGCGATGGTAAGAAGCCTGATTGAATTTGGTCTCAAACAATGGGACGAAAAACAGCGGGTGGCCGATCATGTTTTTAGCGAGATTGAAGAGAATCAACTCGAGGAACTGATTGACAATAAGAACCTGTTAATATTGGTAAAAACTTATAAAGCCTGGTATGATGAAGGCCTCGAACCAACCGCCAAAACTTTTTTGTACCACGAAGATAATATGATACGGCACCTCGCAATGGCGGTAATGGATTATCATTATGAAATAAGCCCCAACTGGAAAAACGTGTACGAGGGTAAAATCGACAGTCGCGAAGATTTGTATAAGGAAGAAGTATTCAGTACATTGAATTATCTTAAGCTTCGGAAAATTAAACGAATGGTTGCTGAAAACCAACATGACCTGGAACAGGCTGCCTCAACCGATGAACAAATGGTGCTGCTACAAGTGCACCAGCATTTAAAGAAAATGGAGATTGATCTCACCAGGAAACTGGGAACGGTTATCTTCAGGTAGCGGCCGTCAATGCTTCGGGCCCACGATAAGATTTTTCTGAAGGTCTTGAATGGCGGATCATAAATCAAGGATAGTCTCCAGTACGCCGGTTAACAAGAAATCAATTCGTAGCCGCTCGCAATTTTATCATTAGTCAGGACAGTTACTGCTTAGCAAGTTTCGGATGTTTCAAATTTGCATAAGAAGAACAACTTTTAAGGGTTTCAAAAAAGAAGTCAGGGGCTTTATAATCAACCGGACAAAATAATAAACAGCAAAAAATGGCAGAAATTTCTTAAAGGATTTTTTTACTTTATCTCAACGTATGTCGTTCACTTTTTCAATTCCTTCACCCAGGGTCCATCGCATTGCAGTCAGCACTTTCTTTTTTATTGCTGGCTTTACATTTGCGTCCTGGGCAGCCCGCATACCAGATATCAAATCAAAACTGCTGCTCAGTGATGCAGGCCTGGGTGCAGTTTTGTTTGCATTGCCGGTCGGACTAATGGTCGGCTTACCCGCTTCAGGCTACCTGGTGGCACGTATCGGAAGCCGAAAAGTGGTAATCATCGCCGCATTATTGTACCCGCTCACTTTAATCCTGTTGGGCATCGCTCCTACTATATGGTTGCTTTCTGCAACGCTTTTTGTTTTTGGCTTCTGGGGCAACCTCTTTAATATTTCTGTAAATACACAGGCGGTTGGCGTGGAAGCTTTGTATGGACGCTCCATCATGGCATCATTTCATGGAATATGGAGCCTTGCAGGTTTTGCCGGAGCAGCTGTGGGAACAGTAATGATCGCGGTTCATTTTACGCCCTTTGTTCACTATTGTATCATTGCGGCAACAGCATTTCTACTCGTAATTATTTCCTTTCCTTACACTTTGGCGCACAATGACAGTAATGCCACCCAACCAATTTTCGCCAAACCAGATGCTTCTATTCTTCACCTTGGATTGATTGCTTTTGGCTGTCTGGTTTGTGAAGGAACCATGTTCGATTGGAGCGGTGTATATTTTCAAAAAGTAATACAGGTACCGAAATCCTATACCACGCTTGGGTATGTAGCGTTTATGAGCAGCATGGCTGGCGGACGATTTATCGCCGATTGGCTGGCTACCAAAATGGGAATAAAAACAATGCTGCAGTGCAGCGGCATCATCATTACAACGGGCCTACTCACCGCAGTTGTCTTCCCCTATATCATACCTGCGACGATTGGCTTTTTGCTGGTGGGATTGGGTGTTTCCTCCGTTGTACCATTAGTATACGGACTTGCGGGTAAATCAAAAACCATGTTGCCGGGAGTAGCGCTAGCCGCAGTTTCAACCATTGGTTTTCTCGGCTTTCTAGTGGGACCGCCACTGATTGGATTGATTGCAGGAGCTTCCAGCCTGCGCTGGTCTTTTACGGTAATTGCAATTACTGGGCTGTTAACAACCATCCTGGCAGGGAAAGTGAAGACGAGGTAGGGGGAGATTTCGAAGATGCCGGGATACTGGATACTGGATACTGGATACTAGATGATGGTTGCCCGATACTGGATGCTGATGCAGGACGCTGGATATTTGATAGCGTGTAGTGGAGACCATCGACCTTCAAGCTTCCACCTTCAACCTTCAACCTTCAACCATCAACCATCAACCTTCTAATGCGGAAATTCCACCTGGTAGATATTCGGCCATAGTTTACCCGTTACATATATTTTATCGGTTGCAGCATCGTAGGCAATACCATTTAATACATCTGCCGGTGGATATTTATTTCTTGCCTCAAAAGCTAACGAAGTGAGATCGAGCCTGCCAGTCACTTTGCCGTTTGCCGGATTGATTTTTACGATAAAATCTGTTTGCCAGATATTGGCATAGATAAATCCTTTTATAAATTCCAATTCGTTTAGGCTATCGACTGCCAGCCCATTTTCGGTTACAGCCAGTTGTTTTACCGGCTTTAGCGTTGCCGGATCCAGGAAGGTTAGTTTATCGGTTCCGTCACTCATGATCAATTCTTTACCATTCGTTGTTAAACTCCAGCCTTCTTTATTAGTGTAGTTAAACTGCCCTATTTGCTTAAACGATTTGATATCATAAATAAAACCCACCTGGTTTGTGTAAGTAAGCTGGTAAAGTTTATCATCGAAAATAACTATGCCTTCCCCGAAGTATTTTGACCGGTCTATTTCAATCTTTTTATCCATTTTACCGGTAGTTAAATCAACGATACCCACCACTGATTTGGTTTGCGGCCGATCCCCGGGAGATCCTGTACTTTCGAAAACCTGCCCATTGTGTACCAGCAGTCCTTCTGTGAACAGGCTTGTATCGTGGGGGAAAAATTTTGTTACGGCGTAATTAATGAGGGGAGTTGCAGGTACGGGTTCATTAATATCATTTGACGGGGCGTTGGAATTGTTGCAACTGTATAAAGAGAAAAGTATAATGGCCGCAGGAAATAACTGAGTTGATAACTTTCTGAATATTGTCAAGATAAATGTTTGAATAAATAAAAAGCAAATTACGGGAATTTGTTTTTTCTCCCTGGAGAAAAGATCATTTTAACACCGGTTCAAATTAGTAGCGTAATATGTGGGGGATGTAACTTCCCTTAAACATTGATCCGGTCGCCATGGGATGCAGGGGAAGATATCACGATAAAGCGTAGATCGGCAACACTATTGTTGGAAATTTTATGTGTTGCGCCTGGTTGTACATGGATCGATTCTCCAGTTTTGAGCGTAAAAAATTCTTTGTCCAATTCAAAGAGCGCTTCGCCGGATAAAACATAAAAAAGCTGCTGTGCTTTTTCATGAAAATGGAGTTGTTCGGCATTTCCAGGCTCCATACATTCTTCAATCACGCTTAGATCACCAGTCTTCAGTAAATGCCAGCCGTCATTGTTTTCTCCCCATTTATAATGTTGCGCATTGCTAACCGATATAACCTTCCCGGTATTCATCACGTGTTTTTAAATATAAGTAGAAGAAAATTGCTGCTTGAAGTTTTAGGACTAAATGCAATAGACAATTTATAAACCCAGGCTTCCGGGCTGACTCTTTTGTTCTTACATTTATTTTAAAAGAGCACCTACTGAATGATCCTGGAATAATAATCCAGTTTTTCTTTCTCTTTTTTTGTAAGACTTCCGATGCCGTGCTGATGAATTTTTTCTAAGATCAGATCTATTTCCTGCTGATGGTCCAGCGGTTCAGCCGGCTGAACGATTTCAACGGTCAAATCCTTATCATACCTGTTAAGAAACTTATTCGTAATCAATATAAAACGGGGCCGGTTAATAATAATAAATATGAAAAACATGGAGGGAATAGCGAGCGCCAGGATAGCGAGGTAATTATTTGTAACAGCCATCGGCTGCATTAACACTGCAACAAGAAGGCCGGTCAATCCGCCCGCTAAATTTGCCTCGTGACCGATATTGTCAGTCTTTGATTTAATACCATAAATCGAAAACAGCACATATAAAAAACCATAAAACCAGGCAGGAATAGGAAAACGAATTCCTAAAAAGCCAATCTCAAACCCCGGGAATAAAGCAATCGTTGCGAATATAATTCCCGTAATTGCTCCTGTTGCGCCTGCCGTACTATAGTCACCATGATTGCGATGCACAAACAATGCAAAGAGATTTCCACCTACGAGGCCTGCGAAATAAATTAACAGGTATCTCGCGCCGCCAAGTTGCAATTCTATACCACCACTAAAAAAGCACAGGGAAGCAAGGTTTAAAACCAGGTGAAGCCAGCTTACATGAAAAAAACCGGAGGTTACCAGGCGCTTGTAATCTTTTTTGAAAAGAAATTCACTGATCCGAAAGGTGTTCCGCTTAAAGGAGTGGCGGTCATTCAATCCCTGCACAGAGCAAAAAATATTTGCTATTATCAAAATGAGGCTGGTAATTCCTACTTCTGTCATGAACGGCGGACTTTTAAAAAATTAAATTATTGATTGCAATATGTTATTCCTTGTTTTGAATAATATAACAATAACATTGCCCTTTAAGGGTATTACAATAATATGAATTCTAAATTATTGTTTTATTTCAAAATAGCAAAGTGGAAACCGGAATAACGGGTGTTGCAAGATCGGGAACCTGTACCCACTAAGTTAACCAACTTTTTTCAAAAATGTTACCTCCTTCCAGGTTCGGATCAAATTTAATTTAATGGGTAGCCATCCGTTCTTTATCTCTTCTATAGACAATATCGCAATCCGTATGCCAAAGCCATTTACCTCATTTTGCCCGTCTCTGTATGAATGTAAGGTTGGTCGTTTTTTGTTGGTTAAGGGGAACAGAAGCAGTTGTAAATATTATATGTTTCCTTTGTTAAGGGTGCCTCAATCAAAGAGTAATTTCCACATCCTTTCCCGATACCTCGATGGTCAGTTTGGCCCAATGTTTTGCAGAGCGGATATTGGTGGGATACCATTTCCTGTTTTGTGGCACAATGATAAACAAGCCATGATCATCTCCCACTGCGATAAAATCATTTGCCGGTTTTTGTTTCGGGAAAAACTCAAGTTGATATTTTTTATTGAGCTCCTGTGCATACTCCATAGGGCTTTCCACTACGGCACCGATCTCACTGACAGAGTAAATCGAAGACCCATTAAAAGGCTGCAACGAGGCATTGTCAACATCAAAACGGGCGATCATTTCCACGATGTTCTGATTGTTATCAAAAAAATAAAAAGCCTTTGCATTCCAGCTTTTGAAATCCGCGATGGCATTTCCAGGGGTAACTTCAATCAACTTAAGTTTTGAACCCACCCAATCCATTGCAGCTTCAAATTGATTCCAGGGAATATTAAAAGCAAAATGATAAAAAGGCCGGGTGTCTTCCGATCTTAGAAAAGTTAATACAGATGATCCTGCTGAAAAACTGATTCGAGTATGATCCGAAGAAAGTATTTTCAATCCAAGGATTTCATTGTAAAATTGAATCGTTCCATCGGGATCATCGGCCAATAGCTGAATTTCCTTTATGAGCATATCCTGCATTTATATAATTAAAAAACAGCCAATACTTTAGCGGAGTATTGAGTTGTCATCACCGGCAATAGCAGATTTTGATTTTTTTGAATAGAATTGATTTGCCAGCAATGATACCGGTAAACCAATCGCAAGCATCAGGATGAGTGCGCCGGTGATAGAATTTACAAGTCTGAAAGGCGCTCTTGAAATATTTGTTGCAGGCACTACCAACAGGTTCATCACCAGCCAGACAAAAATACCATACAGGAGTCCGGTGATAACGGGTTTTTTTCCGAGCAAAGGCATTCGTGGATAAAGAAGAAAAAAAAGTATTGTCCACCCAAAAGCAATGATATAATGAAATAACAACCCCATTGCTGCCATATCATAACCACCTTCAAATGCACTTTTACCAAAAACGGCACTTGCGATAAACTTCAACACAATCAACACATTCTTTCCGGTTTTTAGGTAAAACTGGATCAAGGCAGCGGATATATCCAGGGTCCCCGCCAGCAATCCTGTTTTTATAATCGCGGAAACGATACCGGGTTGAACTTGCCGGCTGGTTGATGAATTTCTGAGCAACATATCGGAAGTTAATTTTAAAAATTAATTAATAAAAATAAGATAATACATTAATATGACAACAGTCCAGCTTTTTGGAAACACATAATGGTGGAGATTAAAAAGCTGGTGATCAACAACTTTGTTCATCCTGCCTCGTATCAAGATAGATTAAGATTAGCGACCCTGCCAACAATAATCCGAAAAATAATTACCTTACCAAATTATCCCGCAAAAACATCTTGTTAGTTATGGGCAAATTTCATGATTCTATTTCCACTGCACACCAGCAATTCATCGAAAAGCAACATATTTTTTTCGTTAGTACGGCACCATTGAGCGGTGAAGGCCATATCAATCTTTCACCGAAAGGGTTGGATTGCTTTCGCGTTTTATCCGCCAACAAATGCGCTTACATGGATCTTATCAGCAGCGGCAATGAAACTTCTGCGCACACGCTTGAAAATGGCCGCATCACTTTTATGTTTTGTTCCTTTGAAGGTTCGCCTAACATTTTAAGATTATACGGTAATGGCATTACTGTTTTGCCCGGGTCTAAGCTGTGGGATGAATATGCTCCTCATTTCATCATATATCCCAGCACCCGGCAGATAATCGTTGCTGAGATCAGTAAGGTGCAAACATCCTGTGGCTTTGGTGTGCCACTATACAATTATGCGGGGGAAAGAGCGATTCATTTTGAATGGGCTGAAAAGAAGGGCACAAACGGACTGCAGGAGTATATCTCCGATAATAATTTAAAAAGCCTGGATGGGTTACCGACGGTGTTGGGATTAAAGGAAAAAGCCGGTTCAGAATGATCCCTATCCACACCGGATAACTAAAGAACTCCTATACATCCAATTGTACTATATTTATCCCCTTTCTAATTCAAAAAGAGATTCATGTTAAGCAACAACGATATACTAAAAAAGCTAAGGGTAGCGCTTTCACTCCGCAACGATGATATTATTAAGATCCTTGAATTGGTAGATTTCAAAATAACAAAAGGCGCCCTGGGCGATCTGTTTCGCAACGAAGATCATCCGGGGTATGTAGAGGCAGGCGACCAGGTATTACGAAACTTCCTCAACGGGTTGATCATTTATAAACGCGGCAAATTGCCTAATCCAAAATCTATTTTAAAAGATGAAGAAGAAAAGGAAAAAGAGTCCGGCGGTAAATAAGGGATGTTTACACCTCAGCCTTGATCAGCGTGTATTACACGGTTTTTTTCGGAGGTAGGGAAAAAGCCTCGGCATTGTGCTCAAAATGCCCGTTATGAGAGCCATCACAAAAAGGTTTATTTTTTGAAAGTCCGCAGCGGCAGACGGATATTACCTCTCTCCCAGCCAAATCATAAATATTTCCTGCACGGTCAACGATTTCAAAATCGCCCTCCACTCTAAGTGAACCATTGCTGTTTACCGTAATTTTTGTAGCTGCCATTGTATTGATTTTTTCAAAAATAGGGATTAATTGCCAATGCCGTTTAAAGTGAAACGGTAGCGATATAAACTATCCGGATGGGATTTCACCAATATGCAGGCCCATGCAGGATATACACCAGCTCACAATTTGTCAAGAATAAAATATCCAAGGTGCAGTTCATCAGCTTTCTCTACCTGGCTGGCAACAAGCCTCACCAAATATTTCTGTTTGATTGCAGGCGGAAGAATATCAGCTATTTCAAAAAAATCATCTAC
>JAOQAK010000062.1 GCA_025963635.1 Ferruginibacter sp.
GCAAAAAATGAATCCGTTAATATGATCTTGTCATTGGGAGCCTCAGTTCCTGTTAACCATTTTAGCTCCGTCAAAACCTGCTGGTAAGTTCGCTGGGCCTGTAACAAATCAATCTCTGATTGTGCAATAGAAGCCTGAAACTGTGTAGTATCGATCCCTGCCTTTAACCCATTTTGGGCGAGTACAAGCGATTGCTCTAACCCTATTTTATTCCGCTCAATAGAAGCCTCTACACTTTTGATCACTTGTTTATAATACAATGCCTGCAGGTAATTATTCATCGCAGTGTACTGATATTGGAACAATTGTTCATTATAAGCAGCATTAGCCTGTTTAAATTGTGCTTCGGCTTTCTCGATAGCGGCGGGGCGACGACCAAAAGTAAAAGGGTTCCATTTGACTAGTGCGCCAATCGCCGAACCTGGTACAAAATTAATATCATTGTTAAGTGAGGGTGGGCCGCTGATTGGCAATAAAAATCCAGGATAACTCATCCCGGTAATGTTATTATATGTGGCCATGTTTACCTGGTAGCCTACTGTAAGATCTGGGACCGAAGTATTTTTTGCAAGCGAAATATTTTGTTGCGCTGCTGCTGCCAGTTGCCTGTATGATTCTAATGCCGGAAGATGACTCTCTATTTTTTGTAAAGTCTCTTTTACTAATAGCTTCACCGATTGGGCTTGTAATGCAGTAATGAAAACATTGCATAATAAGAATGATCCCAAAGAAATGCAGTATTTTATTTTAATTTTTAGTATAGGCAGCATACTTAATTATAGTTTTAGCATAAACGGACTCTTTTCACCGCAACTGGTCATTTGGTTAGCTTCAGCGCTGTATCTAATCTTTGCGCAACATTGTCCCAATTAATGATATTGAATAGTGCATCCACAAAATCTGTTCGCTTGTTTCTATATTTTAGATAATATGCATGCTCCCATACATCTATCACAAGTATTGGAATGCATCCCCACTGGGTAAGTTTTTCATGGTTCTCGCATTGCAGTACGGTTAAGCTATCGCTATATGGCTGGTAGGCAACAATCCCCCAACCATTTCCGTCAACGTTTTTGGAAGTTTCCGCGATCAGCCCTTTTAATCTTTCGTAAGAACCAAAATTTTTATCAATGCGTTTCAGCAGATCACCGGTAGGTTCGTTTTTCTTATTTGTAAGGTTGGTCCAGAAAATAGAGTGGAGGACATGCGAGGAAAAATGGTAGGATAGTTTTTTTGTCCAAAAGTCAACTGTTTCCAGGTTGTTGTCATCCATTCCTTTTTTGATCATTTGCAGATCCTTGTTGGCTCCGTTTACTGCTCCTCCGTGATGAAACGTATAATGTAGGTGCATCGTTTCTGCATCCATATATGGTTCAAGGAAATTTTCGTTATAAGGCAATGGTTGTAAAATATATTTGCCGTTTGCATCCACCAGTTTTTCCAAGGGGTTATCGGCAAGGTTTTGTGTAAATGCATTACCTGCAGTAAACAAAGTTGCGGCTCCCAGTAGTGATCCTGATTTTAAAAAGTGTTTACGGTCCATGATATTGATTTTTATCGGTGAATTAATAACCCAATCAGTGCTGCTAGTACAATAATGAAAGGCTCCTGCATTTTTTTAAAATAGATCAATGCAAATAATGAAGCGATTGCGATGATCGTCGTTGGAATATCAATTATATTACGTGAAGCAATCACTATGACTGCACCAACCAAAGCACCAATCACCGCCGCAGTGATGCCATCAACAAAAGCCTTTATAGATTTGTTCTTTGCGATTTTTTTAAAATAAGGCGCCGGTATAATAGTAAATAAATAACAGGGAAGAAATGTTGCAAGTGCCGCAACAGAAGCGCCGGGAAAACCGGCAATCAGATAACCGATAAAACCGACAGTTATCACTACCGGTCCAGGTGTAATCATTGCTACCGCCACAGCGTCAACAAATTGTTGTTCAGTTAGCCAGTGATTTTCCGTAACAACTCCCGCATGTAAAAATGGAACGATAGCAAGCCCACTGCCAAAAACAAATGCACCTGCTTTGGTAAAGTACCATCCAATTTTACCAAGCGTATTCCATTCGAACTGCCAGAAGCCCGTAAGACCGATTAAGATATAATTCGTATTTTTTTTCGAGATGGCAGGCGGAGCCTTGATAAACATGTAAATAGCTCCAGCAGCAATAAAAAGCAGGAATTCTTCTGATTGTGTAATGACAGTCACTACTACAGCCACTAAATAAAAAAGCCAGAGCAGCCAGTTTTGTTTAACCGCTAAGACGGAAATTTTTCCAACTGATTTAACTGTTAACTTATAGCTACTCATTACAATGATACCTATCACGGCTGCACCGACACCATAAAATACCGCCTGCATCCACGCAAGACCGCCAAATTGCTGATACAATATTCCCAAGGCTACCACCATGCAGAAAGAAGGCACTACAAAAGCCAGCCCACATAATGTGGCCCCTAAAACACGGTAGTGAACAAAGCCCATGTATATTCCCAGTTGGGCCGCGAGTGGGCCAGGTGCCAGTTGTGCGAGAGCAAGTCCTTCCCTATAATCCTCCTCGGCTATCCATTTCTTCTGTTCAACCAGATCGCGATGCATGTAGCCCACTAAAGCAACGGGGCCGCCAAAACCAGTAGTTCCCAATTTCAGGAAATACATGACTAATTGACGAAGTGAATAAGGGATCTCATTCATTTACCAAACCTAAATATAGATTTAGGATACATTTGGGAGAATCAGGCTTGTTTAAAATTGACTTTGATGGTGTGCATTTGGTTTGCAAAAGTATATTCCAAATCCATGTAATATAACCGGCAGATTTGTTTAACAAGGGAAAGCCCTAATCCGGTTGTTTTGCTGTCTGCATTTCCTTTATTGAAACGCTCAAATAATAGGGATGGGTCCATAGTAAGTGGAAGGCCGGAATTTTCAATAATCAATTGACTAGCAGTAAGCTGTAGATTGATAAAGCCACCGCTAATATTGTGAATGACGGCATTTTTGATCAGGTTACTGAAAAGAATTTCGATGAGTGCCGGATTCGCAATAAGGTGCACCCCCGTTTCTATATATTCCGAAAGTTTTGGGAAGTTATCATAATGATCCTTGTAGGTTGCAAGAAGTTTTCCTATTAAGGCCGAAACATCGATGTCAGTTTTCTCCGGAAACTGGTTATTATCAATTTTTGCCAATATCAACAGGCTTTTATTCATTTGGCTTAGCCGATCATTGGCTTCGGTAATATCTGCAAGCAATCCAGCGGTTGTTTCCTTCAGTCCCGGTTCATTGATCAGCAGATCAAGCTTTGATCTTATAATGGCAAGAGGAGTTTGTATCTCATGTGAAGCATTTTCGACAAACTGTTTCTGATTGGTATATGCAAGGTTTACCTTGTCTGTAAGAGAATTGAGCTCATTGTTCAATTGATTAAATTCAGTGATACCTGTTTCGTTGTTTAACTGGATGAATGGCTCATTAACGACATCATAAACTCTGGTAGACTCCAGCGTTTTATAGAATGGTTGCCAAAGTTTTAGTGAACTTTTTTTATTAAGAAAAACTATGGCAATTAACAATAAAATAAAAACAAATAATTCGGTTGCAAATACTTTGATCACCAGATGTGAATATTCCTTTGTTGGAATGTAAGTAGTTAGTTGATAGTTATTACCGTACAATGAATACTGTTTTGTTAAATGAGCGTATCCTGAAGCGGTATCTAAAGATTGTTCATCATTTTTTGTTATTCTGTATTCGCCATCAATTTTGCCCGGTAGTGATTCCGGGTTTTGAAGGAAAGCCTTCCAGATATTCTGTTGCTTAAGGCTCAACTGTTTTTCCTGCATGTGGCTGGAATGATGGTCAAGCATTACAAAAAACAATACTGACCCCAGTAGCAAAACTATTGGTAACCATGTTAGAAGATATCGATTGTTTTTCTGTGCTAATGTTTTGCTCATATCACTATTTTATAACCCAAGCCATATACTGCCTGGAGCAAATCTCCTGCTCCCTTTTCCTTTAGTTTCCTTTTTAGATTTTTAACATGGGAATACACAAAATCAAAAGAAGCCAGATTATCAGCCTGTTCACCATAAATATGTTCTGCTATGGCCTGCCTGCTTACCACCCTATTCTTATTGGTGATTAAAAATAACAATACCTCATATTCGTTCTTGGTAAGCGAAATGGGTAGACTATTATAAGTAAGTATTTTTAATGACAGATCCAGTTGTAGTTTTTCAAATTCCATTATATTGGAACCGGCTGTATATTTTCTCCTGATAAGAGCTTTTACTCTTGCATATAGTTCGGATAGATGGAAGGGTTTGGTAAGGTAATCATCAGCACCGAGGTCAAGACCAGTTATCCTTTCCTCTACCGCATCCCGCGCCGAAATGATAATAATACCTTCTGGTTTCTTGTCCTTACGCAAGTAGTCCAGTAGTTTCAATCCGCTGCCCCCTGGTAAGTTAATATCGAGAATAATACAATCGTACTGAAAATTATCCGCTTTTTGAATTCCTTCTTGAAACGTACCCGCCTGTTCACACAGAAAGTCTTCCTGTGTAAAATAGTCAACGATGCTTCTCCGTAGGCTGGCTTCATCTTCTATGACCAGTAGTTTCATTGAACAGATTTTAAGCTAAGCTACGGCAAGATTTGGGAGAAATTTTGGCGGCTTCCAATCTGAACTAAGTTCCACTGACCTTCATCAAACGGGGAAATGATTTTCGTCATCTTCACAAAACTTCTGCCCTGATTTATTAATGGCAAAGGAATCGATTGAAAAAATTGTGTACTTTTTTTCCAGGCAAATAAATCGGAGAAAATCAGTAAACATCATCTTACAGGAATGCAGTTCAGACTTATGTAAGGTCACAATTCGTGATCTTAAACGAATCTGATTTTTTTGGCATTTCTGTAGATCCGGGGTTATCTGAATAGTATCATCTTTTGATACTCCCACACATAAAACGGTTTCCCATTATTAATAACTAAAGGCTTCAAAAAACTTCCTTTTATTAGTGTTAGCTCGTTTCCTTTTGTATTAACTATTCTCGTATTTTCCCCATCTTGGTAGGCAATAAACAAATCATTGGTTTTATCATCAAAAGCGATGGCGGAACCACGGCCAGATGCTACTTTTATTTCCGGCTTACCCGGTCTACAGCTATAGACCACACCTTGTCTCTGCCAGGTAGTTTGTATGTTTCCTTTTGAATCAAAGACAAGACCACCACCATCCATCGGACACGCCTTCAACGGCCACGTACCTTCGCCAAGTTTTTGGGCAGGGCTAAAATTACGCCCAGCATTAATTGATTGAAGCAGGTACATGTCGCGCGATCCACTAATCCAGTTACGAAACATAATTGCCACTTGATTGTTTTTTACCGCGATATTGGGTTTGCAGCATTCACAAACATGACCATCTGGTGACTGGTAAACAAGCATGTTTTTCGACCACCCTTTTTGCATTGGGGCAAGG
>JAOQAK010000070.1 GCA_025963635.1 Ferruginibacter sp.
AGTGCCATTTCAATAGCCTTAATGGTTTGATCAATGTTTAAAACCATACCGTGTTGTACTCCATTGCTGTTGGCCCGGCCAAAGCCCAAGATCTCGAGCTTGCCGAATTCGTTCTTCCTTCCGGCAAGGGCAGCTATTTTTGTAGTGCCAATGTCCAGACCAACAATAACGGGGTTGGCATTAACCGACCCGGTATTGTTTGTTGTGTTTTGTTCGTGAGTCATAATTGTATGTTTGTTTGTGTGTGTGTGTTCTTTTTTCTATTTGCCGTTTCTGTTTTCTGTTATTTACCCCAATAGTTTCTCATTGCACTTCTGATACTCACTTCTCATTACTCATTACTCATTACTCATTCTTTCCTCATCTCTCATCATTGCTCGTACTCATTATAGGGCTTGGTTACCGCTGGCTTTTTCGCAGCTGGTTTGGGCATTAGCAGTTTTGGTGTTTTTGTACTGGTTGTATTCGGTTTTACGACAGCTCTATTATTGGTGCTGGCAGGCTTTTTTTGAGTCAACGGTTTTTTTATCACCGTTGGTTGATTGATCCCTTTCGCCGTGGGCTTACTTACCGCCACCTGTGTGGGTTTTGGTAAGGATGGTTTTGCAACAGTCGTATCTTCCTGTGTCAATGACTTTTCAATAATCTCAGTTGATGGACTGTTATCATTTCTTTCAATGGATTCCTGGATGATGCTACTGTTTGTTGTATTGTGTTCATTATCCGGAATGATGGTTTGCAAAGAATCGCCGGCCATTCTTTCCGCGTTTTCAGCTATTATTTGCATTAGCTGTAAAGTTTTAAGCGAATCCGCTTTCACATCCTCAGCGCCCTTTCGCCTGGCTACTACCTGGTTGCTATATTGCAGGTTAATCTCGCTGTATTTATTCCATCCTGCTTTTACCACCACCTGCTTATAAAACAACCGCAGCTTGTCTAATTTTTCAAAAACATTCTTTGCATCGCCTAATACGATGATCGTATTGCCAAATTTTGGGATCATTTCAAATGTGCGCAGCGGTGTAATGTCCACCTGGTCAATCATTGCCATATCGAATGGATTCACCTGCAATGCCTCACTAATGGTAACGATGTCTCTTAATAAATTGCTATCGGCCTTTACCAGCACTTTTTTATCAGAAGGAAAACCCGTAAATACCGGCAACCTGGCGGAGAACTTATCGCTCAACGGAAGCATGGCAACAGAACTATCGATGTAAAAAGTAGTGCCACCGGTGCTGAACACCCGTGCAACGGGTTCCCTTTCCATTACATTTACCTGAAGCCTTTCATTATTATCAAAGAACAGTTGGGCAGTTTTTATCCAGGTATTTTTTTGAAGGGCGGCCTCCATTGCTTTCAAATTAAAAGATCCCACCGGTTTACCCACCGGCTGCTCTTCAGCGATTTCTGCAATGGTGTTTAGAATGTCATTTTTATCAACAAAAAAGTTATTGCTTACCCCCTTTATCGTAATATCAATGCCGATGCATTTATTCGCGTCTTTTTTCTGTATTGCTGCCACCAACAACACAATGGTACCCGCACCTATGATTGACCATAGGGTGAAAAGCAACATGTTTTTTATGATCTGTTTGGTTAGCATTACAGGTTAGGTCGTCAATGGTGAATGGTCAATGGTCAATGGTCACCATTCATCATCGTCTATCTTTTACTCTATTTGTCATTTACATAATTTTTTTTCTCACTTTAAACTCCTTGTGTCCAATTCCTAAAGTTGTCGTGATTGAAGACAAAATGATCTATCAACCTTTAACTTTAACCTTTCACCTCAAACCTTCCTTCAACCTTCAACTTTCAACCTTCAACCATCAACCTTCATTCCTTGTCATTAATATTTGTTTAATCGGTTCTACCAATGTGTCGATATCTCCGGCACCGGCGGTGATTAAAACAGTCCCTTCAAAACCTTCTTCTATATGCAGGTCTTTCGTAAGCTCAAAATGTTTTAACAGGTCTTCCCGGCTCATTATTATCTTGTCTTCGCTGTGCATGCGATCAAGTATCATCTGGCTGCTTACCCCTTCCATAGGCAATTCTCTTGCAGGATAAATTGGCAGCAATATCACTTCATCTGCAAGATCGAGTACCTCGGCAAAGCCATCCGCCAAATCCCTTGTACGGCTAAATAGGTGAGGCTGAAAAACAACGATGCATTTTTTTCCAGGGAACATTGTTTTGGCACCGGTGATCAGCGCTCTCAACTCTTCGGGGTGATGTGCATAATCATCAATATAAACCTGTTTGCTGGTTTTCAATATATATTCAAACCTTCTTCTTACACCTTTAAAATCGGCCACCGCGCTGATTATTTTTTCGTCCTTAATGCCAATATGATGCGCTACGGTAATTGCTGCAAGGATGTTTTCAATATTGTGTTCCCCTCCCATATTCAGGATTACATCTTTTAATGTCCATACAGAAATATCCATATCATTCACTACCACATCAAAGCTGTAACTACCATTATTTATTTTGATATTAGCAGCATATACGTCCGCATTTTTATCGTACAAATGGTAGGTTAGAAATTCGTCTGCCACCAGTTCCGCATTTCTTTTGAGTCCGTATTTATGCAGCAGCAATCCTCCGGGTTTCACTTTTGCAGCAAAGTCGATAAATGCCTGCTCCATGTTTTCGGCAGTACCATAGATATCCAGGTGATCAGGATCCATTGAGCTTATTACGGCGATATCCGGACTTAACTTTAAAAAACTTCTATCATACTCATCGGCTTCTACCACACAAACATTTTTTTCACTGCTCCAGAAATTGCTGTTATAGTTAACGGCAATGCCTCCCAAAAATGCGTTGCACCCAAAACCACTGTCACGGAGTATGTGGGCCACCATTGTGCTGGTAGTCGTTTTGCCATGCGTACCCGCGATGCAAATATTGAATGAGTTATTGGTTATGGCGCCCAGCACATCGCTTCTTTTCACCACCGTATAATTATTTTGCCGGTAAAAGTTCAGCTCCTGGTGTGCTTTAGGCAATGCCGGTGTATACACTACCAGTTGCACCGATGGGTCAATTAAATCGATGGTATCTTCGTAATGAATATTGATTCCTTCCGCCGATAATTGCTTGGTTAATACAGTCTCAGTTTTATCATACCCGCTTACCCTTACACCCAACGAATTAAAATATCTCGCCAGGGCACTCATGCCAATACCGCCGATGCCGAGAAAGCAAATAGCCGCCTCTGCTCCTTCCGCTACCTTTGCAGCACTTAGCGAGATTAATATTTTATTGAATCCTTTCATTTGCAAAATATAAGCGGCAACTGTCTTTACCTATACTCTATTTACTTTTACAATATTTACCTGTTTACCTTTTTTTACTTGCTATGCTATCGTCTTTAAAATCTCAGCGGCAATAACTTCATCTGCATTTGTGATGGCCAATTTGCTGATGTTTTCCTTCAATGTTTCCTGTCTTTGTTCGTCCTTTGCAAGGCTGATCACGGTAGGCACTAATTTTGTCAATGCTTCCTTATCGCTTATCAGCAACCCTGCGTCTTTATCCACCAGTTTTTGTGCATTGGCAGTTTGATGATCTTCCGCTGCAAAGGGAAAAGGAACAAAAACAGCAGGCTTCTTCATTACACACAATTCAGCAATGGACATCGCTCCACTCCTGCTGATCACCACATCGGCTGCGGC
Source organism: Ferruginibacter sp. (assembly GCA_025963635.1). GTDB lineage: Bacteria > Bacteroidota > Bacteroidia > Chitinophagales > Chitinophagaceae > Ferruginibacter. Next base: position 3,687 of record JAOQAK010000070.1, read on the forward strand.
GTAAGCGTATTCCATTTGTGTTATAAAATCATCCACCCATATATTGGTTCTGCCAGCTGCTGCTTCCTTTCCTTTACCGGCAAACGGCTTTCCTGTTTGCCAGATAAGTTGCAGCCCGCTATTTTCAAACTCAGCTATACCAGCGGCTATAGATTCATTAATACTTTTAGCGCCCAGACTTCCACCGATTGCGAGAATGGTTTTCTTGTGCGGTTCCAGTTCAAAAAAACGTACTGCATCTTCCCTGCTCACCGAACTGTGTGAAATGCTCTCTCTTACAGGGTTGCCTGAGATCACGAGATTACCTGCCGGGAAAAATTTTTCCATGCCGTCTGTGGCCACAAAAATTTTTGTTGCTTTTCTGCCCAGCATTTTATTTGCCTTTCCTGCAAAAGAATTACTCTCGTGAATAAAAGTTTTTATCCCCTTTGCCTGTGCAAGCCGAAGTACAGGAAAGCTTGAATATCCACCTACTCCAATCACAGCCGTGGGCTTAAATAATCTAAATATACTCCGGACCTGGAAAAAACTTTTTACCAGCTTATAAGGAAGCCCGATGTTTTTTATCAAAGAACTCCTGTTAAACCCGGCAATGTCCAATCCTTCTATTTTGTACCCGGCCATTGGCACTTTTTCCATTTCCATTTTTCCTTTTGCTCCCACAAACAAAATTTCTGCGTTTGGTGCTAACCGTGTGATGGCATTTGCAATGGCTATTGCTGGAAAAATATGCCCACCAGTGCCACCGCCGGCGATGATTATCCGAAGCCCACCTGCCTCCGCTGGCAAGCGGAGGGTTCGTGTCTCTTCTATCGTTGTGGAATTATTCACTTATTGATTCAGTGGTTTACTTTTATTTTGTCCATTCATTGATCACCCTGATTCTGTTATTTTTGAGTTACTCGTTTTGTGTTCCTTGATGGTATGTGGTACAAGTGAGTGACACAACTATGTTGCCATGAAAACCCAACGTTCGTCAACTCATTTTATTTAACATTATTGATATTGCATTGGTCATAAAAGTTCAATACTTGGGCAATTCTATGTTCCTCCTATTTCCTGTGGTGTTAATGGCTTTTCCTGCTGCTCTACGTTTCTTGCTACACTTAATATAATGCCGATGGATAAACAGGTGAAAAGAAAACTGCTTCCACCCATACTTACTAACGGTAACGTAACACCGGTGTTGGGAAATACATTTACATTGACACCCATATTTGCTATTGCCTGTATCACTAATGTAAAGCTCAGCGCCAGCGCAAGAAACGCACCAAATGCAAACGGGCATTTACGGTATAGCCGGATGCATCGGTACAGGAACAATAAATAAATAAAAACAATAAATGCACCTCCCACCAATCCATACTCTTCCAGGATGATTGCATAAATAAAATCACTGTAAGAATGCGGCAAAAAATTTCTTGCATTGCTGTTACCGGGGCCTCTTCCCATCCAGCCACCACTTGCAATCGCAATCTTTGCCTGGTTGATTTGGTAACTTTTTTCATTGCCATCACCCTTACTACTATATATGAAGGTTTGTATACGGCTTATCCAGGTGGGTACTCTGCCGGAAGCAAACATTGCAGGCAAATCTTTTGATTTACCCTCTTCCTTATCGTAGTATTTCACAGCTACCAATAGCAACAACATGATGGGCACCAACGCAATGGCGAGGGTTAGTAAAATATGTTTTGTATTCACCCGCCCGATAAACATCAGCATAAAACTGGTACCCGCCACCAGTATAGCAGTGGATAAATTGGCCGGGGCAATCAATAAACAAATGATGGCTACAGGAATGATGATGGGCAAAAAACCTTTTTTGAAATCCTTAATCACCTTCTGCTTTTTACTTAGCTGGCGACTCATATACATGAACAACGCAAGCTTGGCAAGATCGGATGTTTGAAAGGTCATGTTGATGACTGGCAGTTTTATCCACCGGCTGCCTTCATTGAGTGTAGCCCCGAAAAAATAGGTATAGATCAGTAACGGGACTGATATTAAAAACAGGATAAGCGCTACTCTCGAGTAAATCGTATAGTTGACGCGGTGAGCGAAGTAAATGATAATTACCCCCAAAATAATAAATGTGAATTGCTTGAAGAGATAACTTTCTGTGCTCTTGCTGTACTTATACGCCAGTGAACCTGTGCTACTGTAAACCACCAACAAACTCATCAGCGTAAGAATAATTACTATGGCCCAGATAACGCGGTCGCCCTTGGTTTTTCTCACAAGGTTGCCACCCATACCTCCCACGCTCCGGAACGAAGAATTGAAAACATCTTCAACATTTTCGGTAGGGCCAAATAACTGTTTCAATATAGATTTACTGTCTGGCATAATGTCTCCCGGTTTTATGGAGAGAATGGTTTTTTTATAATCGATTTTTGATTTGAGGCAAGCGCATTATCGAAAATTAACTTTCGATAACAATAGGCTACAGATCTTTCACAGCATTTTTAAATTGTTTGCCCCTGTCTTCATAATTTTTAAAAAGATCAAAGCTTGCACATGCGGGGCTCAATAAAACGACATCCCCTTTTTCAGCAAAACGAAATGCTTTTTCAACCGCTTCTGCAGCAGTAGTAGCATCCGTCATTAAAGGAACCAAATCACTAAAGGCTTCATGAATCTTTTTGTTATCTGTTCCAAGACAAACAATGGCCTTTACCTTTTCCTTAATCATATCGTTCAACAGCGAGTAATCGTTCCCTTTATCAACACCTCCCAATATTAAAATAGTGGGTTGATCCATTGTTTCCAGCGCAAACCAGGTACTGTTTACATTGGTGGCCTTACTGTCGTTGATAAACACTACTCCTTTAATGGTAGCCACCGGTTCCATCCTGTGTTCGAGGCTCTGAAAGGTTTGCAGCGACTCCCGGATACCTGTTTTTTTAATCCCCAATACAGTTGCTGCAAGGCTGGCCGCCATGCTATTATATTGATTGTGTTTCCCCTTCAAAGCAAAATCATCAACGCTCATTTGCATTTCTTCGCTTTTCCATTTCAGGTTCATCTTGGCATTTGTCAGGTATGCACCCTGTGGCAATTCTTTACTCATGGTTATCGGGTATAAGGTTGATTTAATGGGAAAACTATTTATATATTGATTTGTTACTTCGTCGTCCATATTATAGATGAATACATCTTCCTCCTGTTGGTTCTCTGCAATCCGGAACTTGCTGTTAATATAGTTTTGCATATTGTATTCATACCGGTCAAGATGATCTTCCGTTATATTGGTTAGTATCGCGATGTCCGGCCTGAATGTTTTAATATCATCCAACTGGTAAGAACTGATTTCAATTACATACAAAGGTTTGGGATCAACCGCCACCTGCCTTGCAAAAGAGTATCCGATGTTTCCAACCATCGCTACATCTAAACCAGCATGCCTGCAAATATGCCAGGTTAATGCGGTTGTAGTTGTTTTGCCATTGCTGCCTGTTATAGCGACAATTTTACTATCGCCTTTATACCTGTATGCAAATTCTATTTCACTAAGAACCGGGATTCCCTTCGCCCTGATCTTTTTTACGAAAACATTTTTTTCAGGAATGCCAGGGCTTTTCATTACTTCATCCGCATTCAATATCTTCTCTTCACTGTGCATTGCTTCTTCAAAATCGATACTTGCCTGCAACAACTCTTCTTTATAGATATCCGCTATTTTACCTCCATCGCTTACAAATACATCATATCCTTGTTGCTTAGCGAGCAAAGCGGTGCCCACTCCACTCTCGCCTGCTCCCAATATGATCAATCGTTTCTTCATTCATTAATGTCTATAACATTCCTGTCAAACAATAAAAAGGGTTTTTCAATGGCATTAGAATCTAATGGGTAATGATGCTTACTTGTATGTCTCACTCCCTGGGTAAATTATCGCAATTTTAAGGTAACAATGGCCATCACAACGCACAGGATGGTTACAATCCAAAAACGCACAGCTATTTTACTTTCATGATATCCCAACTTTTGATAATGATGATGCAGCGGGCTCATTAAAAAGATCCTCCGCCCCTCCCCATACTTTCGTTTGGTATATTTAAAATAGGCAACCTGTAATACCACACTTAAACTCTCTACAAAAAATACAAGGCAAAAAATAGGGATCAATAATTCTTTACGAACAATGATTGCCAATGCCGCAATAATTCCACCCAGTGCAAGGCTTCCGGTATCTCCCATAAAAACCTGCGCGGGATAAGAATTGTACCACAGAAAACCAACACAGGCACCTACGAACGCCGCGATAAAAATGGACAACTCGCCCAGGTTCGGTATGTACATGATGTTGAGATATTCGGCAAATTTTATATTGCCGCTCACATAGGCAAATATGCCCAGGCTAATACCAATAATAGCACATACCCCCGTCGCCAATCCATCGAGCCCATCTGTAATATTTGCCCCGTTACTCACCGCCGTTACTATAAATATTACTATGATGATATACAATATGTAAGTATAGTCCTGCAGGCCCTTCGGCAATAATTTAGCATAATTAAATTCATGCGTTTTTACGAATGGTATGGTGGTAATGGGTGATTTCACTTTTACAAAAAGATGTTTCTTGCCCTCCAGCGTTACCACGTTAAAGGAATCACTCATCAATACTTCGCCGGGCCTTAGTACGGAATCTTTCACCTGGCTAAAATCCGGATTGTATACTTCCCTTTGCACCACCACGCTTTGTGTAAAATACAGTGTGGCACCTACAATGATTCCTAACATCACCTGCCCAAAAATCTTAAACCTGCCAGCCAGTCCATCGCTGTCGGCCTTCTTATATTCGCTGCCCTTTGCCAGTGCCCGTCTTTTAGACCTGATCTTCAAATAATCGTCAATAAAACCAATGATCGCAAGCCATACGGTGCACAACAACATCAGGCGTATATACACTTTATCGAGGTTGGCCAGTAACAAGGTCGGAATCAAAATCGCAAGGATGATGATAATGCCACCCATTGTGGGAGTTCCCTTTTTCTGCTGCTCGCCCGCTAATCCGAGATCTCTCACACTTTCGCCTAATTGTTTTTTATGGAGAAAGTTGATCAGTTTTTTTCCGTAGACGGTAGTAATCACCAAACTCAAAATCATGGCCAGCATGAGGCGGAACGTGATGAACTGAAATAGTCCGCTTCCCGGAAATCTTGCGACTTTCCAGTGATTTGTTAGCCAATCAAATAAGTGATACAGCATTTGTTTTTAATTTGCCAATTAGCCGAATGATAATTAGCTAATTAGCCAATTTGCTAATGTGCTAATGTGCTGATTGTTTATACTTGTTATCTTTTAATAAATGTAGAATTACACGCAATTAGCTAATTATCGAATTAGCTAATTGGCTAATTATCTACCTCTCCAGCAATTCAAACATTTCCTTCACTACTTTCTTGTCGTCGAAATCATATTTCACGCCCTTGATCTCCTGGTATTTTTCATGCCCTTTCCCGGCTATTAATACGATGTCTTCTTTTACGGCAAGACTAACGGCAGTCTTAATTGCCTCTTTTCTATCAGCGATGGTGATGTATTTTTTTCTTGCCACCACACTAACGCCCGCTTCCATATCATGCAATATTTCAAGTGGATCTTCGCTTCGGGGATTATCTGCCGTGAAGATCACTTTATCACTATACTCGCAAGCCACCTCTGCCATCGCCGGGCGTTTTGTTTTGTCCCTGTCGCCTCCGCATCCTACCACAGTAATAATGCGTTCATTGCCCTGGCGCAATTTTTTTATGGTAACCAATACATTGAGCAATGCATCCGGGGTATGCGCATAATCTACAATGCCGATTATTTTATCTTTTGGGCTCACCATATAGTCGAACCTTCCTTCAGCTCCTTCGAGCCTGCTTAGTTCCTGCAATACTTCATTCTTCTCTTCGCCCAAGCAAATAGCGGCGCCAAAAACGGCCAGTAAATTATAGGCGTTAAACTCACCAATCATCCGGAAATACACTTCGGTTTCATTTACCATCATGTGTAACCCCGTAATACTATTTTCAAGGATCTTTCCTTTAAAATCAGCCATCGTTTTGAGGCTGTAGAAATATTTTTTTGCCACTGTATTCTGCAACATCACCATTCCGCGTTTGTCATCCGCATTGCTGATGGCAAAGGCAGCGGCTGGGAGTGAATCAAACCAGGATTTTTTTACCCGGATATATTCATCAAAAGATTTATGATAATCGAGGTGATCATGTGTTATATTACTAAACAATGCTCCCGCAAATTGTAAACCAGTGATTCGATGTTGGTGAATCGCATGACTGCTGCATTCCATAAACACATATTCGCACCCGGCATCTACCATCTGGCTTAATAAAGCATTTATACTTACGGCATCCGGGGTGGTATGTGTGGATGTAACGACGGTGTTACCTACCTGGTTTTGCACCGTGCTAACCAGTCCACATTTATAACCAAGAGCAGTAAATAATTTCCACAATAAAGTAACAATGGTGGTTTTTCCATTGGTTCCGGTTACACCCACGAGTTTCATTTTCAATGAAGGTTCACCATAAAAATTATGGCTAATTAAACCTGCTGCAATGGCGCTATTTTCTACCTGGATAAAGGTTACATTTTCATTTACTACACCAGGCAATCGCTCACAGATCACCACTGAGGCTCCGTTTGCAACAGCAACATCTATAAATTCGTGGCCATCTGACACACTGCCTTTTATTGCGATAAAACAAGTGCCATTCTTCACTTTTCGTGAATCGATCTGCAAACTCTTCACCTCAATATTGGTGTTACCCATTACTGCACGGATGCTAATTTTATATAAAAGGTCTTTTAAGATCAATTTAAAAATAGTGTTACTGTTTGTCCTTTTGTGAATGATGTGCCAGCCATTACTGACTGGTTTAAAACCCTGCCCCTTCCGCTTGCAGTTACCTTCAAACCTTTATTTTCCATCAGGTACACTGCGTCCTTTAATCCCATCCCGATCACACTTGGAGTAATCAATCCTGCTGCCCGGATATTTATAGGTGAGTTTAAAACCGCTGCATTATTTTTCATACTCAATGTTCTCCAGTAACCTCCTGTTACTGAATCTTTATAAGGCAAATTCAACCAGTTGAAAATTGAATTGAATTCATTCTTCATACCATAATAATTGTACCGGCTTGTATCTGGCAACAGCGGATCAGTAAACTTTTTAGTGCTTAGAAACCGGGCGTAAATTTTATCGCTGATCTCTTTAAATACTGTGCCTGACACATCTGCGCCATATATTAACTTAGACTCATTGCTATTTTGGATGACTACCGCCATTGTATACCGGGGTTGATTGGCAGGAAAATATCCAATGAAGGAAGCCTGGTATATCTTATTGCCTTTATTGTATCCCCTGTTATCCAAAGCAGTCACCGCGGTTCCCGTTTTGCCGGCAATGGCATAATTGCTATCATATAAAATTTTGTGCCCGGTACCGTGGAGACTGTCTACAACGGCGGCCAGGCATTCTTTTAATTGCGCCAGCGTTTCTTCGGAGCATATTTTTTCTACCAATACCTGTGGCGTTATCTTTTTTACCTCAAGGCCATATTCGGTAACAGCGTTTACCAAATAAGGCTTCATCATGGTACCATTGTTTGCGACCGCATTGTACAACATCAGCATGTGTAAAGGCGTTACCAATTCTTCATACCCGTGAGCCATATAAGGAATAGTGGTTTTTGACCAGCTGCGATTTGCCGGCTTTTTAATAGTGGGCCTTCCGGAAGATGCAGTGATATCAATACCTGTCATGGTATCCAGTCGCAGCCGATGCAAATGCCCTACGAATTTGGAAGGCTGGTTATGATAATACTGATCTGCCAGCTTTGCAAAAGCGACATTGCTGCTTCTTAAAAAAGCATCTTTAACAGTAATGGCGCCAGTTCCCATATGGGCATCTTTTATTCTCAGCCCATAGAAAACCTTGGCACCACCTTCGCAGTCTACAATGGAATTCTTATTCACATATTTATCTTCCATCAGGCTTAACAGCGTTGCGAGCTTGAATATAGAACCGGGCTCAGTAGCTTTTCCGATCCCATAATTCAGGTCTTCGGCATAACTGCCATTCGGTTGTTTACCAAGATTGGCGATCGCTTTTATTTTGCCGGTGCCTGTTTCCATCACGATGGCGGTTCCGTGTAAAGAATTGTTGCCGATCATCATTTTCATTAATGCACTTTCTGCTACATCCTGCATGTAGGTGTCGAGCGTGGTAATGATGTCCTTTCCATTTTCGGGCTCCACTTCCGCTCCTTCCACCGGCATATAAGCTCCGGCGATGTAGCGCATCAGCCGCTGACCTGTTCTTCCCCTTAACAAACTATCATAGCTCTGTTCGAGGCCAACATTTAACTTAGCAATATCTCTTGACAGGCCGATCGTTCTGTTAGCCAGTAACACATAGGGATTGATTCGTTTATCCCTGGGCTCGATAATAAAACCACTCTTATTTCTTCCCTGCCTTACCAGCGGAAAATCACGCAACTGTGCATATTCCACAAAAGAGATTTTCTTTTTCAAGGTGTAGTACCTGTCTTTGTTTTTGTAGGCCAGTTGTAATTCCTTTTTGTATTCCGACTTCTTTTTATCGCCAAAAAGATTTGCCATGCAAATGCTTAATGAATCGATATTGTTTTTAAAACGCCGGCCACTTTTTTCCCGCAAACCGTCGGCCCCAAAGTCGACATACACATCAAATATTGGTATGGAAGTGCTGAGCATATTTCCATCTTCGCTAAAGATGGTTCCTCTCTCCGCCACCAGCGGAACATACTTCAAATGCAGGCTGTCGCCCATGCTGCGCCAATAAGCTCCTTCTACCTGTTGTATATAAAATGCCCGGCCCAACACTACTGCACCGAGTAATATGATCCCTATAAAACAGAGATACACGCGCCACAATATGTCTTTTTTTATATCCAAAATATGGAGCTTCAACAATAACCCCGAACGGGATTATCATAGTGAGTATTTAAGTTTATGTTGTTTTGAATTTTCGAACGAACGTGTTTGCCTGCGTGATCTTATTCTGCTCTTCAACATACCATCTGATTGCCTGCTCAATCAATCGTAAACATTCAATGCACCCCGTAGAAGTGTTAAATTGCTATGGTTCTTGTGCTGCCGGAGTCAATATAACCGGGGCAGTGGTTAGCTCTTTCAATCCCAATGGTTCTACAGCCTTTATCAGTTCACTTGCTTTACTTCTAAAAATCACTTCACTCTTGATGGTTTTATATTCGTATTCCAGTTCTTTGATATGCTTTTCTGTAACGCTTATTTTTCTTGTCAACTTGTCAAAATGGTGACCGTTATAGATATAGAGTACCGCGAGCACCGACAAAAACAGGAAAAATGGTATGTTTTCCACCACCCATTTATGACTGAAGAATTTCTTCCAGTCCATTTTTGGGGCGAGCGGTTGCTCCTTTTGCGTGTATTTATCTTCAACCATTTTTAATTCTTTTAGTAGACCTCATGTCCGAGGCCGCTCTTTACTTTTTTTCTGCCAATCGAAGCTTTGCGCTTCTCGCTCTTTTATTTAACCTCGTTTCAGTCGCTCCGGGCAGCACCGGCTTTTTTGTAATGATCTGCAAGGGGCTTACAGGTTTACTACCATACACCTCATCTATTTCTGCTTCCGTTAAGTCTCCCATTTTAAAAAAATTTTTAACAATCCTGTCTTCCAGGGAATGAAAAGTTATTATCGCAATTCTACCACCGGGTTTCAATAGGTTAGGAGATTGCTGTAATAACTCTTTTAATGCGCCTAACTCATCGTTTACCTCAATTCTTAAAGCCTGGAATACCTGGGCAAAATATTTTTGAGGATTTCCCTTCACGACTGCCGCCACTGCCTGCTTAAATTCATTGATGGTTTTAATCGGCATCAGCGTTCTTTGCTGAACAATCGTTTTGGCCAGTGTTTTTGCATTGGTTACTTCACCGTATTGCTCCAGCATCTTATGCAATTGCAACTCTGTGAAATTTTTTATGATATCTGCAGCAGTGATTTTTTGCCGTTGGTCCATGCGCATATCCAGTGCGGCATCAAAACGAATAGAAAAGCCCCTGGCCGCCTCGTCAAATTGGTGACTCGAAACGCCGAGATCAGCTAATATTCCATCCACCTGGGTAATTTTGTGCAACCGCAAAAAACGTTGCAGGTGGCGAAAATTTTGTGGAATAAAGATCACCCGTTTGTCTTCCGGCAAATTTTTCCTGGCATCCTCATCCTGGTCAAAAGCAACCAATATCCCAGTTTCATTCAAATGCTTCAGAATTTCGAGGCTATGTCCCCCGCCTCCAAAAGTGCAATCAACATATATACCACCAGGTTGGATGTTTAAACCCTTTATGGCTTCGTTTAGTAAAACCGGCGTGTGATAATCGGCATGCTGAGCAGTTGATTGATTGATCGGTAATTTGCTTTTGTTATCAGGCATACTTTTCAATATTTCAACTTTTCAGTTCGTCAGTTTTATTCATTACTTCATTGGCCAGTTCACTATATGATTCCGGTGTGAAGGATTCAAAGAACTTGTTGTATTTGGTTTTATCCCAGATTTCTATTTTGTTTACAGCCGATACCAGCACAACATCTTTTTCCAGGCCAGCGTACTCCATCAGTGTTTTTGGTATTAATAATCTGCCCGCAGAGTCCAGTTCCACCTGTGTGGCACCATTCAAAAAATAGCGCCTGAATTGCCTAACTTTAGGATCAAATTCATTCAACTTGCTCACTTCCGAAAAAATGGGTTCCCAGCTTTGCATGGGGTACAAACTCAAACATGCTTCAATTCCCCTGTTAACAACGAACTGGCTACTCCCTTCCTCCGCCAACTGCTTCTTAAAACCAGCCGGTAAAAGAAATCGTCCTTTGGCATCCATTGTAACCTCATATTCGCCAAGAAAACCAATCATTTACAGGTATTTACACATTGAGAAAAAAATATTACCACAAAATAACACTTTTTCCCACTTTTCACTCAAAAATGATGTAAACATTTTTATCCACACGCTTTAAAGTGATAGCTGGTACCGGTTTGCGCATTTGTGGGGAAATATGGGCGTGAATAACCTGTTAATTAGAGTGTATAACCTGTGGATTACTCAAAGAGGAAGGATCGGAGTGCAGGAGTGATTTGGCTACTCCTATCGTTTGACATCGGTTGTTACCAGGTAAGCTATTTCGGGGAAGATGGGAAGTAGTCCGGACCTGCAATGAGAATTTCTCAGGTGGATTTAACTCTTAGCTAATGGGAAACTCAGAAAAAAAGTACTTCCTTTGCCGGGAACACTTTCTACCTTGATGCTGCCATGATGAGCATCCACCATTGTTTTCACATAACTTAATCCCAGGCCGAACCCCTTTACGTTGTGAAGATTGCCAGTATGGGCACGGTAAAACTTTTCGAAGATGCGGCTGGCAGTTTCCTTATTCATCCCGATGCCGTTGTCTTCAATTCTGAGCTTAAATTGATTGCCGACAGTTTGGGTAGTCAGCTTTATGCGTAGTTGGTCTTTTGAATATTTTACAGCGTTGTCCAGCAGGTTGCTCACCAGGTTAGTAAAATGTACTTCGTCTGCCATCACAAGATCTTTTATAGCCTCCAGGTTTACCTCAAGTTCGCCATTTACCTGGTCTACCTGTAAATTGATATTATTTAGCGCACTGGTGATCAGGTCATGTGCATGCAACTTTTTCAAATTTAACTGCACCTCCTGTTTATCAAGCAGGGCTGCCTGTAAGATGGTTTCCACCTGCTTGTTCATTCTTTTATTTTCCTCTTTGATGATGCCGGTGAAATAGTTCATCTTCTCACGATCGTTGATCACTTTCTCATTTTTTAAAGCATCCACCGCCAGCGAAATGGTTGCCAGCGGAGTCTTAAACTCATGGGTCATGTTATTTATAAAATCCGATTTTATTTCACTTAGTTTTTTCTGTTTTAATAAAGCCCGCACTGTAAGGAAAAAGGCAGTTACGATAATCACCGTAAAAATTACAGCGCCCAAAATAAACCAGGTCATGGATCGCCAGATCAGTTTTTTCGCATGAGGCACAGTAATGATCAATACTTCCTGGGGAGATATCCCTTCGGAAAGGCTGCCGCCAGGCGATTCGAGTGGAATTACATGCATCCTGTTATTGAAAGAATCCGCGTAGAGTTTATAAAAGTTTTCAGATTGAATTTCATCGCCAATCAGCGAAGTAGGACTAATTGCAAACTCAAAAGGTATTTTATGGAGGTTTTGTTTGTCAAACGCTTTCCTGATAATTGCACGGATGTCTTCACTGGAATACTTCTGTGTGATAGTAGGTTTAAAGATTTCGAGTTGAAGTTTTTCACTCGGGAAGAGGGGCTCATTTTTCCTTCGCATCGGCATAAGGTTTCCCTTTTCTTCCATAAGGTCGGTAGCTGCCTGGGAGGTGGCCATGCTCACATGCTCATAAAATTTTTGTTCCTCCGATTCCAGGGAACCCTTTATCCATAGTATTTGGAAAAAAATTATTCCAAGCAGGGAAAGTAAAATCAGAACTGTGATAATAGGAAAAATTCTCTTCATTCGTATAATTGTAAATCAATGACGGGTACAAACTGGATAAAAACCCATCGGGCGATAAATTTAACGAAGGTTTTCAACTTAATGCTCTTTTAAAAAAAAGTTTGCACAATATTAGCAGCACAAAAAATAATCTGTTATTTTAGGTTTATGATTTCACCTGCTACCGGTATATTATTAATCGCGGATCCTTTTTTAAAAGATCCTCATTTTATGAGGACCGTAGTGTTTATTTGTGAGCATCAGAATGAAGGCAGTTTTGGCTTTGTGCTAAACAAGCAATATGAGCTTACGCTGGATGAACTCATCACCAACTTTGAAGGTTTTCCGATCCCGGTGTATTATGGCGGCCCTGTGCAGGTTGATACCATTCATTTCCTTCATCAATATCCCGAACTGATTCCCGGCGGGCAGGAAGTTTTTAAAGGAGTGTACTGGGGAGGCGATTTTGAGATGGTAACTAAACTGGTGAAAAGCAATGAAATTGATTACAATAAGATCCGCTTTTTTTTAGGATACAGTGGTTGGAGCGATGGCCAGTTAAATGATGAACTGAAAGAAAAAACATGGTTAACCGTAACCGCTACGCGAAAATTAATATTCCATCCATATCCTGATGAGATATGGAAAGACAGTCTGAAACATCTGGGAGGCGATTATGAAATGATGATCAACTTTCCCATTGATCCTCAGCTGAACTGAGTTCGTCAATGGTCAATGGTCAATGGTCAATAGGCCAGTGCGGATGAATATTTCACGATTTTCCATTCTCAATTCACCATCCTCGATTCAACATTCACGATTCACCATCACGCCTCCCCTATTCCCAAATTCCTGATCATCTCTACAAAAAGGCTACTCAGCGTTTTATCCGCTTCACCTGCCACTGCAATTATTTCCGCGATATCAACCGGTTGCAAATTATCGGGGTCACATTCGTCTGTAATAACACTGATCGCTGCACAGGGCAATCCTATTTGGTTGGCTACGATTACTTCGGGTACCGTGCTCATTCCTACCATATCGGCCCCTGCTGCTGCAAGATATTTATATTCTGCACGGGTTTCCAGGTTTGGGCCGTTTACCGCAACATATACCCCATGTTGTAGTTTTATCCCGAGTTCTTCAGCAGCAATTCTTAATCTTTCGTTCAATAACTTGTTGTAAGGGCAACTCATATCAGGAAATCGTGGTCCAAAAACAGGATTATTTAATCCCCGTAAAGGATTTTCCGTTTGCATATTGATATGGTCTTCAATAATCACCAGGTCGCCTTTTTTAAATCTTATATTCATACCGCCTGCAGCATTGCTTAACAGTAAATGTTGAATGCCGAGCATCTTCATCAATCTTATAGGAAAAGTAACCTGTTGCATAGAATATCCTTCATAATAATGAAACCTTCCCTGCATGGCCATTACTGTAGTATCCCCGATCTTGCCTAATAGCAGGTTTCCCTTGTGGAATTCTACGGTACTTACCGGGAAGTGTGGAATTTCATTATAGGGTATTGTTTTTTCGATGACAATGGAATTCAAGAGTTCCCCTAAACCTGTCCCTAATACAATACCGGTACTAGCCTTGTCAAATCCATTACCAGCAAGAAATGCAGCAGTTTCTTCTAAATTTTCAAGCATTTGTTTCATACTATTCGCAGGTTGAATGATGATTTTTAATATGACCGGGGCAGAAACTATATTTATTTTATTTACGTAATTTCAGGAAAACATAATTGCTCTGGCGAACTATATTTTGTTACGTAAAATAATTAATTGCACCCCGCTTCCTCAACAAGACCGAAAATAATCATTATGAACAACAATTATTACAATGCCGCAGACCTGGCAAAATTTAGCAATATCGGGGAGTTTCAAAAAGAAGTTGCCGATAAATTTTTCGACTGGTATGGTGAAGTATTTAAAGACAGCGCTTTAAGCGCCAAGGAAAAATCACTGATCGCGTTGGCGGTGGCACATGCAGTTCAGTGCCCTTATTGTATTGATGCTTACAGCAGTGATGCTTACGAAAAAGGGTACAGCGAAGCGCAGATGATGGAGGCGGTACATGTGGCAGCGGCCATTCGCGGTGGCGCTACATTAGTTCACGGGGTGCAGATGATGAATAAGGTAAAAGAGATTGCCATGTAAAAGATTCAAGAATTGTAAGTAGGTGAATATTTTGGGCTCCTGCTTTTGTTCCCTGGTGAAGCATCGTTGTGTCCTCACTTCAACAAATGTGCAAACATGAAACACGTCAAACAATCTACTGATTAACTTTTAGAGGATGAATGAAGAAAGCAAGCCCTGCAATATGCTTAGTTCCCCTATGGGGAAGTGGACTTTGAAATCGTTAAAAGCCCAACACAACATTCTTGCCAATTCAAATGAGCAAATAGCCATATTGGAACATGGTGTTGATCACAGAGATTTATTTAGCCTGGTTCCTTTTCAGCAAAAGCTTGACGGCATTGGTTTATACCCGTTGGCACCAACAGGTATCGAAATTTTCCAGGTAAACATGGGAAAGATGTGCAACCAGGTCTGCAAACATTGCCATGTAGATGCAGGGCCCGACAGGGATGAAATAATGAGCCTGGAAACTATGCAGCTTTGCCTCGATATTTTAAAGAACACACCGGTTAAAACTGTTGACCTTACAGGTGGCGCACCCGAGTTAAATCCACATTTCCGATGGTTTGTTGAAGAGATTAAAAAGCTGGATAAGCATGTCATTGTGCGATGCAACCTCACCATTATTTTGGCCAATAAGCGCTTTACTGATTTGCCGGAATTCTTTCGTAGCAACAACGTTGAAGTAGTATCTTCTTTACCATTTTACACGGCCGACAGAACCAATCGACAACGTGGCGAAGGTGTATTCGAAGATAGCATCAAAGCACTTCAAATGCTCAATGCGGTGGGCTATGGCAAGGAGGACACAGGGCTAGTTTTAAACCTGGTGTATAACCCGGCAGGAGCTTTTTTGCCGCCGCCACAAAAGATGCTGGAAAAGGAGTTCAAATCCGAATTGATGAAGAATTTTGGCATCTTGTTCAACCAATTATTTACCATTACCAATATGCCCATCAACCGTTACCTCGATTATTTATTAAAGAGTGGTAATTATGAAAAGTATATGGAAAAATTAACCGCGGCATTTAACCCCGCTGCTGCAAAAGGTGTGATGTGCCGGAACACCATATCAGTAGGATGGGATGGTTTTTTGTTCGATTGCGATTTTAATCAAATGCTGGATATGAAGGTATCATGTAAGAACAACGTTCATCTTAAGCAGTTCAACATGGCATTACTCAACAAGAGAGAGATCGTAGTAAATCAACATTGTTACGGATGCACTGCCGGTTCAGGCAGCAGCTGTGGAGGAACTGTTACCGACTGAAGTTTTACTACATCTAATGGTGTCTTCCATCCTCTATTTTTGGATTCTGTTCTGCATACACAAAAAACTCTGCCGCGTTTCACCGTGAGCGTTTATATTTTATTACCTTGAAAAATGTTGTATGGACTTGTAAAATTGGTTGCTAAGGTTGCCTTTAGATTCTATTGCCGCGATCTGCAGCTTAATAAACCGGGCTTGTTACAATGTGAAGGGCCATTGATGCTTGCTGTTAATCATCCCAATTCTTTTCTTGACGCTATTATTCTTTGCACCCTGTTCGACAAGCCCGTCTACTCACTGGCAAGGGGAGACGCATTTAACGGCAGATGGATTTCACGCATTTTGCAATCTTTTAAAATGTTACCGGTGTACCGGGTGAGCGAAGGAGTGGAAAACCTGGAAGAAAATTACAAGACTTTCGAACTTTGTAAAGAAATATTCAAACAAAATGGCATAGTGCTGATTTTTAGTGAAGGGAAATGCATCAATGAGTGGCACCTGCGCCCTTTAAAAAAAGGAACAGCAAGGTTAGCCCTCAGCAGTTGGGCAGATGGTATTCCATTGAAAGTTTTACCCATTGCAATGAATTATAGTTCCTTTGAAAAGTTTGGCAAAAATATCCGGATGTTTTTTGGTGAATTTATAACATCACAGGAGGTAGGTTTGGAAGATGGCCATGGAAAATCTATCCAGGCGTTCAATTCAATTCTTGAACAACAACTTGCACCATTTGTATTTGAGATCGATAAAACCGATCAACAAAAATTAAAAGAACTCTTGTATGTTTCGCAACCATTCTTAAAGAAAATAGTTCTTTTTTTACCCTCCATTGCAGGTTGGTTAATGCATGCCCCGTTATATTATCCCGTCAAAAAATTTGTGATAAAAAAAACGAATAGTACAGACCATTTCGACTCTGTGGTAGTTGCCTTATTATTGGTAGCTTATCCTTTATATGTAGGTGTGATCAGCCTTTTGGTATTTTCTTGGACCAGCCAATGGTATGCCTTTCTGTTGTTGCTGATTTTTCCCGCAACAGCCTGGTCGCATTTACAATTGAAAAAACAATTAGCATGAGTAATCGCAGGTTCAAGCGGATGATGTCCAACGCAAGTCACGACTCTCTTTACGCATAAAAAAACCCATTCAAAATTGAATGGGCCTTTTATAAAGTATTAGTCAATTAAATCTCTTCCGCGCCTTCAATCAATACGATGGTTTTGTTGTTCAGCACTTCCACAAATCCTCCCTGTATATTATAAGATGTAGTGGCGGTTTTATCATTCAGCACCTTTAGCTTGCCGGCTTTCAGAGCGCTCACCATAGGAGCATGTTTTTCGAGTACTTCAAAAGAGCCGGAAATACCTGGCAACTGAACGCCGTATACTTCGCCGCTAAATACTTTTTTTTCCGGAGTTAATATTTCTAATGTCATGTACCTTGGGGCCCAATAAGGGGCTTGCTTTATGTTTAATTAATTTTTATTACCTGAACTTACGAATGATCCAAATTGGTATGCTGCACAAGTGAGTGACACAACGATGCTTAATAGAATTCCTGCCGCTTGTTAAACAAAGAAATAGGCAACCACTAAAAGCACGCCTACACAGAAGCCTTTAAGCTTGCGCCGCTGCCATCAGTTTCTTACCTTTTTCAATTGCATCTTCCAGGGTACCCACCAGGTTAAAGGCAGCTTCCGGATATTCGTCTACTTCGCCATCCATAATTGAATTAAATCCACGAATGGTATCTTCAATCGGAACCAGTACACCTTTTAATCCAGTAAACTGCTCGGCCACAAAGAATGGCTGGCTCAGGAAACGCTGCACTTTACGGGCCCTTGATACGGTTTGCTTATCGTCATCACTCAACTCATCCAATCCAAGGATTGCGATAATGTCCTGTAATTCTTTATAACGTTGCAAAATTAATTTTACGCGGTTGGCAGTATTATAGTGTTCGTCACCAACGATCAATGGGGTTAATATTCTTGAAGTAGAATCCAGGGGATCCACCGCAGGATAAATACCCAGATCCGCAATTTTACGGCTTAACACCGTGGTGGCATCCAAATGCGCAAACGTGGTTGCCGGAGCCGGATCTGTTAAATCATCTGCCGGTACATACACCGCCTGAACTGAAGTAATGGAGCCATTTTTTGTTGACGTGATCCTTTCCTGCATCAAACCCATTTCTGTTGCCAAAGTTGGCTGGTAACCTACTGCGCTGGGCATACGACCCAATAACGCTGATACTTCAGAACCCGCCTGCGTAAAACGGAAAATGTTGTCAACGAAAAACAAAATGTCTTTACCCTGTCCGCTGCCGTCACCATCACGGAAATATTCTGCAATCGTTAAGCCGCTTAACGCAACACGTGCTCTTGCTCCCGGCGGCTCATTCATCTGTCCGAATACGAAAGTTGCTTTCGACTCCTTAAGATCTTCCATATTTACCGAACTCAAATCCCATCCGCCCTCTTCCATGCTATGTTTAAATTTCTCACCGTAATTCATAATTCCCGCTTCAATCATCTCTCTCATCAGATCGTTTCCTTCCCTTGTTCGTTCGCCCACACCCGCAAAAACTGATACACCGCTGTATGCCTTGGCAATGTTATTGATCAGTTCCTGTATCAAAACCGTTTTACCCACACCGGCACCTCCAAACAAACCAATTTTACCACCCTTCGCATAGGGTTCAATCAGGTCAATTACTTTGATACCAGTATATAAAATTTCATTGGCTGTACTTAAATTTTCAAATAATGGCGGCTTGGCGTGAATAGGGCGGCCACCTTCCTTACTCACCTGTGGAAGACCGTCAATGGCATCTCCGGTTACATTGAATAAACGGCCTTTAATCGCATCGCCTACAGGCATAGCGATCGGCTTGCCGGTATCTATTACTACCATACCCCGAACCAACCCTTCAGTACCATCCATTGCTATGGTGCGAACACTATCTTCACCTAAATGCTGCTGCACTTCCAGTACCAGCGTGTCGCCATTGTCACGTTTTAATTCTAATGAATTTAATATCTCAGGAAGACTGCTATCACTGTCAAACTGCACGTCTACCACGGCTCCAATGATTGACTTTATTTTACCGGTATTGGCCATAAATAAGATTTTATTGTATTTAGGTCTGTTTTAAGGCCGCAAAGGTAAGGGTTAGGTGTTAAAATTTGAAATTTGATATTTGATCTTTCAAGGCCTGGGATTAAATAAAATAAAGTTTCATAGCGATTTTACCCTTATAATTAGTGTGTGTTCCTTTACTTCGATAATGGCATTTGAACTTTCTATGATGCTTTCAATATCTAATATATTATGTAACAATAACATTCGATTTACTTATAATTTAATATTTTCGCCTGCTCCTGGTGAAAATGCTCTTGCATGAGGTAATCACTCATCATTTGCAGGATCAACAAGTATATTTTAATTCAATTGATAATATGAGGGCAGCGCTCGCAAAACACTTTGGAACAACATTTAAAGCTATTAACATTTTTATTGTATTGGTTTACCTGCTTGCATGCCTGATTCCGATTCTGCCCGCCGGGGAATTTTGGATGATTTCGGTATTGGGATTAGGTTTTCCTGTGCTTGCGCTCGTTGTTGCATTTTTTTCCATAGGCTGGCTAATGGTAAGGTCTAAGTGGTTCCTTCTATCCCTGGTTGCGCTAGTGCTTAGCTGGCAGCAACTTTCTGCGATCGCAGGATTGAATGCAAAAAGAACCTTTACGCTGTCGAAACCGAAAGAAACATTACGTGTACTAACCTGGAATGTGTCAAGTTGGGGAGAAACCAATAAAAGTCCTGTGAACAAATTTGAGAATCCCGTTCTAATGATAGACCTCATTAGAAAACAGCAGGCGGATGTAATTTGCTTGCAGGAATGCTGGGATAAAAAAAACCAGCGCTCAAAATATGGAAAGTTGCAGGAATTGAAAGACATGGGATATTGCTATTCCTATTTCGTAAAAACAGTAAAGGAAAATGTAAATTACAAATCCGGAGTGGCCATTTTATCTAAATACCCAATTACCGACACTGCTAAATTCAGTTACGGAAAAGATGACTTTGCCGAACACCTGATTTATGCCGATGTTCAATTTAATCAGCAAAAGATCAGGGTATTTACCACGCATCTTCAGTCGGTTCGGTTTGACGAGGCTGAATACACGGCTCTTCGAAAAATCAAGCGCACTGATGAAACCGGGTTAAAGGATTCGAGGACAATTGTTCGCAAACTTAGAGATGCATACGAGTTTCGCGCCACCGAGGCCGAATTGGTTCAACAAAAACTAAAGGAAAGCCCCTATCCGGTGATTATTTGTGGCGATTTTAATGATGTACCAAATTCTTACACCTATTTCACCATCAAGGGAGACCTGCAGGATGCTTTTTTAAAGAAAGGAACAGGGTTGGGCAGAACTTTCCAGTATTTGTCTCCTACTTTAAGAATCGATTATATTCTTGTTGACAAAAATTATAAAGTGAAACAATACAACAGGATCAAAGTGCCCTACTCTGATCATTACCCGGTAATTGCCGATTTACGCTTCTTCCCAAACCATGATGTAAAATAATATGTGTAAGGTCCATATTGCTCATATTAGCTTCAGCCCGGGAGTCCTTTTGGTCGCCGTAATCTGCAACAACTTATATTATGCAGGCGTTGGTTACACTGTTTTGAAATCTGCCTGCCCGAAAGAACTGTGGCGGCTCACTTATCCCTATTCGAATCACAATAAACAAGTAAATTTGCAACTTAGCTATACTATATATGACGACTGAAACAAAAAGACAGAAACAGGTTGCAGGCCTGATCAATGAAGAGCTGAACGATATATTCCGCAGAATGAACCTGCTGATGCTTGATGGCGGTATGATCTCCATATCGGCGGTAAAAATTACGCCCGATCTGTTTGAAGCAAGAATTTACCTGAGCATGTTCAAGATAAAAGATACCCAGGCAGCCCTGCTAAAGTTTGAAGAAAAGAATAAAGAGATCAGGAAAGAGCTTGGGACACGGGTGAGACACCAACTTCGAAGTATACCTGAACTTAAGTTTTTTATTGATGATACATTGGACTACGTCTTTAAAATGGAAGAATTGTTTGAAAAGATTAAGAAGGAAGAAACACCCGATTCCAAGGAAGAAAGTCAGGCAAATGATTAGTCATTCAATAATAAACTTTACGAAAGCCCCTTTGGGCACAGGGGTATGTATCTAACTTTTGCCTGGCGATATTTTAAAGCGAAAAAAAGTGCCAATGCGATCAATATCATCGCTTGGGTAACAGTAGGCGTAATTGCTTTCGCCACTGCTTGCCAGATACTTGTACTCAGCGTTTTTAATGGGTTTGAAGGGCTCGTCAAATCACTTTATTCCTCCTTTTATACAGATATAAAAGTCATCCCTGCAAAAGGTAAAACTTTTATGCTCACTCCGGCACGTATACAATTACTAAAACAACACCCCGGGATAGAAGTAGTTTCATTAATTGCAGAAGAAAAAGCATTGTTGCAAAATGAAGATATTCAAACAATTGTATACCTAAAAGGTGTTGACGAGAATTACCCCCAGGTAAGCGGGGTAGCAGGCAAAACAGTCGAAGGTGAATTTAACACAGGTAATGCTGCAGAACCCGGTTTAATTTTAGGATCCGGCATTCAAAATGCCGCGGCCGTAAATGTAAATGCAAGTACCGGGGCTTCGATGCTTACCCTAATTCTTCCCAGAAAGGCAAAGGTTTCAGTATCAGACCCGCTTCAATCCTTAAGTGAAGGAAAAGTAAAGGCTACGGGTGTTTTTTCTATACAGCAGGATTTCGACAACAAATACGCTATTACCAATATTTATTTTGTAAAACAGCAAATGGGATTTGCTGCAGATGAATACAGTGCGGCTGAAATAAAGTTACGCTACAATTCCAATCTCCTAAAAATACAACAGGAACTCACCGCCCAATTAGGAAATGCATTCAAGGTGCAAACAAAATATGAGCAAAACACAAGTCTTTATAATACAATGAGACTTGAAAAATGGGCCATTTATGCCGTGTTGACACTCATCTTATTAGTAGCTGCCTTTAATATGATCAGCGCCTTAACCATGCTGGTATTAGAAAAGCAAAAAGATATCAGCGTATTACAAAGCATGGGAGCAAATAAAAACATGATCTTGAAAATATTTTTAGGAGAAGGATTGCTCCTGGCAGGGATTGGGACAGCGTCAGGAGTTTTAATGGCCCTGGTGGTTTGCTTTATTCAATTAAAGTTTCAGTTAATAAAATTGCAGGGCGGTTCCTTCCTGATAGACTATTTTCCCGTAAATCTGCAGATTGCCGATGTTGTGCTTGTAATTTCAACAGTCACTTTTATCAGCTTCCTTGCCGCATGGTTTCCGGCACGAAAGGCCGCAAATCAAATTGTAGAACTGAGATAGTGTTAAAATAAACGTAAATAACTGTAATTCAATATGATTACCATATGATTTTGGCGAAACATGGATGTTCCGAAGCCGGAATTTTATCGCAGTGCTTTTAGCTTACTTCACTTAGCTTTGCTTCCAAATTGCATCTTTTTGCCTTGGCCCTTAACGAGAAAAAAACATATTATCTAAAAAGGTTTAAGATGAATGGATTTGTGTTCACGGCCTAAACTCTTCGATATAGTGAAAATAAAATAGATATAAAAGAAAAATCATTCTTGAAAGTTTTTAAAAGCAACGGATTTTAAGTATGTTGTGTCTAAGTTAATTGATTAACCACCCTCATTTCCGTAAAAGAGGTTTACTTTTACTGTAAACTCAAAATTTTTAATACGTATTGCATGGATAATATAATACTTAGTGGAACTTTTGCATTCTTAATTACCTTTTTTTCTATACCCATCATTATCCAGGTTTCAAGGGAAAAGAAATTATTTGATGAGCCCGATGAACGCAAAGTTCATAAAATGGTTATTCCAACACTTGGCGGGCTAGGCATTTTCGGAGGCTTTATTCTCGCCCTGTTGTTAGGTGCACCTGTAGGCTCCAGGGAATTGCAATACTTTGTAGCCGCGGCAATTGTTATTTTCTTTTTAGGAATCAAAGATGACATCCTCATTTTATCTGCTGCAAAAAAATTCATCGGCCAGTTAATCGCGGCCGGAATCATCATTAAATTTGGGGGAGTACAAATTAGCAACATGCACGGGTTTATGGGTATTACTGAAATGCCCGCCGTTGCAAGTATCGTTTTCACTTTATTTACAATTATAGTTATAGTAAATTCATTTAATCTTATTGATGGGGTAGATGGGCTGGCAGGCTCTCTCGGTTTATTGACTGCAGTGGTATTTGGAGTATATTTTTCTTATGTGGGCCAAACAATGTACGCCGTTATGGCTCTCTCGCTGGCCGGCAGCCTTGTTGGCTTTTTAATGTATAATTTTTCCCCTGCCAAAATATTTATGGGCGATACCGGATCGCTATTGATTGGACTGATCAATTCGATAATGGTGGTAAAATTCATCAATCTTGCAGGCAATGAGAGTATGGGATTGCCTTTACAGTCAGCACCGGCAATAGGCATGGCGATATTAATTGTGCCGCTGTTTGATACCCTGCGTGTTTTTGGGCTGCGTATTCTTGACAGGCGTTCGCCATTTAGTCCTGATAGAACACATGTGCATCATTTTTTGCTTGACCTCGGTTTTAGCCATAAGAAAGTTACTTTACTTTGTGTTAGTACGAATATCGCATTTATTGGTCTAGCCTTTTTTCTTCGTAATCTCGGCACCACCATTGTCATCTGCACATTAATGTTTTTGGCTTTTTCATTAATTGCGATCATTTATTATAGAAGAACTAAAATCAAGGCCGCAGCCACACTCAAGTTGCCCGTCGAGGAAAAAATTATCAAATCCCGCACAATACTTACACTGGCCTCTGAAACAGTAGAAATCGATTAACCCCTTATTTCCATCCAACAACCTCATTATAAATCCCCGCCAAAAAGCGGATTGTTTGCATGTCTATTATTCTTTTCTTTAGATTTGCAACCACTTAATTTTCTATATTATGTCAGAAGAATTGGAATTGATTAACCAGGACACTGAATCCTTGATGAAAAAAGCGATCAGTCACCTGGAAGCAGAACTGGTGAAAATTCGTGCGGGCAAAGCCAATCCGAATATGTTGGAAGGTATCGTTGCAGATTATTACGGATCCCCTACTCCTATTTCGCAAATAGCAAATGTCTCTGTGCTGGATGCCCGGACCATCTCGGTACAACCCTGGGAAAAAAAGATGCTCCAGCCGATTGAAAGAGCAATTATGGCCAGCAATATTGGCATTAATCCACAAAACGATGGCAATTTTATTCGGTTATTTTTACCGCCACTTACCGAGGAGAGAAGAAGAGAACTTGTAAAGAGATGCAATGCCGAGGGGGAACAAGGAAAAGTAGCCATCAGGAATATTCGCAGGGAAGCTATTGAACAAATCAAAAAATTACAAAAAGATGGTGAAATCAGCGAAGACCTCGCAAAAACCGCTGAAGCCGAAATACAGGAAGTAACCAACCGTTT
Organism: Ferruginibacter sp.; assembly: GCA_025963635.1. Lineage (GTDB taxonomy): Bacteria > Bacteroidota > Bacteroidia > Chitinophagales > Chitinophagaceae > Ferruginibacter. The sequence continues at coordinate 28,277 of JAOQAK010000070.1, forward strand.
TATAGCGCTTATTGAAAAACACCTGGAAACAAAAGAAAAAGAGATTATGGCAGTGTAAACATACTTTTAGAAAAACAGATTTCACCTGCTCCCCTTGTATTTTGCCACTAATACGGGATTAGTTTACTCTATTTGGTAGTATTCTTTCTCCTTGGCTTCGTTTTTAGGAGTTGCTAATGCAATAAAAATGCTATCCCCAAACATATTCACTTTAAAATAGGAAAGGAACTATAATCGCCTATTACCCCCCAAGCTTCGGACGATTGATGACCGGTTTTCTCCGAACAACAATGGTATTTTTTCATAGCCAGGTTGTTCAACAATTCTGGGAGAAGATAAGTTCCTGCAAATTCGGTTGCTCCAAAAAGAATGGCTGTTTTCATCTTGTAATAACTTTATAATGTGAGATCAAAAGACTGAACGGTGATTACACCGAACCCTGACATATTTCAAGTTGCACAGCCCCCAACCCAATCATTACAAATAACTCAACCACCGTTTTTCTTTGTGATTGGTTTTGTATCTATCATACCATTTGCATAAGGGATACAATGATACTACTACTGTGAACCATACCAGGTAAACAACCCAAAGTGGAAATCCATACCCTTTCAGGCTATCATTAAACCACAGCGGCTGATGAAGCACCCAGTTTCTCCAATCAACCTTCGTAAAAAATTCCGAGGCAATCATTGCGAGTAAATGTATCAGGTAAATGTGCAGGAGATAATAAAACATGGGGACCCTGCCATAAACTGAAATAATTTTTGACGGGGCACTATTTACCTTTTCTGTAACTGCAAGAAAAAGGATCGCCGGCCCCAGGGTCATTAAGACGTATAATAAAGATGGCGGGTATTTGGAGGTTTTAATAAACGAAAGAAAAGTATAAAATAGTGTTTTTTGTGGGCTCCAGTGTGCTGCGTCTCCATAAATATTGAAAAGCCGAAGCAGGATAAAAAGACCGATTGCTGAAAAGCCAATCAGTAGCAAAACCTTTTTTCTTCTTAGCGCAGTGAATGCGGGTGTATATAAATTGCCGAAGCTGTAGCCCAACGCCATTACGCCAATCCAGGGCATAACCGGGTAACCAACCAGGATATTGCGCCCATGCCATACGAAGAAGTTTGACTCATGCAGCAATGACCAGCCAAATACTGCCGCCTCACTCCCGTGCACGTGCACATTGTCCAGGAGATTATGGCCTGCTACCAACACAATACCAATGATAAGGATTATTTGTTTCGGCAATTGGATCAATACTGCAAGAACAATCATACTTACACCTAATGCCCAAATAACGATAAACAGAATGCTCGGAAAACTAATTGCAAAGTTCCATCAAAATTTGTTACTACCAGTTCTATGAAAACCAGGAACAGCCCCCGCTTAAGGAGAAAAGCCGAGAGCTCTTTTTTAGTTTTCTTTTGCCCGGTTAAAAATGCCGAAGTACCCGCAAGAAACATAAATACCGGCGCACAATAATGGGTAATCCACCTGGTAAAAAACAAAACAGGACTTGTCTTTTCAAGGTCAAGCGGATCATATAAAAAAGCCCCTGCATGAAAATAATCCCGTACATGATCTAATGCCATTATGATCATTACCAGACCGCGAAGAAAGTCGATGGACTGAATCCGGTTTTTGGTGGAGGTTTGTTGCATGAAGTAATTTGTTTTATTGCTGGTAATACTTTCCAAATCCGACAAGTTTATTTTCAACTTACATTGCGTTCATCGTTCATTTAAAAGGGTGTGGAAATCCAGGATTTTTTAAGATGGCTCATCACCATTTGAGGCAGCTGAAGTGTTTTGGTAGTTCAACAAATATCAATTAAGCTTCCAAATGTATGATATTGTTTCATTAACTCCTTTTGCTTTTTTAGCCAGGTTTTCTCGCAGCTCGCTTCATGCAATGTTTTGGAAAGAAAAAATGATTATGACACTATTTTCACTGTATTAAAAAAAGCTGGTCAATGATCAGCCTTCTTTTATTTTCAAAAATGTTTCTTGATTGAATTTGAAGCGTTCAACATTAGCCGGTTGCTTTCATACACTTTCAAGTATCCGTAACGTTTTATTGTCCTTTGTTCCGTTGAAAAACTTGTCCAATACTTTTTGAAAAATGGGGTTTGGATTATTTACAGATGAAAATAAAGTCATCGAAGATTTTAATTTTAAATCATCAGGACTTCCGAATATGCCATGGGCATCATTTTCTTTGAGTGCAAGCAATTCATTACATATATTAATTAGCCTGCTGCCCAACACCGGGTGTTGTAAAAACGCATCGGCTTCGCTGAGATCTTTAATTGCATATACCTTCGACATTTCACTAAAACCTAAACCTTGCACCTGTGGAAAAATATACCACATCCAATGACTTCTTTTTCTGCCTTGCTTAACTTCAGACAAGGCAATTTGATAATCATGTTTTTGAGCATCAATAAATCTTTCCAGATTGTTTTTGTTCTCCATCTTACCAGTTGTTCTATGTTAACAAGAGTTAGCGTATAATTATTTACTACACGAATTGTAAGGCGTATTCGAATTAATACGGGTACTTATTCCTTAATTGATATGTCGAATTCGTATTATCCTATTAAGTCAACTTACATCTAATAATACCCGATTATTTCGCGGTGATTTTATCATACCTTTTTTATGCTATTGGCACACAGCAAGCATTCTAATGATTATCATTACAGGAATCTATTAACAAGCATGCTACAATACCGGTACATACGGGAATTGATTTTACAAACTGTCTCATATCATGTTTATTTAAAAATAAAACACCAATCACCATACCAGTTTACAAGGGCTGGAAACTTTTACTAAACAAGAATATTTATTTGCATTTTTAAGACCAATATTTTATCAGCAATCCTGCTAATGCCGCCAGGAGTATAATATATGGTTCCCGAATTTTTTAAAATAAAGCAAGGTCAGCAATGAAGCAATGGCAATAGCAGCAGTTGGGATGTCTAAAGTCTTTTGCTAATCCCCAGCAGGATGGTGTTTGCAGGCAGTGGCCGTTTTATCCATGCCGGAGGCGCCTTTATAAACATATAAATTAATCCTGCGGTGATAAATAGCAGGATATTTTCGGATTTAGCGATAACGGTTAACCACTATTCCCACAACATAGAAAAGCCATAGCAGCCATTTTTGCTTTAGTGCCTGTAATCGTATTGTGCCAACCGATTTTATGGTGAGTTTATAACGCTCATTATGATAATTCCGATGACCGCTGCGCCTACTCCATAAAACACGGCCTGCATCCAGGGAAGTCCGCTAAATATTTTATACACAATGCCAACCCCACTACCATAATAAAAAGAAGGCAGCACAAAAGCAAGGCCACAAAGTGTAGTCCCTAATACACGGTAATGCACAAAGCCAATATAAATACCTAGCTGGGCGGTCAATGGCCCCGGCGCTAATTGCGCCAATGCCAAACCTTCTCTGTAATCTTCTTCCGAGATCCACGGGCGTCTTTCAACAAGGTCACGATGCATATAGCCCACCAATGCAACCGGGCCTCCAAAACCTATGGCGCCAAGTTTTAAAAAATAAAATAACAGCTCCTGTAAACTGTATACTTGTTTATCCTCCACTTTCATTTGCATTTACCTCGCTTCAAAATTGTGAAAACATGATGTATTAAGAAAAACTTACCATTCTGTTTTTGCGAGCTTGAAGACACAAGGCAAGGATTGGCTGCAGCCCCTAATTATGCAGGCTTTGCCACTCTACTAAACTGTAGCGGTTGCAAAGATTATTTGATTGCACATCCACCGTTTTCAAAAATAAGGAATAGCAGACAGTATGTTTTGAAGGAGTATGATTTTATTTAAAATCATAGCATAGTTCAATAAAAATCAAAACCCCGCTTTTTTGAAGCAGGGTTTTAATTTTAAAGATTTTATAATCTTTTAATGGAAATATATTTTTTACATGGCTGGAATAATGTCTATTATAACCGCCCTGTTGTAAAAGCGTTCTTCGGGAAGATTATTTTCAAAGGGAGCCATCCTGGTATCTTCTCCAAAACCAATTGTTTCAAATTTAACCCCTTTCTTTCCTGCCTTTGATAATGCCTGCTCAATAATTCCCCTGGCACTATTTGCCCTTTCCTGCGACAAATTGAAATTGTATTTTTCTTCTCCAATAATATCTGTATGACCGTGAATGATAACGGTACCATTTTCGGAAATAAGCGGAGTTACAATATCAGTAAGGAACTTTTCATAAGTGGCAATTGATTTGGACCTGTCGAAATCAAACAGGATGCTGTATCGTAGCCCCTCTTGTTTGGGGTCATCCATTTTCATCAGACTAACTGAACTTTCTTTTGTAATAGAATGGCCGCTTTTTGTTTGACCGGTCATGAGTACGGTATAGTTACCCTGTGAATTGTTTCCAAGAATTGTTTTTCCCGGTATAGATGCCTGCTCACTTGTATAGGGACCGTAATGTTGCACATTCCCCTGTTCATCTGTAACATCAACTATCCATGATGCAAGTGCGTCGTTGGCACCCGCAACATTAAACAGCACGTGACTGTCCAAAGGATTTTCCTGAACCGATGTAATCTGAACGGGTCTTAAAAACGGGGAAGTGTCGCCCCCTACCTGCATCAGCAATTCGGATGAAGTGCTTGTAATATCAACCCTGCGATCGCCTATTCGTAACAATGCCAGCTCATTTGTAGCACCCGGCTGTTCTGAGGGGATAACCGGTTTATCTCTTCCTTCAGTGCTTATCCTTGATGGATTGATATCAAACACCGTAACCAAATATTGTTTGATGTTCTCAGCCATCTTTTTGCCTTCGGCAGGATTTTTATCGGAAGCGCCGGTTAACGTAATCGAGCTATTCGGATTGGCCCTTAAACGATCTCCAAGGATATTCAGAATATTATGATATACCGCCATTTGCCTTGCAGAACGGCCATTGGTGAGATTATCCGGCTGACCGTTTTGCAATTCTTCTTCTTTAAACGCGATTGCAGCTGGTTTGCTTAATGTTACATAACGGTTAGGAATTTCGGAAGATCCCATGTCGAAAAATACCGAATTGCGTAGTGGGAAGGTTTCTTTTACCTGCCGGTTAAGCGGAATCACTTTCGGTGCCCGAACTGAAAAGTGTACATCCTTTTCTGCAACGACAGGTGTTGGTACAGGTTCTGCAACAACCGCAGCTGGCGTACCTTTTTTAGCTACACCAAATTTGAGGGCAATTCCTGTCCGGATGGTATAAAATGACCAGGACTCCACCTTGCGGGGCTCATGACCAAAGTCCGTAAGGAAAGATACAAACGGAGATAAAGTTACCTGAGTGGTGTTTGATTTTTTCGAAAGCGGAATGTCAATACCGGCGCCTGCCTGTGCAGATAGCGCAACTTTTTTTACATCACTCCAGTCTCCCCGTAAATCGGTTTGCTTTTCCTGTACATAGGTAAAAGCTTTGGTAACATTAAAGCTCACTGTAGGGCCGGCGAAAATATACAAGGCGTTTGCAAAAGGAGCTATTCGCAAGCTGGGTTCAACTGTTACATAGCTAATATTGGTTGACAAATCGGCTGCACAATTACATGGTGCGACTACTCTGTCAAATTTACCTCCGCGGTTGTCATAGGCAATATTCAGCATTCCACCCCACACTTTATTAGGACGATATTCAGTCAGTAGGGAAGCGTAAGGCCTTACCCCTTTTCCTTTATGAAAAGCAGTAGGAACTGTAACACTGCTATTTAGCACCTGTGTAGTGCCGCGGTAAGTATTAAAATTTGCTGCCCCTGATTCGCCGAACCACCAAACGGGTTGCGGGCGTTCTATTTTTTGTGCATGGCCGCTGGTGCCTGCAAAAATGATCACCAATAAAATGAATGAAAATTTTTGAATTGTTTTATAATGCTTTGACATATATCGCTTTTAAATATTATTGGAAGTTTCAGTTTATTTAGATACCTCCTCCGCACCGGAGGAGGTAATTTTAGATATTATTGGTTGTTAATTGTTGTATTAACCATTGTAACGGAAGCTACCAGTGATATTGCTCTGCCGTTTAGTACTGTTTGAACAGCATTGCCCGGTGTAGAGAAAGTAATTCCAGCTGTGGAAATGATGGTGCCTGACATAACGCCGCCACCTGCTGCATTGATGGTAGCAGCGCTGCCAACATACCAGAATACATTTTTAGCCGAAGCTCCGTTAATTAATAAAACACTGCGGGCGCCTGCAGGTCCGGCAATGCCTACGGTTAAGCCGGCAGCTGTCTGGAATATCCATTGTGCGTTCGGATCACCCTGTCCATCAAGTGTAAGCGGGCCATTTTGTATCTTGAAAGTTCCACTTGCAGATTTATAAACACCCGGTGCTAACGTTAATCCACCTAATTCACCCGCGCCAGGGTCAATACCACCTGGCTTAGATGCAGGAGAAATACTGAGATAGGCTGCGTTTGCATCAAGCAACGCCTTTTGTGCAATCAGAAATGAGGCTGCTGTTCCGGGAGCCGGTGGAGCAGTAAATATGCCCCCTTTCGAATTGCCCACATTAAGCGGTGTTTCTGTGTAGATGTCGGCTGTTAGTCCATCATGGAAACCTGTTATCAGGCTCGATGCCGCCGTGGTACCGATACCACCATTGTTAATGACTGTATTCAATCCCTGGTTAGTGATGCCGGCATTTCCTCCGAAGGCCCCGAAATTGAACGCAGTACCCATGAAAGTAGATGGCAGCAATGTAAAGTTTGCAGTAATGTTTTTATTACCGTTCATGATCACTAATAATGGATTGGCTGAACCCGAAGCATCCCCACTCCAGGAAGAGAACGTGTAACCTGCGTTAGGCGTTGCTGTTAGCTGCACCGGCGTTCCATAAGTATAGGTTACCTGGTTTGGATTTTTTGCTACGATCCCGTTGGTTGCTATCACATTCAATGTATACGTGTTCAATGCAAAATTGGCTACCAAAGTTTTGTTGGACATCAACGGGAATGTATAGGTAGAACTCGTAGAGAGAATATTGCCATTTTCAGTCCAGTTAACAAAAGTATAACCGGCACTAGGCGTAGCCGTGATCACGACTGAAGTACCCGAAGTATAAGCACCTGAGCCGGTAGTAGTACCGCCAGCTTGCGGACTTGATGATAATATCAGTGCAAATTGTAATGCTGGAATAATGGTAAAATTCGCAACCAGTGTTTTGTTGGCGGTTAAAGTAAACTGGTAACTCGAAGCTGTTGAAACGATGTTTCCATTCTCTGTCCAGTTAACGAAAGTATACCCTGGGTTGGGTGATTCTATTACAGTTACTGCGGTTCCTACATCATAAGATCCGGAACCGAAAGTTGAACCGCCAGCAACTGGATTGGAAGTGACCACTACAGCATATTTTGCAGGAGGAATCACAGTGAAATTAGCAACCAACGCCCTATTGCCCGACATGGTGAACTGGTAGCTTGGACTGGTGGATACAACAGTGGTAGCACCGCTATCTGTCCAGTTGGTAAATGTATAACCTGCCTTTGGTACTGCACTTACAGTTGTTACAGAGCCCTGAGCAAATACCCCTGCTCCTGCAACAGTTCCGCCCGCTGCGAGGTTAGGGGCTACCGTTACCATTGGAATGGTTGTAAACGTCCACACATAATCATTCACCATTGCAGTCCGGAACTTGTCGGTGACCGAGGTGTTAATGGTGCCGGTATATTTTGTAAAAGGCAAAAGGGGCACATCAGGTGTGAATGTGAAAATTGTACCGTTTGCTCCCGGTGCTATTTTGCCTGTTATTAATGTAGCGGTAGAAAGCTGTTTGATTGTGAAACTTGCGCCGGTGATCGTGGCGGGGTTCATATTGGTATTAAAGGTTGCCAATATCACTTTGTTGTAAAGTACATCGACAGCTTTGTCAGCGGGATCGGTGGAAACTACTACAGGACATGGGTTAACTATCCCCACCTCTTCTGTAACTTTTTTACATCCTGCTGAAAAAACCAACAGTAGTAATAACCAGCACCAATTGACATTGAAAATTTTAGAGTAGAACTTAGCTGTCCCCAAAGGGGTACGCTCACCGGGTACATTTTTCATGATTAGATTTTAAAAGGTAATTTTTTTCCCTTGGAGTATAAACGGGATAATTACGATACAAAGCTATGTTAAGATTTCCGGGCAATACTTACAGCTTAGTGTCAATAACTTACATCATTCACAGATTTTGTCGTAAGTGTCCGATCGCGTTGTAGAAAGGCTTCTACGGTCTCCCTCTGGCATGCTGCTTTCAGGCAGAATCAACCTGAGTCAAAATTAACCGTTCAATGTTCGCTGAATGGGCGCTATTTTAAATCATAAGTATTCTTTTAAAGGAAAATTTGATATTGAAATTTCTGGTGTGTTTGACAGATTATAGAGCTATGAGGAGTGTATATTGTCCGCGTTTGCTCCATAGATTTGCACTCTGTACCACCATTATCTTCAACTTCAATTAGAGTCGCTATAAAGGGGTTCTGTTGTAAAAAAGTTAGCGTAGCGATTCCAAACAGGAGTAAATCAATGCACCACGGAGGATGGTTCGATTAAATTACCTGTTGATTTATACAATGGACATCATTAATAAAATATCGTGAATTGTAGCCGTGGAGCGGATTCCAGGCGAGGCGGCTAACTTTTGCCATAATTAAACAGTCTATAAGTTAGCCCTGCGTATATAAAAGCCTCCCTTACTTTTGCAGAAGAAAGGGAGGCAAGTGAATCGAAATAGGAAGCAATCAATCGTTAGTGAACGCAAATATAATGTGTGGGAAGTTAAACACGCAAATTAATTTAACAGTTTAATAATATTAAGATTTTCATATAGCAAGCAATCGTTAAAGTCCTTCCGTTTCTACGGAAGGACTATTTTTTTGTCCGGAAATAACCCACATTCCGGGGCGCTGGAAATCTTTTAGATACTTTCAACCGGCGCTTAAAATAAGCGCCTCATTTAAATATTATACATCTACACTGGTTCAATATTGTTTACCCGCCTTTCAGTTCAGATTTTTACGTAAGTTTAGAACTTCTGTTTTGGGCTGTGGGTTTGGTCTAAAGAACTCATATCATTAGTAGCTTTTTTACATCCATCGTTTTTCCCACTTACTGAGGGTCATTAAACCGAATTTGCCTCTGCTTAATAATTAATTTGTAGCACACTTATAAATGAGCTTTGAATGCGCCACTAGTTTATTACCTTTCTCTATAAATATAACCTCAGGAGGACTTTCTAATTGAGTCGATTCAACGCTCATACATCATACATGTAATTTGTAAATTTCTTTCATCAAATTAAAGCTATTTGCAAAATGGGTTAACCTATTGGGCACTATCAGCGGATTCATTTATTTACTGGCGCAAGCTGATTTATTTGCAACGGTGATACCGGGCTTTCCCGTATGGGATATAGCAGGTTTTATTGCCAGTACACTGTGGTTGATTTGGCTTCTGATTATCGGAACCAGGTTTCTTAAGATGAAAACCTCGCTCATAGCAGAGCCCCGGTGAACAAGGCGAAGTATTTGTGTGTTACATTTAACAAAGCCTACAAAGTGAAGAGCAGCATGCTGAAATATAGGAGGATAGCTAAATCGAAATTCAGGTGCTTCCCCTTGCCATTTGCCTGTCGTAAAAACCTGGGTTCATTATCGAATTGAAATTTAAATAATGAGAAAGCTAATATTAGAAGAATGGATGTCGCTGGATGGTTATGTTGCCGATAAAAATGGCCAGTTAGATTTTTTTACAAACCTCACCCCGGAACAAAATACATATTCTGATGCTGATCAGTTAAAATTTCTGGAAACAATTGATACAATATTATTAGGACGGATAACTTATGAGCTGTTCGTGGATTTTTGGCCTGGTGCGACCATAGACGAAGAAGTAATTGCAGATAAATTGAACGGGACTAAGAAGCTTGTTTTTTCTAATACCATTACAAAAGCTCCATGGGGACAATGGGCCGAAGCCGGAATAATTTCCGGTGACGCAGTTGCCGAAATCAAAAAACTGAAAGCACTACCGGGGAAAAATATGGTTATGTGGGGAAGCATTTCAGTAGCTCAGTCTTTTATGAGAGAAAATCTAATAGATGAATATCATATTCAACTTTGCCCGGTGTTAACAGGCGGCGGACGAAGCCTTTTTCCAGAACAAATGAATCTTACTAAATTAAAGATTCTGGAACTTAGAAAATATAATACAGGTACTGTCTTTTTAAATTATGAGCCGATCAAATAGCATTGCATGCCTCAATAAATGCAATATCTCTTCATAATACTCATAGAAATTTTCATGCACCAGCTGAAAGACCAAGCACTTTGGCCGCCCTGCTTTTCTATTGAAAATAGTTTGCATAAATTGTCTTAAAGTTTACACATGACAAAAGGAAGAGTAGAAGCATTCAGCGATGGTGTATTAGCAATAATCATCACCATCATGGTGTTGGAATTAAGGCCGCCGCATACAGATACCATCGATTCACTAAAACCATTGTGGCCGGTACTGCTTAGTTATATCTTAAGTTTTATCAATATTGGCATCTATTGGAATAATCATCATCACATGTTCCAGGCAACACAAAAAGTGAACGGAACCGTTTTGTGGAGCAATACACATTTGCTTTTTTGGCTTTCACTTATTCCCTTTGTCACAGCATGGATGGGAGAAAATCATTTCACCACAATACCCGTTGCCTTATATGGCTGTGTACTTTGGATGTGTGGTTTTGCTTAATATATTCTTGCCCATTGCCTGAAGCACCTGCATGGAAAAGGTACAGCATTTTCCGAAGCATTAGGAAATGACCGGAAGGGAAAATTATCACTGGTATTTTACGGGTTGGGCATAGGTTTATCCTTTATTCATCCGCTGCTTGGTTTCTCGTCCTATGTATTGGTAACGCTCATTTGGCTTGTTCCAGATAAAAGATTTGAAAACTGATCGAATGAAGAGGAAAAAATTCCACTAAAAATCTAATTGGTATAAACCAGCTTAATCTATTCTAAAAAAAATTTCCCTGGGCTTCATAATCCTCAAAATTGTTGACAGATCCCCGTTATTAGCAGGCTGTGTAGCAGGTTTCCATGTTGTCGTATTCTTAATATTATTCAAACGGTTGTTTACGTCATGACTGGATGTACTCAGTAAACCGCGATGATTGACTATAAAAAGTTTCCTGAAAAAGTACAAATCAGGAAGACAAAAGGTGAAAAAATTATTTGATCAAATGTGTGATCAGTTAATCTAAAACGCAATTAATCAAACCTTTATGCCTACAATACTTGCCTGGCTACCTTTTGGGGGCTTCTGACTGGAAGAAAGGTCCGGCTTCTGTAGGAACTGCCGGCCGGCTATCAAATTTAAAAATGCTGGTCCTAAATACTAAAATCCATAACTTTATAATTCTTTAAAATTCAATCCATCTTATCTCAATTCTATTTAATGACTCGCCTGTCACCGTCCCTCAATGATTTATCCGACAATTGGTACGAGGTTACGTTGATTATAATTTTAAGCCATATTATTTATTTACGCCAAACCTCCGATACAAAATAGTTATCATATCTGCAAAAGCAGACATAGCCAATCCACTAAGAAAAATTTAATCCTTGAAAAAAAATTCAACCGTTATCCCCACAGGCATAAGCCTGATCACCATTACAATAGGATTTCTTGTATTAGCCGGATGGATATTTAATATCCCTGCTTTGACGAGTGTATTGCCTGGAATTAGCAGTATGAAATTCAATACTGCTATCTGCTTCATTCTTTGCGGTTTTACTTTTTACATGCTGGAGACATCTGCTGGTGACGAATCCCGGAAAAAAGTAGTTTCGGTTTGTGCATGGATTATTTTGGCTGCAGGCATGTTGCATTTGTCAGAATACCTGCTGAGGTGGAACGCAGGTATTGATGAATTTTTCTGGAAAGAAAGGCCGGAAACTATTGACACCACCTATCCCGGGCGGATGAGCGTGATCACTGCCATTCATTTTACGCTACTGGGTTTTATTTTCCTCATGCTTGGTGAAAAAAAATATCACTGGCTAATACAGGTTTTCCTTGTTGCGATGGTTCCGGCTTCACTATTGGTAACATTCAGTCGTCTTTTTGGCGCAAGTTTTTTAGACTCCATTCCTTACCTAAGTACTATGGCACTAAACACGTCCATATTATTTATTTTGCTTTGCCTGGGTATTTTTTTCAGTTCGCGGCTTGGTTATTTCCAGATTCCTTTCATGAAAAAAATAATAAGTTTTTTTGTAATGATATTCGTGGTTCGAACCATCATCTTTTTTGCCATCAATAAAAATAATGAGCAAACTGCTAACAAGTACAAATGGCTGAAACATAGCCATGAACTATTACTGATGACAGAACAGGTGAATACCCAGTGCAATAAAATCCAGGGCGACATAAGGGGATATATAATAACCGGCGAAGAAAGCTACCCGTTGCTTATCGATAATGCCACAGATAGTATTCACAACATTCTTAGCCGCCTCACTACAATACCAAAAGATCATACCGGTCAGCAAATGAGGACTGATACACTTCAAAAATATTTGCAAGCTTTTATCAGCAATCAAAAGGAATTGGTAAACATCCGCAGGAATAAGGGATTTGAAGCGGCACAAAAAATCATGTTGAATGGCAAGGCGAAATTATTATCCAACAAGGTGCAATCAATCATCTCAGCCATTGGCCGGGACGAGAACCAAATGCTGGCAAAACGAAAAACCGATGACGAACAACGTATTTACAATTCTACGAGAATTTTCACCTTGTTCCAGGTAATCTTTTTTTTGATAATGCTGGCTGCTGTTAAACTGATTTATAATAACGTAAAATATAGGAACAAGGTAGAAGCCGCCCTTCAAAAAAGTTTAAAAGATATTTCAGATTACAAATACGCCCTGGATCAATCATCCATAGTAGCCATTACCGATGAAAATGGAATCATCAAACAGGTAAATGACAACTTCTGTGAAATTTCAAAATATGAAAGAGAGGAATTAATCGGGCAGGACTTTCGCATACTCAATGCAGGCTTTCACCCTAAAGAATTTATCCGTGATCTGTGGGAAACGATTACCAACGGAAAAGTGTGGAGAGGTGAAATAAAAAACATAGCCAAAGACGGAACCTTTAATTGGGTAGATACCACTATTGTTCCTTTCCTGAACGAACAAGGTAAACCTTATCAATACCTCGCCCTGCGCTCAAACATTACACACCGAAAAGCGCTGGAAGCTGAAATAAGCCAGTTTAACGAGGCATTGCAAAAAAAGGTGGAGGAAAAAACCAAGGAAGTAATTGATAAAGAGCAACAATACAGGTTCCTCCTTCAAAACATGCAGGAAGGTATACAAGTTATCGGCTACGACTGGAAGTACCTCTTTGTAAACAATACTGTGCTGCTGCAGGCCAATTTTCCGAATGAAGAATGGACAGGTTGTACCATAATGGAAAAATACCCCGTTAATGAAAACCCGGAATTTTTTAAAGTACTGCGTCGATGTATGAAGGAACGCAACCCGGAAATTTTTGAAACTGAATTTGCATTTCTGAACGGTGCCAGAGAATGGGTTGAATTGAGTATTCAGCCTGTACCCGAAGGCCTCTTCATTCTTTCGATGGATATTACAAAACGCAAAAAAGCGGAAATAGCTCTTGCCGAAAGTGAAAACTATCTCAGAACAATAATTCAAGTGGAACCAGATTGTGTAAACCTGTTGGATGCAAATGGCGCCATCCAGGAAATGAATCATGCAGGGCTTGCTATGGTTGAGGCTGATGACCTGCAACAGCTAAAAGGAAAACCAATTTTGGATATCATTGATGCCCCTTATCGTGTAGCATATGAAGCGCTGATACAAAATGTTTTTAAAGGAATCTCCGGGGAAATGGAATTTGAAATAACCGGGTTAAAAGGCATTCACCGATGGCTGGAAACGCATGCTGTTCCGCTAAAAAACACTACCGGACAGATTATTTCCCTTCTGAGTGTATCGCGGGATATTACCGAACAAAAAAAATCTGCGGAAGCCATTAAAGCCTATGGGCAACAATTGGAACTGATATACAATACCACAAAAGATGTTATTTTCCTTATTTCCGTTGAAGATGATCAGCACTATTTTACTTCCGTGAATAAAGCGTTCCTTGTTGCTACCGGGCTAACAAAAGAACAGGTAGTGGGTAAATTAGTTAACGAGGTAATACCGGAGTCATCCCTCTCAATGGTACGGGATAATTTTCGTAAGGCCATCTTAAAGAAGAAAACCGTTCAATGGGAAGAAATATCTAATTACCCGGCGGGCCGTAAAATAGGTGTTGCAACCATTACTCCTGTTTTTAATGACCAGGGGATTTGTAAGATGCTGGTAGGTGGAGTGCACGACATTACCTTTATAAGAAAGGCGAAGGAGGATATTGAGCAAATGAATAAAATGCTCGAAAAAAAAGCGGCAGAGTTGCAGGTATCCAACACAGAACTGGAGCGCTTTGCATACATCGCCTCCCACGATATGCAGGAACCCCTGCGCATGGTGAGTAGCTTTTTAAATTTACTGGAAAAAAGAATGGATGGAAAGCTGGATGAAACCACGAAAAAATACATCCATTTCGCAGTAGATGGATCCGAAAAGATGAGACAACTGATACAGGACCTGTTGAAATATGCAAGGGTGGGTACCAATAGGGAAGATTTTGTTGCTACTGATCTTATGCAGATAATGGAATACACCACCCGGGTACTGGAAGAAAACATTAAAACCAGCCGGGCCGTAATCACCTTAAAGCCTATGCCGGTTATTACAACCAATCAAACACTTTTTGGCCAGTTGTTTGTAAACCTTATCAATAATGCAATTAAATACCATAACGGCATACAACCCGAAATTGAAATAGGTTGTACCGAAGAAACGGTTCATCATATTTTTTATGTTAAGGATAATGGCATTGGCATTGACCCGAAATTCTTTGATAAGATTTTCAATATTTTTCATCGCCTGCATAGCAAAACTGAATATTCAGGTACGGGTATCGGCCTGGCTATCTGCAAAAAAATTGTGGAAATTCATAACGGCAAAATATGGGTTGAGTCGGAAACAGGTAAAGGAAGCACGTTTTATTTTTCCATCCCAAAACAAGCTGCTACAATATGATGAATGAAAAAACATTTTATTGAGAAAACCAATAAAGTTGATAAAGCACTGTTAGTAGGGACCGTAAGATGCCAAAATAGTTAATGACAGCAGGTTGCCAAAGGTGAAGAAGAAATGCCGGAGGTTGGGATTTTATTTTTTAATGCTAACTCCCGCGTGACGACATTTCTATCGCGATTTGCTGAATTATTTGATGGCAACCCGAGAATGCAAAAAGCCCGCAAACTCAACGTTTGCGGGCTTTCCTGTTTTGAAATGTGAACTGGCTGGGACTCGAACCCAGGACCCATACATTAAAAGTGTATTGCTCTACCAACTGAGCTACCAATTCAAAAAATCTTTTTCATTTTCCAGAACATTCCCGATAAAGATCGGAATGCACTGTTACCCGGGCTCCTATCCTGCGATTAAAATTACCCTTTTTTCTTGCGGAGTGCAAAAATAGGGCAAAAACATTTAGTGCCAAACTATTTCAGAAAACTTTTTCTTTATATCCACCCGATTATATCAAGTTTGTTTATAAACAGCCACTGAACTCACTTATTTTTGCCTATAATTTATTATATGAGTGACTTTTTTAAAAACAAAGTGGTGGCCATTACGGGGGGAAGTGAAGGAATCGGGAAGGCATTGGTAGATGCATTGATACCACTGGGCGCAAAAATTGCTACCTGTGGCCGCAACCAGGATAAATTATACAACCTGCAGGTACAATATTCAAATCATATGCTGCATGCCATCGTTGCTGATGTAAGCCGCTATGATGATTGTAAATATTTTATTAACTCAACCATAGAAACTTACGGCGGCATCGACATCCTGATCAATAATGCGGGAATCAGTATGCGGGCCCTCTTGAAAGATGCAGAGGTGGACGTGATAAAAAAAGTAATGGATATTAATTTTTTTGGCACGGTTTATTGTACCAAACTTGCGCTCAACTCAATTATCGAACGAAAAGGAACCATTGTGGGTGTTTCTTCTGTGGCGGGATATCGTGGATTGCCGGGAAGAAGTGGTTATTCTGCTTCTAAGTTTGCTGTGAACGGGTGGCTTGAGGCGGTTCGCACAGAACTGTTGGATACCGGTGTAAATGTGATGTGGGTGTGCCCTGGCTTTACCCGCAGCAATATACGGAATGCCGCACTCAACAGTAGAGGTTATGCGCAGGGAGAAAGTCCGCTGAATGAGCGTGACCTGATGAGCTCGCAGGATTGTGCCCTTCACATCATCCGCGCAATTGAAAAAAGAAAACGGACTATGGTGCTGTCTTTTACCGGGATTCAAACCGTTCTTATGAATCGTTTTTTTCCCTCATTGACAGACAGGCTTGTAAAGAAATTCTTTTATAAAAACGGGGAACTGATCAAATAGTTAATAAGGAAACAAAAACACGATCACTTATTAATTAAATTTATCCATCACAACAATGCCGATACTTACCCTTACTTCTGATATTGCCAGCATGATTTTCTTACGGGAGCAGTAAAGGGCCAGGTATTACAGGCATCGGGTTCATTCATTATTGTTGATATTACTCACCAGTTATCGCCTTTTAATTATCCGCAGGCAGCTTATGTTTGCAGGAATGCCATTAAAAATTTTCCAACAGGTACCTGCCACCTCATTCTTGTAAATTTATTTGATGAAAGGCCGGAGCATTTGTTGCTTGCCGAACACAACGGCCATTATATTGGTTGCGCCGACAATGGTTTGCTGACCATGATTTTGGAGGAATTGCCGCAGAAAGTGGTAGCACTGACCCTGGATAAAAACCATCAGAAGAATACTTTGTATTGTACGACCGTTTTCTCCAAAGCCTTCAATGAAATTATCAACGGCAAAACCATTGAACAGGTGGGCGACAGCGCCGTTTCAATACAGGTAAAAAATCCTTTAAGGCCTTTGCTGGGCAATGACTGGATGGAAGGGCAGATTATTTTTATCGATAATTTTGAGAATGTAATTGTAAATATCACCCGCGAAGAATTTGAAGAACAGCGCAGGGGCCGGAGTTTTAAAATCGTTTTTAAAAGAGATGAAGTGATCGACAGGATCAGCGACACTTATGCAGATGTGCAGGAAGGAGAAAAATTAGCACTGTTTAATTCGGCGGCTTATCTTGAAATTGCCATTAATAAAGGAAATGCCGCCGGTCTTTTTGGCTTACAGGGATTTTCGGAAAAACAAAACCAGGCCCAACACCAATACCTTAATAACAGGCTTTTTTATCAAACGGTGAAAGTGTATTTTGAGTAGCCGCTGCTTCCACGCTCAATAAAGATATGCTGTACAACAGTGCGACGCCTGTGAAGTCCATAGCAGCACTTCTGCTTGGCCAATAAATTAACATGCCATTGAAGGAAAATTCATCATCTGTACTATAAATTTTTAACTTAAACTTCAGCCATTCACCGAAAGCACACTTGACTTTTTTAAAGAACATATCAACCGGCGAGTTGCCGGATAAAGACCTGGTAGCCGCTTTCAAAGAAGACGGCGACATTAACCATTTGAGCACGCTTTACCAGCGGTATATGGACCTGATTTTTGGTGTGTGCCTCAAATATTTTAAGGATGTTGAGCGAAGCAAGGATGCTGTGATGGATATATTTGAAGAACTGCACAGCAAATTGAAACAACATGAGGTTGGTAATTTCAAAGGATGGCTGCATGTGTTGGCACGAAATTACTGCCTGATGCAAATGAGAAGTCCGCGGAACATAAAAACAACTGAATTCAATGCCGATTTTATGCAATCCGAACCAATAACACATCTATCCAATGAGGCACTGGAAAAGGAAGCCAGTTTTGTTCAGCTGGAAGAATGTATAGAGACACTGCCGGATGATCAAAAGCATAGCATTCAATTGTTTTTTGTACAAAAAAAGTGTTACAATGAGATTGCAGAAATCACCGGATATGAATGGAACAAGGTGAGAAGTTATATTCAGAACGGGAAACGCAATTTAAAACTTTGCCTCGAAGCCAGGGAGCTAAAACCAAAATAAAATGACAAGGGTTTGCAGCTGGTTATCGCTGAAAGCCGAGATAAATGGATTCGGAAAAAACACATATCATCTACTCTGCTGAAGATATTCAAAAATATTTTTCAGGCAATTTGTCGCCTGCAGAGATGCATGCCATGGAGAAAGCTGCGCTGGAGGATGCTTTTTTGGCCGAAGCAATGGAAGGATACGAGGGCATGCAGGAAAAAGAATGGGATGAAACATTGCTCTTACTGAAGGATAAATTTTTAAAGGGCCCTCCTGCGAAAGTAATTCCGATGAAAGCCGCACCAGTCTATAGAATATTAAAATTGGCCGCGGTTATATTGTTCATTTTCGGCGGTGTAGCGGTTACCTATTTGCTCACCAATAAAGAACCTGCCTCAAACAAGCCGCTTGCGGTGATTTCTTCTAAAAGTGATTCTGTTACCGGTGTTACCGGATCGCACACCGATAGCGTCGTCGCTACAGAAACAACTTCTATTAATACTCCGAAAGTGGTAACCCGCCGGGAGAAACAAGTCCCGAAACCAAGCGCAACCATCAGACCTATGGCTGATAGCACCTTTATTTATCGACCCGGGAAGGCAGAAAAAAAGGAAGAAATTACAGTTGCAGGCGGCGGATATGTAGACGATCAACTGAAGGCACAAAGAGATTTCGCTAGCAGCAATACTACACCCACCAGCCAAAATGCGTTGGAAACATCTGTTCTAAAAAACAACGAAATCGCCCGGCAATCATCTAAAGAAACAGAAAAATCAAAAAAAGACGCACCTGATTTTACCCGCAGGTTTTCGGCCCAGGTGATTGGACAGGATGGAAGTCCATTGCCATTTGCCAATATTAGTATTTCTAATGAACACTTTGGAACTTATGCAGATGCCAAAGGGAACTTCAGGTTGGTATCACCGGACTCCTTGCTGACTGTTGAGATAAAATCTGCAGGATATATCAGCCGCAATTTCACCTTGCGGAGCGATGTAACCCCAAACAAAATCGTACTTGCGGAAGATGAACTCGCTTTAAAGGAGAAAACCATGGTAAGCGGCAAATTCAATGCATATAATAAAACGCGGAGATCGGTGCTGGTTGCGGATACCCTTATCAATGTAGAGCCAGCGGATGGATGGGATAATTATGATAGGTATCTTGCCAATAACCTGTCGCTCTCGAATGAAATCATCGACAAAAAAATTCATGGCGAAGTAGAGGTTTCCTTTGATGTGCAGCGTAATGGAGTTCTTTCCAATATAAAAATCGACAAGTCACTCTGCAATGACTGCGATGAAGCCGCCTTGCGGGCAATCAAAGAAGGTCCGCGGTGGAAAATTAAAAAAGGTGATAAGGCGACCGGTAAAGTGAAGGTGAGATTTTGATACGGCCTCCCTGCCCTCCAAAGGAGGGTTCCTGGATACTGATGGTTTGAATGGCTTTTAAAATAATTATGTGTAAGGCCGTCCAGCCGACTTACAAAAAAACTGTGTCCTGGCGGCAGTGTCAAAGGAGGTAGTCGTAGCAGCGCTTATTTCAACATTTTGAAATTAACTTTCCCCCTGACTTTTTTAGCTATCCCTAAGTAATTAATTTAAAGGATAAAAACCTGTATTACATTCAGGCTAGTCGGTTGTTCAATTAGCTTGAAAGATCATTTCTATCATCAGATAAACTGCTCTTTCTGAGCCGTGGCCCCGGGATGAACTTAGAAAGCAGTTACGCATCTTCTTATGCTGAAAGGCTATCGGCTATATTTGTAAAAAAAACAGGCATATGAAACGATTGCTTTTTATTTGTGCGGCGATTGCCCTTTTTATTTTTAATGACACAAAAGCGCAGGTAAAATTACCGGCTGCATCACCCCTGCAAACTATCCGGCAGGAATTTGGACTGGGAAATATCGAGGTTGCCTATTCCCGTCCGGCTGCAAAAGGACACAGGGTTTTTGGTGACCTGGTGCCCTATGGTAAATTGTGGCGCACGGGCGACAATGCGGCTACCAGGATATCCTTTTCCGAACCGGTGGAGATTTACGGGAGAAAAATAGATTCCGGAAAATACGTTCTATACACCATTCCCGGAGAAGAAAACTGGCAGGTGATTATTAACCGGGGAATCAAAAACATAGGAGTCGAAGGATACAAGGAATCGGAAGACGTGGTGAGTTTTTTTATAGAGCCCATAAAAACAAAAAACAAGACAGAGTCATTTACCATTGAATTTGCTGAGGTGCGGCCAGAGACCTGCGAATTGCATTTATTGTGGGAGAAGAAATTAATCGTGATACCAATCTCCACCAACTTTAAAGATAAATTAAGGAGACAGATAGATGCGGCTATGCTTACAGATAATAAACCTTACTGGCAGGCGGCTCAATTTTATTTTGAATATGATAAAAATCTAAGCAAGGCGCTGGAAAATACAAATAAAGCGATTGACGCCCGTCCCAAGGCATACTGGATGTTATTGTATAAGGCCAAAATCCAAAAGGAAATGGGAGATATTGCGGGCGCAAAAAAAAGCTCAGAAACCTCAATGGCTTTTTCAAAGGAAGCTAAGAATGAAGATTATATAAAAATGAACGAAAAATTGCAAAAGGAATTGAACAAAAGAAACAGGTGAACCCAGTAATACGGAGAAGTAACTCTGCTTCTATTTTGACCGGTCACCCGGAAAAAAACCTTTTCTTTTTTTGAATGAAATATTTTCAGCTCGCCTTATGGCCCTACGCCTGGACAATACTGCTTTTTGCACGGGGAAGTACCGACTGCAAAAACAAACTTATCAGGATCACCAATAAGGCGCCTATAACATTTAGCCACAAAAAAGAAACGATATCAAGTATATAAACCAATATCACCAATAACTCAGCCACCACCGCCGCCATAAAAACAGCATTGCCTTTGATCCATTTAATCCAGAATGCGACCAGGAAAATACCGAGGATCACCCCATAAAATAATGACCCAAGAATATTAACAGCTTCGATCAGGCTGTTGCCGACATTATGAGCGAACATGGCTACTATAATGGAAAAAGCACCCCAACCAAATGAGTACCATTTTGAAATGCTATAGTCCTTTGCTTCTGTGCAGTTTTTATTGATAAACTTTTTGTGAAAGTCCACCACCGTACAGGATGCGAGCGAGTTGAGTGCTGCTGCGATACTTCCCCATGCTGCCAAAAAAATTACGGCAATCAATAAACCAATCAGCCCGCGTGGCAGGTTATCGATCACAAAGCGGAGAAATATAAAATTAGTATCGTTCGCATCATCACCGGGAATGGCTTTCTTTAAAACAGTTTTGTACTGCGCCCTCAAAGCCGTGGTATTTACCTGGTCATTTGCAACCAGCGCTTTATTGTATTGCTGTTCAAGGCTGATCAATGAGTCTTTATAAATGGTTTTTTTTGCCACAATCACTTTTGCTGAATCAAAATACACGGGCGCTTTATGATATTGGTAAAATGAAAATACCAGGATGCCCACTAACAAGATCAACAACTGCATCGGTACTTTCACCAGCCCGTTCGTCAACAAGCCAATCTTGCTTTCCTTATCACTGCTGGCGGTAAGATACCGGCCAACCTGGCTCTGGTCGGCCCCAAAATAGCTTAGTGCAAGAAAAAAGCCTCCAATCACCCCGCTCCAGATATTGTATTTATCCTTCCAGTCAAAATGCTGATTGGTTACACCGCTGGTGATGATATTCATTTTGCCGTGATTACCGGCCATCTTTATTGCAGAAGAAAAACCAATTCCTTCGGGAAGTAATACAACCACCATATAGCCTGCCAGGAACATACCGGCTATGATGATGATCAGTTGCAATTGCTGCGTGTAGGCGACTGCTTTAGCACCACCACTGATGGTATAAATAATGAGTAACCCGCCCATCACAAGATTAGTATAATAGATGTTCCAGCCAAGGAGCGAACTTAAAATAATAGAAGGAGCGTAGATGCTGATGCCGGTAGATAATCCGCGTGACACCAGGAATAAGGCTGAAGTAAGCGAACGTGTTTTCAGGTCGAACCTGTCTTCCAAAAATTCGTAGGCAGTGTACACTTTAAATTTTCTGAAAACCGGCACAAAGAAGATACAAATAAATATCATTGCGATTGGAAGCCCGAAGTAGTACTGTACAAAACGCATCCCGTCGGTATATGCCTGTCCGGGTGCGCTTAAAAAAGTAACTGCGCTTGCCTGTGTGCCCATAATGCTTAACAGTACCAGGTACCAGGGCATGGTACGGTTACTCAGAAAATATCCATCGAGGTCTTTTGTGGTACGGCTTTTATAAATGCCATAAATAATGATGCCAGTCAAGGTGGTAATTAATATGACCCAGTCGATTTTACTCATATCCTGGCATATTTAACCAAATCCCATTGTACCGTTGAAACGATAATTCCGGAGCAGGCACATAGATGTTAAACGAAAGAATGAATTCAGGCAATAGCATTGGCAATCTTTATTTATAATAGTTGGTGACACAATAATACAAAACCACTTGTAACAGCAGGAAACCGAATACACCGATGTACCATTTGTTCCAATAAGATTTTTCGTCTTTCATTTCTTTTGTCGTAAAGACATTTAAGGTGAAGTGAATTTTTTCATTGGCCCTCGTTCCGTTATTTACTTTTTAGTGTATTTACCTTTTTACCCGGCTTAGCATTGTTCACAGCATTAGCCTTTCCTACCGCGATCAAATTTGCAAACAAGCGATATGCACCCGGCACTCCAGTTGGCAATTCCCTAAAAAAAACAAGGCCTGTATACACAAATCTCCCTTTCCCATAATTGGCTATGATCAAACTGCCATCCTGCTCTTCTTCGCCGGGATCTTTCATACTCAAAATCCGTTGGTAGCTGCTGTCTGCTTTTTCTGCATTGTAAATACTGCGTTCCTGTATCCATCCTTCAAAATCCTGCTGGGTAATTTTATTAGGATAATTTAATGCGGGATGTTCTGGCAATAAGAAATGAACGGTGGCATTTTCATCCGTTACCCGGTTACGACTGATCGTAAACGGATAAGGAGAAATCTTTGCTTTTACCGGACCGATTTGGTTACTGGTATTGTATTGTGCCAGTAATATACCGCCATCGTATACATATTGCATCAATGAATTGTAACTATTATTCAGCCATTCGTTCACGTTGTATGCTCTTACACCAGCTACAATTGCATCATACTGTTGCAGGTTTCCTCCCCTGATATCCTTTTCTGAAAGCATCACCACTTTGTATCCCATTTCAGTTAACGCCTCAGGCACCTTATCACCGGCTCCCGGGATATAACCTACCAGTTTACCCGCAATTTTAAGATCCATTTTCAATAGGGTTACCCTGTCATAATAATTGTAAAATATATCGGGGATATGGTCGTACTTAATTTTGGTGAGTGAAAGAAACTGGTCATTTTTAAATGGCTTTGCAGAAAATTGTCCACCCAAATATTCTTTTGAATCCTTCTTTAACGAATTACTGTTTAGTTGCACATTGATACTTCTTACTTCTGCCTTTGAAACATTTACCAATGAATCAAACAGTGTGCGGGTATAACCGTTCCACGTGTACTTGAATTTTGCTGTATCCGCCAGCTTAGCGTTAAACTGTAGTGTGAAGCCGATATTTTTCTTTAGATTTTTATCATCATTTTTAAAGATGATCAAATGTTGTTTGCTGTTTACAAAAACAGGATTTACAACCTGGATGGGCTGATATAATTCTCCTTTTACCGGATCAGTATATTTGAATAAAATGGGTCTAAAGAAGTTATATACTTTACCAGCAATGGTCACCTGGAAATTAGCCGTATAATCATAATTTTCCGCTACACCGATCAGCGATTGATTGCTTACATCAAAACTGCCGTTTCCTTTCTCCAATCCTTTTTCGAGCCAATAAGGCTGTGAGGCCGGTGTAATATCACTGATAGGAATGGTGATACTATTCGTTTTATTTTCATTCGTTTGGATATTGTCAAAAGTATAATTATTGCCCATAACGGATACCATTGCCCTGTCAATGGCAATACCCATCCTGTTGTTGAAAACGAGGTTTATTTTCATACTGTCGCCAATAACATTCAGCTGTTGACTGGCAGTAGCTTCCATGAACAAACCGCCTGCATTTTCTATCAATTTATCAATAAAAAAATCCTTACTGTTTCTCCAGAATTGATTGTTTTGATACCGCGGATCAAGCCGCTGTCTATCCAGGTAGTTGCGTGATTTTTCTTGTTGTGAAGTACCAAAACTGCGAAGTGTGCTGGTAATTGAATCCGGCAACTGGTCAACTGTTCGCTTTAAACTGATCAATGACCCGATTGACTTTTCAGGATGTTGCGGATCAAAATTGCTGATGATGGCATTCACTGAATCAGTCAACGCTGGTTTATCCATTCTACCCCAGCCCGTCTCAACTCCTTCCATGAGATCGTTCATTGGTTTATCGCCCTTTACCGCTGAAAAATATTCAATCGCCGTACCCCGTTGCGCTGCTACGCCAAATCCCTGGCTTTTGTGCTGGCTACGGCTGAGGGCAGCCATTTCGCCATACCCTTTTCCCAGTAATGGATTGTAATTACCCACATCCAGTTTGAACTGGTCTTCGGCAGTGGTGTTGGTATTACCAAAATTGAAAGTGTTCCATACAATCCGTTTGGCCTGCCAAGCTGTTACGCCTTGTGATAATTGTTCCGGGAATTTTGTAGCATCCGCTGCTGCATCAAAAGCTTCCCTGGCCAGTATCGCCGAAGCTGCGTGATGCCCATGACCCGCCCTGCTATCCGGGGGAAAACGGGTGATGATGACATCGGGCCTAAACTTCCTGATCACCCATACCACGTCACTCAAAATTTTATCGTGCCCCCATGTTTTAAGCGCCTCTTCTGAAGTTTTGCAAAAACCAAAATCGTAAGCACGGGTAAAAAATTGTTCTGCGCCATCGATTCTGCGGGCTGATAACAATTCCTGCGTACGGATTAAGCCCAGGTCGATCCCCTGTTCATCTCCAATTAAATTTTGCCCTCCATCTCCCCTCGTTAAACTCAGGTAGCCCGTGCGGTACAATTTTTCATTTGCGAGATAAGCCAGCAACCTTGTATTTTCATCATCCGGATGTGCAGCGATGTACAAAACCGAATTCAATACATTCAGTTTTTTGATCTGCAATAAAATTTCTGATGAAGTATATGTTTTTGGAGTTTGGGCGAAGGCAGAAAGGGAAATAATTACAATAATAAAAACAAGTAAAGCTTTGCGCATAGATAAATTTGATTAACGAATGTAAGTTAATGGCTAAATGAGCCAATATGGCTTATAATAAAAGACTTACTGTTGATATCACTTGTAAGTTTAACAAATAATTTAAGTTTTGAAGTGCGTACCGAATCCATAGGGATGGTTAAAATTTGGCGCAATGGTCAGGGAAAAAATTGAGTTTTTGCTGGTTGAATCAATCGATCAATCTATAGAAGATAATTTTACCTGCTATTGTCCCACCAAAAAAACGGCATTGGCAAACAGCATTTTTCCATTTTCCCAAAAGCAGCGAAAGATTGGATTATCTGCAAGATAAACGACACTTCCCCTACCATAATCCTGCACCCCGATTGATAATCCCTCTTTGATCTTCTCTTTAAGATTGGTGCCCACAAAACCTGCTGTATAGCTGTCCTTTTTTATGATGCCTACATTCCAACCATCTTTTAAATACTCGTACATATTAGCATCCTGTTTCAGGTTATAAAAATAATTGGGGAAACCAAGTGCCAGGGGATGTGAATTGTCTAATTCAATTTTATAAATAGCACCGGCGATATTGCTCATAATACCCCGATGTTCACTCTCCTCAAACTTTTTAATTTCGCTATAAGCCAGTGGTTTATCTTCCTTCTTTTCTTCTTCATTCTTTTTTACTTTGATATTCCAATCACCGGCAGCCATTTGCGCCACTGCATTTTCCATAGCAATCAATTTACCTCCCTGCCTCACCCATGTCTTCAGGTCTTTATCGCCATCTTTATCCGTTAGGAATTTGTATTTTCCGTTGGGTAAAATAAGTACATCAATATTCTTCCAATCTACCGTTCCGGTTTCTTCTGCATTGATGAGCGTAATGGGATAATTCAATTGCTGGTCAAACAAAAACCAAACCTCTCCCGCCGCACTCGCATCTACGCCTTTTCCTGTTAGCATTGCCACCCTTGGCTGGGTGATATAATGCACCTTATCACTTCCAAAATCAGCCCCCGCTTCTACAAACCCGGATGAAATGGGCGCAATACTCACATCAAATTGTTCAGCAGCTTTTGCAAACGCTTCCATCTTTCCTTCATTTCCTTTTTTAAGAATGATCATCGCACCCCTTTTGAACACTGCTCCATTAAAGCTGAAATCTTTTTCAGCATACCTGACCCGAATGCCCGCTTTCACAATCGCCGCTAAAAACTTCGCGTCTTCAAAAGAAGCATAGCGCACGAGGTAACCATAGGACGTTGCAGGAATGGAGTGATCTACTGCCTTGCTTATATAATTAGTTACAGCCACTTTCTCCTTAACTGCGTACGCCTGCAGTCCATACACATACGGCAACGCCCAGGCCGTAATATCATAGGTTGCTGAATCAATCAGTTTAGAACGAGGTTCAAACAAAACCTTTGCCAGTACCCCTTTTGGCTGGTAAGTACTTACCACCAGGCTATTGGCAGTTGTGAAGGATTCTTCTTTCCCTGTAAAATAATTAAATCCTTTTAAAGAAGCGCTGCCAGCAGTACCATAGGTGATGCCGTTCATCTCAAGCAAATGCTTGAAGGCATTCATCTTATTGGTACCATCATCTTTTATTACAAAAGATTTGTATTCTCCAACACCATTATTTTTACTGTCTTCAAAAAAGCGTTTAAATTCTTTTACCAAACCAGCTGTATTTTTTGATGCGATTTCAAGGGTGCTCATACTGGTGGTAAAATGATGGGCGATCCTGTCTTTAAGTGTTAGCGTATCTCCATTGGCAATTACCACGGCAGAGCCAGCCCGGCCACCGCCACCCTGTTCAAAAGTCATCCCGATACTTCCATTATACAGCGGATAGGTATCCCCATAGGAAGGGTAAAACAAATCAAACACTTCCTTGGTAAAATACAGCCATCCTTTTTCATCAAAATACTTAGCATTGTTTTTTCCGACCACCACCTGGAAATTTCGCTGCCAGGGAGTAATCACTTCATGATACGGCTCTGCTGCGGGGGCAAAATAATAGGGGCTATTAAAACTTTGCTCATGGTAATCGCTGTGCACCTGGGGCATCCACCGGTTGTATTGTATCATCCGTTGCTGTGTTTCCACCTGGGTTTGCCAGGCCCAATCTCTGTTGAGATCAAAATTGTAGTGGTTGTATCTTCCACCTGGCCAGGGTTCACTGTGTTCCCTGCCATTGCGATCGGGGTTGGCGTCTTTTCCTTCCATTTGCATAAACCAGTTTACATATCGGTCACGCCCGTCAGGATTAATACAAGGGTCAATGATAACTATTATATTTTTTAGGTATTCCTTCGTTTGTGCGTTAGCGGGGTTAAGCAGTTCAAACAATGTTTTCATAGCCACTTCACTGCTGCTGGTTTCATTGCCATGTACATTATAGCTGAGCCACACAATGGCCGGAGCAGTTATATCGCCCGGCTTATCATTCAACATACCGGTTAAACGAAGATTATTTTTCCTGATTTCTTCCAGTTTGGGCAGATTTTCTTCTGAGGCGATCAATGCCAGTAACAAAGGCCGCCCTTCACTGGTTTCGCCATACTGCTGCAGTTTCATCATCTGTGGTTTGGCAGCGGCCGCCTGTTGAAAGTAGCTGACAATTTTATGATGAGGAGTAAATTTTTCACCCAACTGGTAACCTAAAAATTCATCCGGACTTTTAATTTGCTGTCCAAAAGCAGGAAGGCAAAAAATGACAACCCCGAAAATAAATGATGACAATTGCTTCATAAACAAAATGAAAATTAAAATAAAATGGGAAGATAAGAATTAATCGGCCCCCTGCCCCCCAAGGGGGGTTCTTGATGCCTTTAACTTTTTAATCCATTTGCATAGGGTAGGGTGATCATTGTATTTTCTTTCGGTTTTCCATTACGCCCCCTTGTCGTAACTGTTTAGTGGCTGGTGAAGCTTTTATGTTGCCCGTACAATATTAACCCCCGATCACGGCTATTGAACGGGGGTTAAAAATGGATGAACAATTAATATTTCATTAACGGCCGGGGGCAATATTAAATGAAACCCTTGCAAAAACATATCTTCCATTAAAGCCCATTTGCTGCACTCTCCTGCTGTAAATAAATCTACCAGATGATACATTCCCGCTGTGTGTATGTTTATCCTGGTAAGTATCGAAAATATTGTTAGATCCAAGCGTTAGCGTGAAATCCTTTGTAAGGTCGTAGCTCACAGACAGATCAGTAACTGTTTTAGGGCTAAACTCCTGATCGAGTGTTTCCTTTTGGCCTGTAAATGCATTTACAGGAAAAGCCGTTGGATTAGCAGGATTGATACTTGGATCAAGATAAGTTACCTTTCCAAAATAAGCCAGCCTCAACATTACACCGAGTTTCCTGTGATTATAGTTGATGGTAAAATTGCCCTTTGAAGTGGGATTGGCAACTTCAATCCTGCTCTGGTCTTCGCGGTTAAAGTAATTTGCCAGTTGCCCCGAATTAACTAAGATGTCAGACGCTTTGATAACCGGTTTGCCATCAGCTCCTTTTATTACTTCGTTTTTTATGAAGGTGGCGGCAAGTGTAAAGCGAAGCTTATTTTCATCAGCAAAACTTGTTCGATAGCTTACCACTGCCTCGAGTCCTTTGGCACGGGTATCGATCGCATTGGTGAAAAAGTTTGCTGTAGTGGCGCCATTGTCTTTCAGTAACTGGGTTAAAGTAGCATTGGTTCCGCCGGTAAAATTGTTGGTAAGAATGATCCTATTTTTAATATTGATCAGGTAGCCATCTACCGTAATTTCCAACCCTCTTACCGGAGAAGTAGTAAATCCAACGGAGTAATTTTGTGAAGTTTCTTCTTTCAACTTTGGAATGCCCAGTATCTCCGCCGGTTTGCTGTCGTTGGTAAAAGTGCCGCTTTCTGTAGCAACCAGGCCAGAAGAAGTTGATACAAATAAAGTGTTGGTTTTTGCATAATACTTTTGCTGCATGGAAGGCGCCCTGAAACCACTGGAAGATGCTCCTCTTACAGTAAAGTGGTCACTTATTTTATAACGCGTGGCTACCTTGTAATTAAGGGTGCTTCCAAAATCTGAATAGTTTTCAAAGCGCAGCGCCATTTCAACCAGCCATTTTTTTGTAAAATCCTGCTCTAAGTCAACATACAAACCAATATTATTTCTTGAATGCTTATTTGCATAAGCCGGGATGAAACCAGCGAATACCTGTGCTCCTGCCGCGGCCCCAGAGTTGGTGTTATAATTTTTGTAGGATGCTTCCTCACCGGCATGCTGTGCATATTGATCGATCCTTAGCTCAGCTCCATAAGCCACATTGAGCCCTTGCAGCACATCAAAATTGCGGGTAATATCTGCGTTGACGGTATTTTGCAAAAATTTCAACCCGCCCGCGTTAAACTTGGTTTGTGGTGTGCCGGTAGATACGGCAAATTGGGTGTAGTTGATAGAATTATCCACGTTGAAATCGAAATTATTTACTCCGAGGGTATTGGATAAACTGGCGTTCCATTTGCCGAGTTTGCCCTCCAGTCCAACTGAAAAAGAGTAATCTTTTATATCCGTTTTGATGAGGGGCAAAAATCCATTTGGATAAAGCGCAAAGGTTTGAGGAGCATAAATGGTAGCAGCCGTACTGATGGCAGAAGGATAGCGGAATACCCCGGCAGCTTCACCACTTTTTTGACTATATCCCCCAAACACTTTAAGCTTCCAATTATTACTCAAATTATAGCCGGCGTTCAAAATGAATGCGCCACTTGAAATGCGTGAATTTCCAATGCGCATATCAAAATTATCCCTTGTTAATCCACGGGCGCTCAGAATTGAATCATCTTTGTTAACTCCGTTTACATTCGCATATACAGCGCCGGTATATGTGCCGGCGCGGTTAGACCTATTTCTTAAGGAATATTCTCCCGTAAGGTTTATAAATCCTTTTTTATTGAGATCGATGCCATAATTCAATCCTGCCTGGAAGGCCCCTCCGTCATGCACACTCACCTCTTTTGGTGAAGAATTATTTAGTTTACCAAAAGCATAATTCTTTGGATAGCTGGAAATATTTTCTCCGTACGAAATGTTTCCACTCAGGGTGTTGGTAGTGTTTTTCAGCACAATATTGATCACACCTGCTATTGCATCTGATCCGTATTGAGCTGCGGCGCCATCCCTTAATACTTCTACCCTTTCAATGGAAGAAACAGGAATGGTGTTGAGATCGGTTCCCACTTGTCCGCGGTTAACCGTTCCGTTTACATTTACTAATGCAGATTGGTGACGTCTTTTGCCATTCACCAACACTAGTATCTGGTCGCTGCCGAGGCCTCTCAGTTGCGCCGGATCCACATGATCGGTTCCGTCAGAAACCGTTTGCCGGCTCGACTGGAAAGATGGGGCAGAAAAAGTGAGCAGCTGGTTCAGATCTATTTGTCCAACTTCCTTTGCCATGGTAGCCACCGGTATCACATCTACCGGCACAGGGGTTTGAACTTTTGTACGGGACAAATTTCTTGAACCGATCACCGTTATTTGAATTTCATCTACTGAAGGTTTTAGTCCAATGGAAAAATTAGTTGCCGGTCCGTCAACCTTAATGGAATGCATTTCATAACCGACATAGGTTATAAGTACTGACTTCACATTGCCGGGAACTTTTAATGTGAAACTCCCGTCGGGTCCAGTTACCACACCTTCATTACTTCCCCTGGCCACAACGGACGCGGAAACCAGTGGCTCGTTGGTGGTGGCGTCAAATACTTTACCGGTAATTGTTTTTTGGGAGAATACCCAAATTGGCATAATTATGCCGCAAAGCAGAATAATTTTTCTCATAAAGTAGATTTTAGTTGATGGTTATTTCAAATTTACAAATAAATACCTTCAAATAAGTAATTTTAGATCAAAATATCAGGTATGGGGTTTAAATCAATATGTATTACCGGGCTGGTTATTTTGATGGTGGATGGATTACAATCAGGGGCGCAAAAGATCAATCCGTTCAAATACAATATTCAAAAAAAGGTCAGTTGCGGTAAGGGTGCCGTGGTATCTGCTCACCCGCTGGCAAGTAAGGTAGGCGTGAATATTTTGATGCAAGGTGGCAACGCCGTGGATGCTGCTATTGCTACACAACTTGCGCTGGCAGTGGTGTATCCCGGCGCAGGAAATATCGGAGGCGGAGGCTTTTTTGTAGCACACCTAAAAAACGGCAAGAACACTACCATCGATTACCGTGAAACAGCGCCGGCAAAATCAAGCCGCGACATGTACCTGGATGCAAACGGCAACCCACAAATGCATTTATCGCAGGAAGGCCATCTCGCCAGCGGGGTGCCCGGCACAATTGCCGGCATTTTCGCTTCAATGAGATATGCTAAGCTTCCCTTTAAGCAACTCATCCAGCCGGCTATTGATCTCGCAGAGAAAGGCTTTGCAATAACGGCTTCGCAGGCGAAGGATTTCAGCAGGCGCAAAAATGAATTTATCCAGCTAAATACTTCCATGCCGGTTTTCGTAAAAGAAACAGACTGGAAAGCAGGCGATACGCTGGTGCAAAAAGACCTGGCCAATACTTTGAAGCGGGTAAGGGACAATGGAGCAAAAGGATTTTATGAAGGCCCTACCGCCAAACTGATCGTGGCCGAGATGGTGAAGGGAAAGGGCATCATTAATTATGATGATCTGAAAAATTACCGGGCAAAGGAGCGAACGGCCCTTGAATTTAATTATCGGGGTTATCACGTGGTATCCATGCCTTTGCCCAGCAGTGGTGGCATTATTTTACAGCAGGTATTAAAAATGATTGAAAGCCGGAATATCGGGTCAATGAAATTTCAATCACCGGAAAGTGTACAGCTGCTAACGGAGGCAGAAAGGCGGGCCTTTGCCGATAGGGCCAAATATTTAGGCGATGCTGATTTTGTGAAAGTGCCTGTAAAATCGTTGGTGAGCGATGACTACCTGCAGGATAGGATGAAAGATTTTACGCCCGGCCATGCAGGCAATAGTGAAGCTACCAAGGAAGGCATCGCCGAAGAAAGCAAGGAAACCACCCATTTAAGCGTTATTGATGCGGACGGAAATGCAGTTTCTGTTACTACCACGCTTAATGGTTCGTACGGCAGCAAAACAGTGGTAAGTGGTGCAGGATTTCTTTTAAATAATGAGATGGATGATTTTAGTGTAAAGCCAGGAGTGCCTAATATGTATGGTGCCGTGGGTGCAGAAGCTAACGCCATTGCACCCGGAAAAAGAATGCTGAGCAGTATGACTCCAACGATCGTTCTTAAAAATAATCGTCCCTGGCTGGTTGTGGGTACGCCCGGCGGCACTACTATTCCGACCAGCGTTATTCAATCCCTGGTAAATATGATCGATTACAAAATGTCACCCGAAGATGCCGTGAACAAACCGAAATTTCATCACCAATGGTTGCCGGATGAGATCGACGTGGAAGACGATTTTGATGTATCTGCCATTGCACGACTGGAAGCTATGGGCTATAAAGTGGTGAAAATTGGCAATATCGGCCGAACCGAATTAATTGAAATTAAACCGGGTACTGCAAAGCCAGTTACAGCGATTGCGGATAAGCGCGGGGATGATAGTGCGGATGGGTATTGACTGTGATAGCTGTTGTCTTGACTATGATTTCTTTGATTTTTGTGATTGCTGTGATTGCAAATGAATATATCGAATGAAAAGAAAAATATCAATTCCAAATACTGATAATCATAACAATCATAAAAATCATAAAAATCATATTAGTGTAGATTTGGTATCGAATTTGCACTTAGGCAGCGATACGCTATTTTTACAATAATTGGAATACACCCTGCGCAAAATCCTGAACATATTAAAATGGGTTTCTCTTATACTGATTTTTTGGTCGGCGCTTGCTATCCTGTTTTTTTATATTCTTCCGGGCTACTCCAATTGGCTGTTTCTTATTCTCATCTTTAGCTGGTTTTTCGCCTGGGTATTCATCTTCAAAAAAGCAATTCAAAAGGTTTGGTTTTTTCTAACACTGCTGCTCTTCGTCATTTTTATAGGAGGGATTGTACAATTGACCTTTGTCCAAAATTTTCTTGTGAGTAAGGTAACTCATGCCCTTTCCGATAAGCTTCATGCCAAGGTAAGTGTGCAACATATCAATTATCATTTTTTTGATAAAATGGCAATGAAAGGCCTTCTGGTGGAAGACCAGAAAAAAGACACGCTGTTATTCGCAGGAGATGCAAGGGTGAATATTACCGATTGGTTCTTTCTAAAAGACAAAGCCACCCTTAAATATGTGGCCCTGGATGATGCCGTTGTAAATATGCAGCGCACGGATTCTGCTTGGAATTACCAGTTTCTTGTAGATTACTTTGCCGGCCCTGCAGACTCTTCGGCGAAGAAAAAAGGAGGGATTGAGTTTGACATTAAGATCTTCCAGTTTACCAATATCCAGTTTAACCAAATCGACAAATGGGTTGGAAAGAATATGAGGGTAGCGGTTAAAAAGTTAGACCTCTATGCAGATGATGTCAATTTCACAAAAAAGCAAATCAACCTAAATACGCTTACCCTGGATGAACCGGTATACTCCATGGAAGATTACAGAGGGAGAAGGCCTGATTCGATGATCGCAAAAAAAATCATCAACCCCAATGCGAAGCCCGGGCCCTATCGATGGAACAATGCAGGATGGGTGTTGAATGTAAATAGCATCCATGTTACCAACGGCGTTTTCAATAATGAAGTGGAAACGGAAAGGCTGGCTTATCCAGGGAGGTTTGATGGGCAGCATCTTCGTTTTGCCAATATCACCGGTGTATTAAATCATGTGCATTTTGAAAAGGATACCCTTTCCGCCGAACTACTGCTCGGCACAAAAGAAAGAAGCGGCTTTGAAGTTAAAAAGCTGGAAGCGAAACTAAAGTTTACGCCCGAAAAAATGGAATTCAACCAACTGGAATTGATCACGGGCAAAAGTAAACTAGGCAATTATTATGCGATGAAGTATAATGATTTTGGTAAAAACATGGGCAATTTCATTCATGATATCAACCTGGATGTAAATTTTGTAAATAGCGAATTGAACACGGACGACCTTGCTTTTTTTGCTCCGGAAGTGAAGAGCTGGAAAAAAATATTTGCGATCAAGGGAGCCGCCAAAGGAACCGTGGATAATTTTACTGTCAAGGGCATGTTGATCAAAAGTGCCCATTCATCCGTGGAGGGAGATATTTCGCTGAAGGGGTTGCCCGATATCAATCATACCTTCATCGATTTTAATACGAAAGATCTGCAAACCACCTATGCAGATATCAGCACCCTCATCCCCTCCCTAAAGAACGTTACCCAGCCGCAGCTGAATAAATTGGGAAGCATCCGTTACAAGGGGAATTTTACGGGATTCATCAACGACTTCGTGGCTTTTGGGTCTATCAATACAAGGCTCGGCATTGTTACCGGTGACATCAATATGAAATTGCCTGCCAATCAAAAACCCATCTACCTTGGGAAAATATCTACGGTTGGCTTTAAGTTGGGTGAGTTTATAAATAATGATAAACTGGGCGCAATCACCTTCAATGGCAAAGTAAATGGCAGCGGCTTTACAGAAAAAGATATTGATGCTAATTTGGATGGTTTTATTAAAAGTGTTCAGTTCTCCGGATACGAATACCAACGCATTGCTGTCATAGGAG
Source organism: Ferruginibacter sp. (assembly GCA_025963635.1). Classification (GTDB taxonomy): domain Bacteria; phylum Bacteroidota; class Bacteroidia; order Chitinophagales; family Chitinophagaceae; genus Ferruginibacter. The sequence goes on from JAOQAK010000070.1 coordinate 63,444, forward strand.
ATTTCGGGAAAAAATTGTTTACAGGTTTCGTTAGTATCGATGATCCTAATTTAAAGCTGGATAGTTTGAAGGGTACCATCGATATGAGCGGCGCAACCCCGCAATTTGCATTCAACGCTAATCTTGCCAGGGCTGATCTTAAGAAACTAAAATATACGCTGGGTGATTTTGTTTTAAATGGCAGATTTGACCTGAATTTTACCGGAAACAATATTGATAATTTTCTCGGTACGGCCAAGATATTGGATGCAAGGCTTACACACAATGATGTGCCACTGTCATTCGATTCGCTGGTGTTACAGTCATCTGTGTTAGACAATCAAAAATACTTAACCATCCATACCAATGAACTGGATGCAGATCTCTCCGGCAATTTTAAAATCCTTGAATTGCCCGATGCTTTTAAAATATTTCTCAGCCGCTATTACCCCGCGTATATCGAAAAGCCTGCTTACCAGGTAAGTGATCAAAACTTTTCCTTCGTAATAAAAACCAAAGAAGCAGATAGCTATATCCAGTTATTGGATAAAAGGCTATCCGGTTTTGACAATGCTACCATTTCTGGTAATCTCAATTTGAAGGAAAATAACATGAATGTAAATGCTGACATTCCTTTGTTCGGGTATGATGGTAAAATCTTCAACAACACACGGCTCGTCAGCAAAGGCAACCTCGATTCGCTGGTGGCAAATATTGATGTGGATGAAATAAAGCTCAACGACAGCATGCGGCTACCGGCCTCCAAACTCGTCTTCACTTCCCGCAACGACATTTCAGACATCAGCATAAAAACCCGGGCCAGTAAAACCTTCGGAGATGCTACCGTGAATGCACGGGTGCAGACTTTAAAGGACGGTGTAAAGATCCACTTTTTCCCTTCTTCATTTATTATCAACGATAAAAAATGGCAACTGGAAAAAGACGGCGAACTGACCTTAAGCAAGTCGCAGATAAGTGCGAATGAAGTAAAATTCATACAGGGTAACCAGGAAGTAACTATCTCCACGGAGCCATCAGAAATAGGCAATTCGCATGATGTAGTCGTCACCCTGAAAGAAGTAAACATCAACGACTTTGTCCCTTTCGTTTTAAAAAATCCTAACCTCGAAGGGCAGATGACCGGTACTGTGCGCATCCTGGATCCCTTTGGAAAACCCTATGTTGAATTTGATACGAGGATAAAAGAATTCAGGCTGGATGGCGATTCAATCGGCATTGTAAATGGTACAGGCACCTATTCTGTTGCTAACGGAATCGCACGCTTCAAACTAGGCGCTGAAAATATCAATAACCGTTTTAAGATTGAAGGCAGCTTTAATGGGAAAGATAGCACCGATAACCAGGTCGATATCTCGCTGGTGTCGGAAAGGCTCAACCTGAATATATTAAACGCTTACCTGGGCAGCATTTTCACCGATATACAAGGTATTGCCAATACAAGCGATATGAAGGTAAAAGGCAATTCCAAACATCTTTCCTTAACGGGCACGGCCACTATCAATGAGGGTTCCATGATTGTAAATTATACCCAGTGCAAGTATAAATTTACCAACGAAACAATCATTTTCAACCCCGATGAGATTGATTTTGGAACGATCATTTTAAAGGATACGCTGAATCATACGGGTACTTTAAGTGGTAAAATGTATCATCGTTTTTTCCAGAATTTTTCGTTCGATAATGTGAAAGTGGAATCTGATAAGATGCTGGTTTTAAATACCACGAAAAAAGACAATTCCATGTTTTATGGAAAAGTGATTGGCAGGGCGCAACTGGCGATCAATGGCCCGGTAGAAAGTATGGTGATGAATATCAGTGGAGAACCTTCCAGAACAGATAGCAGTCATATCTACCTGTTAAGTGGCAGCAGCGTGGAGAGTGGGGTTGTTGATTATATCGATTTTATACAGTTTGGAAGCAAGATGGAAGATGACTATAAAGGCCGGTTGTCGAGCAATGTGATGGTCAATATGACGCTCACCGCAAACCCTGCCTGCAAAATCGACGTGATACTCGATGAAACAACCGGTGATATTATCAAAGGCGAAGGCAATGGCTTGTTGAAGATCAGCGTTGGTACAACCGAACCGCTCACAATCAATGGCTACTATAATATCTCAAGGGGTGAATACACTTTCAACTTTCAAACTTTTCTCAAAAAGTATTTTACAGTAAACAGTGGAAGCATTGTATGGAGTGGCGATCCGCTTAATGCGAGAATTGATATCCTGGCAGAATATCTTGCCAACAATGTTGATTTTAAACCGATCTCTACGGCTGCTTCTCAAATCAATCAAAAGGAAGATGTAAGGGTGATTGCCCATCTAACAGAAACGCTTTTGAAACCTGTCATCGATTTTGAATTCCAGTTGCCCGAAGGTAGTCCGCTCAAAAGCGATTTTGTAATCACCAAAAGATTGCAGCAATTTAAAGATGACAAAAATGAGTTGAACAAACAGGTAACTTCCTTATTGCTTTTCAATTCTTTCACCAGCAGTACCCAGGGATTTATCACGGCCAGCAGCGGATACAGCGTATTATCCAGCACCATTGGCGGGGTAGTTTCCAATGCGCTCTCAGGGTATTTCAATAAGTTTTTGCAGCGATACATTAAAAATACCTCGCTGTATCTTGATCTCAACAGTGGACTGGAGTTAGAGAGCAATGTCTCCAAATTACAGGCTGCTGCTAAAAGCGGATTGGTCTTCACCTTGTTGAACGGAAGGCTGATCATTACGGCAGGTGTAAACCTCGACTACAATAATCCTTACGTAATCAATACCACCCGCAATAACAACCTGCTCGTAACGCCCGATCTTACGGCCGAATGGATACTCACCAAAGACGGGCGGGTAAGGCTGGTAGGCTTTAACCGCACCAATTTCGATCTGGTAAGTCAACGCAACAGAACGGGTATCAGCTTAACCTATCGTAAAGATTTTGACAAACTTTCCCAGTTGTTCATGGTGGATGAAGAAAAGAAAAGGATTCGGGAACAAAGCCAGGTAAAATAACAGTTATGTCTGATGGCTGATTTTTTGATGTCTGATGTCCCTCTGTGGTAATAGTGTTATACTGCACAAGGATAAAACCGTGAGTTGCTTTTCTTTTTGAGCCGGGCGGAAGTACTTCTATTTAGCTTCATAGGCGTCGCACTCTTGTACATTTTATCTTTATGGAGCAAATTAAAAAGTCACTAATTTACCCCTTGCGAAGTATAATCGATCGAATATCCTTTATAGCCAAGTTCAAACGGCTGACGTTGGCTGTTAAAATAAAGCAGCGATTGGAAAAAAATCAAAAATCAAAAAATCAGCCATCAGACATCAAAATCTAGTGTTCACTCAAAATATCATGTCCCATTTTATCCCGCTTGGTGGTCAGGTACTTTTCATTGTGTTCGTTGGGGAGTATCTCAATTGGTACAGTTTCTACTACCTGCAAGCCGTAGCCGAGTAAACCGGCCCGCTTTTTCGGATTATTGCTCATCAGTTTCATTTTGCTGATTCCCATATGCCGGAGAATTTGGGCGCCCACACCGTAATCCCGTTCATCCATCCCAAATCCAAGTTCCAGGTTGGCTTCCACAGTATCCATTCCCTGCTCCTGCAGTTTATAGGCCTTCAGTTTGTTGAGCAAGCCAATCCCGCGACCTTCCTGGTTCATATATAAAACCAATCCCTTACCGGCAGTTTCTACTATTTTAAGCGCCTTATGCAACTGGTCACCGCAATCACACCGCAGCGAACCAAGAATATCGCCCGTCATACAACTGCTGTGTACCCTTACCAATACCGGCTCATCCTTTTCCCAGTCTCCCTTTTTAATAGCCAGGTGAATTTCACCGGTATTGATCTGTTGAAAAGCTACCAATTCAAAATTGCCATATTTAGTAGGCATATTTACCCGAACTTCTTCTTTAATAAGCGTTTCCTTGGCGAGGCGATATGCAATCAGGTCTTTAATAGATACCACTTTCAGATCAAATCTTTGTGCAATTTCCATTAGCTGGGGCAATCTTGCCATTGAGCCATCTTCATTCATTATTTCTACCAGCACGCCGGCAGAAGCAAAACCCGCAAGCCGGGCTAAATCAATGGTAGCCTCTGTATGCCCGGTTCTTCTTAATACACCGCCCTTTTTTGCACGCAAAGGAAAAATATGCCCGGGCCGTCCAAGGTCCTCCGGTTTCGTGGCCGGATCTACCAGCGCCTGCACTGTTTTGGAGCGGTCATGGGCAGAAATGCCGGTAGTACACCCGTGCCCAAGTAAATCAACACTCACTGTAAAGGGAGTTGCATGCAGGGAGGTGTTATCAATGACCATTGCAGGCAGGTTAAGTTCGTCACATCTTTCCTCCGACAACGGTGCACAAATCAACCCACGGCCAAATGTGCTCATGAAATTGATTACTTCTGGTGTTACATTTTCTGCAGCGGTAATAAAATCTCCCTCATTTTCCCTGTCTTCATCATCCACCACAATTACTAGCCTTCCATTTTTAATCGCTTCTATCGCACTTTCGATACTATCTAACATTCGGTTTATTTTATTTTTTGCAAAGTTAACAAGGTTTAATCTTTGCAGCGGAAGATGTTGCTTTTCGAATTAAGAAATACTTTTCATATTAATAAAAAACGCCTAAAGCAGCGTTAAACACTCAATTCTTGCCTTTCTAAATTGTTAATAAATATTAACAATTGTAACTGATTATTTACTTTCTTTGCCGGACATAATAAAACCAAATATGCTATTAAAAAGACTGATTCCACTCGTCATCGCTATGCTGTCGATGCCTTTTTTAATGAATGCCCAGGTTACTACCAGCAGTATGAACGGTACTGTTAAAGGATCCCATGAGACCGAACTGATTGGCGCAACCATCAAAGCAGTACACACCCCTACCGGAACTGTTTATACCACTCCAACCAGAAAAGGAGGCGTATTTTATATCTCCAATATGAACCCGGGTGGACCCTACACAGTAACCATTTCCAGCGTTGGTTATAAAACACTTACAAGAGAAGGCATTAACCTTTCACTTGGCGAAACCCTTAATCAAACCTTTGAATTGGTTGAAAGCGCCAGCAGTTTAACCGAAGTTGTGGTGTCATCTACCAGAGCCTTACCTACTTCGGGTAAAGGTGGTAGCCAGGTATCGGTAGGTAGAGATAAAATGGCGAATCTCCCCACCATTGGCAGAACTATACAGGATTTCGTGCGGTTTGTGCCACAGGCAAAAATTACTGCTGCAGATGGAGGGATCTCCATTGCAGGCCAAAATAACCGGTACAACTCTTTTTATATCGATGGAGCGGCAAATAACGATCTTTTTGGTCTTTCAAATTCCGGCACTAATGGAGGACAAACAGGAACTTCGCCCATCTCAATTGATGCGATAGATCAGTTTCAGGTACTGATCTCTCCCTATGATGCCTCGATTGGAAATTTTACAGGCGGTGGTATCAATGCGATTACCCGCTCAGGCACCAATAAGTTTGAAGGTTCTGCTTATTATGTCTTCCGCAATCAGGACCTTGCCGGCAAATCTCCGGTAGCTACGTTAAAATCCGGCAGTACTACCGAATTCGAGCGTACTAAACTGCCCGCTTTCCAAAATAAAACCACTGGTATCCGTATTGGCGGTGCAATCGTAAAGAACAAACTATTCTATTTTTTACTGGCCGAAATACAAAGAGATGACCGGCCACAACCGTTTGGTTTTGCAAACTATACTGGTGCAAGCAACAGGTTATCAGCAGTTGACAGTCTTGCAAATTTCCTGAAAACTAAGTACGGCTACGATCCCGGCTCTTACCTCGATAATCCTGAAAAAGTTCAGGCCAACAGGTACACCGGTAAAATTGACTGGAACCTTAATAACGACAACAAATTATCAGTAAGTTACCGTTACAACAAAAGCTTTAGAAATAATGTAACGGCGAGCAACTCTACTAATATCAATTTCTACAATAATGGCTACGTAATTCCAAACACCACCCAGTCAGGTACGCTTGAATTCAGGAGTAGTTTTAAGAACGGTTCAAACAATCGTTTCCTGTTTACCCTTACTGATGTAAACGACGACAGGGGGCCATTGAATAGCCCTTTTCCACGTGTCACTATTACCGATGGATCTGGCAGGTTTGTTTTTGGGACAGAACCAAGTTCTACACAGAATTTGTTGAAAACCACTAACTACGCGATACAGGATGCATTTAAATTCAACCTGGGGAAAAATTCAATGACCATTGGTACAGACAATGAACTTACCAAAGCTTACAACGTGTTCATCCAAAATTCTTATGGTACCTATACTTTTACCAATTTGAAGAATTTCTACGACAATGCAAATGGAATTGTTACGGCTGCAACAGGTCCCGGGTATACAAGAGGAATTGCACTACTCGATGGCAGTGCAAGTGATGAAACAAAATCTGCGGCAAATTTCAACGTGGCACGTCTTGGATTTTACATCAATGACGAATTAAAAGCAAATGAAAATCTGACTTTCAACTTTGGATTAAGGGCCGATAAAACCAGTTTTTTAACGGATATCGTGGAAGACAAATTCTTTAATGACTCCGCTATTGCAGTTCTTTCGAAATACCATGACCTGCAAGGGGCAAGATCTGGTCAAAAGCCAAATATTCCATGGTCTTTTTCTCCGCGGATAGGTTTTACTTATAAATTACCATCTGAAAACCTGGTAATCCGTGGTGGACTTGGCTTATTTACAGGCCGTATTCCCCTAGTTTGGCCAGGCGGTATTTATAACAACAATGGTGTAAGTGTTGGTGCCATTACAAGAAATGCCTCCAACGCAATCCTTTTCAAACCTGATGCTTTTGGCCAGTACACTCCACAGGATTTTGGCTTAAACCCTAACAGGGACGCAAAAGGTTCTATGAATTTAATTGCAAAAGATTTCAAGCTGAATAAAATTTTCAGAACATCGTTGGCTGCTGACCAAAAATTGGGTAATAACTGGAGCACTACTATAGAACTGATCGTTTCAAAAAATCTCAACGAGATCAATTATCAAAATGTAAACATTTTCCCGAACAGGTTCCAGGCAGTAGGTGCTGACAACCGCCAGGTAAATGACACCAGCGCTGCCACCAGTACAGCGTCAGCGCTCGCAGCCACCATTCCTATCAGGGCTTCAGGTACAAGAAATCCTTATACGGATGTGTTAATCCTGCAGAACACAAAGGGGGAGAAAGGCTTTTCTTATACTTTCACTTTTACTATCGACAGGGCATGGAGGCAAGGGTTTGCCTTTAACGCAAATTATGCTTTTGGAAACAGCCTGGTAATCAACGAAGGTACAAGTAGCGTAAACACATCTCAATACAGGTTTATGGAAGCAGTGAATGGCCAGAATAATCTTACCTTATCGAATTCTGATTTTGACGCGGCTCACCGCATTACAGCTTATTTCGCAAAGAAGTTTACCTATGCAAATAAGAAATTAGCAACTACAATCTCAATGACTTACCAGGGTCAGTCAGGTACGCCGTTCAGCTATGTTTATCAAAACAGCATCGTGAAGGCATATGGCCGTACAGAAACAAATGACCTGATCTTTATTCCAACTACTGCGCAGTTGCAAACCATGATATTTGATCCGAATTTAGTAAGCGGTGTTACTTATACCGCCCAGCAACAAAGAGATATGTTTGATGCATACATTACAAAAGATAAATATCTTTCTAAACATCGCGGTGAATATTCTGAACGCAATGGTGCAAGATTACCTTTCACGCATTTGTTGAATTTAAAATTGCAACAGGATTTTATTGTAAAACTTGCCGGAAGAGATTACGGTTTACAGCTTAGCTATGATGTTTTCAACTTTGCAAACATGATCGACCACAACGCAGGCAAACAATATTTCCTGAGTAACGACCAGTATTCCCTGGTAACCTTTAATGGTTTTGTGAGCAGCACTAATCTTACGCCAAAGTATAGGTTCTCACCACAGATTGCCAATAACGGTAACCCTTACGGTTTAAGTACCAGTTCACAACCGGATTATAGTGCGAGATGGATCAGTTCAATTACAGCACGTATTAATTTCTAAGAAATTAGTACCAAACAAAAAATCAGCTTTCACAAGATATTTTTGGAAACTGAATTTCAAGAGATTTAGATTATATTTTTTCGATTGCAAACGCCATGATGAATTTCGTCATGGCGTTTTTATGTTTATAGACAGATGGTTTTTTATGAGACAATGCAGCTATTCTTTCTTAAAAAGCACTTAAGGAAAAGGCTTAACGATTTATTATTATCAAACGCGTTACCCAGAACTATTATACTAACAACTTTGCAAAATTAAAACACACATTATGAGAAAAAAACTGAATCTTTTAACGGCAATATTTCTATTGCTCAGCTTCGTGGGGAAAGCCCAGGAGACAACTTCGGAAATCCAGGGAACCATAACGGACAACAGTTCGGGTCCCTTAACCGGTGCTACCATTACTGCATTGCATCAACCCACCGGAACCAAATATGCAACCACCAGTAGAAAAGATGGCCGGTACAACTTACCCAATTTACGGATCGGTGGCCCCTATGAAATCAAAGTCTCCTTCGTTGGATTTAATGAAGGCAAACAGGAAAATATTACCCTGCTGCTCGGACAGGAATACAAGGCCGATTTTAAGCTGACCGCCAACGCTGCTACGCTCTCCGAAGTAGTGGTAAGTGGCGCAAGGCAAGACAAGGTGTTTAATAATAACCGGACCGGCAGCCAGGAGACTATCAGCCGTACTCAAATCGAGCGCCTTCCGACCATTAGCCGTTCCATCCAGGATTTCACCAAACTTGAACCTACTGCAAACGGCTTAAACATTGGCGGCCGCAGCAGCCAGTACAACAATATCACTGTTGATGGCGCCAATTTCAACAATTCCTTTGGTTTGGCAGGTACGCTCGGCGGGCAAACCAGTTCTGAACCAATCAGCCTTGAGGCCATTGAACAGATCCAGGTAAGTGTGGCTCCGTATGATGTAACACAGGGCGGTTTTTCAGGAACGGGTATCAATACTGTAACGAAGAGCGGTACCAACCAATTCAAGGGTTCAGCATATGCCATCCTAAAAGGGCCGGGTACACAGGGATATAAAGTAGGAACTGCCACCCTTACCAAAACCGATTTTAGTTACCATACACTTGGGTTTTCTGTAGGCGGCCCGATTGTAAAGGATAAATTATTCTTCTTTTTGAGTGCGGAGCAGGTGCGGCAAACAGCCCCGGCAACCAGCATCGTAGCTTCAGATGCCACCCATTCGCCAGGAGGAAGCATTGCGCAGGCAAATTTTGATACGCTTACTGCATTGAGGAATTTTTTAAATACCACTTATGGATATGATCCGGGTGAATTTCAGAACTATACTTTCAAAACCAATAGTGATAAGGTTACCGCTAAAATTGACTGGAATATCAACAGCAATAACACGCTGACCGTAAAGTATAACTATTTGAAATCCTCTGCCGACCAGTTTGCGAGTACCAGCAGGCCGGGTCAAGGCCAGGTTACCGGCGGACAACCCGGAACGATTTCATTGCCCTTTTATGGAAGTGGCTATGTGATCAACAACAATTTCAATATTGTAATTGCAGAATTGAATACCCGTTTTGGAAATAAAGCTTCTAACAAATTACAGGTTGGATATACTGCATTAAGAGATTTCCGTTCACCGCATTCTACCAGTCCTTCCTTTCCTTTAGTGGATATTTTAAATGGATCAGGAAATATCTACACTACTTTCGGCTACGAAATGTACACTTACAACAATATATTGAATACAGACGTTTTTCAATTTGCTGACATCTTCAAATTTTACAAGGGGTCGCATGAAATTACCGTAGGAACCCAGGATTACTATAGGAAATATCAAAATGCCTTTGCGCCGGGTTACCAGGGTGTTTACCAGTTTAATTCTTTAACGGATTTCTACAATAGCGTTAATAACAAAACTGCCAATGCAAAAAGTTATTACCTGCAATATTCTGCATTGCCAGGCGGTGAATTTCCTTTTGCCTATGCAGGTTCTACAGAGTTAGGATTGTTTGCGCAGGATAAATGGCGTGCAAGCAAAAACTTCACCCTTACTTACGGATTGCGTGCAGATTTAACCATCTACAAACAGTCATTTACTGACAATCCATATTTTGATGCGCTCGTTTTTAAAGACGGGAGCTACAATATCGGGAAAGCCCCAAAAACTACCCCGCTGTTTTCACCAAGGCTTGGTTTTAACTGGGATATCAACGGTGACAGAAGCATCCAGGTAAGAGGTGGGGCAGGCGTGTTTGCAGGTCCGCCACCATTTGTGTGGATCAGCAACCAGGCAAGCAACAATGGTATCCAGTTCGGTTCCTTTACCAATACGAGTGGAGTGGTTTTCAATCCTAATCCTACCACTTATATCCCTACAGGAGGTGCGCCCAATACTTCTTACAGCACTGCTTTAGTAGACAGGAACTTTAAATACCCGCAGGTTTTAAAATCGAGCCTTGCGGTTGATAAAAAACTTCCGAAAGATTATATCCTTACTTTGGAAGCAACCTATTCAAAAGACATTAACGCAGTGTACTACCAGAATATCAACCTGAACGAAACCAATGGTTATGCATTGGCCGGCGCCGATAACCGCATCCGGTACAATACTTCAACCACTGCTACCAACAACAACAGCAATAAGTATTATTCCGGTACTACACTCGCCAACCCAAATATTGGCAATGCAATTTTAATGAGCAATACCAGCAAAGGATATTCTTATACCATTACAGGAAGGGTACAAAAAACCTATAGAAACCTGTTCGCTAGTATTGCCTACACTTATAGCCAATCAAAAAACACAGCAGAATTTGGAAGCACCGCATCATCATTATGGAGTGCAAGAGCAGTAACCAGCGATCCTAATGGCGATAACCTGGCCAATGCGGCATATTACCAGCCAAACCGGATTATCGCTTATGCATCTTACAAATTTATTACCGGTAAATATGCATCCACTTCAATCGGTGCTATTTTTGAAGCCACCCAATCTGGTGTATCTTCTTATGTGTACAATGGAGACCTGAATGGAGATGGTAATACCGGGAACGATTTGATCTATATTCCAAGAAATGTGAACGAGATCAAACTGGTAAGGGTAAATTCAGGAGGCCTCGGCACCGGTACCAGCAGCGTAACGGATACAAGAAGCGGAACGATCGGAACAGGTGCAGCCGCCACTGCCAGCAGTTCACAGATATGGAACCAGTTGAACAATTTCATCAACCAGGATCATTATTTGTCTGCACACCGTGGCGAATATGCTGAAGCAAATGCTGTGATCTCGCCTTTTTACAAGCGGCTTGATCTTAACATTACGGAAGATCTTTCCATCAAAACCGGTAAGGAAAGACACACTCTTCGTCTTACATTGGATTTAATCAATGCAGGTAATTTCTTTAATAAATACTGGGGAACCTATAAAACACCTAACCTGACCAACTTCTTAAAATTTGAAGGTTTGGGAGCAGATGGCAAAACCCCGAGTTTCTCGATGCCTTACCTTGATGCCAACAACCAGGTACCGTTGGTGAACAGCTTTAGAGACAATAGCAATATCCTTTCCCGCTGGCAGATGCAGTTTGGAATAAGATATCTCTTTAACTAAAATTAAATACCCACAAAAAAATGTCATGACGAAAGCCATGACATTTTTTTTGCACCCAACTTTGGCAAATTTGCTAATTGGTTAATTTGCTGATTGACCATCCCCATTTCAAAAAATCCGGGAAGGCTCTCGCCCAGGTTGGTACATCATGTTTTCCATCTGTAAGTTCGAGGTACCTGATATCCCTGGCTGAATAACCTTTGGTTTTTAGTGTTTCAATCAGGCTAATGGTGTCATCGATAGCATCAATGATCCCGTTATTATTCCTGTCCGCGGTTTCATCCTGGGTTCCCACTTCAAAAAAGAATTTCAACCATGGGTAATAATCTCCCTTCTTCACCTGCTGGTGCATGATCCTGTTAACGGCTTCATCAAAATCAGCATCGTCCTGGCATTTATCTCTCCACCAAAACGACCCGCTGAAAACGCCCGTTTTCGTAAACTCCTGCGGGTTATTCCACACGATGTCCATTGCGCTTAGGCCTCCCAGTGAAAAGCCGGCGAAAGATTTGTCCTTGAAGGATGTTACAGGCGATATGCTCCTGATAAACGGCATTAACTCTTCCAGCACAAACCGGCTGTACAATGCCGCTTTTGCACCGCGACCTTTATAGTCTAAATATTTGGCGGTACCATATTCATTTTTTCTATCGGCCGAACAATGGAGCCCTACACACAACAGTGGCGCTATTTGATGATCAGTATATAACTCTTGCAAAATTTCTTCGAACTTCATTGTAACCAGATCCTGCCCGTCATTGATCAGTAATAAACTCAACGGGGCGGTACGATATTCAATCGCCGGCAGGTAAAAATCCACCTTGACATCCCTTTCTAAAAACGCTGAGTAAATAGTATGATTTTCAACAAAGTCAACGGATTTATTCCTGGTTAGCATATTATCAAAATTAAGAAAACTGTACGAAAAGAAGATTTTGCAGTTTCAAACACGCTGTTTACTGTTTCAACACCGGAAGCCGTTAGCAGTATGTGAAATAAATCGTTTATTGAAAACTGAAAATTGTAGAATCAGAATTGATCTATTTTACAACCATCTGCCACCACAAAAAAAATGACACCAGCTTACACCTTTTGTTGACGTTTTTACCAGGTTTACAGCCAAAAGTATAATGATAAAGATGAGCGCCTTCAATAGTAAGTATTATTTGGTTTATTAACATGTAAAAAATATATTTGAATAGTATTCTACAGTTTAACCTACCACAAAAATCATTTCATTTAAAAAGTTCTTTATGAAAAAAATCGGCATCCTACACGGAAAGGAAAGAAGCTTTCCTGAAGCTTTTGTAGCCAGGGTAAACAGTAAAAATATAGAGGGAATTATGGCCGAGCCTGTAAAGATTGAGAAAGTTGCCCAGGGCGAAAGCAGCGGCTATGCAGTAATCATCGACCGCATTTCACAGGATGTGCCATTTTACAGGGCCTATCTAAAAAATGCTGCATTGTGTGGAACTGCCGTGATCAACAATCCTTTCTGGTGGAGCGCTGATGAAAAATTTTTTAATAATTGCCTGGCAACAAAAATAAATGTGCCGGTTCCCAAAACGGTTATTTTACCTTCCTGGGAATTACCCGCAGATACAACAGATGAGTCTTTCAGCAACCTGGCTTACCCGCTCGACTGGTCGGGTATTTTTAATTATATCGGCTTCCCCGCATACATGAAGCCCTTTGCAGGCGGCGGATGGAAGAGTGTTTACAAAGTGACTGATATGGAAGATTTTTTTGAAAAGCACAAGGAAACGGATCAACTGGTTATGATGCTGCAGGAAGAAATTGTGTTTGAAGAATATTATCGCTGCTATTGTATTGGAGGAAAATATGTGCGGATCATGAGTTACGAACCCCGCAATCCACATCAGCTGCGGTATGTGGCAGATTTTAATCCATCTGAGGAAAAGATACAGATGATGACAGACATTGTATTGCGAATCAATCATTATCTCGGGTACGATTTTAATACCGTGGAACTGGCACTAAGAGATGGAATTCCCTATGCGATCGATTTTTGCAACCCGGCGCCTGATGCAGAAAGGGCCAGCGTGGGCGATGAAAACTTCGAGTGGGTGGTGGAAACATCCGCTAAATATGCCATCGAAAAAGCATTGGCACAGAAAGATGCACAGGATAATCTTACATGGGGTGAGTATGTTCAGCGAAGCGCAAATAAGCACCCGCTTTACTAATGGATAATGTTTTAATGGATAATTGATAATTTCTGTGCAGCCGAAGCCAAATATAAATTAAGAGGTTTTAGCAAATGTTCCGGACTGAATAAAGATTGCACCAAAAAAATTGCCTGTTATCCAATTATGTGTAGTAGTTTTTTTGTTTTTAAACATTTGTTTTTCAATTAAACATCGTTGTGTCACTCCCTTGTACGTTTTCAGCAATGGGGAGCAGCGAAACAACAACCAGTTCGATGGGCACATAAAAAAATTATCATCATACACTATTGAAAAATTATTTAACGATACAGAATGAAGATCTAAGCGAGACAAAAGTTGCCGAGCCGGAAAGCCCGGTAGGTTTCACTTATGCGGATTACCTCACTTGGAACTTCAAGGAAAGAATAGAATTAATAAGGGGTAAAATATTTAAGATGAGCCCCGCCCCATCAGTAGGTCATCAAAAAGTACAGGCAAATATTTTTGGTGAATTCTTTGTTTTTCTGAAAACCAAATCTTGTAAAGTTTTTGTTGCTCCCATTGATGTAAGGTTAAAAGGCAAGCCCTTCAGAAAAAAAAAGTTAAGGGACGATGAAATTACCACCGTGGTGCAGCCGGATATAATTGTGGTATGTGACCACGAAAAATTAAAAGATGACCGGAGCGTAGATGGGGCGCCCGAACTGGTAGTAGAAATATTAAGCCCCGGCAACACAAAAACAGAAACTAAATACAAATTCAGTTTGTATGAAGAAAACGGTGTACTGGAATATTGGGTAGTATATCCTGAGTATAAACAAATTCATGTGTACCTGTTAAATGAAAACGAAGAGTACGGGAAACCAGTTATTTATGAAGCAAATGAATACATTGGATCTGTAGTACTAACAGGTTTAAGCATCCCGATGAACGAAATTTTTAAATTATAATTATTTTAATAGATAACCTCCCCTTTCAATATTTGATATTGGATTATCACCTGCTCCTTTATCAATCAAGACAAATTCTCTTAATTACAAAAAAATATTGACAGATTATTTAACGATATTAAACGAAGATTTAAGCGAGATAAAAGTTGCCGAGCCGGAAAGCCCCGTAGGTTTCACTTATGCGGATTACCTCACTTGGAACTTTAAGGAAAGAATAGAACTAATAAGGGGTAAAATATTTAAAATGGCTCCGGCCCCCACAATTACACATCAAAAAATTTCCGGAAATATTGAATTTAAAATTTCAAACTTCCTTAATGGAAAGCAATGTAAATGTTTTCATGCACCCATTGATGTAAGATTAAAAGGCAAACCTTTCAGAAA
Source organism: Ferruginibacter sp. (assembly GCA_025963635.1). Taxonomy (GTDB): domain Bacteria; phylum Bacteroidota; class Bacteroidia; order Chitinophagales; family Chitinophagaceae; genus Ferruginibacter. The sequence continues at coordinate 78,630 of JAOQAK010000070.1, forward strand.
AAACAAGCTGCGGGATGATGAAATCACAACCGTTGTACAGCCGGATATCATAGTGGTTTGTGATGCCGAAAAATTAAAGGATAACCGAAGTGTTGATGGAGCCCCCGACCTGGTGGTAGAAATATTAAGTCCGGGTAATACCAAAACAGAAACCAAGTATAAATTTGGTTTGTATGAAGAAAACGGCATATTGGAATATTGGGTGGTTTACCCTGAATATCAACAAATACATATGTACCTCCTTAATAAAAAAGAAGAATATGGAAAACCGGTTATCTACGAAGCGGATGAAGATATTTCTTCCACTGTATTAAAGGGATTACGCATTCCTATGGATGACATTTTCAAACTTTGAAATAGGTTCTTTTAATAAGCATCCATCATCTGAATGTGTAAGGAACTAAAATTGAAAACTGCTTTCTTCCAATCTTAATTATCAATTAATCATTATGGCCAATATTTCATTCAAAAATTTTACAGTAGGCGTAGAGGAAGAGTACATGGTAATTGATCCTGAAACAAGGGAACTAAAAAGCCATGAACAAAAGATTGTACAGGAAGGCCAAAAAATTATCAAAGACAAAGTAAAAGCAGAAATGCACCAGGCCGTGGTAGAGGTGGGCACAGATATTTGCCAGGATGTGGATGAGGCTTTTATGGATGTTTCTACCCTGCGCAAAACCATCAGCAGCATTGCCGACAGCCTGGGGTTTAAAATAGGCGCCGCGGGTACGCACCCCTTCAGTCATTGGGAAAGCCAGCTCATCACCGATCATGCCCGTTATAGTGAGATCGTAAACGAATTACAGGAAGCCGCCCGAAGCAACCTCATTTTTGGCTTACATGTACATGTAGGTATGGAAAACAGGGAAATGGCTATTCATATTGCCAACTCGGCTCGCTATTTTTTGCCGCATATTTACGCCCTCAGCACCAATTCACCCTTCTGGGAAGGAAGACATACAGGTTACAAATCATTCCGGACCAAGGTTTTTGATAAATTTCCGAGAACCGGGATTCCCGATTACTTTGAAAGCATTGAAGCATACGAAAATTATGTAAAGCTATTGGTGAAAACAAATTGTATCGACAATGCTAAAAAAATATGGTGGGACCTTAGGGTGCATCCTTTTTTCAATACAGTCGAATTCCGCATCTGTGATATCCCGATGACTGTTCACGAAACGATTGCCATTACTGCGCTCTTCCAGGCAGTTTGCGCCAAATTGTATAAGCTAAGAAGCCAGAACCTAAACTTCATGATGTATTCACGGGCATTGTTAAACGAAAACAAATGGCGGGCAAGCAGGTATGGCATCGATGGAAATATGATCGACTTCGGTAAAGAAACTGAAGTAAACACCCGGGTACTGATCTATGAATTACTCGATTTTGTGGATGATGTGGTACCTCATTTGGGAAGCCGTCATGCAATCAATTATGTACACAAAATTTTAGAACATGGCACCGGCGCTGACAGGCAACTGAAAGTATATGAGGATACCCAAAGCCTGAGAGATGTAGTGGATTATATCCAGGGGAACTTTTTAGCAGGGTTGTAATAAAAAGAAGAGGGGATAAAGGTCAGCAATGCTTCGTTTTTTGCTTGTAATTATCCGCGTCACTATTGGAGCTGGCCACTTTTTACAATGCCGGCGGAACCCATTTATTTAAAAAAATATTAATTTTGCACAATGAATGCAAAAGAGTCGCAAGGAATACGAGTCGCTATTTTAGATTTATATGATGGAGCTGCAAACCAGGGCATGCGTTGTATCAGGGAAATTTTAAACCAATATACAGATCAATATAACCAGGATATCATTTGGGATGAATTTGATGTTCGTCAAAAAAATGAAGTCCCGGATATGTCGTATGATATTTTCATTTCAAGCGGCGGGCCGGGAAGTCCGCTCGATAGCATTGGAAGCGAATGGGAGAAAGTATATTTTCAATGGCTTCACCAGGTTGAAAAATGGAATAACAACGAAGCCTGTGTTCAAAAGAAATATGTTTTTTTTATTTGCCATTCATTTCAATTGGCCTGCAGGCATTACCAGGTGGGAACGCTTTGCAAAAGAAAAAGCACTGCATTTGGCGTTTTCCCGATCCATTTGTTAAAAGACGGCAAAAATGAGCTCGCATTTAAGAATATGAGAGATCCTTTTTATGCCGTAGACAGCAGGGATTACCAGGTAATTGAGCCCAGGCATAACCAGTTACATAGTATTGGGGCCAATGTTTTGGCCATAGAAAAAGAAAGGCCGCATGTTTTGCTGGAAAGGGCGATCATGTCTGTACGGTTTAATAAATATATGATCGGAACCCAGTTTCATCCGGAAGCTGATGCAATTGGTATGAGCCTGCACCTGCAAACAGCGGAAAAAAAGAAAACGGTTATAGAAAATTACGGGCTCGAAAAATGGGAGAGCATGATCAAACATTTGAATGATCCCGATAAAATTATGTATACTTATTCGCATATTCTGCCGAATTTCCTTAACAACGCAATCAACGATCTTCAGCCGCGGGAGATTAATTAAATCTATTTCTAAGCATCTTTCCTTCATTTTTTTTCAACCTCAACTTTTGAGATTGAAAACATCTCCCCAGATCCCCACCTAACTCGTTCGAAATGCTTGCTTTGATCGACGGCGGGTAATGTTATTATGTTTATTTTTAACCTGCGTTTTATCGTTCTTTAAACAAATTTCGCCCTCACCTATGCAAAAAGAATTACGCCAGCGGTTCAATAAAAATTTCAGCGAAGAAAAGTACCTGCGATACGTGAAGGAATTGGCAGACCTGCATCCAGGCGCATTGGATTTTAGGAATGCAGAAACACCCATTTTTATACCCAAAGACTTCACAAAAAAAATGCTGGATGCCTGCGAAGAGATGATTGATGTAATTGTGGATCCACGGTTTAAATCACTTACAGAGAGAGCAATCCCTGCAGACGTGATCGTAGCCAATGAAAAAGCTTATTCTGATTTTATAGCTTTTGATTTTGGCATTTGTGAAAATGAACAAGGCGAACTGGAACCACAACTGATAGAAATGCAGGGCTTTCCAACCATTTTTGCTTTCCAGGCATTTCACACCGAAATTACTGAGGCCTATGCTGATGTACCGGATACCCATAGTGCCTATCTTAGCGGCTATACCAAAGCTACTTACATACAACTGCTAAAAGATATCATTGTAGGAGATCTTGATCCCGCCAATGTGATCCTGCTCGAGATCTATCCCGAACAGCAGAAAACAAGGATTGACTTTTATTGCACGGAGGACCTGCTGGGGGTAAAAACTGTTTGTCTTACCAAACTGATCGGCGAGGGAAATAAATTATTTTATGAATCCAATGGCAATAAAATAGAGATCAAAAGGATTTATAACCGGCTGATATTTGATGATCTGCATCAACAAAAAAACCTGGGCAAAATCATCGATTTTAGTCATCCCTGGGAGGTAGAATGGATATCTCATCCAAACTGGTTTTACAGGATTAGCAAATACACTTTGCCACTGATCCGAAATCAACATTTACCGGAAACCTTTTACCTCAATGAACTAAAAGAAATGCCCCAAGACCTTAATAATTATGTACTTAAACCACTTTTTTCATTTGCGGGAATGGGCGTGGTGATTGATGTTACCTGGGAGGACATAGACAAAGTAAAAGATCCTGAGAACTGGATATTACAGAAAAAAGTGAACTATGCGGATGTAATCGAAACCCCTGATGTGCCAGCAAAAGCGGAGATCCGGTTGTTTTATTTTTGGAAGGAAGGTTGGAAAAGGCCCGTGGCGATCCACAATTTATCCAGGCTAAGCAAGGGAAAGATGATCGGCACCCGCTATAATAAAGACAAAGAATGGGTGGGCGGATCCGTGGCGTTTTTTGAAAAATAGCGGTCGGCACCGAAGGTCAGACCGCTATATCAGTCAACCCAGCATTATCTGCCTTTAAAGGGTTCCATTACCCGGCGACACTGATCAAATTAAATTCACCATTATTTTTCTCAAATGAAACCAGGATTATCAAGATTTGATTACTTCCTTAATCAACTGCAGCCTATTTTGGCTACGGCCGCCCGGCAAAAAAATCCGGCCCTCTGGCTTTACCGGAATGATGCCCGTACTCCATTGTTTATGCTGGAAGGATTGTCAAAATTATATGCAGGTTTGCACAATGGAAAAAGATTTACTAAGATCAAAGCGCATTTTAAATTACTGGAAGATGGAATCGGCGCCATCGATTATTACGATATGATGGCTAAAGACCTCGTGAATAATAAAAAAATACCTGCATCAGTCATTAACTACCTGCAGGCACAAAGCCGGGAAAAAATACAGTCGCTGAACGAAACACTGTTGGAAAATGATTGGCTTCCGCCAGGCAACAAACGGCTCATAAAAATTAAAAAAAAACTGGAGGAAGCCGATTGGTTGCATGAAAGAGAGGAAGTAAATGAAATTTATGATTTTTATGGAGAAACGATCTATGAGATTGTGTCCTTTGTTCAAAGCACTCAATACCAGTTTAACAACATCGAAACAGAAGTACACGAATTAAGACGTAAACTGCGATGGCTAAGCATTTATCCGCAGGCCTTGCGGGGAGCGATACAGTTGCAGAAGAACCCTGCTGCACCAAAGCATCTTGCAAAATACCTTACCAAAGAAATTGTGGAATCCCCCTTTAATAAAATGCCTGCGGGCGGGGAGCTAACCTGGATGCTTTATCTCGAAGAAAATCATTTCTATGCCTTGAGCTGGATGATCGCCGAACTGGGCAATTTAAAGGACCAGGGACTGCACATCATAGCTGTAAAGGAAGCGTTGCAACAAACATCCTCTATTACCGATGAAAACGCTTTGGTAAAAACCTACCAGTTATTAGGCAATCAACAGATAGATATTCCACAAATACTCACCAGGGCCAGTAATATATGTAAACAGTATTTTAAAGAGCAAAACCTCGAAAACTTGGTAATCGGAACAAGTCCAAAGAAGGTAATCTAAGGCTTTAAATAAAAAATCCCCTGTTTAGGAGGGGACTTTTTCATATAAGATACTTTATTAAGCTCTTTGCTTTGCAGGTGCTTTTTTCTTTACTTTTCTTAGAGCAGATTCGATTGCCTTGCTTAGCTCTTCATAAGTCACTTTGCCGGTAAAACGCTCACCGTTCACAAAAAAAGTAGGTACATCTTTAACTCCGCGATTAATTCCTTCCCTCATATCACCTTGTACCTGCCATCCATAGGTAGCATTTACCAACTCATCCAAAAATCTTTTATTCTGAACACCGGCTTCCCTGCTGTGTAATTTTAAGCTGGTAGTACCCAGGTTGCGGCGATTTGCAAATAAAATGTTGTGCATTTCCCAAAATTTGCCATCCTGTGCAGTCGCAACTGCTGCTTCGCCTGCCTTTAAGCTGCGCTGGTGAATATTCGTCATCGGAAAGTGACGAAAATTAAATCTAACTTTTCCGTCAAACTCCTCCAAAATCTGTTTAACTACTTCATTCGCTTTTGCACAAATTTCACTTTCGTATTCTCCAAACTCTTCTAATGTTACCGGTGCATCGATATTACCTACAAATACATCTCTTGGTTCAATAATCTCAACAACCTCTTTCTTAAATGCCATATTAATTTTTTTTTAAATTTTTTATTTGGGAAGCCTGACTTTTGTCAACTCCCATTAATGTCTTTCCCCGTCGCAACAACTGTAAATAATCATTAATAACAACACACTTATAAAAAGGTTGCGAAGGGCCGGAAGGTACTGTTTTTTGGCCTTTTTTCCATGCGTTTGCCCAACTTTTTCCTTCACCTATGGTATACTCGATTTATAATCAACAGCTTACGTATTTTTTAATTAAGGCATTTAAGTTATTCTTAACGATTATTGCGCACTTTTTTCCAATTTAATTGCAGAATGATTTTCATTTCTGAATACTACGTTTCCGTCAAAAACATCCACGAGTACCGGTACAGATTTGTCAATATCCCCCGCCAGGATCCTGCGGCTTAACTGGTTGATGATCTCTTTTTGAATAAGCCGCTTCAATGGCCTTGCACCCAATTGGGGGTCGTAACCATTTTCTGAAAGAAATTCCAGTATATACTCACTGAATTGCAACTGGATACCACTTTGAGATACCAATTGCTGAAGCGCCTTCAATTGAATATCGATGATTCCCTTAATTTCCCTCTTCATCAATGGCTGGAACATGATCACTTCATCTATCCTATTTAAAAATTCGGGACGGATGGTTTGGCGCAATAGTGTCATCACCTCGGCTTTAGTAGCTTCCACCACATCTTCTTTATTTAATTCAGTTACATTCTCAAAATTAGCCTGGATAATATGACTTCCCATATTGCTGGTCATGATCACAATGGTATTTTTGAAATTTACCACCCTTCCTTTATTATCGGTCAACCGGCCATCGTCCAGCACCTGCAGCAAAATATTGAATACGTCAGGATGTGCTTTTTCGATCTCATCCAGTAAAACCACGCTATAGGGTTTGCGCCTCACGGCTTCTGTTAACTGTCCGCCTTCATCGTATCCCACATACCCGGGAGGTGCACCCACCAGCCTGCTCACAGAATGCTTTTCCTGGTATTCGCTCATATCAATCCTTGTCATCATGCTATCATCGTCAAACAGATATTCCGCCAGGGCTTTTGCCAATTCTGTTTTACCTACGCCGGTAGTACCCAGAAAAATGAAGGAACCGATAGGTTTTTTGGGATCCTGCAAACCCGCCCTGCTTCTGCGAATCGCATCACTTACCGCTTCAATTGCCTCATCCTGTCCTATTACTCTTTTATGCAATTCATCCTCCAGAAGCAATAACTTTTCCCTTTCGCTCTGCAGCATTTTCATTACCGGTATGCCGGTTGCCTTGCCTACATTGGCTGCTATATCTTCTGCATCCACCTCTTCTTTTAACAAGCGTTTTTCACTGATCTCATCGAGCAGTTTGGTCTGTTCATCGATTATTTTATCCTGTTCCTGTATTTTACCATAGCGTATTTCAGCTACTTTTCCATAATCCCCTACTCTTTCCGCTTTCTCTGCGGCGGCTTTCAGATTTTCAATCTCGGCTTTGGCATTCTGGATCTTTTCCACTACCTCCTTCTCCTGTTGCCATTTGGCCTTAAACGTATCTCTCTGTACAGAAAGATTCGATATTTCGGTATTCAATTCTCTCAGCTTCGCTTCATCGCTTTCCCGCTTAATGGCTTCTCTTTCAATCTCCAATTGGCGGATCTGCCTTTCCAGTTTATCCAACTCTTCCGGCATGGAATTCATTTCAAGCCTCAATTTTGCTGCACTTTCATCAATCAGGTCAATGGCCTTGTCCGGTAAAAAACGATCAGTGATATACCGGTGTGATAATTCAACTGCCGCAATAATTGCCTCGTCCTTAATACGAACATGGTGATAGGTTTCGTAACGGTCTTTTAAGCCCCTCAAAATAGACACGGCATCTTCCACCGTTGGTTCATCGATCATGACTTTTTGAAAACGCCTTTCAAGCGCTTTGTCTTTTTCAAAAAACTTCTGGTATTCGCTCAAAGTAGTTGCACCGATGGCCCTTAAATCGCCACGGGCCAGCGCAGGTTTTAAAATATTAGCAGCATCCATTGCGCCGTCTCCTCCACCGGCACCTACCAAAGTGTGGATCTCATCGATAAATAAAATGATCTCTCCCTCACTGGTAGTAACTTCTTTTATCACCGCTTTTAAACGCTCTTCAAACTCACCTTTGTATTTAGCGCCCGCGATTAGTTGGCCCATATCCAGCGCAAAAATGATTTTTGATTTCAGGTTTTCCGGTACATCGCCGTTAACGATCCGCATTGCCAAACCCTCGGCTATGGCAGTTTTACCCACGCCAGGCTCACCCACTAAAATGGGGTTGTTTTTACTTCTCCGTGACAAAATATGGAGTGTTCTCCGAATTTCTTCGTCCCGGCCAATTACGGGATCCAGCTTTCCGTTCCTGGCCATTTCATTCAGGTTCTTTGCATATTTATTCAGTGCATTGAACTGGGTTTCCTGGGTTTGGGAAGATATCGTGGAACCTTTACGCAGATCTTTGATTGCAGCGATAAGGCCTTTATCTGTAAGCCCGGCATCTTTCAACAATTTTGCGCTATTGTCACTGCCTTGTAAAATAGCGAGTAGCAGGTATTCCACACTTACAAACTCATCTCCAAAAGTCTTCAATGCGGCGGTTGCCCTTAAGATTACACTGTTCATATCCCTGCTGACGGCCTGCGCTGGTTCGCCACTCTGTACTTTGGGAAGTTTTTTGATGCTTTCGTCTAGTTTACTTTCCACAAAAGCTACGTTTACATTATTTTTCTTTAAGAGAAACTCAATAGGAGAATCTTCGTTGCTCAGCAATGCCTTTAATAAATGCTCAGTTTCAATATTCGGATTCCGGCTATTGAAAGCCTCCTGCTGAGCTTGTCCGATTGCTTCCTGCGCTTTTATGGTGAAATTATTTAGGTTCATATGGATGTATATTAATTATTTGTGAAACAATACCATATTACAGGCCTTCAAATATTCAGCCTGTTCTGGTTAACAAAATATCAGATAACTTTAATTTTTATACCCAGTATTCTCAAATATATATCCAAATTAATATGCAGGAAATTATGTCATGTAAAATCAAAGCGATCTGCCGTAAGTTCACACTGGTAGCAAGTTTTGTGCTAGTATGTCTTATCGGTAAGAGCCAATACAATTTTACAGGAGTGGGTAAAATATTACTGGAAAATCAAAAATCCCTTGGTAACAATTTCGTTGCGCTTGTTTATAAAGATGGTAAAATAATTTACCAGAAAGAAACTGAAGAATTTAAAGCCCGTACAAGAGCGCCACTCGGCAATTGCAGTAAATGGCTCACCGCCGCATTGGTAATGACTTTTGTTGATGAAGGAAAAATTTCGTTGGATGACAGGGTGGGAATGTATCTTCCCATATTTGAAACTTATGGGAGATCAGATATTACGATTCGCCAATGTTTGTCGCACCAAACGGGTATTGCCGATAACGAAAAAGGAGTGGTAAAGTTGATGGAAATGCAGCGACTCAAATTTGAAACCCTGGAAGACGAGGTGAATTCATTTGCCAAAAAAGAAGTTGCTGCTAAACCAGGAGTGGTATTCAATTATGGAAATATGGGTTTAAATATTGCCGGGAGAGTGCTGGAAGCTGTTTCGAAAAAGAAATTTGATGTGCTGGCAAAACAGAGAATTTTTACCCCCTTAAACATGAGAAGCAGCAGTTTTACGCCCGAAGAGCGTTCCATCAATCCTTCAACAGGCGCATTCTCAACCGCTGTGGATTATATGAACTTTCTTACAATGATGTTGGATAAGGGTGTATTCATGGGTAAGCGGATCTTAAGTGAAGCAGCTGTCAAAGAAATGGAAACGATCCAAACCAAAGATATTCCTAAAAAATACATCCCAAAAGCTGCAATAGGCTATGAATATGGATTGGGTGAATGGATAGAAGCGTCTGACAGCAATGGCAACAGTACCGTGGTGTCTTGTTCCGGACTGCCCGGTACCATTGCTTTCGTGGATAAATGCAGGAATTATGCCTGTGTGATATTTATCAAAGATCCCGATGACGAACTGAAGAAAGATGTTTACACGGAATTGAAAAAAGAAATTGATAAACAGATTGCGGCTTCCTGCAATTAGGAAATATAATAACCCAATCGTTTGAAAGCGTTGGTTGATTCAATATCTTCCTCGCATCATTGCATTACTCAGGTTTTACCAACACAACTTTGGCCCTGTCTGCTCTATACACCTGGTCGTAAAATTTTGCAAGCTCCATATATTCCTTTGCAGGGAAACGGCCACTGTACTGTTCCATCATTCTGTAGTAGACAATTGTTTCACTATCTAAAACCCGTGTAGATGAAGCAAACTTTCCAAATTTAGTCTGAAGAGAAATATCCTTTGGCACACTTTCGGGCTTATAACCTCCGGGAATCTTAATTTCAACAGAATCAATGTCCCGGTAAGCATCGCGTATAAGATAATCGTACATCCTTGCAGTATCGGGCACTAACTTTTCAGTAGCACTGCCAAATAAATTTGGTGCAATATATAAGCGCTTGCCGGTTATGCCCGCATAATTGTTTAATTGAATTTGCAGGTTTTCAATCACAGAGGGAATAGCGCCTTTATGCTCTTTGTAATCATTTTTTATTACCTGGTAAGTGGGTAAATTAAACATCCTGTTCAGATATTTCTCCCTCTCTTCCGTGGAAGCATCGTGCATGAGCGAATGTGGAAAATCTTGCTGAAGCCCTGTATAGGTATTGGAAATATCTGCTTTTACATTTCCCAGTTCATCAGAAACTGCTTTCACTATTCTTACCTGGAGATTGTCCTGCACCTTATAAACCGGCGTTTGTACAAGGTGGCCACCCGTTTCGTCAATTATAAGTGCTTTCCTGTTACCGGTGAAACTGCCCATGTATCCGGGAGAGACTGTTTGATTTGTACATTCCAGCCATATGGTATCTTTATTCAGCGGCACGCAGGAAATTACGTGGTTGGACTGTGAACAAGAAAAATCAGCTATGAATGGCGGAGGATAGTTGCCCCCGTATATTTCGACATATTTGCCGGTTATACCTGCTTCCTTTAACAAGGCGATCATATAATTGGAAAGCGCTTTGCAATCGCCATATTTTTTTTCCGCAACATAGGTCGCCTCAAAAGGTTGCCAGCCTCCAATCCCGAGCTGAACACTGATATACCTGGTGTTTTTTTGAAGGAAATCATATAGAAGGTACACCTTCTCGCGGTCATCTTTGATAGCATCAGTAAGCTCATGCACTTTCATTTTGATATTGTTGGGCAGCACATCACGGCCCTTTATTAGCTGGTACATGAAACTACCATAGCCTTCCCATGTTGACATATCACCGGTAAAACCCTGAACTTCAAATTTGGATGGCGCAAAAAACACCATGGGAGTACGCTCGTTAAATGATGGCGCTGACAATTCCTTTTTCTTTGCAAGGATATTTTTTAGTTCCCATGTATAGGTTTTTACCTCCCCTTTTTGCGTGATAACAGGTTGGCCTGTAAAGTTCATCGGTTTATACCTCACAACATAATCAGCCGGTGCGATAATGGTAAACTTACTATGCTGAACAGACATTTCAGGTTCCCTCTGGGGCATCCATGTGGGGAAGGCCTGGGTGCCGCTAAACTCATCCTCTTCTTCAAATTCAACCGTGTAGGGATATTCTGCTGCATAAAATTCATTTTCCTTATACCTGGCGTCCGACAACAGACTAACTTCATCGTAAGCGCTGTTATCCTTCCAGTCGCTTTTTTTTGAATGTTTTGTTTCTTTACCCATCGAATTAAACAGTTTGCCTGAAACTGAATTGATGCTGCAAAATTTGTCATAACTGGTTACATAATCTGCATATCTGCGAGCCGCCGCATTCAATATGGTATAGGCATGTTTTTCATACACTAGGTACCTGGAGGGGGATTTTATCGTTAGGATATATTCTTCATACCGCTTTACAACGTCTGCCCCTTTGCGCAGGGAATCCGGCACTAAAAGTGCATTGTATTCCTGTGCTTTACAGGTAACGGAAATAGAGACTGCTAAAAAGAATACGATTAGTCTCATCATTATTTAATTTTTTTAAATACAATTTGCTCTGCTTCCTTTTTAACAATGAATGCATAAAAATCGCGGAGCGACTGGTAATCTTCGTTTAGATAATTGGCTTTCTTTAAAACTAACCGGCACCTCATCTGAATATTGGTCGCATCCTGGGAGATCAGGTATTCAAACATACCCTCATCGTCATTAAGAAGCAGCCGTGTTGATTTGGGTAGCTCATCTACTTTGTAACCTTTTGGAATTTCCATGGCAAGCGTATAGATTTCGTCGATTTTATACGGCATTTCCACCGGGTAGAAACGTTCAAGGGCTGTAAAGGGGTTATTCTTTTTCGCCCCAGCCAACATAGGATTGAAATAAACAATATCATTATCTCCAAAGGATTTGAATTTCAAATCGAACCGGATACCTACCGGCTCACTCAGGGCCTTCAGTGAATCAATTTGCACATTCGCTACTTCTATCTCGTCAGAATAATCCTGTTGCACTGTTTTTTTAAAATCATCTAAAACGGTGCTTGTCATTTTATTCCGAAACTTCATAGATTCATAGAACCCCAAGTTGTGAGCTAAGCTCCCTTCCACCGCACCTTTCTCCTCGTTATTAATAAAAACAATGGTATTAGATGCCTCACTCAACGAATCTGCAACGAAATAAATTGGAACTGCAAGGCTCTTGGTGATTTCCCTGGCCTGGCCGTTATAGATCCGGGACGGACATTTGCCAAAGGCCAACTGCCGCGAAGAAGCATCGAGGTAATATGGTTTGTTTTCCAGGTCAACTTTTGCAATTACATAATTATACCGGTTTATAAACGGGTAAAACTCATGGGTAAAGCCGTTATCCCGTGTACTGAGAATAACCGGGTTAACATCAATTTTTTGGTTCTTCAGCATTGCGATCAGTAGCATATTGATATCCGCTACCGAACCTCCCTTGTTCTTTAATACATCCTTAAGATCGGTCGTTAAATAAATATTGTTACTCTCGTTATAAGTAAAGTTATCCCTAACATATTCAAATATTTTCTGTGCCTTTTCCCTTGGGCTAGTTAAATTCCCTACAATATCCTCTACCGTTTTATCCAGCCAATTGTTCGCCCTGTTAATAGGCATCCCAAATCTTTCATGTTCCATTAAGTCATCCGCTACCTTTTCCCAGGAGTTAAGATAATTTTTTGGTATAGAGTTCGGGTACTTTATCTGGTTTAGCTGGAATTCAATTTTAGCGATAGCATTCTCCAAAGTAGTGGTGAATGGCTCCTCTTTTAAACCTGGCACATTCCGCATTACCCAGGTATGGTTTTCTACAGCGCCATCCACTTTAACGGTGTTTAATCCCGAACCAACGGTTCTATATCCAACTGATTCCCTTTCAACGTGTTCGGTAAAGGAAAAACTGACCTGCGATTGAGTTGCCTTGTTTGTAAAAAGAGGCTGGTAGCCCTGTGAAAGCGTTACATATTGGAAAAATTCGGGAATTGCCGCCTCATATTGGCTCCATAGCACCGGGTATTTATCCTGGAAGGTCCAGGATTGCAGGTTAAAAAAGAAATCGGATTTTACTTCATAGGAATATTCAATGATGCTTCCCTCTTTAAGCGCTGGAAATGTAAACTTTTTATAGATCCAGTGTTTATCGTGTTTTTCAGTAAACAGGGAAGATTTTCCGACCTTTGTTGACACCACTTTACCATTTTCGACATTGTAAGTATAAGCGTCAAAATCCTGTAGTTCTTCGGCCTTATTGCTGTTATCTACATAAAGATGTATCGTTACGGTGGCGGCATCAAAACCATTTTTATTAATAATTTTAATTCTTTTTTTTTGCTTGAAAATTAAAGAAAAGGTAAAGTCGGATGTGTTGGCAATAAAAGAGGATTCACCTAAATCAGCCACTACTACCGCATTGGTACTGGAGTCGATGAGTGGTGATTTCACTTCAAAATCCTCAATTTTTACTTTCCCGAATTTAATATTTAACTTGTCTTGTGCATTTAAACTGCATTGCATGAATAAAACCAATAGTAAAACACAGGGCGTTTTTAGGGTACACATAGTCGTAGGTTTGATAAGGGATAAATTGATCCGGTGAATGTATCAAATATTTCAAAACAAAATAATGATTAAGCTCATTGGATAAGGGCGACGAATATACTCAAATAATTAAACAGGCTGCATCAAAACTTGGATTTGACTATTGCGGCATAGCAAAAGCCGTAATATTAACCGAAGATGCAAGCCGCCTGGAAAGCTGGCTCAACAAGGGCATGCACGGCACCATGCAATATATGGAGAACCATTTTGATATGCGGATCGATCCGACCAAACTGGTGCCCGGTGCAAAATCAGTGATTACCCTCTTATTAAATTATTTTCCGAGCCAACAGCAAAATGAGGCGGTACCAAAAATTGCACGATATGCTTTTGGAAAAGATTATCATGAGGTGATCAGGGAAAAATTGAAGTGCTTTTTATCGGACATAAAATCATCCATAGGAGAAGTAAATGGCCGGGGCTTTGTAGATAGCGCACCGGTACTGGAAAGAAGCTGGGCACAGCGGACCGGCCTGGGCTGGATCGGCAAAAACGGAAACCTCATCAATAAAAACAGCGGCAGCTATTTTTTTATAGCAACCCTGGTAGTTGATCTGGAACTGGCTTATGATGATCCTTATACAAAAGATTATTGTGGCAGTTGCACCCGGTGCATCGACCATTGCCCCACGGATGCCATTCTTCCGGATAAAGTAATCGATGGAAGCAAATGCATCAGTTATTTTACCATCGAGTTAAAGAACGCTTTGATCCCGGATAAAATGAAGGGACTGTTTGATAACTGGATGTTTGGTTGTGATACCTGCCAGGAAGTGTGCCCATGGAACCGCTTTAGCAAGCCCACCACGGAAATAAATTTTACCCCTATCCCGGCAATATTAAATTTTACTAAAAATGATTGGGAAGAATTAACGGAAGAAAATTTTAAACTGGTCTTCAAAAACTCGCCCCTTAAGCGAAGCAAGTTCAACGGCATCAAACGCAACCTTCATTTTATTAAACAATAGTCAGAACATCCAGCCCACCCTGATGGCAATGCGGTTTAAGGAATATTTATCTTTTGTGGGGATATTTTCTGAAGTGTTCATAATAGGGTTCCACACATAATTGTCCCGCATTTGAACAATTGTTTTATTGCTGAAAGCTGCTCCCAGGATAATCGCTTCTTTTTTTATCATTACAAGATAATCAATGCCGGCGCCATACAAACTACCCGTTCTGTAGTCACCGGCATTGTACTCCAGTTTTTTGTTTTGAGCCGAGAAAGGAAAGTTTATCCCCCCATCGCCAAACAACTGCATTTTTCCTTTTCGATTCAGCAGGTCGAATCTCGCTTCTAAAAATAAGGGTACGGATGTGTGGTAATAATAATCAAAGCCGGTACCGACACCGGTAAAGAGTTTTCCAAATTGAAAGCCATTCACTGTATTAACGGCAAGAGAAGTGGTAGTGCTTCCATTCAAAACCTGCAGGGTGTTAAAAGAATGAAATTGATCCATCCATCCCGGTTGTTTCTTCGCAACATTCTGCGCCTGCATCGTATAAAAGGCAATGCAAAATCCAAGCATCAATAATGATCTTTTCATACAATTACAATTTATCGACTGGTACTTTGCTGATAAGT
This sequence comes from Ferruginibacter sp., assembly GCA_025963635.1. GTDB lineage: Bacteria > Bacteroidota > Bacteroidia > Chitinophagales > Chitinophagaceae > Ferruginibacter. The sequence continues at coordinate 94,020 of JAOQAK010000070.1, forward strand.
TTTATATTATTGATGTTGCTATAGTCGTACTGGTAAATCCCTTCATCGGCTACAACGATCACGATTCCAAATTGACATATCACATCAAATGGGTTAATATTGTTGATTGTTTTCAGCAGTTTAATATCCTGCACATTTGCCGCATTGTATATCTTCAAACCAGCTTTTCCATCACATATAAAAAGAAGATCGCCATCCTTGCTAAGTCCTTTCGGCTCGGCCATATCATAAATTTTAACAAGGGAAGGCTGAAGTATATTGGAAATATTTACCACATCCAATTCATTTCGCTGAGCAGCGCCGCCTCCCCAGCAAGGGGAAGTATTGCCGGTTGCCCGAAGCGTTACATAAGCATATTGGTCATCTGCAATAACCGGATCTCTGAAACAGGCATGCGAAAAACTGCCGAGAAGAGAGGGACTGGAAGGATTGGAAAGGCTATAAATAAACATACCGGTTTGCCCACCGATGAAAAGTTTATCTTTCACAGGGTAGATGGTCTCGATATTCCAGCCGATTGGCTTTACATTCTCTTTGACTGGTTCTGCCGGAACGGAAATATTGAAAGCGCTCAGGTTGGATTGCCCTACTGTGTATAAATAATTATTTACAATGGTAAAGCGAGCCATGGAGCCACCTACACCGGTAATAGCTTTTGTTGTTGCTGTACCGCTTACCTGTGACGAGGAGGCGAGCCACAAACCAGGAGAAGGTTGGCCATTATCAACAAGTGATCGTTTATCGGTGGTTTCCTGCTTTACCCAATCCACAATATATTTCGTGCTATCGGGACGGAAGCCATTACTATAATCCCTTTCCGGAAACACGTTGGTAGTTATCTTTTTAAAAACAACATTTTGTGGGTCTGTGATGTCGATGGTCCCCATATCGGTATACAGGTCGGCATAAAGCGTTGTGTTTTTTACGGCAAGATCGATATTGCCGGGGATGGCAATAAAGGAAATATTTCTCGGAGCCAGGGGGTTGCTGTTATCGATAATATGCACACCTTTATTGATTTCATTTATAAAAATGTATTGCCCGTACAAAAATATTTTGCCGGTATTTTGCAAAGCGCTGGGAGGGGCGCTTTTGATACTTTGTAACACTTCTGCCTTGCTTTTGTACACTGGCGTATAGTAGGTATAGGTAGTTTTCAAAGTATCTTTTACGCAGCTTTGCAGCAAACAAACTCCGAGAAAGATAACTGATAAACAAAGTGTAATTTTTTTCATAAAATTATTTTATTATGATGAGGGATTATAACCAAACTGACAATAAATAAATGCGTACGGTTGCATTCTATGGTGGTATTTAAAAAGAAATTATTTTCTTCCAATACTACCGAAAGTTTTCTGCACCCGTATGCCGAAATAACTATAGCGACGATGTTGGTAAAGGCCTAATTTCGCCATTTTGTTAAGACTAAAATTTATGTCCGGACCGATAAGCATTGGATGAATTGCGTGCAACGGCAATGTAAACTGAAGCCCTGCGGAAACATTGAAAGGCGTTTTATTAAAGACCGCATTGTTACTGTAATAAATGCCGCTGACCGTATCAAACTGCAAAGCATTTGAGCTGATGAGTCTTGCAACGGACAGTCCCGCATTTAAATAGATAGGTAGCTTAGATTGCTTTCTCACATTTAACCTGGCTGATACGGGCAGCTCAATAAAATGAAATTTATTTTTGTAGTTGCTGGTGTTACCGCTGTTATAACTAATGTTTCCGGTATTAAAAATTGGACTGTTGTTTACAGGGCTACCGGTTACCATTGCCGAAGTATAGGTTTTATAATTGATGCCAATAAGAATTGCAGTTTTATACGAAATATTTTTTTGAATGTACACGCCCAAATGATAGCCCAAACCTGCTGTTAATTTTGAAGGAGTACGGGGAATAGTTGCTCCGCCTGTGCCTCCGGTTGATTGGGTTGGTGCAGAAAAGGCTTTTGAATCATCGGCATTTCCCAAACTGATGATGCCGAGGTAACTGTTTTGTGTAGTAGTTATTCCCCCGGAAAAAGTAAATCCAAGCTCCCAATTACTTCGTGGTTTGCCTTTCATTAAATTTCCTGCAATTGAATCCCCTTTAATACCTCCAACCGCAATTGAAGTCTTAGGCAACTCCATGGTTGCAACACTATCATTTTTTATGATTGCTAGTTGCCTCACGATGGCCGGAACATTTATTGGTGGGATGATTGCCTCATCTTTAACCTCATCCTTATTAGCAACCGTATCGTCATTCAGGCCAAACGCATTATCGCTGGTGATAGAAATATTTACTTTAGGCCTGGTTGTGTACGATATCTTATTGGTATCATTCTCTTGAGCTTTATTTGCATGCGGGGCGACGGTTCTTGCTTCATCCACACCTTTATTATTTACATCTGAGCCAGCTTTCATTAAAGGTCTAGCCACTGGAGATGCTTTCACAATTTTCCCTTTGTTGGCGATTGCTCTGTCTTCTTGTATGCTCTTTATTTTATTTCCCTTCGATAAATTTTGAGCTGTAATCTTGGCAGTATCCGTGGTAATGGAAGGGTTTGCGGCTGTTGATGTGGAGGCAACTTTATTTTTACCCTGCAATTTTTCTTCTGTTGAAAATGATTTTGCAATTTTCTTATCCCGGTTTTGATAGGAAATAATAAAAATAGCTGAACTGGTAACCAGTAACAGCAGGAGAATGATTGCGATAATGTGCCGATCATTTTTTTGTTTCCCAATCGCAACCGAAACTTTCTGCCACACTTCACCGGATGGATCAAAGGTGAGCTCCTCTACCTTTTGCTGCACCTGTTTCTCAAAATTATTTTCCTGCATACTGCTCCTGTTTTGAAAGTGATGAATATTTTTCAATCCATTCAATTAGTAAATACCTTGCCCTTGCATATTGCGACTTTGATGTGCCCTCGCTTATGCCCAGCATGGCGCCAATCTCTACATGTGTATAGCCTTCAATCGCATATAAATTAAAGACGGTTTGATAACCTATGGGCAATTGCCTGATCAGTTCGGATAACTGTTTTGCATCCAGTTGGATAACGGGATTATTATCTGAAACCGGGTGCAGGGGCATTTCTGCAAAAACCAATTCTTCCCTGTAACGCTTATTCTTCTTTAGATAATTGAGTGCCGTGGTTACCATGATTCGCCGGATCCATGCACCTAATTCACCTGTTGCTTTGTATTTGTCTAAATGGAAAAATACTTTTATAAAGCCTTCCTGTAATACATCCTCTGCATCCTGCATTGATTTAGTATACCGGTAACAAACCCCCAGCATGGCAGGCGCAAAATGTTCATACAACTGTTGTTGGGCAGCTGGCCTTTTTTTAAGACAATCTTTTACCAGTGAAGTATAGTCCATTATGAATACTATGGCAGGTTGACAACCAATTTATACAAAGGGTTGCATGAAGAAATTCAAAGGTCTGAAATCTTTAAAGGAAAGGTTACTAAATTAAATGATTTTAGATGTTGGCTTTGGAAAGCCGCTTCCGGCGGTGTAAAACCAGCTTCTTTTTTTGATATGCATTAAATACACTTACCCGGCAGGAGCAGGGGTATTTTCTAAATACATTTTTAGTGCCTGCAAAGCAGCTTCATAGCCCGGACCGGTGAGTTTATCAATAAATATCCCATAAAACTTTTCCCAGGGATACCAATGTAACCGGGTGATTGCCCTCCATTCAACCTGTACAGCTTGCTGGCCGGACAGGGGTGTAATAAAGAGGTCGTTTTCAATATCGTTCTCTCCTTTTGCCTGCAATAAAAATTTCACGGAAGAAGCATTTGCTGGTATAAAGCTGATCGTTATTTCTTTGCCTAGCTGAAGGATTTTGTATATGGAATCTTTTTGCCCGGCGGATGGTGGTTGTACAAACAACTTGGCAGAATCGGCGGTAAAAACAGGGTGCCATTTCTTCCAGTTCTCAATAGCGGCAACCTGGCGGTATACTTCGCCGGCAGTGGTGCCATTGATCAATAAAGCCCGGGATACCCGAACCTTAAACGGGATCAGCAGGGAAAATAAGGTAATGATAATGAACAACCCTGTTGCCCCAAAAAGAAAAGCTTTCAAAAAACGCATAATATTTATTTTACTCCCATCTAAACACCTTAACGGCTACCAGATAAATAATTGCTCCCCATAATAACAGGATACCAATTTCATTTTTTACCTCCCATAAATTTTGCCCTTCAAATGCAACTGCCCTCATCGCCGTATTCAAATGAGTTAGTGGTAGTGCCTTTGATATGGGCTGTAACCATTTTGGAAAAGCTTCCACTGAAAAAAAAGTTCCTCCCAATAAAAACTGTGGGAGCGTCAGCAAATTTGCGAAGGGAGGAATGCTGCTATCACTGGTAGCCAATCCGCTCACAATAAATCCTAATCCCATAAATACTACCAGTCCGAGGAAACTTAACACCAGCATTTCCAGCAACGTTTCGAATCCATTAATCAATGTAAAGCCAAAAAGATATTTACCTGCGATGATGATCACCACGGCAGTGATCATTTGAAATATTATTCTTGCCAACCCTTCGCCCAACACTATGTAAGTACGGCTGATGGGCGTGGCGAAAAAGCGTTTTAACACAAGTGTATTTCTCAAATTAAAAAACATAAAAGCCACACCAAATACGCCGGAACTTAACAAAGAAAATCCCAATTGCCCGGGCAATATAAAATCGATGGTTTTATATTCCCGTATCACTTCCACATCTCTTTTATAGTCAAAATCCGGCACAGCAAAATTGGGCCGGTCATTGTATTTTTTATCACTTATTGTATTTACGATGCTATTCACCAGGGGCATAAATTGCGGCCATTTATCATTGCTTGCGCTGGTTGTTGAAATTGAATAAGTATATGCCGGTAATTCAGCTGAATTCTTTTTAATATTGAAAATACCGGTAATTTTCCCTTTCACCAGGTTACTGCGCAGTTCTTTATCGTTTTCAAAACGCATAATTTTGAACCGGTTACTGGTTTTTATAGAATCATATAACGCGTTGGCAGTATCACAATCTTTGGCCAGGGCTATTTTGTAAACGGGCACACTGCCATTATTACCAACAAAGCCAAATACGAGGATAAAAATAAAAGGAAATGCAAAACTGAAAATCACTGCAGACGGACTTCTAAACTGTGCCTTCAGGCTGGCTTTGGAAATTGCCAACATGGCTTTTAACTGGCTGTATGATCGCATCTGCATAAAAAATTGAGGCGTAAAGCTATCGGTAAAAAAAATGTAAAAAAAATTTGGGAGCCCCCGACAAGTGACGTACCTTTGAGTGACAAATGTCGGCGTCATGGAAAAGAACCTCAAAATAAAAAAAACTGGTTTGTATACACAGGCGGGCAATCTGAACAAAGCTGAAGAGCCTGAAGTGGCCTTCAATAAAACTGTAAGGCCAGGCCCATCTGTAAAAGACTTTACCTACAGCGAATTTAAAAAATTAACTGAAAAAACTCCTTTTACACAAGCAGAATGGGCTGCGATGCTTCAATTGAGCGAACGAACCTTACAGCGTTATGCAAAAAACAACAGCAGTTTTGCTCCAATTAATGCCGAAAGGTTCGTGCATATTAACCAGGTGTTAACACGTGCTAAAAAAGTATTCGGCAGTATCGACGTTTTTTATAATTGGATCCATTCTAATCCACCCATGCTGGAAGGCGATCTTTCCTTTTCATCACTTACCTCCTTTGAGGGCATACAAAAAGTATTAACCCAATTAGGCCGCATAGAGCATGGCATCCTTGCATGATAGTTTACCGCTTAACAAATGGAGAATATATTAACGACCTGTCGGGTACCGGCGCCAAATTATACGGTGGCCGTTGGAATTCACCGGGTTTGCCGGCACTTTATACGGCAGGAAATATCTCCCTTGCAGTTTTAGAAATTTTGGTGCATATCAAATCTTACCGTCGGCCCCTGGATTATCATTTGATTACTATAGAAATTCCGGATACTGCAGATCCTGTGACCATCGATCAGCAAAAACTTAAAAAAAGCTGGAAAGACGATATTGCTTACGGGCAATTTATTGGGGATGAGTTTTTGAATGCCGGGCAGTTTCTATTTTTAAAAGTTCCTTCCGCGATCATCGACCAGGAAAATAATTTCCTTATCAATCCATCGCACCCCGATGCCGGAAAAATAAAAATCCGGTCTTCCAAAATTTTCATATTTGATAAAAGGCTATACTTAAAAGATGAATAAAACTTTTCTCCTGCTGGGTAGTAATATGGGAAATAGCCTTGCGCAATTAACAACTGCCATTCATCATATTGAACAAAATACCGGGAAATTAACCGGTCAGTCCGGTCTGTACCTGACCGCAGCGTGGGGCAATACCAACCAGCCGGATTTTTTAAACCAGGTTGTTGTGGTTGAAACTACGCTTACGGCAGCGGAAACCCTGCACAGTATTTTAAAGATTGAAAAAATGATGGGAAGAGTAAGAACGGTAAAAAATGCGCCACGAATCATCGACATTGATATATTGTTTTTCAACAACGAAATCATACAACAGAATGATTTGGTTATCCCCCACCCGGAAATTCAAAACAGGCGATTTGTATTGATTCCATTGAATGAAATTGCGCCCGGGCTAAAGCACCCGGTGCTGGGGAAAACCATCCGGCAGCTATTAGCAGAATGTCCTGACCAACTGGTGGTGAAAAAGTTTTAATTGTTCAGAAGATAATTCGCTTATTTTGCGTCCTGCAATTATGAAGTATAGTTTTGTAACAATAGAAGGAAATATCGGTGCCGGTAAAACCACCCTCGCTCATTTATTAAGCAAACATTTTAACGCCCGGCTGATCCTTGAACAATTTGCGGACAACCCATTTCTTCCAAAATTTTACGAGAATCAACAACAATATGCATTCCCGCTGGAACTGTTTTTTATGGCGGAGCGTTACAAACAGCTGAAAGATCTTTTACAAACAAAAGATATGTTTCAGAATATCACCATTTCAGATTACCTCTTTACCAAATGCCTTTTGTTTGCGAAAGTAAATTTACCGGAAGAGGAGTTCAGGTTATACCAAAAGTTGTTCGACATTATTAATCCTCAGATTGTGCAGCCGGATATTTTGATTTATTTGCATACGCCGGTAAAAAAACTACAGGAAAATATTAAAAAGCGAAACCGGCAATATGAACAGGGCATTGCCAACGATTATCTTTTTTCACTGCAGGAAACCTATACACAATATATTAAGCAGCATAATATCAAAACACTTTTTGTAGATACTTCCAATGCTGATTTCCTTGGTAATGAAACGCATTTACGCATCATCATCGATGCACTGGACAAAGAATATGAGAATGGACAGCATTACCTGACTTTGCCTTAATTCACATGGGAAATTAAATAGAATCGATCTAAACCGATTGGAACACATTCAATTTATCCGTATACTGGCGATTAGTTTTTTAACTTTGCCCCTTTACAAATTTTTTACTATTGAGCAACTCCCCACTAAGCGTTTTAAAAATCACTGAATTCAGGAACTTTATTTTCGGGCGGTTTGTATTTATCATGGGCCTTCGGATGATGGGTACACTGGTAGCCTGGTGGATGTACGAATTAACCGGCGATGCATTTTACATCGGTATGATCGGGCTGGCGGAAGCGATCCCTGCCGTGCTGCTGGCCTTATATGCTGGCTATGTAATTGACAGAAGCGAAAAAAGAAGGCTTCTCCTGACCACCGTTTTCCTCTATGCCGTTTGCACACTCATTTTACTGGGTACTTCCACACATTGGTTTAGCGGGCATTTTGGCAACAAGCTTATTATCATCGCCATTTATACGGTTATTTTTATTACCGGTGCCATCAGGGCTTTCTCTGGTCCGAGTTTTAGCGCTATCATTGCATCCCTAGTTCCTAAAAATTTACTGATAACGGCATCGCAGTTGAGCTCTACGAGTTGGCTGATCGCCAGTATTTCAGGGCATGCGATGGCTGGTTTTTTAATTGCCTGGCTGCACGTTACCGGAACCTTCATAGTGATCGCCACTGTTATTTTTACCGGATTGTTCTTACTGTCAAAATTAAAATCCAAACCTCCCGGCATCAGTGCAGAAAAGAAAACGCTGGAAGCAGTAGCCGAAGGATTAAAATTTGTTTTTAAAACCAAGGAAGTATTGGGAGCCATCACCCTGGATCTTTTTGCGGTACTGTTCGGAGGAGCAGTTGCGATGGTACCTGTATATGCAAAAGATATTTTACATGTAGGTCCCATCGGTTTCGGGTGGTTGAATGCCGCCTCTGATATCGGTTGTATATCAATGGTAATAGGCCTCACACTCAGCCCCATGAAAAGACGGCAGGGTATTAAATTGTTATTTGCTGTAGCAGGGTTCGGACTTTGCATCATCATTTTTGGCATTTCAAAATGGTACTGGCTGTCATTTGCCGCCCTGGTAACGGCCGGTATCTGCGATGGATTAAGTGTGGTGGTGAGAGGAAATATTATGCAGTTAAAAACTCCCGACGAACTTCGTGGAAGAGTGATGAGTGTAAATTCGATGTTCATCAATTCCTCGAACGAAATTGGCCAGTTTGAGAGTGGCGTGGCGGCTAAGCTGATGGGCATTATTCCTTCAGTAGTATTTGGCGGATGCATGACCATTTTAGTTGTGGTAGCTACCTGGATAAAAGCGCCAAGATTGAAGAAGCTTGAGTATTAGCTCCCCCGCTCCCAAGGGGGGTTCTGGAACCATTAAAATTGCTGTCGATTTTACAAATAGATGTGTATGATTATCTGAGTTGCTTGTTTTGTCCGCTTTCTTTACCCGTGACCTCCTGAGTAAAATTTCGTTACTAATGCCGGAAATTTATTAATCGATTATTTGTAACTTCCTTTCCATTTAAATTATCATTATGCAACGAAGAAGTTTCTTACGCAATAGCAGCCTTACATTGGCCAGTCTTGCCTTTCTGAGTAATAAAACCATCGCACAGTTGTTGTCTGATCCAGCCTGGAAGATAAAAATGCTGACAAGGGAAATCGGTGTTTTTACGGAGAAGGGCGGCACCATTGTTTTTATGTTATCGAAAGATGGTATTGTAGTGGTCGATTCACAATTCCCTGAACAATCTCAGCACCTGGTGGATGAATTGAAAAAGCAATCCAGCCAACCCTTCCGCTTATTGATCAACACCCATCACCATGGCGATCATACTGCTGGTAATATTACTTTTAAAGGGATGGTGGCACATGTACTGGCCCACGAAAATTCTAAAAAGAACCAGGAAAGAGTGGCTAAAGAAAAGAAGAATGAAGATCAGCAATTGTATCCCGACCAGGTATATACCACCACCTGGTGCGAAAAAATAGGTAAGGAAGAAATTTGCCTTCAGTACTTTGGAGCCGGCCATACTGATGGCGACAGTTTTGTACATTTTACAAAGGCGGATATTGTTCATGTGGGGGACCTTGTATTTAACAGGCGGCATCCTTTTGTTGACAGGAGCGCCGGAGCAAATATCAGCAGCTGGATAAAAGTACTTGACAAAGCTGGCACTAGCTTCAACAATAAAACAAAATTTGTTTGCGGCCATGCCGCAGAAGGATATGATATTGTACTAACCAAGGCTGATCTTTCTTTATTTGGCGAGTACCTGGGCAAAACCCTGCAATTTGTGGAGGGAGAAATAAAGGCTGGCAAAACAAGAGAGGAAATCTTAAAAAACCCATCGATACCAGGCGCACCTGAATGGAAAGGAGATGGGATCGACCGGCCGTTAGGCGCGGCTTTTGATGAATTGTCGGCCAGGTGATCGTGAATGGTGAATCGTCAATCATCAATCGTGAATTGTCAATGACCACTTTGCCTTTTGCCCATTGCCTATTGACTATTGCCGTTTTACTATTGACCATTGCCGATCGCCCATTCACGATCACTTTCCCATTGCCATCAACTTTTCAATCACATAATAGGTAATCGGGCAAAATGTGGAGTTTTTCAGAGCCATTGGCTGGCGCTTCAGTAAAAAATCTTCATCGGTATAGGGAAAACGCTCGCAGTCTGAGGGACGTACATCGTAAATAGTGCAATAATTGTCTGCACCCAAGAAAGAACAGGGAGCAGCCCGCATTACATAATCTCCCTCTTCATCTACCCGTAAGTAATTATTGATGAGATCGCCATCTTTCATTTTTAGATATTTGGCAATCCGTTTAATGTCAGGTGTTTTAAACCTTGGAGAGTATCCTTTGCAGCAATTACCACATTGAAGGCAATCGATTTTAACAAAAGCTTCTTCATTGAGATCGGGCAGTGCTTTTAAAACAGTATTTTTATCGGCCCTGTGGAGATAATTTTTATATAATTTTTGTCGTTCCCCGGATTTTTTTTCCCAGGCTCTTAAAAGTTCTTCGCTCATAATAATTTGTATACTTTAATCTTTGTCCTGGAAGTGAAGGGAAAGAAGGCGAAGTGATCGCTCATAAGATCATTATGGACATGTATCGTCATAATCTATATCCTGCTCCACATTTTTCCACCGTTGCAAAGTAACGAACATATTAGCACCAAATCTTGTTGTGTTCATGTAATTTTGCAGCGTTAAATTTGTATGAACAGCGTTTTAACGTTTTTTGGAGACCAATTTTTATTTATCCAGTTCATTATCACGCCTTTCCGATAATTGTTCCGCAGACAGCTCACAAAAGCTGGAAAAGTAAAAGTGAGTGACACAACGATGTTGATCAATGCACTTCTGTTCGTACCCAGGCTTTCAAATAATCATTATAAAAAATATGAATCTTTTCGAAAAACAACAGAATGAATTTTCAGGCAGGCATATTGGTCCCAATAAAACCGACACAACAGCAATGCTTTCGGAAATAGGTGTAAGCTCTTTAGAAGAACTGATCAGCAAAACTATTCCCGACAATATCAGGATAAAAAGCGATCTGGACATCCCACCGGCGGTGAGTGAGTTTGAATATTTGAATGAATTGCAAAAGGTGGCGGCCAAAAACAAAATCTTTAAAAGCTATATCGGCCAGGGATATTATGATACGATCACCCCCTCTGTTATTTTGCGAAATGTTTTTGAAAACCCGGGCTGGTACACCGCATACACACCGTACCAGGCAGAAATTGCGCAGGGCCGGCTTGAAAGCCTGCTGAATTATCAAACCATGGTAAGCGACCTGACTGCTTTACCGATCGCCAATGCAAGTTTGCTGGACGAAGGCACAGCCGCTGCAGAAGCCATGGCAATGTTGTTCAATTATAAAAATAAAAATCACGACCATATTACGGCTCCAAAGTTTTTTGTGGACGAAAAAGTTTTCGGACAAACAAAAGACATATTAATTACAAGGGCGGCTCCTATCGGTGTTGAATTGGTGTTTGGCGATTTCAACAGCATGGAACTGGATGAATTGTACTTTGGGGCCATTGTACAATACCCGGATAGTGATGGAGCTGTCACCGACTTTCGAAGCTTTATTAACGGTGCACATGCTGTGAACGCGATGGTGGTGATGGCTACTGACCTGCTGGCGCTTACTTTGCTAACCCCTCCCGGCGAACTGGGAGCCGATGTTGCCATTGGCTCTTCCCAAAGATTGGGCGTTCCAATGGGCTTCGGCGGACCACATGCAGCTTTTTTTGCTACAAAAGATGAATTTAAGCGCAATATTCCTGGTAGAATTATAGGCGTAAGTGTAGATGCACAGGGAAACCGTTGTTTACGCATGGCACTGCAAACGAGGGAACAGCATATCAGGAGAGAAAAAGCCACCAGTAATATTTGTACTGCCCAGGCTTTACTGAGCAATATGGCTGCCTTCTACGTAATCTTTCATGGTGCCGCAGGCTTGAAGAATATTGCGAAAAGAGTGCATTTACTAACATCACAATTGGAAAATGAGTTGGCAGCATTGGGTGTTGAACAACTCAATGCGTTTTGGTTTGATACTTTTAAAATAAAAGTGGCGGATGTGGCCCGGTTGAAAGCAGTTGCTGAACAGCATGAAATGAATTTCAACTATTTCAATGATGGGACGGTCGGGATAAGTTTAGATGAAACCACCACTAAGGCCGATGTCCATCAAATCGCCATGGTTTTTGCCGAAGCGAACAATAAGGCGATTACTACTTCACAGCCAGCAGAAACCGCGTCCTACCAATTTCCGGAGGAATTCAAAAGAACCAGCTCGTTTTTATTGCATCCTGTTTTTAATACGCACCACAGCGAAAGCCAGATGATGCGTTACATCAAATTCTTGGAGAATAAAGACTTAAGTCTTAATACATCCATGATCAGTTTGGGCAGCTGCACCATGAAACTGAACGCGGCTTCTGAATTAATTCCGGTGAGCTGGCCGGCCTTTAGCAGGATGCATCCATTTGCTCCTGCAGATCAAACCCTTGGTTATCAACAGGTAATCTCTGAATTGGAAAATTACTTAAGTGTTATCACGGGTTTTGCTGCTACTTCTTTACAGCCGAATAGTGGTGCACAAGGCGAATTTACCGGTTTGCTGACCATCCGGGCGTATCACACATCAAGAAATGAAGCCCATCGAAACGTGGTGTTGATACCGATCTCTGCCCATGGCACCAATCCTGCAAGTGCGGTAATGGCCGGAATGAAAGTGGTGGTGACCAAATGTGATGAAGCTGGAAACATAGATGTGGCTGATCTGAAAGAAAAAGCTGAAGAACATAAAAATAACCTTGCGGCCCTGATGGTGACCTATCCTTCCACCCATGGTGTTTTTGAAGAAAGTATCCGGGAAATTTGCGACATCATTCACCAGCACGGAGGACAGGTTTATATGGATGGTGCCAACATGAATGCACAGGTAGGATTAACCAGTCCGGGATTGATTGGGGCGGACGTATGTCATTTGAACCTGCACAAAACCTTTGCGATACCTCATGGCGGCGGCGGACCTGGTATTGGGCCCATTTGTGTAGCCAAACAATTGGTGCCTTTCCTGCCAGGTCATGTTAAGATAGAAAATGGCGCCAGCAACACACACGCCGTCAGTGCTGCACCTTATGGCAGTGCAAGCATCCTGCTGATCAGCTATGCGTATATCAAGATGCTGGGTACAAACGGTGTACGGAATGCTACGGAATATGCAATATTGAATGCCAATTATATGAAAGTAAGATTGGAGAAGTATTACAAGATTTTGTATTCAGGTAAAAATGGTACAGCTGCCCACGAATTTATAGTTGACCTCCGACCTTTTAAAACAAGTGCCGGTGTTGAGGCAGAAGACGTTGCCAAAAGATTGATGGATTATGGTTTCCATGCGCCCACACTTTCTTTCCCGGTGGCAGGTACTTTAATGATTGAACCCACCGAAAGTGAAGATAAAGCGGAACTGGACCGTTTTTGTGATGCATTAATTGCTATTTACCAGGAAATAAAGGCAATTGAAGAAGGCGTGGCTGATAAAAAAGACAATGTTTTAAAAAATGCCCCGCATACCCAGGGCGTGATTTGTGCGGATGAATGGGCGAAGCCGTATTCACGGCAACAGGCCGCTTTTCCGCTGCCTTATGTAAGGGAAAATAAATTTTGGCCAAGTGTGAGCAGGGTAAACAATACTTATGGCGACCGCAATCTCATTTGCACCTGCGAACCTACAGAAAGCTATCTCGAGCCGGTGCTAGGTTAGTGACTGCTACATATTGTTCCGTAAAAAAGTTCAGCCCGGCGCTGAACTTTTTTTATTGGTACCAGTCACCACATGAAAAATATCCGTACATTTCATCATGCCGAATCAATTTCTTTTATATGGCGCTAACGGTTACACGGGTCGGTTAATCGCCCAACTTGCTGCAAGCTATCACCTGCAGCCGGTGCTTGCCGGCCGAAATGAAAAAGCCATTCAACAACTTGCCGAAGAATTACAACTTGCCTACCGGGTAATTGATTTACATGACACCGCCCAACTACAGCAATGCCTTACCGGTATAGACCTGGTGTTACACGCCGCAGGCCCATTTCAATTAACGGGAAAAGCAATGATGGAAGCCTGTATTGCCACTCGCACACATTATATTGATATTACGGGTGAGATAACGGTATTTGAAATGGCGAAGCAATTCAACGAAAAAGCTATTGAAGCTGGCATTATGCTGATGCCCGGTGCTGGCTTTGATGTGGTACCCACTGATTGCATGGCGCTGTTTCTGAAGAATAAATTGCCGGATGCAACCATGCTTCAGCTGGCATTCGCCTCAAGGGGTGGTGGATTATCGCACGGGACAGCTGCGACAATGGTCTTGGGGCTTGGGGAAGGAGGCGCTATAAGACATGAAGGCAAAATCATTCAGAAGCCACTCGGCCATAGAGGAATGTGGGTCGACTTTTCACCACTGGAAGGGGAAACTAAAAAGCTGTTCGTGATGACGATCCCGTGGGGTGATGTTTCAACGGCATTTTTTACGACGGGCATTCCAAATATTGAAACTTATACTTCCGTTCCACGGAAAGCATATTTATTGTTGAAATTGCAAGGTGCATTCAATTGGCTGCTAAAAACCTCGATCGTAAGAAATTTTGCCAATAGAAAAATAAGTAAACTTCCGCCCGGACCGGCCGATGAAGCGAGGGCGAAAAGCAGCAGCCTTGTTTGGGGAAGGGTGCAAAACTCGCAGGGAAAAACAGCAACTGCATATTTACAGGTAAAAGACGGGTATACTTTAACCGCTCATAGCAGTTTGTTGATTGCCGGGAAAATATTGGCAGGAAATTTCAAACCAGGCTACCAAACTCCCGCCGCAGCATACGGCGAAGATCTCGTGTTGGAAATTCCGGATACAAAAAGAACCCAAACCATTTATGGCGAGGGCTCTTTTATTATAAGGTAAAAAATGACCATTCAACTCTTTAGAGGTAAATGCCTTTTTTTATTTGATTAGTAGTTTAAACCTGAACAGCGGCTTGTTTAGGAAGAGAGATGCGGTTAAATTCTGCACCGCTGAAAATCTTCGCTAATTTATTGTCCTGCGACTGTTTCCACTCAGTGATATTGGTTTCGGATACAATACGCCAGAAGTTTTTTGATTTTAAATCCTCGTAATCAGGAGACTGAACAAAAATACCCAGAATGGTATTTCTCTTCTTAAATTCAATTTTAACCGCGTTTTTTGCAAGGTGCCCACCCTCAATAAATTTGGCGATAGCTTCGTTGATCATGTATTTTTTTTTTGCAAATATAGGCCTTTTAGGCGGTATTTGTTGAAGTTTCTTCAACGGGCGGGGATTCCAGCGTTTACTGTTGGAGATTATTCAAACTGGCTTGCTAAATGACTGAGCCCAAGTTCTGGGTTTTTTCCTTTAACACCGGCAAAGAAAAGAACCACTTTTTTGATATCGGCTGCTTCATCTTCGGTGGTATAAAACGGCTCGGAAAACCGGAATTCCTTATTTCCAAAGTCGAAAGCCACTAAAACGATCGGAACACCAGCCTTTTTAGCAATATGATAAAAGCCGGTACGCAGGCGATCAATCTTCTTTCTTGTGCCTTCGGGGGATAATGCGATTGCAAATGATTCATTGCTGTTGAACATATTTACGACCTGGTCAACAAAGTTATTGCTGCTGGAGCGATCCACCGGCACACCTCCCAGTTTTCGAAATATTGCCCCAAAAGGCGGCCTGAACAGTTCTTTTTTGGCAATAAATTTGACATGCCCCAGTTTTAAGTAACCTCTAAAGGCAAAGCCCATGAAGATGTCCCAACTGCTGGTATGTGGACCTACCACCATTACAAAATTCTTAAGATCCGGCGGGATGCCATTTACGGCTTTCCAACCTGTAAGTTTTAGGTATGTTTTAAATAGGTAGTGTACCAACAAACTGAATTTTATCAGCTGCAACTTACGGCATAAGTAGTTACAACGGCTGAAAAATCGACAAGGATGCCCATTAATCCAGGTTAGTTGTTATTTAAACGCCTATTAATACCCCCAACTTCAGTTAAATTTCCCTTATAAAATGGTCGAGAGGCGCCTTTAACTAGGCTATTTGCTCCAATTATAAAAGAAAAGCCTATATTTGTCACTTAATTTAATACAATACAATTTTAAAATGGACAAAACACTAGGCACCGTTAAGTTTTTCAATTCTGAAAAAGGATTCGGATTTATCAAGCATGATGATTCAAACAAAGAAACTTTCGTACATGTTAGCGGATTAATCAATGACATTAAAGAAGGAGACCGGGTTGAATTTGACCTGCAGGAAGGTAAAAAAGGTATGAATGCCGTTAATGTTAAACTGATCTAACATATTGATCTTTCTTAATAAAAGGTATTGGGCTGCTAATTTTTTAGTAGCCCTTTTTTTGACCTTTCACCACTCTTAGGATGTACATTTTTATGTAAGATTTAGAACCGAAATTCCGTTTATTGTTAAATCAGTGCTGGAATGAGTTTACTGGCAACCACTGATGCGAAATTTTGTTAACACGAAAAAATCAAAAATATGAAGTATATATCTCCACTTTTATTATTCATCGCAATTATTTGCCTTCCCGGCATTCCTGCAATTGCACAATCTTCTCCCGGCAAATTAGTTTTATCCAAGGGCCAAAAATTCCAAATAGACAATAATGTCAAATCGGTTATTAACCAGGAAATGATGGGCCAATCGATCGAAATTAAAACCGATGCAAATATGGTGCACCAACTGGAAGTAAAGGAGAAGAAGAACAATGCTTACCTGGTTTCTTCCACACTTACAAGACTCACCAGCAGTGGAAGTGCAATGGGCCAGGAAATGAATTTTGACTCAGAAAAGAAAGAAGACCTCGAAGGCGAAATGGGCCAGGCACTTAAAGATCAGTTGAATGTAGCCAAGGAAGCTGAATTCAATGAAAAGGCCAAAGTTATAAGGGGTATTTCAAAAGATACGGCAGCAGGCGCAAGTGGCCAGATGGCAGAAATGATCAAAAGATTTGCAGGCAGTGCCGGCGATGAGAGCAATGGAGCTGTCGTGGCCTTTGAAGTAATACCTGCCGGTAAGAAAGTAGGTGATAGCTGGTCGGATTCTACCATTACGGAGCAAGTAAAAACATATAAAAATTATACGTTCAAAGAACTCAACGGAAACAATGCTTCCCTGTCAATCACCGGCAAACAGCTAACCCAAATGAAGATGGAACAGCAGGGAATGGAAATTCATGTAAGCATGGAGGGCAATATCACTGAAGAAGGAATTGTTGACATAAAGACCGGTTTGGTGAAACAACGGAATTCTGTATTGGATGGCACAGGTACAACCGAAGTGATGGGACAAAGCATTCCCAGCAAAATAAAAGTTACCACCATTACTACGGTAACGCAAAAGTAATTTTTCGAATAACTAATTTAGCGCTGTTCAAAAAGAACAGCGTTTTTTTGAAACTCCTTGCCCCTTTTATCAATTCAGCTTCTTTTTTGCAAGAACCAATAAGCGGGGAGCAGCAGGACACAGGTAGTGCCTATGACCCACCATAATAAATGGTAGCCAAAATGTTCGGCCAGTTGTGCGCCCAGAAAAGGCCCGGTGGCCTGGGCAGATGACCACGCTACGGTATACAATGCCGCATACTGGCCCCGGTTTTCAGCATTGGTTCTGCTGATCCAGTAAGTGTTCATAAATGGCATGGAAATAATTTCGCCAATGGTTACAAAGAACATTGAGGAGAATGCGAGCACCATTGCGTTGCCGATCGGTAAGTTCAAAGCCAGGTAAGAAATGCTCACTAGAAAAACACCCGCTGCCATATAATGCACAGGAGGCCGCCTGCCTTCCAGTCTGAATACAATGATCATTTCAAAAAGGGCTATCAATATCCCATTAAATGCCATATTGATGCCTATGTAGGATTCTGAAAGGTGCAAACCGGTTTTATAAAAAACAGGAACTGTGGTGAACATCTGGAAAAAGCAAATGGCAAATACCAGTTGTATCGTGATGAAGAAAAGATAGGTCCGATCCCGGTAAGCTGAATTCACTATAACAACCGTTTTCTTTTTTGTAACGACTGTAACAGTATTTCTTGATGGTGCAAATACCAAAAATAAAAGCACGGCCGCACTGATATTGGTTATCCCATCTACCCAAAACAATAAGCCATAATTAAAAGAGGCAAGAATTCCGCCGATCGCACTTCCAAAAGCCCATCCCAGGTTAATTGCAAGCCGGTTAAGTGAATACGAGCGGGTACGGTTTTCAGTCTTGCTATAATGCGCAATTGCCACTGCATTTGCGGGGCGAAAGGCTTCATTGATCATACTCAAAAAGAAAGTAGTAACGCAAATTGCCGAGTAGCTCTTCATTTGCCCCAACACAATAAACATTAATCCGCCACCGAGCAGGGTAAATAGCTGAACGTAATAAAACCCGACTTTGTCCGTGATCTTACCACCGGCGAGCGCTCCTACAATTGCGCCCGCTCCAAACAAACTCATTACAAATCCTGCCTTTCCAATACCTACTCCCATGGCTTGCGTCATATACATAGTAAGGAACGGCACTACCATTGTGCCGCTGCGGTTTACAAGCATTACCAGCGAGAGCCACCAGGTATTACGGGACAAACCGCCGTACGAACTTTTATATAAATTGATGGCGGAACTAAGCATACAATTTTAGTAATTCAGCGCACTTGATCAGCACATTCCAGGCCCGCTGCTGCGGGATAGGTATCTTTTGTGAAGCAGGTATTAATAAACGCCGTGAAGATAATCAAGGCGAACTATTTTTTTTCTATAAATGTAAACCCGGGAGATTTCGGAATCCGCTCAAATGCTTGCCTGAAAGTTTCAGGAGGTTTTGCAAGCTTGCGAAGGTTGGTATCTATCCAGGCGCCCTCAACAGTAATGATTGCTGCTATGGTATCGTTGTTTTTCCAAAGTTCATGGATCATTGTCCACTTTGAAACATCAGCAGCAGCTTTACTCAAAACCAGGTTTATTTTTATCTCATCTCCAAATTTTATCTCTCTTTTAAATACGCACTCTTCCCTAAACAGTATGGGGCCAATATTGTACTGCAACATTAATTCGGGAGTGACCCCGTTTTCGTTTAAAAAGGAAATACGGGTGAAGGCCCCGAAGTCGTAATATACAGAATGCCGGAGATGGTAATTTGGATCAAGATCGCTCCACCGTATCTGCATCTTTTTTTCATACACAGTCATGATTTATATTTTCACAAAAGTAATAAAAAGGCATCCTGCTTTCGAGCCTGCCTCTGTCAAAAAGAATTTGCAGCATCCGGCTTTTTCAACTGATCTTAATAATTACACTTGACAAGCGATAAATGCGTGATAAGATTTTTTGTCCGGGCAGTAAAGCAATGTGGATCATCGTTGCATCGCCCTCTTGTACCTGGTATCATTGGGCAACTTTAAATGCGTTTTAAATTTAAATAAATCCCGCTTTATTTGTTTCGAAACAAATAAAACAGGGTTTATTAATACAATGAATGTGGGCAGATATGCCCTGGCGAGGACTAATTCAGGTTTAAAATTTTGTCTTTTGGATACTTCACACTATAACTTACCCTAAGTTTTTTTACTTCTCCGGGAGCCAGTTTCAATTTCCAGCTAAGCACTCCGGTTTCGGGGATAAATTGGTAAGAATGGTAAAGCGGGAAAATAATCACGCAGTGTATTATTGAAGTGCCTTTTTTATAACCGGCACAAATACTTCTGCCCACAATTTATATTGCAGGCCTGAAGGATGCAAGCCGTCTGTTGCAATCAATGTGCGGTCGTTTGCCGCAAGCCTCGAAGCCGGTGTAATGTCAACATAATTAACGGCCATCTGCGTGGAAATTGTTTTATTGATTACATTGAAGGAATCAATTTCTCGGGCGATCGATGCTTTGTCACTGCCGCTTGCATAAGGTGTTACGCTATAATCAGGAATAGATAAAACGAACACCCTTGTTTTTTTATTGCCAGCATATTGTATCGATTTGATGAGTAAGGTTGAAAACTGATCGGTATATTCCTGTGGTGATCTGTGTTGGTATTGATTGTTAACGCCGATCAATAGCGTAACAATATCATAGCTTGGTTTAATGGGAGCAGCGGATGAAAGTCTGCTCAATAAATCCCCCGTTGTCCAACCTGTTTGAGCAATTATTTCCGGATCACTAAACTTAATTCCGCCAATGCCCAGGTATTCCACTGTTTGTACCGGGAACCTGTCTGCTATCGCTACAGACTGGCCGATGGTATAAGAGTCGCCTAAAGCCAGGTAGGTTTTCAATGTGGTAGTGTCAGCTGCAACCGGAGGTGTAACAGGATTGGAAACATAATGGGGCTCGGCTTCTTTTTTACAGGAAGAAGCAAGTTGTAAAATAATAAACGGTATCAATAATATTCGCATCATTTTGAAATACGTTATTGCCATCACTTTAGTTCAATATAAACATAAAAAAAGGTTCACACCTTTTAAAAGATGTAAACCCTCTTGTAAATTTTTCGGAATTATTTCAGCGTAATCCCTTTTGTTGCTCTTATATCCCTCGACGAACTGCCAGCCATTATTGTAAAACTTCCCGGCTCCAAAACCCATTGCGCTTTTACATCATTGTAATACTGAAAAGCTTCTTTGCCTAAGCTGATAGTAACCGTTTTGCTTTCGCCCGGTTTTAAAAATATTTTTTCAAATCCTTTCAATTCTTTTTCAGGCCTTCTAAAACTACTTGCATCATCTTTCACATACACCTGTACTACTTCAGCTCCTTGCACTTTGCCCGTGTTGGTAACAGTTAACGTAACCAGGGCAGATTGGTTGCCGGCAATCACGTTCATATTTGAATAGCCAAAACTTGTATAAGAAAGTCCATGCCCAAATGGAAACTCGGGGGCAACTTTATAGGTATCAAAATAACGATACCCAACAAAAATATCATCCTTATACTGTACCGTTACACCATCGCCAGGATATTCGCCAATGGTATGCGCCGGGCTTTCAGACAGGTGTTTTGGGAAAGTCATAGGCAGCTTGCCTGATGGATTTACTTCACCAAATAGTATTTCGGCCAATGCGTTACCACCTTCGCTTCCAGGATACCATGCCTGCAATACTGCCGGTGCAGCGCTTATCCATTTCGATATATCGATTGGTCCGCCGCCCATTAACACCACGATGGTTTTAGGATTGGCTTTGATAACCGCTTCGATCAATTCATTTTGTCCGAATGGCATATCCATATCGTCCTTATCCACTCCTTCGGCGTCATACGCATTATCGCTCCATTTTGTAAAATCATATCCATGTGCCCAACCGCCGACAACGATCGCCACATCCGAATTTTTCGCTGCAGTTACTGCTTCATTGATAAGTTGTTCGTTTGCTTTAGCACCTCTCTCCTGCTTATATCCTTCAGCATAATTAATCGTAAACCTGCCCTTTCCCATTTTACTTAAGCCGGCCTGTGGAGTTATTTCATAACGGGTACGTACCTGTGAACTTCCACCGCCCAACGACTGAAGTTTGGTTGCGTTGGGGCCTATAAGGGCAATTGTTTTGATACCATTTTTATTAAGCGGAAGTGTGTTGTTGCTATTCTTCAAAAGCACCATACCTTCTTCAGCAATTTTTTTTGCTGTTGCGAAATGTTCTTTGGTACTGAATGATCCAGACGGCCTTTTATCAAACATATGCGTTTTGTGCATTACATATAGTATCCGACTTACTTTGCTATCGATGAGGCTCTCATCTATAATACCTTTTTTTACAAGGGTAACTACACTGTCTGCAAGGTAGAAATTACTGTAAGCCTTTTTATCAAGATCAGTTCCCATTTCAAGATCAGTACCATACCATAACGCTTCTAATGTGTTGTGCACTGCACCCCAATCACTCATCAATAATCCTTTGAAACCAAATTCACCCTTCAAAATTTTATTCACCAGGTAATCATTTTCAGTACACCACTGCCCCCTGAATTTATTGTATGCGCCCATTACAGAATAAACGCCTCCTTCCTGAACGGCAGCTTTAAACCCGGGAAGATAGATTTCCCGCAACGCCCGCTCGCTCATCAAAACATTGATGCTTCCTCTTTTTATTTCCTGGTTATTGGCAAGATAATGTTTAACACAGGCCGCCACACCCTGGTCCTGCACTCCTTTGATATACCCCACTACCATTTTAGAAACGAGGTAAGGATCTTCACTCTGGTACTCAAAATTTCTACCGTTTAATGGTGTACGGATAATATTAATGCCTGGGCCAAGAATGATGTCCTTTCCGCGGGCATTGGCCTCACTGCCAAGTACGGAGCCGAAAGCATAGCCCAATTTCGGGTTCCATGTACTTGCCAAGCATACACCGGTAGGCAGGTAAGTACCACTGTCGAATACATGCATACTCGCTGCATTCCAGCCTCTGCCGTGTTCCATGCGAACACCGTGCGGGCCATCACTCATTGTTAATTCAGGTATGCCCAGCCGTTGAACACCGCCCGAAGTGAAGGACGAGTTGCCATGTATCATGCCCACTTTTTCTTCCAGCGTCATTTGTTTTATCTGCACATCTATTTTTTTATAAATGGCTGCATCTGTTGCTGACCCCTGGGCGCTTGTCTTTTGATTGGTCATTGACAGGCAAAGCACTGCAAGTGCACCGGCAATCTTAATTTGTATTCTTTTCATATTTTTAAAAATGGTTTTTTATAGTATCAGATATTTTCCTACCAGGTATAATTGTTTAAAACGGGCCAAAGGTCCTCATTTATTGAATCACATTTAAAATATCCTGGAACTTAATGTCCGCAGATGAACTCCCTACCATCAGCTTCAATTGTCCGGCTTCCAAAACATACCCATGCTTGTTTTCATCCCAATACCGCAGGTCGGTTGCCTTCATTTTTAAATGTATTGTTTTCTTTTCGCCCGGTTTCAACGTGATGCGCTGAAATGCTTTCAGTTCTTTGCCCGGACGAATAACCACTGAATGCAAATGCTGAATGTATAGTTGCACCACCTCATCACCTGTAACTTTGCCGCTATTGGTAACCGTTACATCCGCTATTATTTCATCATTTGATCTGAGGGTATTGCTATTTATTTTGAAAGCGGAATACGCAAAAGAAGTATAACTCAAACCATATCCAAAAGGATACAACGGCTCGCCTTTAAAATACATGTAAGTTCTTCCGTTGCGGATATTATAATCCATCATGGGCGGAAGCTGTTCCATTGAACGGGGCCATGTTTGTACCAATCTTCCCCCGGGATTATAGTCGCCAAATAATACGTCTGCCAGCGCATTGCCCATCTCCTGGCTATTGTGTGTAAGATGTACAATGGCCGGTACATTGTGCTGTGTCCATGTGATGGCATATGGAAAGCTTGCAGCTAACACTACCACCATTTTGGGATTGATCCGGTAAACTTCTTTGATCAGCTCTTCCTGTTCAAGGTAGATGGTTTTTCTATCCACCGTTTCCTTGCCATCGCTTGGTGTGGGGCATTTTTCCCAACCGGCGTTGCACCAGGTATGATTGCCCACCACCATGATCACATAATCTGCACTGGCTGCTAAATTTTTAACACTATCTGCATCTTTGCCGGTGGTCCATCGTACAGAAATATTGTTGCCTAATTTCTTTGTTATCCCTTCCACAGGAGAAACCGTGTAAGGCGGTGTGCCGCTGTACCAATCCAGCAACACTTCACTGGCATAGGGCCCGACGATTGCGATGTTTTTAATTTTAGTTTTATCCAGCGGCAGAAAACTATTATCATTCTTTAATAATACAATCGACTTTCGGGTAACTTCTTTTACGAGCTCTTTATTCGTTGCACCCAGCCATGGTTCTTCACCATCTTTGATGGATGTATAGGGGACCATTTCCGGGGGATCGAGTAAACCGAGTTTGATCATTACCCTGAAATTGCCACGAATCACTTCATCGATATCGCTTTCTTTTAAGAGGCCTTCTTTTAATGCTTTGTTGATGGGGTTGGTATGCCTGTCGAGGAATTGGTTGATGCCTGATTTAACTGCGGCTGCTGCGGCCCATGCGCTGTCCGGGTAATATTTATGTTCTTTCCATAGCAAGCCCAATGCACCACCATCGGTACAGATGATCCCGTTTTGTCCCCATTCTTTTACCGTGATATCTTTTAAGACAGGATGCACCATCATCGGTATGCCGTTGTATTTATTATACGCCGCCATATAAGCCCTGGAGCCTGCATCGATACCCATTTTAAATGGCAGGGAATAATATTCTCTAAACAATCGTTCATCAAAATCTGATGTGGATCGCACCCGGTCATTCTCATTGCTGTTGGCTAAAAAATGTTTCATCAAAGAAGCCGTCATCCAATATTTCGGATGGTTGCCCTGCAAACCTTTTACATAAGCTTGCACCATGCACCCATTGAACCAGGCGTCTTCTCCGAAGCACTCTTCTGTTCTTCCCCAGCGGGGATCACGGCCAAGGTCGGCATTGGGCGCTCTTACCACCATTGCACCGGTACTGTATTTTTCGCTTTGAAAAATGTAACGTGCTTCGTATGCTTCTGTTGCTGCTACCTTCCTGATCAGGGCGGTATCCCATGTTTCAGCGAGGCCATAGGCTTGTGGAAATGTAGTGGTTGTCACTAATTTTCTCCTGCCCCAATTACCGGGGCCGCCAAGGGCTACACCGTGTAACCCTTCAATATGGCCGGTGCCTTTAATCCCAAGACGTGGTATGGATGGATTGGTTCCGAGGCAGGTTATTTTTTCATCGATGGTTAATAATGAAATGATATTATCAATGCGCTTTTCTGTGTTGAGTGCAGGATTTTGAAAAGGATATTGATAATTTTTTTGCCCATCACTGAGTAAAAAAGAACCAGACAAAAGTAAGGTGATCAAGACCGCTGTGAAAGTTGCTGACCTTTTTGGCTGAGTATACTGTTGCAATTTTTTTTTTGGATTGAATGCTTCCATTTGACCGGAATATTTTTTTAAATAAAACGTAATTAAGGTTGCCCAATGGTATGCCGGTGAAAGTATTGCGACGCAACGATGACGCCATGAAATACATTTGCCGGTAACCAAATTATCCTTATTGTACGGGAGTTTCCGCTAAGACAATGCGGCTGTATATTCCGGCTACATGCATTCATTTATTTATTGCTTTTATATGAATGGATGTTCCACTTTACGGTGCCGCTCAATGGATCGCTTCGAAGCTGCGTGCCGGTTACAGCAACCTGGTACAACCCGTTATCGCCGGGAGGAGAAAAAAAGCCGTTGGCGAACATTACATTAGGACTGATGTCAACCGGCCCGTTGATGAGTGGCTGCATTTGTGCGTGTGAAGCATCCCCAAGGAGCATCAAGAAGATGATGACTATTCCTTTGGAAAAATGAAGTGGCATAATAACAATCGTTTTGCTGTGAATAAAGAATAAAATTAATTCTATAATTCAACAGCAGTGGTATCGGATTGTATATTAAAGGGTATCGATTTGTTAAGTTGTAGCGGGGAATGGTTGATTTAGTGGGGAAAACATAAATCGGTCGCCACCGCAGGTCAGGCCGATTTATGTTTTTGCGTCATAATCGGTCTGACCTTCGGTGCCGACCGATTCTATAGCTTCTTCTTTTGCATTTCATCATAATAAGCTTTCAATATATAGAAGGCCTTTTTCTTTTTTCCGTTGCGGTCAAACAGACCTTTCTTATTCCAGCCTTCCTGGTAAACAGGATTGTTTCGCCTGGGTGAGCGAAAGTCGTTTAATATCCAGGGCGACAGGCCGGAGAAATTAGCCGGCATGCGTTTCATCATGGCTACCTGCTCACGATAGAACCATTGCTGGTATTCTTCGCTCCATCTTGTTAAGCTATCGCCATGAAAACCCTCCAAGGCTTCTGCGCCGGTTTCACTAAAGAATAATGGCTTATCATATTTTACCTTCCATTGTGCTGTGCGGCAGTTACTGGGTAAGCCGCCATACCAGCCAAGGTATTCATTGACGGAAACGATGTCTGTAAATTCCCCCAGGGGATCATCAACGGTTATCACACCATTTTCCGTATGCGTTTCGAGGGCTGCAGAAATGATCCGGCTGCCATCCAGTTGTTTGGCAGTTTTAACGAGGGTGCTCATGAATTTTGTCCGTGCTTCCGTAACGGGCGTTTCGTTGCCTACCGACCAGATAATAACACTTGCCCGGTTGTGGTCTCTTGCGATCATTTCGTTCAGCTGTTGTTTTGCTTTTTGCAAAACTTCCGAATTGGCAAAATCAATGGTCCAGTAAACAGGTATTTCAGACCAAACCATTATGCCCAGTGAGTCTGCAACACGAACCATATTTTCATTATGAGGATAGTGCGCCAGGCGAACCATATTTGCATTTAATTCTTTCGCCTGCAATAGCAACTTTAAGGCATCTGCCCTGCTATAGGCTCTTCTGCCGGGATTGGGAATTTCTTCATGGATGCAAATGCCCCGGAGGAATACAGGTTCACCATTCAAAAGTATTTGTGCACCCTGCACTTCGATGGTTCTAAAGCCAACCTTGTCAGTCACCTTATCATCTTTGGATGTAAGTATCACTTTGTAGAGTACAGGATGTTGGTAAGACCATACCTCTAATGCAGGCACGGTAAAATCAAATCCCGCGCTGTCACCATTTACGGTAATCTCTTTTTTGAATTTCAACGCGGGTATTTCCAGTAGGATATTTTCATTCACAGCGGTATTTAATTTTATCCAGCCCTCAATTTTTTTCTCTTTGGATGATGAAGATGACTTGGCTAACCGGATGGAATAATCCGTCATAAAATTTTGGGGCATTATTACCAGTTGCACATCACGGGTGATACCGCCATAATTCCACCAATCCGTATTTAGAGTGGGTATCTCATCCGCAAACCTCTTATTATCAACTTTCACCACCAGGAAATTGCCTTTCTCTTTTAGCAAGCTTCTTGCAATCTCAAAATTAAAAGGAGTAAATCCGCCTTTGTGTGCTCCGAGTTTTTTACCGTTCAGGTAAACATCCGCTTTATAATTTACCGCACCGAAATACAGGAACACCTTTTTATCGCCGACATCCGGAAAATCAAAACTGCGTTTATACCAGACAGAACCTTCGTAATATAAAAATTTGGCATCCTGCGAGTTCCAGTCGCCCGGAACAGTTAAACTGTTTTTTACTGTGTAACCATGCTCTTTGCGATCGGTTTTGTTTTCGGGTACATCACTGTTCCAGTAGGCTTCACGGTCTTTTTCATTTCTTTCTTTCCAGCGGTAATCGTAAAAACCTGTTTCGTAAGGATCAACAATGTATTGCCACTTCCCATTCAGACTAATGGTTGAGCGGTTAGCAATATTTGTAACAAGGGGTGTTTGCGCATAACAGAAGGCATGCAGCAAGAGTGAGGACAGGAGAATAGCTTTTTTCATTAGGTTATTTTATAATAATAAACAGCCTGGTGCTCCCTTACAGGATACCCGGCTGCGAAAGTACAAAACAAAATTAGTACCCTGGATTTTGATCCAGTTTAGCATCTTTATTCAAATCAACTTCACTTTTTGGAATTGGTAATAAAAGATTTTTGCTTGTTAAACCAGTGATGGGAGTAGTGCCGGTTCCATTATTGGCATTTAATGCCAGGGCACGTTCTACCAGTTTGCCTGTACGCATCAAGGTCATGCGCCTGTTCTCTTCACCTATTAGCTCCCTTGCCCTTTCATCCAAAATGAAATCAAGCGTCATTTCTGCTGCGGTAACCTGTGGTGCAGCCGCTCTTGTTCGTAACATATTAATTGCATCGGCAGCAGCCTGCAACTTACCCTGTTTTACCAACGCCTCTGCTAATAAAAGATAGGTTTCTCCAAGGCGCATGAGGATAATATCTTTCGTCATGGCAAATCCGAATTCACCATCACTGTTATTTGCCAGCAGATCGTACCATTTGGTGGTATTTGGCGTAAGGCGGAAAAGCGTATCTGAACCAGTGTAAGGAACAGGCTGTCCATACTTTGGAGATGCGGGATCATTGTACCAGTACTGTCGGCGGATGTTGTATTTAGAATTGCGCATGTCACCGGGAGGATACAAGCCATACAAAACCCAGTTGCTCAAACGGAGCCGGGAAATACCCCTTCCGCCCAATGAATCAGCTATTTTCATACCTGTAATCTGGTAATAGGCTGCACCCCAAATACGGCGCTGCTGCGGATTATTGGTAATACCGCCGGGAACAGTGCTGGGATTTTCCATTTCCAAAACCCAGATGGCTTCCTTGTTTCCCTGGCTCCTGCGCTCGTTGCCATAAATAAACATATCTGAAAAGGGATCGCCGGGTTGATTGGCACGCGTTCCGTAACGGGAAGTAATTAGGGAAAATTTACCGCTACTGATCACTGCCTGGGCTTGCTGTTCGGCGAGATCATTTTTACCCATCCGCAGGTAAGCTTCGGCAAGCAACTGCTGGGCTGCATATTTGCTTACGCGTTCGTACATTTTTCCTTTTGAATTTGATTTTACATTGTCAATATCCGGCAGCTTGGTAGCCGCAAAGTTCAGATCCAATGCAACCTGGTTATTGATACTGTCGAGCGAAGCACGTACAAAATCAGTTTTGGGAACGGTGATAGGTGCTGTAATCAGTGGCACCCTTCCATAAAGTGTGGCCAGCATATTGTAAGCATACCCTCTAAAAAACCGGGCTTCCGCATCGATAGCGTCTTTACCCGGCTGGCTCATTCCACCAAGATTGGGATTTTCTACATTGGCAATAATTACATTCGCATTATTGATCATCCTGTAAGCGAAACTCCAGGTATAAGAAGCTGCAAAATCTGTAGAGATCAAAGAATTGTAGCTTGAGTAAGGAACTTCAACGCCTTGTGTTTGGGACGGTATGGAAAAGGCCACATCGGTGCCCACCTGCCAAACGCTTAGCCATCCCTGGTTATCGCTGTATGTATAAAAATTGCTAAAGTGATTGTACAATCCTGTGAGGGAAGCTTCAAAACCCAGTGAATCGGCCAGTGTTTCCGGCGCATAGGAAGAATACACATCCTCCTTTAAAAAGTCTTTTTTGCAGGAGCTAACCGTAAGCAAAAAAACAACCATGACTAATAAAATATTTATATACTTTTTCATTTTGATTTTCATTTAATGGATTAACGAAGGGTTACATTAATACCTGCAACAATGGAACGAACCTGGGGATAGTTATTGGTCCAATCGCCTGAACCCCTGAAAGAGTAGTCAAATTCAGGATCCCACCCTACCCAATTGGTGAAGGTGTAGAGGTTGCGGCCACTTACATACAAGGTTAATCCAGCTAGTTTAACTTTGTCGAGCATTGCCTGTGGCATAGTATAACTCAGCGTAATATCTTTGATCCTTGTATAACTCGCATCCATTGGATAGTTATATCCTCTTACATTACTAACAGATGTACCACTTAGCCCCGGCCGGGTATTGCTTTTGTTTTCGGGTGTCCAGTAACCGATCTCTGCCGGTACATTCATACGCCCTGCTTCGTCGGCATACACCTGGTTTACATTGTTTCTTAACGCCCCCTGCACAGTTTGAATAAAAATATTCAGGTGAAACATATTTTTATAATGAAAGGTGTTCGTAAAGCCACCAGTCCATTTTGGTAAAGGCGACCCCAAAACAATTCTGTCATTTCCATCAATTTTACCGTTTCCGTCGATATCTGCAAACTTCAAACTTCCGGGTTTTGCAGCGGGATCTACCCTTGATGCATCTTCACCTTCCTGCCATACTCCCTGCATCTGGTAATCATAAATTACTCTTATGGGCTGGCCGATAAACCAACGATTGCCCAGGTCACTTATTTCATGCCCGGCTGAATCGAAGTTGCCATACAAACTAATGATCTTATTGCGGTAAGATGAATAGTTGATCGATGATTCCCAGCTAAAATTGCTGTTCTTAATATTTACTGTGTTTACGGTAATCTCGATCCCCTTGTTCTGCGTTTTTCCAAGGTTATCAATAATGGAAGAATATCCGGTAATGATTGGGATATTCCTGTTCAGCAAAATGCCTTCTGTTTTGGTTTTGTAAGCATCTATCGAACCAGTGATCCTGCTGCTTAAAATAGCGAAATCCAAGCCTATGTTTGATCCTTTGGTTTCTTCCCAGTGCAGGTTAGCATTGCCAAGATTGCTTGCCAGTACGCCAATAGTACTTACACCGTTAAAAGGATAACGAACAGTATTATCCGTGGTAGTAGTTGCATTTATTCCAATTGCTTCGTTCCCTGTTTTTCCATAAGATCCCCTGAGTTTCAAACTGGTTACCAAAGCAACATTTTTCATAAAATCTTCGCTGCTGATGTTCCAGCCAAGTCCAACGGAGGGGAACACACCATATTTAGTTGTATTGGCGCCAAATACAGAAGAACCGTCCCTTCTTGCAGTTACGGTTAACAGGTACTTGCTATCGTAAGAATAATTGATCCTGCCCATCTGCGAGGCATTCTTCTTAACATCACGGTAAGAACCGTTGAAACTGTTAAAAATATTGCCGGCACTAACGGTGGCACCCGCGCCTAGATTGTTAAAAGATAACTGATCATTAATAAAGCCGGTAGAATTTTCTGCCATAGCCGTATACTCTTTCTGTTGCCCGCTATACAGGCCCGTAAAATCGATATGATGCTTTTTGAAATCCGCCGTATAAGAAAGTATATTTTCAATGATCCAGTATTTTGATTCGGAACTGGAAACACTGGCATTCCCTAAGGGACTGTTGGCGTTTCTACCAGAGTAGTTACCAGCACGTGATGGTATATAGGAATAGCCCGTATTGAGGCGATATTTTAAGCCTTTGATAAAACCGGGTTTTATTTCAAGGTAGGCATTGCCGTTTAAAGTATTGCTCCTGCTGACCCTGTCTGTATACAACCCCAATAAAGGATTGGCGTACAATATTTCAGGAGACATGGGGAAAATTTCGTAACTGCCGTTGGAATTATACAATTGGCCATAGGGGCTCATTGCTGCAGCAAGATAAAAATTGGCCCTTCCTCCATCATAGTTATTGGATGTATAAGATAAAGAAGTTCCTACGGTAAGGTAATCTGTTACATTGACATCCAGGTTACTGCGAAGGCTTGCCCGATGATATTGATAGCCTTGTATCGGGCCTTTCTCTTTCATGTATTCGCCGGAAATATAAAATTTGGCATCTTTGCTACCGCCGGAGATGCTTAAGTTATGATCCTGGATTACGCCGGATTGCATTACCTGGTCGATCCAATCGATCGGTTGCTTACCGCCATAATAATTATTTCTTTCAAAGAGGTTGGGTAAGATACTGGTATCCGATAAGCCCTGTTGCTTTTTATAATCGACCCATTTCTGCAGGTAGGCCTGCGGGCTCGATGGAGTCAATATATGTGCGAGGTCTTCAGGGCCGGCATAAGCACTGTACCGTATCACCGGCTTGGTACTGGTTCCTCTTTTGGTGGTGATTAAAATTACACCATTGGATCCCCGTACACCGTAAATGGCAACAGCTGAGGCATCTTTTAAAATTTCTATAGAGGATACGTCGTTGCTGTTGATGTCGTTGATGCTCGCATCCTGGCTTAGTGGTATTCCATCCACCACCAGCAGCGGGGAAGAATTCGCTGTAATGGAATTGAGGCCTCTTACCTGCACCGTGGCTGTTCTGCCAGGCACCGCAGAATTCTGTACAACTCCCACACCTGCAACTGAACCTTCAATTGCCTGGAAAAGATTGGTTACAGGTATAGAAGACAACCGGCTTTTTGGAACGGAGGCCACTGAACCGGTAACATCTTTGCGGCGTTGTGTACCATATCCAACCACCACTACTTCGTTCATTTCGCGGTTGACCCCCTGGAGTTTTATCGTAAGCGGGCCAGCGGATTCAGCGGTAACTTCAATTGTTTTATAGCCAACATTACTAATGATCAGCTTTTCGCCGTTAGCAGCATTAATGGAAAAGTTACCTTCATTATCGGCGATAACACCTCCCTTTTTTCCTGCTACTACAACTGAAGCACCGGCAACGGGATTGTTATTTTCGGCATCGTGTACAGTGCCTGTGACCTTCCGGGTTTGCCCGTAGCCCGCAACGGAAAAAATAAAAAGAAGCACCAGGAGAAATGAAAATGTGGGAAGAATTGTTTGTAACTTTTTGCAATGCCTGGCAGGAAAGACCTTTCCCAGGGCATGAGTAGACTTTTGTGTCATAAACAAGTAGTTAATCGTTAGAAAAAAATGGTTTGATTCTTAAATAGGTACAAATCTCGCCCTAATCTCATGAGCGCTACAGGGTGTAACTCATAAAAGAAAGGGGTCAAATTCAGCTTTTACCCAATAAAGGGCTTACTGGCTGACAAATTTTACACTTTCTTAGGAAGAGTTCCAAAGAAGGAGATATCCATCTATCGCACAGGTTTTCTTCATTACACAATCTTGCGAACTGCAAAAAAGAATCGCAAAAGTGGCAAGGATTACAGTTACTGTTTTTTGGGAGCAGGCAAAAGGAAATAACAGAAGGACTCTATAATAAAGTAGATTGTTTTCCATAAAGCAAGGGTATTAATTTATGGCTTTGTATTCTTTAAAGATCACTACTGATGAGTGATCCAGTTCCAATATGGAAGATCAGCAATACGGGCTGATTGCTGCATTATTGGGGCGATTATTTTGAACTTTTTCGTAGCAAAAGGTTGCTGCGAGTGGCAGGAACCGCTCTCCTGTCAATTCAGCAGATTTTAAATCCTGGTAGGCGAATTAAAACATAGGTCAGTAAATTCCCGGGAACCAATAACTCTTTAGCGTAACATTCTCTATGGGTTCCTTCAAAAGAAAACAGGCCTCTTTTGAAGGCCTGCATTTTTCATTTATCAATGTTGTTAATCATTTTTATATAAAATCTGGTAATATTCATCCGCCATCCTGTTGCTGTCAAATTGCACCTGCACGTCATTCATACCATTTTTCACGATATCTCTCCATGTTTCTTTGTTATCATAATACAAAGGAAGAATTTGATTTTCAAGGATTTCGTACAGTTGGGTCAGGTCATATTCATCCTGTTCCTGTACATGAATGTTCTCGTAATCGATGGGTGGTACCACAAAGCCGTTGTTACCATTGTTGATGAATTCGCATATCCATCCGTCATTGGTACTAAAATTAACTGCTCCATTCATAGCTGCCGTCATACCACTTGTGCCACTCGCTTCCCTTGGCACCCGTGGGTTATTAAGCCAGACGTCGGCAGCCTGTTTCAGGCGTTTGCTTAAAGAGAGTTCGTAACCGACACAAACTGCTACGTTTTTATACTGTTTGCTTAAATGCACCAGGTGATTGAAGTCGTTGATCGCGGGGTAATCCAGCGGGTAAGGCTTTCCGGCCCAGATGATCTGCACCGGGTACTTGGTATTGCTCAATAAAGCTTCAAAGCGCTTATGATCACGGGTTAACAGTTCAGCTCTCTTGTAACCTGCAAAGCGGCGGGCCCATACAATGGTCAATACATCAGGATCCAATAGCTTACCTGTTTGGTCTGCTACGAGGTCCATTGCTCTTTTCTTCAAAAATCTTTTGCGATCATCGAACCAAACATCGTTACCATCCAGTTTGGCTTTATACAATTGTTTGTCTGCCCAGTAAAGCCAGTTTTGCGCATTCGTAATGGCTTTAATTTCACAAATGCCGGGATACTTGCCCCACATTTTGCGACTTACTTCGCCGTGTAACTGGGAAACGCCATTTGCTATTCTTGCAAAACGCAAAGCCGCGAGGGAATGGTTAAAAAGATCATCGCTGATACCAGTAAGTTCTCTTACCTGGTCCAGGGGCATGCCGCAGAAATAACTCATCTTCTGGCACAAATAGATATCGTGCTTTTCATTTCCCGCTTCTTCAGGCGTGTGGGTGGTAAATACCAAACGTTTTTTTACCTCTTCAATATTTCCAAATTTCCTATAAAGGTAAAATGCTGCACTTAAGCCATGGGCTTCATTCAAATGATACACTTCAGGACCAAAATTTATTTCGTCCATTAATTTTGCACCACCCACGCCAAGTAGAATAAATTGTGCAACTTTCGTAGCAACATTACCATCATACAAGCGGTGAGTAATGGTTTGGGTTACATAATCATTCTCCGGTAAATCTGTGCTCAATAAGAACATTGGAGCACTGTTAAAGGTTGATGGATTAAGGTACCATGCCTTTACCCAAATCGGGTGATCGTGAATATTGATCTGGAACTTGATCCCTGTATCTTCTAAAAAATTGTATATTTTTTCGTTCCATTGAACCTGCAGGGTTTGATCTGCATTGCGGGCCTGGTCATAATATCCGTATTTCCATAATATACCAATTCCCACAAGATTTTGTTTTAGTTCGTATGCACTGCGCATATGCGAACCCGATAAAAAGCCCAAGCCGCCACTGTAAATTTTTAAAGGTTGATGCACTGCGAATTCCATTGAAAAATAGGCAACTCGTTTACTGTAATTCTCGTTTACAGCATAAGGAACTTTGAAATTATTAAAACTCATAAATACAATTAATTTAAATAGGACTGCAAGATAAAGGGAATTTTCAGGAAATCGGGAGGATTGACTATAATTATTGTGTCATCTGAACACAATAGGTTAACCTCAGACCTTCTCAATTACATTCAAAATATTTGTTACATTTGGAACGAGCTTTTTAGTCAAACGTAAAGATTATTGATTTATTATGATTAAGGTAATAGGAATTCCATTTGATTCAAACTCTTCCTTTTTGAAAGGTCCTGCATATGCTCCCACGAGGATTGGTTTAATGGAATATGAAGGTTCTTCCAATGCCTATTCTGAAATGGGGAAAGAAATCATCAAAGGCAAAAGCTATGAAGACCTTGGCAATATTGCGTTTAATGGCGCCAATTCAGCAGATGCATTTACGATCATAAAACAATCCATCGCTGCACAACTCCTGCAGCCGTTTAAAATCTTTTGTTATGGTGGCGATCATTCAGTTTCTTACCCTGTAATTGATGCATTTAGTGAAAAGTATACCAATTTACATGTGCTCCATCTTGATGCTCACGCCGATCTGTACGAAAATTTCTACAACAATCCCTATTCACATGCCTCGCCTTTCGCCAGGTTGCTGGAAAAGGGCAAAATAAAATCCCTTACTCAAGTGGGTATCCGTACGCTCAACCGGCATCAAAGAGACCAGGCGAATAAATATGGAGTAAATATCGTTGAGATGAGAAAATTCAATTCCGACTTTTTAAAAACATTGCAATCGCCTTTGTATGTTTCACTGGACATTGATGTGCTGGATCCTGCATTCGCACCCGGTGTTTCTCACCATGAACCCGGAGGGTTGAGCACCAGGGAATTAATCACCATCATTCAAAATATCGAAGTAGAAATCGTAGGGGCTGACCTCGTGGAATATAATCCCATAAGAGATATCAATAACATGACTGCGATGGTGTGTTACAAACTCTTTAAAGAACTGATCGATAAAATGTCGAAGTGAGGTTCG
Source organism: Ferruginibacter sp. (assembly GCA_025963635.1). Taxonomy (GTDB): domain Bacteria; phylum Bacteroidota; class Bacteroidia; order Chitinophagales; family Chitinophagaceae; genus Ferruginibacter. The sequence goes on from JAOQAK010000070.1 coordinate 129,579, forward strand.
CCTATTAAATTATTCTCTTGTAACATCATCCTGAGCTAACCTTTGAAGTGTAATTGCTACTTTTAAGTAAACCTGGGCTTCAGACCTTTTCGCTGCTCATCTATTTGAAATCACATCTTCTACTCCCCCTAACAGTATTGAAACAGTACTCCGTGGTGGTGCTATGGCGCTGCCTGTGCCAGCTTTCTTCGGGTCAAATACATTTTGGAAAAATGATATTTATTTTTTAGGTTTGTCTAAATTTTTATTTAGACGCCATGAACTTCTCGATTTCCGAAGAAAACTATATCAAGAGTATTTATCACCTGCAGCAGCAAACGGATACTGTTACCACTAATTCACTCGCGAATGAACTGCAAACCAGGCCGGCTTCCGTTACCGATATGCTTAAAAAGCTCCAGGTAAAAAACCTGTTGGAATATGAAAAATACAAAGGCTTCCGGCTGAATGCTACCGGTAATAAAGTTGCGCTCAATATTGTAAGAAGACACAGGCTTTGGGAATATTTTTTAGTTACCAAGCTTGGCTTTGAATGGGATAAGGTGCACGCTATTGCTGAGGAACTGGAACATATCAGCAGCAAAGACCTGATTCAAAAACTTGATAATTTCCTTAATTACCCGCAAACTGACCCGCATGGCGACCCCATCCCGGATGTACACGGTAAAATACCGGTAATCAGGCAGGTGAGCATCGCCGAAGTGCCGGTTAAAAAAAATGTAACGGTTAGTTCTGTAGGGAATCAATCTCCGGAAATGCTGGAATTGTTAGACCATTATCATATCGGAATCGGAACATCACTGAAGGTAACCATGCGTTTTAGCTTTGATGGGTCCGTTGAAATTAAGGTATTAAAACAGGCTGCCTGTATTATTAGTGAGCAGGTAGCGAAAAATATTTTTGTTTATCATGATTAAATATTCAGCTACCGACACTTCGCTAAGCGAAGTACACCAAACGATCGATACCACAGCAAAGAAAAGAGGATGGCGTAGGATGTTATCCTTTCTTGGACCCGCCTATCTTGTAAGTGTCGGATACATGGACCCCGGCAACTGGGCTACCGATCTGGCCGGGGGCAGCAAATTCGGATACAGTCTTATTTGGGTGCTGTTAATGAGCAACCTAATGGCTTTGTTGCTACAGGGGCTATCTGCGAGGCTCGGCATCGTAAGAGGGCGTGATTTGGCGCAGGCTAACAGGGAAGCATACCCCAGGTATATAAATTTCCTGTTGTACCTGCTGGCAGAGATCGCCATTGCAGCCTGCGACCTTGCAGAAGTGCTGGGTATGGCTATTGGTATTCAATTGCTAACCGGATTACCATTGATATGGGGCGTATCCATTACCGTACTGGATACCTTTCTATTATTGTACCTGCAAAAAATGGGCATGCGTAAGATGGAAGCTTTTATTATCACCCTGGTGGCAATCGTAGCGGTTTCTTTTTTAATTGAAATCATTTTTGCGAAACCGGAAATAGGTGAAATTGCCCGGGGATTTATTCCCTCCGCATTAAATGATGAAGCATTGTATATCGGCATTGGCATCATTGGCGCCACGGTGATGCCCCATAATCTATACCTGCATTCGGCCCTGGTACAAACCAGGAAGATTGATCGGACCGATACCGGCATAAAGCGGGCGTTAAGATTTAACAGGGTAGATACTACCATTGCGCTCAACCTTGCCTTTTTTGTAAATGCGGCGATATTAATTTTGGCAGCTACAGTGTTCTTTAAAACAGGCAATTCACAGGTGGCAGAAATTAAAGAAGCTCACAGGCTGTTACCCGGATTTTTAGGGAATTTGGCTCCCAAACTTTTTGCGATTGCATTGATCGCCGCAGGGCAAAGCAGCACAATAACAGGAACTTTAGCGGGCCAGATCATTATGGAAGGTTATTTAAGTTTAAGAATTAGTCCCTGGGTAAGGCGATTGGTAACGAGGCTGCTGGCCATTATACCAGCCTTGCTGGTGATCATTATTTATGGAGAGGAAAGAGTAGATGCCCTGCTGGTATTAAGCCAGGTAATTTTGAGCCTGCAATTGGGCTTTGCAGTTATTCCGCTGATACATTTTGTGAGTGATAAAAAAACGATGGGTAATTTTGTAATTACACCACTTACAAAAACCGCCGCATGGCTGATAGCCACTATCCTTGTTTTCCTGAATTTGAAAATGCTGATCAATGAAACCTCCGGCGTATTTCTTGCTGATGCGCTGCTCCCCAAAATTATCTTATCTTTTTTAGGATTGCTGTTCCTCGCCTTGCTGGTGTATATCCTGTTCTCCCCTGTTTTTAATAAAATAAAGAAAGCCGGATCAATCCTGATGCACCCCGACGTAAATGTGATCAATAACCTGGTGATCCCGGAGTTTAAAAATATTGCCATTGCTTTAGATTATACCGAAAATGATCAAAAGTTAATTGCATTTGCTATCGGGCAGGGAAAGGAAAATACCCGTTTCATATTGGTGCATGTGGTGGAAAGTGCTTCTGCAAAGCTACTGGGTAATTTTAGCGATGATTATGAAACCAGGAAGGATACTGAAAGAATGGATTGGTATGTTAGCCAATTGCAGCAACGCGGCCTGGTGACAGAAGGTTTCATCGGATTCACAAGCAGGGCAAAAGAAATTGTAAGGATCGTAAAAGAAAAGAATGCAGATATGTTGGTTGTAGGTGCTCACGGACATACGGGACTAAAGGATTTCATTTACGGCGAAACAGTAAACACAGTGCGGCATGAATTGAAAATCCCTGTTTTGATAGTAAATATTTAGCAGAAACTGGCGCCGATACACTATTATTGCTGCATCATTCTTTTATTGCCAATGCAAGCTGCCCGCTGATTTTCTCATCCCATTCGGACTGTTTTTGCGGGATGCGGCTATGGCTGGTTTCCGCATCATATCTATCCTGGACTTCCGTTAACTCAGCTGCAGTCTGGTTGTATATTTTTTCGATCAGTGCGGCATAATTTGAATTGGTGAAATCAGCCTTCCGGAGATTGCGTATAAACTGGCGGGTATGTATGAATGCAATATCAAAATGTTTTTGTTCGTGGTTGAGGATATAAGGTGTTTTGTTACCCGGTTTTACCCAGGAATCCCTTTTTGCAAAACTACAACTGACCGATATCACCAGCTGGGAAGTATTCTCGATGCTGCGAAACATTAGTTTTACTCCAAAGCCGGCATTCGTGAGGGCTGCAGCATCGCTTGCTTCTACGGATTTGCCTTTAAAATCATCCCAGCTAAGTAATTTACCTGGCTGGTAAAAAATAATATTGCTGTTATTAGTCCCATCGCCGGTTACGTAATTAACCACCACACTTAATTTCTGCGCAGATAATATCATCGAGTTAAGGATAATGTAGGCAAGAAGAATTAATTTCTTATTCATAGCAGGATTAAACGATCAATGATGCCTTAAGTTGTGTTTGAAGAAAAATTGGGTTTCTATTAACAGGTGAGGGTGTTTCGGTTTAAAGTTTAAGGTGTTTTCAATCGCAAAGTAAAATGAACACAGGTGCATCAATACAGATCAGTTGAATAAGGTTATCCTGACTTAAAACATCAACCTTCGACTATCATCAATTACAAATTAGAGCCGCAGGCTAAACTAATTCTCAACATAATTCAAGTCCTTGCCAAATGTTTCTTCCGTAAACCAGGCAGCTACCCAACTGATCACCATTACAATTACTCCGGTCATCCATCCCGCGGTAATGTAACTGCCGGTGGCGGACTGTAGGCCTTTGAATAACACGATTAGCAATGGCAAGGCACCCCTAACCATATTAGGCACTGTGGTGGCGGCTGTTGCCCGTAAATTGGTTCCGAATTGCTCGGCAGCCATGGTAACAAATATGGCCCAGAAACCTGTACTGAATCCAAGGGCCGCACAAATCACATACATGCCAGCAGCACTGCCGCTTTGCTGTGTAAAATAAAAAAATATCGAGATCATTGTAAGGATGTAAAAAATAAACAGCGCTTTTTTCCTGCTCCTTAACCAATGACTGACAAAGCCGACCATCACATCCGCTATAGCGATTCCCACATAGGCAACCATCGTCGATTTTTTGGGTAAAACTTCTTCGGAGAGACCGAATGCCACGGCAAAATCGTTTGAAAAAGCAACCAAAATACCAATCACATACCAGGTAGGAAGGCCAATTAATATCGCAAATAAATATTTTCTAAAACGCTGTTTATCTGTAAAGAACATCAAAAAATTTCCCCGTTGCACACTTTGCTGTTTCAATTTGCTGAACATGCTGCTTTCGAACACGGATATGCGTAACAGCAAAAGGCAAAACCCTAATCCCCCACCGATAAAATAACAGATTCTCCAGTTGAAATTTTGCGAGATGAAATATGCCACTACAGCTCCTGTGAGGCCAATTCCGGCCACAAAAGAAGTACTCAGTCCCCTTTTTTCTTTACTCACCAACTCGGATACCAGCGTAATGCCTGCACCCAGCTCGCCAGCCAAACCGATACCGGCAACAAATCTTGTAAGAGCATATTGGTTGGGAGTTTGTACAAACCCGTTGATGATATTAGCAACAGAGTACAGGATAATGGATCCAAACAAAACACTCAACCTACCCTTTTTATCTCCCATCATACCCCAGATAATGCCACCTACCAAAAGCCCGATCATCTGTATGCTGATAATAAATTCCCCTTCCGATTTAACCTGTACAGTAGTAAGCCCAAGTTCTTTTAAACTTTCCACCCGTACAATTTGAAAAAGAAGCAGGTCGTAAATATCAACAAAATATCCAAGGGCTGCCACCAGGACTGTAATATTGAAAATCGCATTGGATTGTTTATTCATCATTTACTTTACAGGTTGGCTTTTTAAAGGTTCTTTTTGTTTACCAAAAATCAATTTAATTAATATTGGCGCAGTAGTAACTAAGATGATGCCAATAACAATCAATTCGAGGTGGTCTTTGAGGTTGAAGCCAAATTCGCTCAGTATCCATTGCTGCAGAAAATGGCCAGCCAAAATCATGCTTGCCACCCATGCAATACAGCCTATGATATTGAAAAAAGTAAACTTTGCTTTCGGCATTTGTACGATACCTGAAACGATGGGTGCAAATGTGCGGATGATGGGCAGGAATCTTGCAATTACAATTGCACCTCCTCCGTGTTTATCATAGAATTCCTGCGCCTGGTATAAATATTTTTGTTTAAACAATAGATTGTCTTTCCAATGAAACATCGCTGGCCCAATTTTTTTACCAAACCAGTAGCCGGATGAATTGCCCAGGAACCCGGCAACGGTTACCAACGAGATGATCACCAATAGGTCGAGCCAGTTATTCTGCACGCCACCCATACCCACTAATTTTAAGAATTCGTGGCCAAGATTTTTTGAATAGATACCAGCCACAAATAAAAGGCTGTCGCCCGGTAAAAAGAAACCCGCAAACAAACCTGTTTCAGCAAAAATGATAAATAGCAACAGCCACAAACCGCCATACACAATGTAGAACATAGGATTAACAAGGTCCTTCCACGAAAATTCTTTGTACATGGCAATGCTGCTACCGTCAACCAACGAGGAAGCTGGGACCGTAAGATCACGATAATTTTGGGCCTTCAAAATAATTGAATCGGCACCGCTGATATCGAGCATACAGGTGCCATCCGGAGCTAATTTAATTTCGGTTGTTTTGCCATTATCTGTAATAGAAAATTTAGAAACAGATGCTTCGTACTGATTGACAACTTTTATTTTGACAGGAGTGGCTTGCGACAACAACGGGAAAACAAGTAATGCGATATATATGTAAAAACAGGCGTTGATTTTTTTCATGAAAATGTTTTGTACCAGTTATAGTCTTCGATAGATTTTATAAAATGGAAATAACGTTTATGAATAGCCTTTGTGGGAAATAAGTCACGGGCTTTTCCAATATGTTAGCAATGGTAATTTGCAGGAATTTATTGTTTGTATGACTTACCCGGAATCACACCTGTCTCTTATTAATCCAGTCATAATATCAAGCCATGTCAATTTTTTAAAAGTTAAAATTAATCCTTTTCGCCATCTTCTAACGCTCCTTCCCATTTACTAACTACCGCTGTTGCGATGCTGTTACCCACAACATTGGTTGCGCTTCTGCCCATATCAAGCAGTGGATCAATGCCCAAAAGTAAAGCGATGCCCGCTTCCGGAATGTTAAAAGTTGCCAGTGTTCCGGCAATCACCACCAATGAGGCCCTTGGCACCCCAGCAATTCCTTTACTGGTAAGCATCAACACCAGCAGCATGGTGATCTGTGTGGGCAATGGTATGTTCATTCCATAACTCTGTGCGATAAATAAAGAAGCAAAGGTCATGTACATCATGCTTCCGTCGAGGTTAAAGGAATAACCCAACGGCAACACAAAGCTTACAATTTTATCTTTGCACCCAAATCTTTCCAACTCAAGCATCGTTTTGGGAAACGCAGCTTCACTGCTGGAAGTACTAAAGGCGAGTAATATAGGCTCCTTCATCCTTTTTATTAAATTGATCACCCGCTTTCCAACGATTAAACAACCCGCAAGAATCAACACGATCCATAAAATCAATAACCCTATATAGAACTCACCTATAAAAATAGAATACGTTTTTAGAACACCCATGCCCTGCTTTGCGATGACGGCAGACATGGCTCCAAAAACCGCAAGTGGCGCAAAATTCATTACATAACCGGTTACTTTTAAAATGATATGTGCAATGGCATCGAGGGCCCTTACAACAGGCTTCGCAAAATCTCCTACTGCCGCAGCCGCCACTCCAAAAAATAAAGCGAACACTACTATCTGGAGTATTTCATTTTTTGCCATGGCGTCAATAACGCTGGCTGGGAAAACATGGTAAAAAAAATCTTTTAATGTAAGGGCGGCTTTATCGATACCAATGCCTGCGGCACTTTCGGGAAGGCTTAGGTGCATTGCGATGCCGGGCTTAAATATATTTACCAATATCATCCCGAGCAACAAGCTCATTAAGGATGCACTAATAAACCATAACAAGGTTTTCCCCCCAATTCTGCCAACTGCCTTTATGTCCCCCAATTTAGCTACTCCCACTACCAGCGTAGTAAATACCAGCGGGGCAACAATCATCTTGATAAGCCGTAAAAAGATATCGGCCAGCACGGTAAACCAGTCCAATTTTTTATCCCTTGCAACAAGATTGTTACTCTTTTGTACCCCAATTAATTCTCTTTGCTTTTGCAAAGATTTATACGCTGTATTGCCCGTGTCTGTAAGCGCAGCCAAACTGCTGTTGATTGCTTTCAATGAATCTGAAAACAGTGCAATGTCAGCGAAAGTGCGGGTTACATCTGCTGAGCTCAATAAACCTTTTTCAGCCGCGTTTTTTTGAAGGGTGACATTTTTTTGTTGGACAAGCAACGTTTGAAAAGCAATACTGTCTTTAACAACTTCATATTGCTTCATTTTCTCATGTAAATATTTTACCTGTATCTCAGCATTTGCAATTGCAGCATTTTCAGCTCCTACATAACTTTTATTAAGAATGAATCCCGCGATAATACCTGCAACCAGTGCGATGCCTATATATAAAGTGAGCCTACTGCGCCGGGCAGGTTTAATTTCCATACATACTAATTAAGATCACAATATAATATTTAATACTTGTTATAAGCCCTCGTGCACAAAAAAACAGTTAGGTTGCTGAATTAAAAATTTATTGCTTATTTTTCCATTCATTATTTAATAAAATCCACATCATATATGAGTTTATTTGTAAGAAAACCGATGGCTGCCTTAATGAATGAAGCTGAGGAAACCGGCACTCATACATTAAAAAGGACATTGGGTTCACGCTCACTGGTGGCACTAGGAATTGGTGCTATTATTGGAGCGGGCTTGTTTTCCATCACTGGTTTAGCTGCTGCAAATAATGCAGGCCCAGCCATTACCATCTCATTTGTTGTGGCAGCGCTCGGATGCGCCTTTGCAGGTTTATGCTATGCAGAATTTGCATCAATGATTCCGGTTGCGGGAAGTGCTTATACCTATTCATATGCAACCATGGGTGAATTTATTGCGTGGATCATCGGCTGGGACCTTGTATTGGAATACGCTGTCGGTGCCGCTACCGTAGGTATCAGCTGGAGCCGCTATCTTGTTAAATTTCTCGAGGGTTTTGATATCCATTTGCCGCATGCGCTCACGTTAGGCCCATGGGACGGCGGCATCATCAACCTACCCGCTGTATTCATCATTGTATTAATGAGTTCGCTTTTAATAAAGGGTACGAGCGAAAGCGCTACGGTAAATGCGATTATTGTTGCCCTGAAAGTAACGGTGGTGTTGATATTTATATTTCTAGGATGGAAATATATCAACCAGGCAAATTACACACCTTATATACCTGACAATTCAGGCACTTTTGGTCACTTTGGATTTAGTGGTATTATCAGGGCCGCGGCGATTGTATTTTTTGCCTATATCGGTTTTGATGCGGTAAGCACGGCTGCCCAGGAAGCAAAGAATCCTAAAAAGGATATGCCGATCGGGATTTTGGGATCGCTGGCCATTTGCACCATTTTGTACATCTTGTTTGCACATGTTATGACAGGCGTTGCCAATTACACAACCTTCTCGGGTAAAGATGGAATTGCCCCTGTGGCATTGGCTATCGAACATATGGGCAAAGCGGATGCTGCAGGTGTTATCCATCCTGATTATCCATGGCTGAACAAGGCCATTCTTGTGGCTATTTTAGCAGGATATGCTTCTGTGATATTGGTAATGCTGATGGGGCAAACAAGGGTATTTTTCAGTATGAGCAAAGATGGCCTGATACCAAAAATATTTTCAAAAGTTAATCCGGTTACACAAACGCCTATCAAGAGCAATTTACTATTCATGCTTTTTGTTAGTTTGTTTGCAGCGTTTGTGCCTGCCCGTGTGGTAGGGGAAATGACGAGCATCGGAACCCTGTTCGCATTTATCCTTGTGTGCGTAGGAGTATGGGTTATGCGGGTAAAGATGCCTGAACTAAAACGTACTTTTAAAACACCGCTTGTGCCGTTGATCCCGATACTTGGAATTGGCACGTGTTTATTTATGATGGTATTTTTGCCAATGGACACATGGATCCGCCTGATTGTTTGGATGTTGCTTGGAATGGACATCTACCTGGTATATGGCGCAAAGCATAGCTTACTTGGTGAAGGAAATGAAAACCGTAAGGGGATGAAACTGGCCCGCTACGTTGGCCTTGGGTTGTGTATCATGTTAATAATAGCTGGTTTACTGCATCAGTATACAGTTGGCTTTGAGGCAGACCGGGTGCTGCTATACATTTCTATCATTTTTGCAGTGATCCACCTGGTTGTGTTTGGTAGAAAACTGCTGATCAATCCACATAGTAATTAGACAATCATAACAGATATTTTTAAAAGAACCCGGGTTTTCATCCTGGTTCTTTTAATATACGCCATAGTATGGGATTGGAAAAGCTATGATGTTCTAACACTTGTAAAAACACTGCCCAACAGTTTCCATTATCCGTTGCCAGCTCAATTACCTTATTTGTTCAGGCGGGTAAACTGCCTGGTTAGTATCTTATATAAAATATAATCCTTCAAAAATATAATGCCCCGGAAGGTTCTCCCGGGGCATTATAAAAACGAACTTTAAAACTGGAAAGGGCTGGTTTATCGAACGGGATTATTTTTATTATTTTCAAGCGTTGTCATTGCCATAATTTGCTTCATAGTTTTCTCCATCCCATCGCTTCCTCCATCTAAAAATATTACATTACCCTTCCCGTATTCTGCAAAGTTTTTAATAGCTTCAACCCACATGCTAAATAAAATTACATTGGTATCGAGATTGGCCTGTTTCATTTCTGATGCAGCCTGGCTCATACCACGTGCTACTTCTTCCCTGAATAGCGCTACTCCCTGTCCGCGTAACTGCGCAGCCTGGCGTTCTGCTTCAGCAGCAATCTTGATAGCATTACCTTCCGCTTCTGCAGCCTTGGTTTTAGTGATCAGCAATGCCTGCCCTTCATTTTCTGCCGCAGCTTTTAAATTATTACTGGCAACCACCTTACTCATACTCGTCATGATGGCTTCATCAAACGTAATATCATTGATCTGCAGATCCTGCAGGTGATAGCCCCATCCTTCAAGGGTAAGGTCAATCTGCTCTTTCACATTTTCAACAATATCCCTTCTTACATTCAATACTTCTGCCTGTTTCCTGGTAGATACAAATGCCCGGATACTACCTTCCACGGTACGGATGAGCGCCTGCATTAAATCTTTTTCACTAATGAATTTAAAAGCAACATTTTTAATAGTTTCCTCCTGCACATTCAAAACCGAAAACAGCAACATCGATTTGAAATACACATTTGCCTGGTCTACCGTCACCGCCTGGAATTCAAGTTCAACCGAGCGGTTCTGAATACTTACCCGCTTATAAATCTGATCCAGAAGCGGTACTTTAAAATTCAATCCCGGCATTTTGATGCTGTGAAATTTACCCATCCGGGTTACTACGCCAATTGTGCCCTGGTTGATGGTGAACAAACCACCGGCTACAATAATTAAAATAATGATGACCCACCAATAATCCTTTAACAGTTCCATCTTTAAAAATTTTGCTCAAGGTAATGACTTTTGAATTGCTGCGATGATTAACTCTTTTCCTCCCAGATCATTGCGAGGTGTACAATTGTCTCCGCTGCTTTGGCCATGTCTTTGGTGCCCACCCATTCCAGCTTGCTGTGAATATTCTGCATGCCCGTAAATATATTAGGACACGGCATGCCAATGTAACTGAAGCGGCTTCCATCAGTTCCACCACGAATGCTTTCTTTTTTTACGTTTAGCCCTGCACGTTTGATGGCTTCTTCCGCATAGGCAACTACCTGTGGGCATTTATCCAGCACTTCTTTCATGTTGCGATATTGCTCCTGTATTTGGTATTCCATCCGGGCACCGGGATATTGGGCTACAATCTCTGAAGCAATCGCCTTTAGCCGGTTATGGTGGTTTTGAAGCCCGCTCAATTCAAAATCCCGCACAATAAACTGTATAGTAGCTTTCTCAGCAATTCCATTTACCGAAACAGGGTGAACAAAACCCTCTCTTCCATCAGTAGCCTCAGGACTCCATGCATTTTTGGGCAATGCATTTAAAACAACGCCCGCGACTTTTAGCGCATTTACAAGTTTTCCTTTAGCATAACCGGGATGCACAATTACTCCTTCGATGGTTATGATAGCCGCATCCGCACTAAAGGTTTCGTCCTCCAGACTTCCGGCTTCGCCACCATCCAATGTGTAGCCGAAGTTTGCCCCTAGCTTTTGCATATCCACTTTTGCCGTACCCTTTCCAACCTCTTCATCGGGTGTAAACAAAATTTTGATGTCCCCATGTTTCAGGGATGGATTTTGCATAATAAACGAAACCGCTTCCATTATCGCCGCAACACCACTTTTATCATCGGCGCCCAACAGGGTTAGGCCGCTGGCTGTGATAATATCATGATTAAGATGTTCCTTAAGATAAGGAGCGTTTCGTACACTCAATACCTGTGTGGGGTCATCGGGCAATACAATATCATTTCCATCAAACCGGTGAAGAACAGGCTTTACATTAGTGCCGCTGCAATCGGGGGCTGTATCTACATGACTGCAAAAACAAATTGACGGAATATTTTTTTTATCGCTGTTGGAAGGAACCTGCGCATATACATAGCCGTACTCGTCGGTTTCGGCATTGGCAATACCCATTTCCTGAAGTTCGCTTACCAATAAACGGCTCAGGTCTTTTTGCTTTTCAGTAGTGGGATGCAGGCTGGCAGTCGGGTCGCTTTGCGTATCAATCCGCACATAGCGCATAAGTCTTTCGCCCGTATTGAAGGCATTAATTGCAATCATGATGAAACAAATTGATGATTAAAGAGTGGATTAGGGATGTAATATAAAGAAATAAAAAAAGCAGCCTGCAAGTGCAAACTGCTAAAAACCTAAAATACCTGTTTCATGATTGGTATCAATCGTGATTGCGAAAGAAATCAAATCAGAAATTTATGCCTAAACGATTTCAACCAATTCAATATCAAAAACCAGTTCCTGGCCTGCTAAAAAATGATTGGCATCCAATACGATCACATCTTCTCTTACTTCCACTACTACTACAGGTACCGGCTGGCCCTCCTGGTTACTGAGCGTTAATGACATGCCAGGTTCTAACTTCATATCTTCAGGCACATTTTCTTTTGGAAATTCTATAATGGCATCTTCAGATTTTTGTCCGTATCCGTCTTCCGGCAAAATGTTGATGGTCTTTTTTTCACCAATGGCCATTCCAGGCATTGCGGCATCAAAACCTTTGATCATCATACCAGCGCCTACTGTAAACTCGAGGGGTTCCCTGCCTGCTGAAGAGTCAAACTGCTCCCCGCTGGTTAATTTACCTGTGTAGTGCACTCTTACTACATCACCTTCTTTAACTTGTTCCATTGTTAGCGTTTTGCCTTTATCCTTCTTCCGCGTTTGTTGCGGAATGATTTCAAGAATAAAGAGTTTATAATGTTTGTTACAACCGGCATGTAAGACCGGATTACCATATCATAAAGAATTTCTGTGTTGCGCTTGATTGAAGAAAAATAGAGCAGCTTTTAAGAAAAACCAAATGTTTGGCAAATTAAAACTTAATAGCGATCAGGCAATTAATTTAAAGAGATATTTCTTCATTATCCGTGCCAGATTACCCGCAGCCGCCGTAATTACCTCGGAGCAATTGGCAAGTGCGTACGTCTTAATGGCGAAATAATAATACGCATTTAAAACTTCTTTATGTTACTGGAATTAAACTTTGAACTACCAACTCAGGATTGGCATTTCAATTGTATTTCCATTTAGTAAATTTTGTATATGAAAACCATAATGATCGTTGCCAGCGCCACAGCCGCCGTTTTTGGAGCTTACCTGCTCATGAGAAGAAGATCCCCTAAGCCAATGCCTCAAACCAACAACAGGCAAAATGGCAACTCAGATAAGCATTTAACCGATGTATTTTCACGTGCAAAGCAGCACAGTATGTAATGGCGGCAGGGATTATATTCCACATTGTTTGACGGACGGGTAAATAAAGAAACAGAAGTTTATCAACTATTTTTCTGTAGCGTACTGGAGCACCATCTCCCCGCTGTCTAAAAAAATATTGTACCTGATATATTTTGTTGCATTCTGCGGCCCGAACCTCTGTGTATATTACAGAAGCGTTTTTACATACCCTCGCTGAAAAGTGTGTACAATTCCGGATACGCTGCCATTCACCTCCACCAATGGCGAGGAAAGATATGCGGATATATACATTTCCCGATAGCAAGATTTTATTCACATTGTAGTTTCCTTACTATACTTTTATTTTTACCAACCTGGGATAGTATTGCATTAAAGCAGTGGCCTGTAAACAACTAAGTAGTATTAATAATTACCGGCTTATCAATTAAAAAACTTTAATGAACTTTGGAAGATGAAATCTACCTATTTTATTATCCCTGCAATATTTATATTTTTTACTGGCAGCGTATTTTCCCAATTGAACCATAAATCGGTTAAACCTGTATCAACAGCGCAAATTGAGCAAGTTAGGAAAGCGTTACCGGTGATCACCGGTGCAGAGAGATTGGAAACCTACCTTCCTTATCTGAAAGGAAAGTCGGTAGCAATTTTTGCAAATCAAACCAGCATTGTAAAAAACACCCACCTTGTAGATACCCTCTTAAAATGCGGAATTAAAATAGTGAAGATCTTTGGCCCGGAACATGGCTTTCGCGGCGATGCTGACGCTGGTGAACATGTGGAAGATGTAAAAGATAAAAAAACAGGTATCCCCATAGTAAGTTTATATGGCAATCATAAGAAACCCACTCCGGAAGATCTGCAAGGAGTAGATATTTTGGTGTATGATATCCAGGATATAGGCGTTCGATTTTACACTTACATTTCTTCCTTAGAATATTACCTCGAAGCAGCGCTGGAAAACCACAAACCATTGCTGATCCTCGACCGGCCAAATCCGAATGGATTTTATGTTGACGGACCAGTACTCGACATGAAATACAAAAGTTTCATCGGCATGCAGCCGGTGCCCATTGTATATGGCATGACGACAGGGGAATATGCTTTAATGCTGGCAGGCGAAAAATGGCTTTCGCCCCTGGCCAATACCATCAACACCTACAACGCCACTACACAACCCAACGCCGATACCCCTTTTCACGTCCAGGTAATCAAATGCAAAAATTACGATCACAACACAAAATACATCTTACCTGTAAATCCTTCTCCCAATTTAAAAACAATGCAGGCGATTTATCTTTACCCTTCCACCTGCTTTATAGAAGGTACGGTGCTTAGCGAAGGAAGAGGTACCGATGCCCCATTCCAAAAGTTTGGACATCCCACATTGCCACATAATTTATATGCATTTACCCCGAAACCAAATGAAGGCGCCAAAAGCAGTAAATGTTTTTATCAAAAATGTTATGGCTGGTATATTTCAGGCACCAATGAAGAAGTGCTGAAAGCGCTCAATGGTTCGATAAAGCTGGATTATTTGCTGGATGCCTATAAATTGTTCCCCGGCAAAGACAGCTTCTTCTTAAAGAATAATTTCATTAATAAACTAGCAGGAAATGATATCCTTATTCAGCAGGTAAGGCAGGGCAAAACAGCAGCGGAAATTAAAAAAAGCTGGGAGCCTGCCTTAAGTAATTTTAAAATGACGCGAAAAAAATATTTGCTCTACAAGGATTTTGGCTCATCCACTCTCTAAAGCAAACATCCTTCGTTAACCGGAAAAACTTACAATGATTGAACAGAAGATAAAAACTGCCAATTTAAATACTACTGCTGAATTCCCTTTAAAAAGAGTTGAACCGCGAATCGTATTCATGGGTACGCCGGAGTTTGCTGTGGCATCTCTCGACAAACTGTTGCGGGGCGGCTGCAATATTGTTGGCGTGATCACCGCTCCCGACAAAGCCGCGGGCCGTGGGATGCAATTGCAGCAAAGCGCTGTAAAAAAATATGCCGTTGAACATCGACTGAATATTTTACAGCCGGAGAAGTTGAAAGATGCAATTTTTTTGGAGGAGTTGCGGAATCTTCATGCCGACCTGCAGATTGTAGTTGCTTTCAGGATGTTGCCCGAAATTGTTTGGAATATGCCCCCGATGGGAACAGTAAATTTACACGGTTCTCTACTACCGCAATACCGGGGCGCCGCTCCCATTAACTGGGCGATCATTAACGGGGAAAAAGAAACTGGTGTAACCACTTTTAAACTGAAACATGAGATTGATACCGGCGACATTTTACTAAAGACACTTATCCCAATCGGCGAAGATGAAACCGCCGGGGAACTGCATGATAAAATGAAAGAGATAGGCGCAGCATTATTGTTGGAAACAGTGAAAGGATTAACCGCCGGAACTTTGAGGGAACAACCCCAAACGATTGTTGGTGGCGGAGACGGGCCGACCGGTTTAAAACATGCGCCAAAAATATTCACTGAAACCTGCCAGGTGGATTTTAATAAACCCGTAAATGAAGTATATAACCTGGTAAGAGGACTATCACCCTATCCCGCCGCATTCACCTATTTAGAAGGCAAAAAGTTGAAAGTGTATAAAGTAAACAAGGTAGATAAGGCACCCACGATTGCCCCGGGGGAATTTGAAACGGATAGAAAAACATTTTTACAATTCTCCTGCAACAATGGATACGTCGCGGTTAAAGAATTGCAATTGGAAGGTAAAAAGAAAATGATGATCGATGATTTTTTAAGAGGGTACAGATCGTGACACAGCAAGGCTAAGATATTGCAAGGTTACCTATTGATGATATTGAGATACCAGGATATGGCGCATTGGATTTTTATAACGCGTTGATCGCCTGGTGAATTGGTGCAAGATCTTCATTTGCAAACATTTGGTCGACTAGTTCATATTGCCCAATAGGTAATATCACAATATCCCAATCTCATTATTCCAATTCTCAATATCCATATTATCTTTGCAGCATGTTAACCATCAGTCATCGTGGCCAACAGATGCCACCTTCACCCATCCGGAAATTAGTTCCTTATGCGGAAGCTGCTAAAAAGAGAGGCACTAAAGTATTCCATCTTAATATTGGTCAGCCCGACATAGCTACACCTGAAATGATATTGGATGCAGTACGCAACAGTGATTTCAAGGTGCTGGAATACAGTCATAGTGCGGGCAACGAAAGCTATCGCAAAAAGCTGGTGCAGTATTATGCCAAAGTGGGAATCAATATCAATTCTAACCAGATCATCGTTACAACCGGCGGAAGCGAAGCAATTTTATTTGGCTTTATGGCTTGTATGGATGCCGGTGATGAAGTAATTATACCCGAACCTTTTTATGCCAATTACAATGGCTTTGCAATAGAAGCGGGTGTTGTCGTTACACCGATCTGCTCATCTATTGAAACGGGCTTTGCATTGCCGCCGATGGAGGATTTTGAAAAAGTAATTACGCCAAAAACAAAGGCCATCGTGATCTGCAATCCAAACAATCCAACGGGCTATTTATACAGCAGGGAAGAGATGGAGATATTGAAAAAAATCATCTTAAAACATAATCTTTTTTTGTTTGCAGATGAAGCATACCGCGAGTTCTGTTATGAGGGCACCCACACCAGCTTTATGCAGTTGGAAGGGGTTAACGACCATATTGTTCTGATTGACACCATTAGCAAAAGATACAGTGCCTGTGGCGGACGTATTGGCGCCCTGGTTACCAAAAATTCATCCTTGCTAGGAGCCGTAATGAAATTTGCACAAGCCAGGTTAAGTCCGCCAAGCTTTGCACAAATTTTAGGTGAAGCTGCAGTTGACCTGCCAGATAATTATTTCGATATCACCAAAGCAGAATATAAAAAAAGAAGGGATACCCTTGTTAAAAGATTGAACGCAATTCCTGGTGTATTTTGCCCAAACCCGGGCGGCGCTTTTTATGCCATGGCTAAGTTGCCGATTGATGATGCCGATATATTTTGCCAATGGTTGCTTGAATCTTTTTCTTACCAGGGGCAAACCGTGATGCTTGCACCAGCTACCGGTTTTTATGGCACTCCCGGGCTTGGTAAAAAAGAAGTTAGACTGGCATATGTTTTAAATACCACTGCAATAAATTCAGCAATGGATTGCCTGGAAAAAGCATTGGAAACCTATCGGCTGAAACTGGGAGATGGTGCGAATATTACCCAAAAACAAAACGCTTATTGATCCGGCTCCACTGCCTTATCTTCTTATCCTTACCGGCATAGCATAGTGATATGTGTCCAGCGGAGTGAAGCTATTTTTTTCTGCGGGGACAAAGCTGGATAGCTTAGCAATTGCTGCTCGGTTAAACCATTGCGATCAAAAGCCTTCCACGGTGGCTGTAAAACTCTATTATCCTATTGTTTTTGCCGCTGGGTCAATGTATTGGTTTTCGAAATGCGGCATCAACTTACCCCCATGTTCAAGGTGTTCCATTTTCGTTTTAAACATTTCCAAGCGGGATTAAAAATATTGCGCATTTACGAATTGTATTGGGCAAGTTACATAAGAAGCAAAAGCACTGTTTTTGAGGTTGAATTGAGAAAATAAATTGTCATTCTGATACATGTAAATTATGTAAGAAATTTCTATAATTGTGTAAAAAAAAGAATAAATCTCTTCTTTACTTTGTATCGGGTTTTTCATAGGATATTGGATAAAAAAAACGGAGCTGGATTTCTATCCGGCTTCTCTCTTTTTAAGCATTGCAACAAAAAATGCTTTGTTTTCCTGATTGCTGGTAGCCTTTTTCCTCCCTTTACTATCATATTTACCAGCCCCTTTTAGCACTAAAGCCATCCATTTTTATCGATCAAATTCAGCGTTTATTGCGAAAATTATCGCCCAGGTTCGTTAAACAAATTTATTATTGCGCTTGCCCGTGGTTTTCGCCTCACTAGCTAAATGATTACATTTGTTGTATGCATTCTTATACAGAAGAAAATTATTTGAAAGCACTTTTCAATCTTGCAAATGATAAAGGAGAAGTGAGTCCTAATGAATTGAGTAAAAGGCTCGATATCAAGATGCCTACGGTTAACAGCATGATGAAAAAACTGGCAGAGAAAAAACTGGTTTATTACGAAAGTTATAAACCGTTGCGGCTCACCGACAAAGGAAAGAAAGAGGCAGGACTGATCATTCGAAAACACCGGCTTACCGAAATGTTCTTGGTGCAAAAAATGTCGTTTGGCTGGGAGCAGGTGCATGAAATCGCAGAACAGATTGAACATCTGCAATCGCCCCATTTTTTTGAAAAGATGGATGAGATGCTGGGCTATCCAACCATTGATCCTCACGGTTCACCTATACCAGATAAGACCGGCAAAATAGATTGGGTACATTATGAAAAACTGAGCGACTGTAAGATGGGTGAAACAGTAAAGCTGGCAGCGGTTATCCATACCACGGATGAATTCTTAAAATTTTTGAACAGTCGTGACTTACACCTGGGTTTAAAAATAAAAATAAAACTCGTCGAAAAGTTTGACGGCAGTATGGTGGTCTCTTACAACAAAAAAAACGCTGAGGCCCTCAGCCATACAGTAGCTGAAAGATTATTGGTTGAAAAATTGTGAAGTGATAGCACCTCGGCAGTTGATACCTTTCATCGAATCAACGTTTCAGCTACAGCTGTTATTTCTTTTGTTTGCCGATGTTGCACATACAATAATAGCTTGCAATTATTTGCGCTAATTCCCCTTGGCAAATCAAAGACCACAGCTCCCGTTTTACTGCTATTATTCAATGTTTTAAAATCCTGCACAATATCGATATGTTTTAAGGTTCTTCCTTTATTTTCACCCCGCTGTACATGAGTTTGCGCAACTATTTGCAACAAAGCGATATTGACATCAGTATTGGAAGGTAAAGTATCCAGTTGGTAAGCTACCTTCACTGTATTGGCGGCGGGTTGACTGGCAAGCAATTCAACCGGGCGGTTTACAGCCTTATCAATTCCCGCAACAACCGCTTTTTGCAATCTCCCGTTGTCAGAACCCACCATTTGGTTGCTGCCATTTACCACTACTTGTGGGGTATAAACGCCTTCGAGTTTGAAATAATCTGCATACGCTCTTTGCCTTGCTGAATAGGCTGTTTTGCTGAATGAATCGGTCCATCCGAGCCTGTTCCAGTAATCAACATGAAAGCCGAGCACAAATACCTTCCCCGGATTCGCCGCCGCAATTCTTTCAACGGCTGCATCGGCCGCCGGGCAACTGGAACAACCCTCTGAAGTAAATAATTCAATGACAGCAAATCCCTTAGTCGCAGAATGGGCCGCGGGTTTTGAAGGAAGCGTAAGTAACCCGGAGGTTAATACCAGGATCACTGTAGCCAGCAGCAATAAGCCGGCGCCCACCTTGATAAAATTTTGTTTCACGACCTATATTTTTAAGCTTGATGAAATTGTTCCAGGTCAATCTTAGTTATTGAGATTATCCGTCACACTTGCGCTTTCGCGAAGCGAATTGGTTCCATCTTAATTTTTCTTCGCAAACACGGATAAGGATACGGTAAGATTGTCTGACATCACAACGCTTTTTCCACCTACACCAAAATCCCTCCTGTTTAATTTAAAGGCACCTTCAAACAAGTATCCATCCGCTTTTTGAGTGGCTTTGAATGGAAAAGAAACCGCTTTCGTAATGCCCTTGATCGTAATCTTTGCCTCCATGTTAAAACTTCCGCCGGCAGTTGCATTTGTAACGCCTGTGGACACCAAACTGATCACCGGATATTTACCGGCATTAAAGTATTCCTCTTTTTTAAGATGGCCATCTCTCGTGCCATTACCCGTGTTTACTGTGGTAGCATCAACTGTTGCACTAAAGGAGGCCGCAGCAACATTGGCAGGATTAAAAGTTATTCTCCCTTTCAATCCTTTGAACCTTCCATTTACAGTAAGTCCGAAATTTTTAATTGAGAACTTTATATCAGAACCATTGTCAACGGGTGTGTAATTCTGTGCAACCATACAGGTCACAGAAATGGTGGCGGCAAATGCGAGTAATAAATTTTTCATGTACATTTTATACAAAGTTTCACATGCCTTCGGTATAAACATCACCTTACACTTTATCGACAACGGAAACGCAAATTTATTTCCATTTATGCTTCATAGCAGGCAGAATGCTGGTAATGAATGTACCTTTTTTTTTGTAAATATCCGCAGTGCAGACTTGCCGGGCTGTCAAAATATTCACAATTTCCACCCGTGTTGATGGGACAGCTATTTAACCCTGGTTTCGTATTGCCTTATCTTCGTAAAAAATATTAATAAGTGACGACATTCATTATAGCCCTCGTTTTTATTGCAGGATATATCGCCATAGCATTTGAGCAGTCCCTCAAGATCAATAAGGCCGCAACCGCTTTAATTACGGGCGTGTTGTGCTGGACAATCTACATCCTGCAAAGTCAAACTCCTCACACGATAACCGAAGAATTGCTAACGCATTTAGGGGAAATCGCTTCTATACTATTTTTTTTATTGGGAGCCATGACCATCGTGGAATTGGTGGATTCCCAGGATGGATTTAAAATCATCACCCAAAAAATAAGTACTACCGATAAAAAAAAGCTTTTATTTATTGTAACAGCAATTACTTTTTTCCTATCCGCCTTGCTCGACAATTTGACAACTGCCATTTTAATGACTTCCTTATGCGCAAAAATTTTAACCGATAAGGAAGACAGGCTTTGGTTTGCCGGAATGATCGTAATTGCCTCGAATGCCGGAGGTTCATGGTCACCCCTGGGCGATGTAACCACAACGATGCTATGGATTGGTGGACAAATAACTGCACTCAATGTGATAAAACAGCTTATTGCCCCGAGCCTGGTAGTTTGCATATTGCCTGCTTTGCTGATGGCGACACGGTTTAAGGGCAAACAATTTGCCATGCCCACCGTAGTGCCTGGTACAGCAAAGGAAAACAGGGAAAGTAATATTGTGCTTATAGTCGGTATAGGATTTTTACTTTTTGTGCCCGTCTTTAAAACGGTTACACACCTGCCGCCTTTTATGGGAATGATGCTGGCACTCGGCCTTATGTGGATAATCAATTCTATTATTCATAAAAGCAAGGACCCTGAATATGCAGAAAGATTTACAGTAGCGAGAGCTTTGCAAAAAATTGATACACCCAGCATATTATTTTTTCTCGGCATCTTATTGGCCGTTTCTGCTTTGCAATCATTTGGAATGCTAAAAATTGTCGGTGCATTCCTGGGCAATACGTTAAAAAATGATTACCTGGTAGGCATAGCATTAGGATTACTTTCCGCCCTGGTTGATAATGTGCCCCTTGTGGCTGCAGCACAGGGAATGTACGACCTATCCACCTATCCTGTTGATCATTCGTTTTGGCTGTTTCTCGCTCTCACAACGGGTACCGGAGGAAGTGCCATCATCATAGGCTCGGCAGCAGGCGTAGCGGTAATGGGCATCGAACAGGTTAGCTTTACCTGGTATTTAAAAAAAATAAGCCTGCTTGCGCTTGCAGGGTTTGCTGCCGGAATAGCGGTATTTCTTTTACAGCACTAATATGCTGCCGCTGATCGGTAAGTAGCTTTGCAACTATCAACTGTAGTCATCAATAATCAGCCAAACTACTACAACGTATCTTTGAAGTTAAATTTTATGATAATTGGCACCCATTAAGTTCCTGTATCAGGCGATTATTCACTACCTGCGTGCTAAAGCGAGCAGGATGCAATTTATTATGGTGATAGCAACACTCGTAGGGTTTGCCTCGGGCATGGTTGCAGTATTGCTTAAAACCCTTGTGCATTTTATTCAGCACGGAATTGAACATATACCAGTGGCCAGGTTTGCCTACCTGTTGTTTCCCGCGATCGGACTGCTCATAACTGTATTCATTGTAAGGCATTTATTTGGAGGCCATATAGAAAAAGGTATTGCCATGGTACTGAAAGCCATCGCGAGAAAATCATCGTTTATTCCTTTAAACCACAGTTATCTCCACATCATTACCAGTTCGATAACCGTAGGGCTTGGCGGCTCCCTCGGATTGGAAGCCCCGATTGTAGCAACAGGATCAGCCGTGGGCTCAAATGTGGCTCGTATTACAGAATTAAACTACCAGGAACGAACACTTTTGATCGCCTGCGGAGCGGCGGCCGGAATCTCAGCGGTTTTTAATGCCCCAATCGCGGGGGTGATCTTTGCAATCGAAGTATTGCTTACTGAAACTGTAGTAAGCTATTTTATACCCTTAATTATCTCTTCAGTAGTAGGGGCATTGTGTTCCAAAATAATTCTCCGGGAAGAATCGTTGTTCAATTTCGTTTTAAAACAAACATTCAATTACGAGAATGTTCCGTATTATATTTTGCTTGGAATTTTTGCCGGCTTCATTTCTTTGTATTATGCTAAAACTTTCAAAGGCGTAGAAAGAAAGTTTCACCATTCGAAAGTAAATGGGTATGGTAAGGCGCTCATCAGCGGAGCGATGTTGATAGCAATTTATTTTGTATTTCCCCCTCTTTTCGGTGAAGGGTACAATAGTGTAAAAGTGGTTGCCAACGGTACTTTTACTCATTTCAAAGACAACACAACGCTTTTTTCTTTAATGAATGAAAACTGGGCCCTGGTTGCTTTTACTGCTTTGATCGTGTTGTTTAAACCTATCGCCGCAGCCATCACTATTGGTGGAGGAGGCAATGGTGGAAACTTTGCGCCGTCTTTATTTACCGGTGCCTATCTTGGTTTTTTCTTCTCCAAATTAGTAAACAATACTCCCCTGGTGAAAATTCCGGAAGGCAATTTCAGCCTGGTAGGCATGGCGGGAGTGTTGAGTGGTGTAATGTACTGCCCGCTTACCGCAATTTTCCTGATCGCCGAAATCACGAATGGGTACGAGTTGTTCATACCGTTAATGATTGTCTCTTCCATTTCCTTTTTTATCGTAAAGAGCTATGAACCTTTTTCAATGGAAACAAAGAAACTCGCCTTGGAAGGACAGATATTCACTCATAAAAAGGAGAAGAACATCTTAACATCCATCCTGCTCGAAGACATCATCCAGGAAAATTACGAAAGCATCCAGCCGGATAAAAAGCTCAGGGACCTGATCGAACTGATTAAAAGAAGCGAAAAAAACATTTTCGCGGTGGTAGACAACAAGGAAAGATTCTCGGGTATTATTGAATTAAATGATATCAAACAAAAACTTTTCCAGCCTGATCTTTTTGATAAGATGTCCGTGAAATCTATTATGAAAAAACCCCCGGCATTATTGTTTTCGGGGCAGGATATGAATAGTGTGATGGAAAAATTCGATGTTACCCAAAGCTGGTACCTTCCTGTGCTGAATAAAGAAAAAAAGT
The DNA here is from genome assembly GCA_025963635.1 of Ferruginibacter sp. GTDB lineage: Bacteria > Bacteroidota > Bacteroidia > Chitinophagales > Chitinophagaceae > Ferruginibacter. The sequence goes on from JAOQAK010000070.1 coordinate 153,086, forward strand.
TCGTTGGCTTTATCTCTAAAACAAAGCTTTTTAATAAATACCGCGAAATTCTTTCATCGCAAGGCGATTTGTATGAAGAGTAATGCCCTTAGTTTACAAGGCGCACAAAAGCACATAACAATGTAGGCTGATATGACCGTAAAATAAAAACCCCGGCTATTAACCAGGGTATTTCAGAAATCTAATTTTAAATAGGAAGGAAGTAAATATAAGCTATCAAACATCTTTTGATAATAAGGTCTGTATCGTATGAACCCTTCGCAGTTCCACACAGCTAATTATCTATTCTCAGGAGAAGCAATTTGTATTCTAAAGAAGATCAGTTTAAACTGTCACGCAGGTTTAACTCAATACCATATTTCAATAGTGACTCATCTAAAATGATAGAACGGTTATGGATGTACGTAAAAAGCTGGCCGTTCATGGCAAAACTTGTTGGATTTTCCCTGGTTTGTATCAAATTTTCCGTCAACTGTTCTTTCACGTGGCTCAGACACAGGCTCGTGAAGATTTGAATAAGAGATCCAGGAGATTTGGCGAGACGATACATAAAATATGATTTTAAATAGCAAGTCTTTTATAGGTATCAATTTCAAATGAAAACAAAAAAACAAAAAACATATAAACAAAAAGATGATTTTAATCACGGTTAAAGATGATTAAGACACTTATTAACCGCTACTGACGAATAAAGGAGTTTAGTTATCCGGTATTTTGGAAAACAAACAATCAGTAACCCATTAGCAAAATTCAGTCCAGAATGGGATTTGAGTGCATTTTAACAGCATATTTGCCGAAATAGCTCGAAGAAAGAAACGACAATTCACTAATTGCGTTTCATATTACTTGTTAGTTGAATTTAACAATATTGGTATATGATAAATGGAAGACCTTTGCTACAGCGTGTATGCGGCTCTGATATTAATTCAGCTTATGTTTATAATTAAGATCTAAACCATATGCTTTAAGTGTTTCATCTAATATAAACGAGCGGTTGGGCAAAACGTTATAGCGTGTTCCTTTCAGCATGAAGCTATTTTTTGCTTCGTTAAAACATTCGGTGATTTCTTCAAACCAGGTTCTAACTTGTGTAAGACAAAAAAAGGAGAATATAGCAATAACCCAGTTAGGGAATTCGGTGAAAAGGTACATAACAGGAATTGAATGATATAACTGATATAAAACGATTGCCAAAGCTTATTATTGCATTCTTTCCAATAAAAGACATTAACAATTCATTGGTTTGGGATGGTTGTAATAACACCATCTTATCTACCGGCCTAATTGTTTGCAGGATTCAGGCCCATGTCATTTTCTGCAATAGCACGCTCAAGGATAACAGAACGATTGTGTATAAATACAAAAAGCTGGTTTTCGAAAGCAAAACTCTCAGGGTTAGAATGCTGGTATATTACATTTTCCTGTAATTGTTCCTTTATTTGACTGAAGCATAGATCGGCAAACATCCGAAAAACCCAGTCTGGGCATTTGATAAAGTGTTGCATAAGCAATTAATTTTTAAAAGGATGTTGATTTATTGATGATACGCGACCAACCGCGCAATCATATCGTAAAGTAACAAATAAAAAAACCTTGGATCCGTAGCATTAAAACCCTGGCTGTTGTAGCAAAATCCCTACAAAACCCGCTTCCAGTGGCTATTTTACCTTACCTGCTTTATTTTATGGAGATAGAATACTGTTGTAATTTCCACATTACCGGGGCAGGATATTGGATTTTAAGGCAATATGACAAATGTTGTTTACGAAATTTTAACAGGAACGCTGAATTAAAGAATAAATTGCCAGGCAATGTGTAAAACGAAATATTTTACTTTAAAATACATTCAACTTTTATAAAATGAAAGCAGTCTTCCTTATTAAAAATGGCAAAGCATCTACAGCGTTTGAAATGCGTGATATACCCACACCTGTTGCCGGCGCGGGGCAAGTACTGATAAAAGTGGAAGCATTCGGATTAAATTTTGCCGATGTGATGGCCCGTAACGGCATGTACAAGGAAGCGCCTCCAATCCCTTGTGTTTTGGGTTATGATGTTGCGGGTGTTGTAACGGAGGTTGGTCCGTCTGTTACTAATGTTAAACCCGGAGATACTGTAACCGCAATGACCCGGTTTGGCGGCTATGCGCAATATGCGGTTACTGATGCACGGGCTACTTCCAAAATTCCTGCTCACATGGATATGGCTACAGCCACGGCGCTGACTACTCAATTTTGTACGGCTTATTTTGCCGCAGCTGAAATGGTAAATCTCCATCCGGGCGACAAAGTGTTGGTTCAATCGGGCGCCGGCGGTGTGGGCACGGCGCTGATTCAATTTGCAAAATATAAACAGTGCGAGATATTTTCAACGGCAGGTACAAAAGAAAAATTGCAATACTTAAAAGCGTCGGGGGTACAACACCCGATCAATTATACTACCCATGATTTTGAAAAAGAAATTAAAACGATTACCGGCGGTAAAGGAGTGGATGTAATCTTTGATGCAGTTGGTGGAAAATCTGTTAAAAAAGGTTTCCGTTCGCTCGCCTCTGGTGGACGGATTGTTTGTTACGGCGCTGCTGACATGAGCGATAAAAATATATTTGGTAAGGTAAAAGCAGCGCTCGACTTTGGCATCTACCACCCGGTAATGTTTATGATGGCTTCGAAAGCAATGATTGGTGTCAACATGCTTAGGGTAGCTGACGATCGCCCGGACATGCTGCAGCGTTGCCTGGAAGCTGTGACGAGCTTAGCGGAAAAAGGTGTTTTCGCACCTACGATTGGGAAAATATTCCCGGTTGCTGAAATAGCAATAGCACATGAATTTCTCGAAACCAGGAAAAGCATGGGCAAAGTTGTAATGAAATGGCAGGAATAATCATTTGCACCTTCAAATCGCTTTGCATTATGTAGTATCACCTGGCCTGGTGTTCATCTATACGGAAGATCGTTTTGCAACTTTGCTGCTTTAAAAAAAAATTGCAATTTATAGATAGATATAAATTTGCATAATAAATCTAGTTTAGTTAGAAAGCCGGCTTATTTTCTACATATGTCACAGGATCATTCACATCATCACCATCATCACGCTACCGTTGACCCGGTGAATATGAACACTGCTTTTGTGGTGGGCATTGCGCTGAATATGGCGTTTGTAATCATTGAAGTTATTGCTGGTTTTTTAAATCATTCCCTTTCGTTATTGTCCGATGCAGGTCACAACCTGGCTGATGTGGGTAGCCTGGCATTGAGCCTGCTGGCTTTCAAAATGCTGAAGGTAAAAGCAACAGAAAAATACACCTATGGATATCGCAAAACATCCATCCTGGTGGCGCTCTTCAATGCAGTGGTTTTGCTGATCACCATCGGCATTATTGCCTACGAAGCGATACAGCGTTTATTTGCGCCCGTAGCTATCGCCGGTATAAATGTTTCAATTGTAGCTGCTATTGGAATCGTAATCAATTTTGTTTCTGCCCGGATGTTTTTCAAGGATAAGGAATCCGATATGAATGTCAAATCAGCCTATCTCCATTTGATTGCGGATGCGCTTGTATCTCTCGGCATTGTTATAGGAGGTATTATCATGTACTTTACTAACTGGTACTGGCTTGATCCACTGATCAGTATTGTAATCGCTGTTTTTATTTTATTAAGCACCTGGCACCTTTTAAGGGAAAGTCTGCGGCTTTCATTGGATGGAGTTCCGCAAAACATCAGTATCCATGAAATTCGTAGTACCGCAATAAAAATGGAAGGTGTGATTGATTTTCACCACATTCATGTATGGGCCATCAGCACTACTGAAAATGCACTCACAGCACACCTTGTACTGGCGCCCGGGATCACCCCTGCAGAGGAGCAAAAAATAAAGCACCAATTAAAGCACCAGTTGGAACACCAGAATATACAGCACAGCACATTAGAAACTGAAAGAGAACCCACCGGCTGTAAGAAGGATTGTGACAGCATGCACTAAAAAAAACATCGTGCCTCTGCAATATAAAAGCCCCTGTAGAAACAGGGGCCGGTAACCAAAACGATCTGCTTATGAGAACTGAGTTAAATAATATTTGGTTCTGAATTGTATCCGCCGGTCGTGCCAGGACCAATTCATCATTGCGTTTATGCATCTAATTTATTGATCAGGTTTTTCCCTATGCCGTTTAGCAAAATAACCAAAGTGATATAAGCTACTACAGCAAACAAAGTGCTCTCAGCTTTCCAGGTGATGATGCAACAGGTAATTAATTGCAGCAGGTAAAATAATATGCTTTGAGTCTTCATTTCAATTAATTTTAATTTTAAAAATAATTGGGAACCTTTCTCTTTTGTCGTAATAAAAGTTTAGCCGGAAACAGGCAACAAAGAAAATTTTTATAAGTAATTTATCAAAATCCTTTTGGCCCGATACTAAAAAAAGAGATGCATATAGGAATTTCCAAACAGGTTAGTATTTACAATTCAAACAATGCACTATGTTGAACGAAAGAGAAACCAATGGTATACCCACTTTGTATGAGTGGGCAGGTGGAATGGCGGTATTTGAAAAACCTACGGATGTTTTTTATAAAAAAGTTTTACACGACAGCTTACTTGAACCCGTCTTCAAACATATGTCTGCACAGCATCAACTGCATGTTGCTCATTTTATCGCAGAGGTTTTTGGCGGCCCTTCCATTTACAGCACAGAAGAAGGAAACCATTTTAAAATGAAACAAAAACATCTTGCAAAACATTTAACAGAGCAGCACAGGAAAGATGGGTTGAACTTTTAATGGAATCAGCCGATGAAATCAATCTGCCTGGTGACCCTGAATTTAGATCTGCTTTTGTTGCCTATATCGAATGGGGAACCAGGATTGCGGTTCTCAATTCAAATGAAACAGATCTTTCCATGAACCCCTTAGAACCTATACCTGAATGGGGCTGGGGTGTGCTGGCAAACCCTTTCAGTAGAGACGCAATGCATTGCGTCTCTACATACATTAAAAAACGATACATCATGAAAAATCTTCTTTACACCCTCCTACTTACCCTGGCAATTGCCTTACCCGCGTGTAATTCTCCAAAACAATCCGGCAACGAAAATGCCAGCCAGCACTTTGCCGACTTTGAACATGAATTTTTAGATGCTTATTGGAAGCAGTATCCTTCCGCTTCCATTTATGCTGGCTACGGCAAATATTACGACCAGCTCGTAATACCCGATAGTACTGCATTTGCTAACAGCATCGCCTTCTCTAAAAATTGGATCGACTCATTGAACAAACTAGATTTTCAGCAACTCAGCGATAACAATAAAATCAGTTTCAACATTATTAAAAACCAGTTGGAAAGTGATATATGGTACCGTTCTGTTTTCAGGCAACAGCAATGGGATGCCAGTGCTTACAACATTAGTGGCGAATGCGATTATCTCATTAACCAACCTTATGCGCCTTTGGATGAACGGCTAAAAACTTTAAGCAGGCACCTGCAAAATGCAGATACATTTTATAAAGCTGCTCTTATTACACTTCGGCAACCCACCCGCGAACATCTCGAATTGGCCATTGTTCAAAACCAGGGCGGACTTTCTGTTTTTGGCAGCAGCCTCACAGATTCAATCAGGGCTTCACACCTTACTGATGGTGAAAAAGATAGCCTGGCGAAGAATGTTGTCAAAACAGTTGCCGCAATGAATGGTTATATCGCCGCTTTAAAAAATATCGCTGCTAACAAGAATACTCAGTTCCGCAATTTCAGGATTGGGAAGGATCTTTTTACTGAAAAGTTTAAGTATGATCTCGCTACCGACCTTACACCGGAGCAGGTGTATGAAAAAGCCATGAAAGACAAACAACGATACCAGCACAATATGGTATTGATTGCAGATAGTGTATGGGCAAAATATTATCCCACACAGTCGAAGCCAACAGACAGCCTGCAAATGGTGCAGTTGATTATGGATAAGATACAGCTTCAACATGCAACACCGGCAAACTTCTTCGATTCGCTCACCAGCCAGGTGTACCTGCTGAAAAAGTTTATCATCGAAAAAAATCTTTTTGATTTTGATACCACTACGCCGCCCATCAAAGTGCGGATTATGCCGCCTTACCAGCGGGGCTTTACAGTGGCCAATGCAGAATTTACGCCGCCCTATCAAAAAAAGGGAACCACATATTATAATATTGACGACCTCACATTGTACCCGCCGCAAAAAGCAGAAAGCGTTTTAAGAGAATACAATAATTATTCTTCTCAATTACTTTCTATCCATGAAGCAGTTCCCGGACATTGTGTGCAGGGAATTTATAACAACAAAAAATCGCCGGATGTTGTCAGGTCGGTTTTTCAAAATGGTGCGATGATTGAGGGATGGGCGGTTTATACAGAAGGGATGATGCTTGAAAACGGGTGGGGCAATCACACACCTGAAATGGAACTGATACATGCTAAACTCAAACTGCGTGAATTGGCGAATGTGTTAATTGATTACGATATCCAGTGTTTAAATAAACCAAAAGAAGACATATTACACCTGCTGGTGAATGAGTGTTTTCAAACAGGTGCACAGGCCGAAGAAAAGTATCATCGGGCAACTGTTTCGCAGGTACAGCTTTGCTCTTACTATTCCGGCGCTACGGCAATACAAGCCCTGCGGGATGATTACAAAAAAAAGAAAGGCGATCAATATAGTCTCAAAAATTTTCACGAAACATTTTTGAGCTTTGGTAGTTCGCCTGTCAAATACATTCGCGAAAGAATGTTGCAGTAGAGACGCAATGCAGTAGAGACGCAATGCATTGCGTCTCTACTGCAACATTCCTTAAGTGGTGGCTTTAATTTTATGGCCCTTCAGGCCAAAGTAAAGAATAAACATAAAACACACCAGTGGCACAATGTAGGCAACCTGGATACTTCCTGTTGCATCGGAGATTTGCCCCATTATCGGCGGAATGATGGCGCCTCCAACAATTGACATCACCAGGAAGGAAGATGCAATTTTGCCCTCTTCTCCCAAACCTTTAATTCCAAGCGCAAAGATGGTCGGAAACATGATCGACATAAAAAATGGCACCGGCAACAGGGCATACACGGCCATTTTGCCGCTGGTACCAAGGGCCAGTGCAAGCAAAGCAATACTCACTATTGCATAGATGCAAAGTAGCTTTGATGGCTTGATATATCTCATAAAGAAAGTTCCGGCAAAACGGCCTACCATAAAACCTACCATGGCGATAAAACCCCACCAATAAGCAGCATCTTTCTCCGGCAGGTTCATTGTATATCTTGAAAAACGAATGAAAAAGCTACCGATGCCTACCTGTGCGCCTACATAAAAAAATTGTGCAATCACTGCCCAGGTTACATGTGGATGGCGAAAAACTGTGAAGGAGAACGATTTTTTACCATGCCCATCATCTGTCGCCGAGTCATCTTCCTTTATTTCGGGTAAACGGGTGAATGCAAAGAAGATGGCTACCAACAAAACAACGGCAGCAATAACAATATAAGGAACGATTATAGTACCTGCTTCAAAGGAAAGATATTTGTTCATTTCATACGGGGTCATTTGCTGCATTTCCTGCGGCGTATGCTCAATACCCGAGAGAATGAACTGGCCACCGATAATGGGTGCAATAAAGGCCCCTACCCCATTGAAGGATTGCGCAAAATTCAAGCGTTGCTCAGCAGTTGCTTTATCGCCCAATTTCGTGATGTATGGATTGGCAACTGTTTCCAAAAAGGTGGCCCCGGCAGCAATTATAAACAGGGCGACGAGGAAGAATTCAAAACTGCGCACTTCTGCCGCAGGAACAAATAATGCAGCACCGAAAGCATATAAAACCAAGCCCACCAATATGCCTTTTTTATAGCCATATTTATGCATGAACCAGCCGGCAGGTAATGCAATAATAAAGTAGCCGAGGTAAACGGCCGTGTCAATTAAGGAAGACTGAAGATCGGTAAGCTGGCAGGCTTTTTTTAAATGCGGTATCAATATCGGGTTGATGTTATGGAGGAATGCCCATAAGAAAAAAAGGCTTGTAACAAGGATAAAGGCGATGGTGGTACTGCTTGCTTGTTTGGTCGGTGTAGGCATGTCAATCGTTAATGATGAATTGTAATTTTTACGGGAGGCGTAAATATAAAGTACAACTGCCTTACAAAAAAATAATCCGGTTTTTATGGGAGGCCTCTCCGAATAAATAGTTGAAATGAAGGCAGATCAGTTCAGAATGTGCAGCACTGGATAAACGTTCAGAATTATGCACAGGCACCAGTCGAAGAGCTCTTAGCTACGGCTGAATAAGATGAGTTCTTTTTAAAACCTTGGAGGACATGAATAATGTCCGTGATCGCTTTCCGGATCGTCTCTTTTGCCAGTGATGGAAATAGACAATTCAAGACTATTGGTAAAAGATACCGATCTTCCAAGTGTGGAAGTAGTGGCATCGTAACTCAGCCCTAATTGCAAATTGTTATATTTCAACCCGGCGTAGGGCACTACAGCATCTTTATAGCGGTAACTAAATCCTGTCATCACCTCTACATGCTCGTTGCTGGTAGCCCGTTGAAAATAAGCGCCAAACATTCTTTCCTCTGCATTCCCCTGCCGCATATAAATAATGTTGGGTGTAAAAGACGCTAGGTCTGAGAGTTTAATTTTTATGCCGGCATAATAAGTATACCGGTAAGGCAATTTTCTTTTAAGGCCTGCCACCAAAAAAGGGTCCTCCGGCCGTGTAAGATGGTTGATAGAAAAACCAGCGTAAATATTTGCACTCTTGTCGGGACTCTCATCCTGGTAAGCAATTCCTGCTGCAGCATCAAAAGAAGAGGCGGAAGTTTGCTTGAAGATTTCGGAGGAAGAAATATTTGGGTCAACACGGAGATTGGCAGTCCATTGATCCCCAAATCTCAATTTGGAGGGATCAAATCTCCGGTTGATGTATCCCAGCTGCAAACCCAACAAAACCCGCTTGTACCCCTCTTCCCCTAAACGCAGCCCCTGGTAAGACAAGGAAAAGGAGCCGTTCATATAGTGATATCCTCCATCACCGGCAGTTTGGCTAAATATGTTCAATCCCAGGTTAAGATCAGCATTGGTTGTCATATCGATGGATAGGCCTGCTGTAGAATAAGGCTTCCCTACGCTGATCCACTGGTTCTTATAAATGGCCGTAGCACGGTAATCGCCATCAATCACACCTGTAAACGCGGGGTTGAGGTACAATGGATAGGCATAGTATTGTGAAAAATGAGGATCCACCTGTGCGGTGGTGCATTCACACATTAACAAGCATATAATAACAGGTATTGAATGTAAAAGTTTACCCATAGTTTATCGGATTAAATTTAAGAACCCATAGTCGGTAACCTTCTTTCCGTCATACATTTCCGCAAATACTACATATGCATATACGCCTACCGGTTGGGGAACTCCCTTATAAACGCCATTCCACCCCTTTTTAATATTAGTTGACTCAAATAAAAGTTGTCCCCATTGATTATATATCCTCAGCAGTCCACTTTTGATGGTAGTACCATACACCGAGAAGTAATCATTTTTGCCATCATCATTCGGTGTGAATGCATTGGGAATATAAAAATCGGAGTGATCTATGACCAGGTTAAGTGAGGCAGTAGCGATACAACCCGCTGCAGATTTCGCAGTTACACGGATTAGTGTAGCCGTATCGGCTATCATTGACTGGCTGGTTAGATTTTGTGATGAAAATATATTTGAAGGCTGCCATGATGTAATACTATAAGGTACCAAAGCACTGGTGACGATTTTTACTGTGGCTCCCTTTTTAGCCGGGTTTGGAGTGGCGGTAAGTGTAAGGTCGAAGTTTTGATTACTAATATTAATATTGGTGACACTGTAAATGCTGTCGCACCCGCCAATACTCTTGATTGTATTTCGTATTACAGTTGATGATGTATAGGTGAGATGGTTAAAAACTACTGTATCGCAACTAGTAAGGGTAACGGTTTGCGTAACCGCTGAGTCGATAACTTTCAGGGCAAGTGTGGCCACTGAATCACAACCAGCCGCATTTACCAATGTTACGTTATAAGTTCCCTTTGATGTGTACGTTTTTCCATTCCATGAGTAAGGCATTTGGGACGAGCAAATACTGATATTGGTAGTACTGGTTACAATAGGTGTAACAGAAAGATTAAGGATGGCCACTGAATCACATCCATTGGCATTAACAAAACTCATTTTGTATGAACCTGCGGCGCCATAAGTATTCCCGTTCCAGGAGTAAGGCAATTGCAAAGGGCAAATATTCACAGTAGTTGTGCTAACAGTTGCAGCTTTTACTTTTAGGTTTAATGTTGCAATTGAATCACAACCGGCGGAATTAACAAGGGTTACAATGTAAGATCCCACAGTGTTATAAGAGTTCCCGTTCCACAAGTAAGGTAGCTGTGAGGGGCAAACGCTCACATTAGTTGTGCTAACAGTAGCAGCTTTAACTACCAGGGTTAATGTCGCGATTGAATCACAGCCGACAGAATTTACAAGAGTTACATTGTATGATCCGGCAGCATTATAAGCGTTCCCGTTCCAGGAGTAAGGTAGCTGCGAAGGACAAACACTGACATTGATAAGGCTGGTTGTAGCAGCTTTAACTGCCAAATTTAATGTTGCAACAGAATCACAACCGGCAGCATTTACAAGCGTTATATTGTATGATCCGGTAATATTATAAGTGTTCCCGTTCCATGAATAAGGCAGCTGTGAGGGGCAAACGCTCACATTAGTTGTGCTAACAGTAGCAGCTTCAACTGCCAGGTTTAATGTTGCAATTGAATCACAGCCGGCAGAATTTACAAGCGTTACATTGTATGATCCGGCAGCATTATAAGAATTCCCGTTCCACAAGTAAGGCAGCTGAGAAGGGCAACTGCTCACAGTGGTTGTGCTAGCGGTAGCAGCTTTAATTACCAGGTTTAATGTCGCAATTGAATCACAACCGGCAGAATTTACAAGCGTTACATTGTATGATCCTGCAACATTATAAGCGTTCCCGTTCCAGGAATAAGGCAGTTGTGAAGGGCAAACGCTCACATTAATTGTGCTAACAGTAGCAGCTTTAACTACAAGGCTTAATGTCGCAATTGAATCACAACCGGCAGTATTAACAAGCGTTACATTGTATGACCCGGCAGCGTTATAAGAGTTCCCGTTCCAGGAGTAAGGCAATTGCAAAGGGCAAATATTCACAGTAGTTGTGCTAACAGTAGCAGCTTTTACTTTTAGGTTTAATGTTGCAATTGAATCACAACCGGCGGAATTAACAAGGGTTACAATGTAAGATCCCACAGTGTTATAAGAGTTCCCGTTCCACAAG
>JAOQAK010000092.1 GCA_025963635.1 Ferruginibacter sp.
ATATGATCGTTTCACTATGCTTGCTGCTGTGCTCTGCAATATGACGGATCGCTTCTTCCTTGCTCTCCACTGTTTTGATGGCCATTTTATAATCCAGGAATTCAGTGCCGAAGTGGGTTTGATCTGCTTTTGATAATAACCTGGCGGGGTAATGATTTTCCAATGCTCTATACGCGGCTTCATCCGCATAGATCAATACATCCTGCTCAGCCATCGTTATCACCAACTCAGGTAAATCTTCCAAGCGTTTGTTATGTATGATGAGGCAGTCCAATGCATTGCATACACTTACTCTACGGGTTTTTGAATTGTTGATGATGGCCTTGCCCTTTTGTGTATCGCCGCTTTCGTCAAAATAGGCATGCACAATTCCGGCACCTGTTTCGATCACCGGCACTCGTGATTCCTTTCGTACATAATTGATCAATTGCTGGCTTCCTCTTGGGATGATCACATCCACATAATCCACTGCATTTAACAATTCAGTAGTGGCTTCCCGGGTGGCCGGCAAAAGTTCAATACAGTTTTCAGGCAAACTATGCTGCTGTAAAACGGCTTTAATTATTTTCACAATGGCTTTGTTAGAAAATTCTGCATCGCTTCCTCCTTTTAAAATGCAGGCATTCCCCGATTTCAGGCATAAAGAGAAAACATCAAAAGTAACATTCGGTCTTGCTTCATAAATGATCCCGATAACTCCCAGTGCTACCGTTATTTTACTGATATGCAAGCCATTTTCCATGGTGCGTTCTTCCAATAGCTTTCCGAGTGGGGTGGGCAATAAAGCCACGTTTCTTATTTCGTTGGCAATATCCTGTATCCGTTGATGAGTAAGTTTTAGGCGATCATACTTCGGATCATCAGCGGCCATCCTGTCGAGGTCTTTTTGATTGGCTTCCAGGATTTCTTCACTGTGGGCTATTGCAGCATCGGCAAGACTTGTTAAAGTATTATTCACCTGTTCACTTGTAACCTGCACAAGCTTTTTGCTTGCCAGTTGGACTGCTTTAAAGTTTTGAGTAAGTGTATTTGTCACTGCCGTCATATCAATTGATGATCGTTTAAAAATAAATAATCGTAATGCACCAATGCTTTTTCATTTTTTTTATGCATTAACTCAGTGGCTTTTTCTGAATTGTATTCCGCCCGGCCAACACCAAGTTGCTTACCCGAGGTGCCTGTAATTTTAATGATATCACCCTTTTTGAAACTGCCTTCAATTTTCGTGACGCCGACTGGTAAAAGGCTATTGGGTTTGTTTGACCGCAAAGCTTTTTCGGCACCCTCGTCAATATAAACAATCCCTTTCACGAATCCTTCGGAGTGCGCCACCCATTTTTTTATACTGGAAATGTTTTTCTTTGGAGTAAATAAGGTGCCTACGGTTTTGCCTTCCAGGATATCTGTAAGAATATTTTCGTCCCGGCCATTGGCAATCTGCACCGGAATACCGAGACTGGCCACCTTGTTGGCTATACTGCACTTGGTTAACATACCCCCTCGTCCAAAATTCGATTTTTCGGAACTAATAAAGTTTTCAAAGCTGGTGTCGCCATACTCAATCACTGGTATTACTTCAGAAGACGGCTTGCCAGGCGATCCATTGTATATTCCTTTTACATTGGAGAGAATAATTAACTTATCAGCATCCACCATGCTTGAGACCAGTCCTGCCAGTTCATCGTTGTCGGTAAACATCAACTCTGTAACGGATATTACATCGTTTTCATTCAGGATGGGCAACACATTATTTTGAAGTAAAACAGTGATGCAATTCTTCATGTTGATATAATGTTCCCTATCCCTGAAATCTTCTTTGGTTACCAGCACCTGTGCGCTCAAACATCCCTGTTGTGCAAATTGCTCAGCATAAATATTGATCAGTTTTATTTGCCCTACGGCTGCAAACAACTGCCGCTGGCTGATCATATCCGTTTTCTTCGGCAGGTTGATCAAACTGCGGCCTGCTGCTACTGCCCCGGATGAAATCAGTATTATTTCAATGCCCTGTTTATTAAGGGCAGCAATCTGGCGGGTGAGTTGTTCGATACTTTTTACATCAAGACCGCCATTGTTTTGTGCTAATACATTCGATCCAACCTTTATAACAATCCGTTTTTTCCTCTTTGGCATGCGCAAAAATAATCAATATTCAATTAGCGATAAGCAATGAGCAATAATGAGTAATGAGAGATGAGTGATGAGTGATGAGTGTAAACCACTAGCCATTAACCTTCAACTTTCAACCACCCATCGTCTTATCGATTTTCGCCTGGATAACCTGTTTATCCGTTTTTGTTTTTGCTAATGATAAAGCGTTTTCAAAATTAATTTTAGCTCTGGTATCATCGATACCGGTATAGAGTTCCCCAAGCAGGGTGTAGTAAAAATGATTGTTTGTTAGGTTCAGCTTTTCGGCCTCTGTAATTCCTGCGGCTTTTCCATATACTTTTGAAAATGCATACGTTCGGTTGAGGGCTGCTATGGGCGAATATTCAGTAATCAGCAGGCGGTTATACAATTGTAAAACGTCTTCCCATTTTTCTTTGGTATCGGTTTTAACGGTTAGCCAATAGGCAATGCCGGCTTCCCAATGATATTTTGAAATTTCACTTCCGCGTGCTGCTTCTTTCATAAAATATATGCCCCGGGTAATCAGTTCCTGGTTCCAAAGCGTTTCATCCTGCTCCTGGTAAAGAATAATTTCGCCGTTTTCATTGGTTCTTGCATCAAACCTCGATGAATGAAAACACATCAGGGCAAACAGCGCATTTACAGCCGGTTGATCAGTTCGATCATTTTCTATCAATAGGTAAGTTAACCGCATTGCTTCCAGACAAAGGTCTTTGCGCAATATGGCATCGTGACTTTCAGAATAATATCCTTCGTTGAAAAATAGATACAAAGTTCGCAGCACTGGTTCCAACCGCTTATCAATTTCGGCTTCGCCGGGAAATTCAATAGGCATTTTTTCCTGCTTAAGTTTTTCTTTGGCACGGAAGAGCCGTTTGTTAATAGTTTCTTTATTTGTTAAAAAGGCTGCGGCAATTTCGTCGATGCCAAATCCGCAAAGTATGCGAAGTGCCAGTGCTATTTGCGCCTCCGCGGATATGGAGGGGTGACAGATAGCGAATAACATTTGCAACTGGCTGTCAGTGATATTCCTGTCAGATAGGTCAACTTCAATTTCCTGGGATGGACTGGAAGTATAACTTAGATGGGGAGCAACTTTCTCCCTGAAGGTTTGGTTGCGCTGCAGGTAATTTTTTGCTTTGTTTTTTGCGACCGTGTAAAGCCATGCCGTTGGGTTTTCGGGAATTCCTTTAAAGCTCCAGGTTTCAAATGCTGATAAAAAAGTGTCGCCGGCAATGTCTTCTGCTATTTCGATGTGTTTGATGCCAAAAAGCTTACTGAGTACGGTAGTAATCTTACTGAATTCCGTTCTGAATAAATGCGGTATCAATTCTTTTTGTTCCATACATAAAAAGGCCCCTGTGGTTGAACAGGCGCTTTGAAAACTTTAATGTAATCCATCTCCTTTAGCAATTTTTCGTACTTCCACAGTATTGCCTTCGCCCTGCAAAACCGGGCAACCCTTTGCAAATTCCACGGCTTCGTCAATAGCATCTGCTTTAACAATAATGTAGCCACCAATGGTTTCCTTGATTTCTCCAAAAGGACCGTTGGTAACCAGGTTATTATGCCCTACCACCTTTGCTTCATCAAAAGGCAATCCATTGCCTCCCACCAATTTGTTTTGTGCAGCGATGCCACCCATCCAGTCCCGTGTTTGTTGCATCCAGATTTGTATTTGTTCGGGGGAAGCCACTTTATGGCCATCCTCATGCCTGAAAATTAAAATAAACTCTTTCATTTTGTGCAATTTAGTGAATGAATAATTATTTATATACCCATAACAAATGAAGCCTGGTGAATAGGACATTGTTGGAAAATCTTTTGTTGGGGCACAAATCATAGCCACATTTACACTGGGTTGCCGTCCTGTTGATCCTATTAGCTGTAAATGTACAAGGGAGTGACACAACGATGTTGAGAAAGGACTAATGCTGGTAAAAAAATGTCTATTCTAAATATCGGCACATGTCGTTTCTTAAGTAATACCATAACCTTCAACCTTTCACATTCAATTTAAAGACTTGCAGCAAATTAGTAACCTACTGATTGTAAATGAATAATTTATAAATTTGTGTTATGAAAAAATATGCAGTAATCGTCGCCGGGGGCAGCGGTAGCAGGATGCACTCTAATTTGCCTAAACAATTTTTACTGTTAAACGGTAAACCCGTGTTGTTTTATACGCTTGATACCTTTTTAAAATCGTACAAAGACCTGCAGATCATTTTGGTATTGCCTGAAGATCATATTGCCGCAGGCCAGGAAATTATTGACGCTTTTTTCAATTATGACCGGATCAGGATTACCGCGGGTGGCCGTACAAGGTTTCATTCGGTACAGAACGGGCTTCAACTGATCACCGAAGAGAGCATTATTTTTGTTCATGATGGCGTTCGTTGTTTGCTAACTACCGACCTTATACACCGCTGTTATAAAGCCGCGATAGAATTTGGCTCGGCAATACCTGTTATAGATTCAAAAGACAGTGTGAGAATTGTGCTGGAAGATGGCAACGAACCACTGGAGAGAAGCAAAATCAAGCTTGTACAAACCCCCCAAACCTTTCATAGTAAGATATTATTGCCGGCTTATAAAATCGACTACAAGGATAAGTATACCGATGAAGCAACTGTTGCTGAAGCGTTCGGACTTAAAGTGCACCTTATAGAAGGGGAGGAGGGAAATATTAAGATTACCAGGCCAGTGGATCTTACGGTTGCGGAGGGGATGATTATTGGTTGATGGTTGAAGGTTGAAGGTTGATAGTTGAAGGTTGAATGTTGAAGGTTGAAGGTTAGGGGTTGATGGTTGGGCGTTGATTGAGCATTTACGGATCGTTGGAGTTCAGTGCTTTTATTTCTTGAATAACTTTACTATCGCAGGCAGCCTGTTTCTTTTCATGCCTGGATATTTTTCGATAGTGCTTCCAAAGCGGCTGTAAAAAAAAGCGAGGCTGGGAACATCGCTTCCTTCAAAATCCAACAAAATATCCTGCTCCGCATGGGCTTTGATAAATGCGTTGATTAAAGCATGGGA
The DNA here is from genome assembly GCA_025963635.1 of Ferruginibacter sp. Taxonomy (GTDB): domain Bacteria; phylum Bacteroidota; class Bacteroidia; order Chitinophagales; family Chitinophagaceae; genus Ferruginibacter. The sequence goes on from JAOQAK010000092.1 coordinate 5,173, forward strand.
AGCTCCGGCCGGCTTGCCTTTCGGGTGATTTCCTGCCAGGATGTAATACATCCTATTATGCGAAAAAAACAAAATACAGGAGGCGAGTAATTGATTGGAAGATGAATAGACTCCGTAGGTAATCGCTTTCTCCTGGGCGTGTAATTTCCGGTACAACGCTTCAAAGCGCCGGTAATCTTCCCCGGTTGCGGGAGAAAACCGTTTTGATTGCTCCTTTGCCAGGGCAATCACTTCTTTCACATCTATATTTTTCCGTACGCTGCAATTCAATTGTTCCGACTTTTTAATACTCTGTTTCAGGTTGGTACCGAAGCCTGCAAACAATTTTTCATAAGGAGCATTTAAGGCCAATGTATAATTTGACCTTTCATATAGTTCGAAGTCTTTCAGGTGAAAGAGATTTTTATGATTCAGGTAAATATCCCAATATTTAAATTTTGCAGGGATCGCTTCCAGGAAATCGTTTACCATGCCGGCAGTAATGTTATTGCCGAAAAGCCCGAGAGCCGCCGTACAAAATGGCTGGTACAAATAGTAAATGCCAAATTTTTTATTCCAGGTAAGCGGCATTACCACTTCGTAATCGTTTAAGACCAGGGCATCCCAGCAATAAGCCATGGTATCAAGGTAAACCGAATAACCGTAGATCAAGCCATTTCCCGCATTGCTGATACAGTCATCCCATTTTTGTTTGTTTATTTGCTGATATGAAAAATATTGTATGACCAAGGTTACAAAGGAAGTTTTGGGGCCAGCTTCCGGAGGGTGATATTTTGGATATCGATGCTGAAGGAGATATTTCTCCAAAAGCGTTTCTCTGTGATGGTGGATTTAAAATAATCCCGGTACACCTTGCTATATACTATGGGGATATAAATATTTACGATGTTGCTGAATAGAGACAATTGCACGCCTGCATCGTAGATGAATTTACCGGTTTCTGAGTTGTTTTGCCAGGCTTCCGCGTAGGTGCCAATATCTACAAATATTTTGAGAGGGATCTTTACAGGCAATACTTTCAGGGGATCCAGGTTTTTCGGAATGTCTGTTGTAAAATTGACTGCGCTGAGCCAATTATCCGTTTTTCCTACTTTGCTATTTAATAAATCGGTTCTCACTTTAAAAAATCCGTCTCTTTGCATGATCTGCTGCGATGGATATTTTTCAAATTCATTTCTTCCTATGAAATAATCGCTGTAGGTATAATCTTCATTGCCGTTCGGCCCGGTCATATTTAAATGATAACGGTCCGTTTCAAATTGTTTGAGAGATGTTTTTTCGCCTAGATAAAAGAACTTTCCGGCAAATACCCGGATATTCATTCCTCCACCCGTTGCATAATTGAAAAAATAATTGCCCGTAACTGCCAATCTTGCGAAACCCTTTCCTTGTTCCATTTTTAATTCACCGTGCCAGGGGTAAAGCACCCTGTTATTGTCTGCCACAAAGCGCAATTGATTGACATATCTTGCCGCAAAAGGAAAGCTGACGATATCGATATTGTTAACCTGGTTCCTGGTAAAAAGCAATCCCTGTTCCTTTATAAAAAATGTTTTCCATTGAAGATATTTTAACAGGTGGCTCCGTGCATTTCTATTGGCAAAAACAATCTTTATCGATGGAACCAACTTACTAAAGCGTTGGTATTTTGTATTGTTGGTGGAGTCTGTAAATGAATCTGCGGTGAAAGATGCCGCCGCTAGCGAGAGTTCTGTTGCTACTCCTTTGCTGCCAGGGTACCAGCTATAACTCATTCTTCCCAGGCCATTCAACTGCTTGCTGCCGGTGGCATATAACGGGGCGATTAAAAACCGGAATTTTTCAGGAGGCAAAGTAAAATTGTGGATCATGCCACCCAACATTAATTTATCATAATAATTGAAACCCGCCAATGGGGTCGCAAAAATATAATGATATTTATCGGTGTTTTTTAAATTGAAAAATGATCCGAATTGAATATTTCTCTTTACCGGTACGCCTGGCGGGTTTCCCTTTTTTGATAGTAATGCAAATTCATTTTCAAGATTTTTTCCGCTCACTTCTTCTACCATTGCTTTAAAATCTTCGGGGTAGGGGTGTTTAAATTCCCATCGGCGATAGTACTCGTGCATGCAGCTGTCAAACATCGTGGCACCAAGTACATTCTCTAAATATTGCATCCATTGACCCGTTTTGTAATAGGCAACTAGTCCATAGTTTATCTCATTAAAATTTTCTGATAGCGTTTCGATGGGCTGGTCTCGTTTGCGCAAGGCAATTGTTTTAAATGCAACAGTTGTAAAGTCTTTCGGTATCCTTTTGGTAAAAAATGTAGGTTTTCCCAATTGCTCATTATGGGTATAACTTTCCGTTTTATTGTACCTGCTATCATAAAAAGTATTGATGCCTTCATCCATCCAGGGGTGGTTGCGCTCGTTGGTTGCGAGGATTCCGTAGTTCCAATTGTGGCCCACTTCATGCTCAATAACTGCTTCAAGTTCGCCTTCATCATTTACGGGTGAAATGGAGGTGATGGTGGGATATTCCATACCACCATCAAAGCCCATTTTAGCTTCTGCCACACTGACAATATCGTATGGATATGGTCCCAGCCATTTACTTCGGGTAAGCACCGCATTTTTGATGAACTGAATACTCCTGGCCCAATAGTTCTGGCTGGTCGTTTTTGGAAGATGATAGCTGTATACATTGATAATCTTCCCATTGGTCAGTTGTAAAGTATCATGATATACAATAAAGCGCTTGTCTGCGAACCACGCAAAATCATGAATATGATCCTGCTTAAAATGAATGGTTTTAGTTTCTCTGGAAGAAGGAATTTCGGATGAATCGATTTCCTGCTTTTTTTTGATGTTGCAGCCTGAACAGGGGATTGGTTTGCTTATTTTTTGGCTTAGCCAGTTCGTTTCTGCTTCATCCTGCAGGCTACCCGTTGCTGCTACCACATAATTTTTCGGGAGCGTTATCTGAACTTCATAATTTCCAAACTCACTGTAAAATTCGCCCTGGTCAAGATAGGGCATAGGGTGCCAGCCTTTTCGGTCGTATACAGCAGGCTTGGGATACCATTGTGTTATTTGGTATGATTGGCCAACATGCCCCCCTCTCGAAAAATTGAACGGCAATTGTACGTGGAAGGGAGTCTGAATGCTTGTGTTGGTTTTTGGAGCCAGCGGCTTTGGTAAAATGATCTTAATGATGTCCTGGTGTTGTGGGTGGTCTTCTATCGTTGCAACCACATCATTTACTTTAAAATCAAGGCGGTTAATATAACCGCGTTGATCGGCATCGCTAAAATAGAAATCGGTTCTGCCATTCTCCAGCAACTGGTCGCTAAACGCAGTACGGTCATTTTTATATGCATTGGGCCATACATGAAACCAAATAAAATATAATGTGTCTGGGGAATTGTTGTAATAGTTCATTTTTACAAAACCATCCAGCGTATTTTCTTTGTCATTTAACGTGACATCAATTTTAACATCAACCTGTTGCTGCCAGTAACCGGTTTGACAGTTTGCGCCAATCAGCAGGCAGCAATAAATTAATAAGAGGGACAGCTTTTTCAAAACCATGTGTTTGATCAAAAATAATAATAAATAAGCTATGATATGGATGTATGATTTTTACATGGTTTTGGTATCCGGTTCATGTTGGATTGTCTTTCATGAAATCCGCATTATACTTTGTAAACCGTATACATTAAATCACAGCTGATCTGCCCCGGGGAGTTTTAACAAGGGAAATATTACGAAAGGGTGAAAAAGCGGGTAGATTATTTTCCTTTTCCGGCCATGATAATGCGAATGGTATGCATCATTATTTTAAGGTCCAGTGCTATGGAAACATTGTTGATGTACATCAGGTCAAAGGTCATTCTTTCAATCATTTCTTCTATCGATGATGCGTAGCCGAATTTTACCATTCCCCAACTGGTAAGACCGGGTTTTACTTTAAATAAATAATTGTATTCAGGGTGGTGTTGCACAATTTGTTCGATGTAATGCTTGCGCTCGGGTCTTGGTCCTACAAGGCTCATTTCACCTTTTAAAATATTCACCAATTGCGGCAACTCATCCAAGCGCCATTTCCTGCTTACCCTGCCCCACCTGGTAATACGCGGATCATCATCACTACTCAACAATGGTCCGTTTTTTTCTGCATGCTGTATCATGCTCCTGAACTTATAAATGGTAAAGGATTTTCCTTTAAATCCAATTCTTTCCTGTAAAAAAAATATATTTCCCGGTGAGGATAATCTGGTGCGGATTGCAGTATACAGCAGCAAAGGAGAAAGAATAATTAGTGCTGTGACGGCTGTAGTGATGTCAATAAACCGCTTTATATTTTTTTGCCAGCTTGGAAGTAATCCATTGTGTACATCAATCAATGGCATACCCATTACGTTGCTGTTTTGTACGGCCCCGCTAATAAAATCAAGCGTATCAGGCGTAATTTTAATATTGACATCCTTGTCGCTTAATTGTTGTAAGATCCGGGTCATTAATAGTCTTTCATTTTTTTCAACAGAAATGATGACCTCTTCAATATTGTTTTCGAAAATGATTGTATCGATATTGTCGAGGTCATTGTACTTTTTTATACTTTCCGGAAGCGCCACTATTTTATTTCCATTGATGTTTAAAAAGGTATTGATGCTATAACCGGTAATCTCCTTTGTGTTTATAAAAGTTTTGTAAAAGCTCGCAGCACTTTTGCCGGAACCTATCAGCAATACATTAAAAAAAACTTTTTTCTTTTTTAACTGCTTCTGGCCAATCTGTAGAAAGAGCATACGCAATAAAAGGGTGATCAAAAATACGGGAACGAGCAGACTATAAAATTCAAGGTAATAGTAAGCGTTGTTTTTTTGAGGATTCTTTAAAATGAAAAGATATAATAATATAAAGCACCCGATAGTGCATACGATCAATGTTCTTAAGATTTCAGTTATGCCAGATTTATAATAAATCATTTCATAAGCGCCACTTAAAAAGTGAAGACTTACCCATCCGGCAACGTATAAGAGGCCGCCGAGGTAAAATCCTTCCGGCAAAATAAATGGATAATCATATATAAGGGAGCGTAAGTAATAGAAGCCCACCCAGGTGAGGCAGGCACCAAAAATATCTCCAGCTATGTACCAACTGGTATTTATCCGAGGTTGATTCAAAATTTAATTCGGGGGTGTAAATTAATAACCCAGCAGTGAAAGTTAAATCGCATGCCTGTCGCCGATTTTATCCAAAATCTGGTGAGCTACATCCATTGCCCTGTATCCATCTAATACCGTAACAGGTGTATTGGTGTTATTGATAATGGCGTTACTGAATGCCTGTAGTTCCTTTTTTATAGCGTTACCATCTTCTATAACGGGATTGGCGATGGCGATTGTTTTCTTGCCGTTATTGGTTTCAATATCAAATGTAAAAACGTTCTTGTCTTCGGGAGTATTTAATTTAATGATTTCAGTTTTCTTGGCGAGGAAATCGATTCCGATATAAGCATCCTTCTGAAACAGGCGCATCTTCCGCATTTTTTTCATTGAGATGCGGCTGCTGGTGAGGTTTGCCACGCAACCATTGTCAAATTCAATGCGAACGTTGGCAATATCCGGCGTGTCGCTCATCACCGCTACGCCATTTGCTGAAATGGATTTTACATTGCTTTTTACCAGGCTCAGGATAATGTCAATATCATGAATCATCAGGTCAAGTATAACGCTCACATCGGTGCCACGTGGATTAAATTGTGCCAGGCGATGCACTTCTATGAACATTGGATGAATTGCATAGCCATCGAGGGCCAAAAAGGCAGGATTAAATCTCTCCACATGGCCGATCTGGAACTTAATATTAGCTTCCTGGGCAAGTTGAACTAATTCCTTTGCTTCTTCCATTGTGTTGGCAAGGGGCTTTTCTACAAAAACATGTTTGCCTTTTGTAATAGCCATTTTACTCAACTCGAAGTGCGCCGTAGTAGGAGCCACAATATCGATTACGTCACATTCATTCATTAATTTTTCCGCGTCGTCAAAACGGGTTAGCTGGTATTGGTCAATTACTCCTTTGGCATTTTCCTCACCGGGATCAAAAAATCCTACCAGTTCTGCTTGTTCAATTTCTTTCCAGTTATTTAAATGAAATTTCCCCAGGTGACCTACTCCAAAAACACCAACTTTTAGCATAGCATATTCTTTATTCAAAGATAAGCCGCTGACCTTTAACAGCTTACTTTTATGTTTTAGTATAATAACTTCCTGACGTCATTTCGATATCCTTTGTAGCCCGATCAGGGGCAAATGCCAGTACAAAAGGCGATAAGATAGATTACCGTTCCGAATCTTTTAAGTCAAATATAGCGGCTCCCGTTAACTGAATTTTCCTAAGATTCTTCCAGTTGTTTAGGCTCACCAGGCACTGTCATGGTACGCTCTTGCGGGATTTCATCCCAAAAGCCCATTTTTCCGAATTTTTCAATGCGTTGCTCAGAACGTTCCTGGGGGTCCATTTGCTTTAATTCGGCGATTACCGGAATCAGGAATTCTTTCAAGATGTTTGCTGCTTCAGCATAGTCCCAATGTGCACCGCCCGGCGGTTCAGGAATTACACCATCTACCAGGCCGAATCTCAACATGTCCTCCCCGGTTAAACGAAGTTGTTGAGCAGCTGTTTCTTTATTATCCCAGTTACGCCACAGGATGCTACTGCAACTTTCCGGTGAAATAACCGTGTACCAGGTATTCTCCATCATGAACACGCGGTCTCCAACCCCGATGCCCAAAGCGCCACCACTGGCTCCTTCGCCAATAATGACACAGATAACAGGCACCTTAAGCCGAAGCATTTCATAAATATTGCGGGCGATGGCTTCGCCTTGCCCCCGTTCCTCTGCTTCCAGTCCCGGATAAGCGCCAGGAGTATCAATAAGGGTGATAATCGGTTTATTAAATTTTTCAGCAAGTTTCATTAACCTCATTGCCTTCCGGTATCCTTCAGGATTGGCCATTCCGAAATTCCGTATTTGCCGCATCTTTGTATTGATCCCCTTTTGCTGACCAATGATCATAACAGTTTGGCCATCCAGGTCGGCAAATCCGCCCACCATTGCCTTATCATCTTTAAAATTCCGGTCCCCGTGCAATTCCATGAAATTGGTGCACATCTTATCAATATATTTTAATGTATAAGGCCTGTCGGGATGACGGCTTAATTGCACTTTTTGCCAAGGGGTAAGGTGTTGTGTAAGTTCCCGCCTTGTTTCCATGATCCTCTGCTCGAGGGAGGCAATGGAAGCACTCATATCAGTTTTGCTTTTTTCCTGCGCCGCTTTCAACAGGTCTACCTGGTCATAAAGATCTTTGATAGGTTTTTCGAAATCGAGGAACTGTCGGTTTTTTAATTCGGGCATATGGCTAATTTACTCGTGTCAAATATCATGTGAAAGTAGTAACTGTGATTGTAAAATTAAGCGGAAACAATTTTTAATAAAAGTTTTGCTGTTAAAAAATTAAAATACATATCTTTGCCATCCCGAAAAAAAAACCTGTACAAAGGTTGTTTTAAAAGCAGCTTGGAAGGAAGGGTGGATAGGGTAAGTGGAGCGAATCTGTTCGGTAAAAAAGAGAAAGCCAGTATAAAAGATAAAGTTTTTGGATCGGTAGTTCAGTTGGTTAGAATGCCGCCCTGTCACGGCGGAGGTCGCGGGTTCGAGTCCCGTCCGGTCCGCAAAGAGAAAATCAAATCTCAGCAAATGCCCGCAAACATTAGGTTTGCGGGTTTTTTATTTGGTGAGTATTCCCCAAATTATTTAGAAAATTCGATATTTAAGTGAGTGACTCGGTGAGTCAAATTCGAGTAAAAAACACTCACCTAATTTAGTTGAAACCCTTTGCTGTATTATGTTTCGATGAAAAATAATATTTGCATAGAAATAAACTATTTTGTATATCTAAGGAACAATTTAAAACTCACCTGCGATGTCCCGAACCTTTGATTTTCTTTTTTATCCAAAAAAGCCAAAAGACTATGTAAGCGGCCCGGTAAAACTTTATCTCCGGATAACTATAGATGGGAAAAGAAGTGAAACTGCAACAGCCCTCAATATAAATCCCGATAAATGGGAATCAGGTAAAATGAAAGGTAACAAAGAGGATGCAAAAGCTTTTAATACTTACCTGGACACTTTAAAAACCCAGATATATGACTGCCATAAAAATCTGTTGCAAAGTGGTGGCGGTATTAATGCAGACTCTTTAAGAAATGCTTTTACCGGTAGGGGAGAAAGGCCCCAATTCCTGATTGAAATTTTCAAAGCACATAACGCCAATATTGAAAAGTTAATAGGAAAGGATTATGCAAAACCAACCTTAACCAAATACATCACTACCTTAAACCATCTTGCGAATTTCCTGAATTGGAAATATAAAGCTTCAGATATCGATTTGGGGAGTCTCAAATATGAATTTTTATCTGATTTCGAATTTTACCTCAAAACGCAGAAGAACATTGATCATAATACTACAGCAAAATATATCAAGAATACAAAAAAAGTAGTGAATGATTGTTTAGCAAAGGGATGGCTTAAAACAAATCCTTTTGGAAATTTCAAGATAACAACCAAAGTCGTAGACAGATGTTTCCTTTCAGAAGAAGAGCTTGACATACTTACAAACAAAGAATTTAAAATTCAAAGGATCAGCCAGGTACGGGATATTTTTGTTTTTAGCTGTTATACAGGATTATCATTTATTGATGTCGCCAATTTAACGCCTAATCACATTGCCACTGGGATGGATTGGGAAAAATGGATCTTCACCAGCCGACAAAAAACAGACACGCCTTCCCACATTCCACTTTTAGCCCCCGCCCTGGATATTATCGAAAAATACAAAGATCATCCTGCTGCCGTAAATAAGGGCAGATTATTACCTATGCTCAGTAACCAGAAAATGAATGCATATTTAAAGGAAATTGCAGACCTCTGTGGTATCAATAAATATCTTACGTTTCATGTTGCCAGGCATAATTTCGCTACAACGGTAACTTTAACGAATGGTGTGCCTATTGAAAGTGTAAGCAAAATGCTCGGCCATAAAAAGCTGCAGACTACACAGCACTATGCAAAAATCCTGGACAAGAAGGTTAGCAATGATATGGATTCGCTCCGTAACAAATACAAAGCAAAATTGAAAGTTGTTTCAAAGAAAATATCCGGCTCCTGAAATCTTATCTTATTAAATAATGAAAATTATCTAAAAGTAATTTCAGATTCGTTAATTAATTGCGTACGGGATTGAAGTTATTACTTATTCTATCCAACCAGCGAATGAATTCTTACTTAAAAGAAATTGCAGATATCTGTCAAATAAATAAAGTTTTAACCTTCCATATTGCCAGACACACATTTGCCACAACTGTTACCCTTAACAATGATGTCCCAATTGAATCAGTGAGTAAAATGTTAGGCCATAAGAAATTGCAGACCACCCAACACTACGCAAAAATCCTGGATAAAAAGGTAAGTAGTGATATGAGCATTCTAAGGGAGAAGATTAGTCCCAAACTGGAAATCGTAAAAGATGACCAATCAAAAGTATTATAGACAATAAAGCCGTGTCATGAGATTAAATTTTCAGGATTCAAAAGATTGGAATTAATGCCTTGGATTGCACACAAAAAAATAGTCCTTCCGTAGAAACGGAAGGACTTTAACGATTGCTTGCTATATGAAAATCTTAGTATTATTAAAAGGTTAAAATTTATTTCTCTGAATTAACTTCCTGCCATTATATTTGCGTCCT
>JAOQAK010000027.1 GCA_025963635.1 Ferruginibacter sp.
CGGCACTGTTTTACATCGGCTGGGATTTTTATTTTACCGCAAATGGAATATGGAGTTTCAACGAAAATTATATCACCGGCATGAAATGGCTAAATCTTCCGGTTGAAGAAGTGCTGTTTTTTTTTATTGTTCCTTATTGCTGTGTCTTTATTTACGAATGCATCCGTTGCTATTTCCCCCGCCTCCAAAACAAAGTAATGGCAGACATTTTACTAAAGTCGATGGCAATTGCTTTGCTGATTGCAGGGATAATTTTTTATAGAAAGCATTACACTTCCTCAACGTTCATTTTTTGCTCCATCTTTATAATGTTTATTTATGGATGGAGAAAGTTCTTTAAGTCCTTTGACGCGGCATCATTTTTATTTTCCTTTGTATTTATTTTGATCCCTTTTTTAATAGTGAACGGTTTCCTAACGGCTTTGCCGGTGGTTTTGTACAACGATGCTGAGAATTTGGGAATCAGGCTGTATACCATTCCTGTTGAAGATGTTTTTTACGGGATGTTATTAGTAATGATGAATATTGCACTGTATGAAAAATTGCGCAGCCGGGCAAGTTTAGCCCGAATTTACCAACCCTTTTAAAGTATCGTTATGGATTTCGGTCATGTCGCCCAAAATGATTTAAAGAATATTGATTTCACATTACCTGCTGATCCGGGCCTTAATAATAAAATATTAAGCCAGGTGCCGGTAAAAAATTCAAAGGTATATATCGGTTGTGCTAAGTGGGGAAGAAAGGAATGGGTGGGAAAAATTTATCCACCCAAAACCCGGGAAAAGGATTTTCTATCACACTATGTGCAGCACTATAACAGCATTGAGTTGAATGCCACCCACTATAAAATATACAGCTCTGAATCTATCGCAAAATGGGCTAAAGAATCTGCCGGTAAGGACTTCTTATTTTGTCCTAAAATTTACAATGGTATCACGCATGCTGGAAGTCTTAGCGGCAAAGAAAAGCTGACTGCTGAATTCTTAAATTCTATGCTGGCATTTGGAAAAAATCTCGGGCCCATTTTTATCCAGCTAAGCGAATCATTTTCACCAAACAGGATAGAAGAATTATTCGATTTTCTTGAATCCCTACCAACAGATATGCAGTTTTTTGTTGAGGTAAGGCATCCCGCATGGTTCGCCAAAGCAGGCATAAGGGAAGAGTTTTTCTGGAGATTAAACCAGTTAAAAATGGGTGCGGTAATTACGGATGCAAGCGGGCGTAGAGATTGTGCACATATGTATTTAACACTGCCAAAAGCTTTTATCCGTTTTGTAGGCAACAGCCTTGATACTACCGATTACAAAAGAATTGACGAATGGATAAACCGCATAAAGCAATGGCTGAATAATGGGCTGGAAGAAGTTTACTTTTTTATGCATATGCCCGATGAAACATTTTCCCCTGAACTAACTGTTTACCTGGTAGATAAAATAAACGAGATATGCGGGTTGTCTCTGCCAAAACCAACATTCGTTTCACAACAGAAAACATTGTTCTAAAAACGCGGACATTCCAAAGCTGATTACCTCTTAACTGCACATCGCATTGACGCTGTTGCATAATCACGCCGGATTGAGAAATCAGCATGCCGCTGAATTATCAAGGTTTTCTTAACCCTTCCAACTTTTTAAATTTCGCCCTAACAATTTGGAACAAAAAATGGGAATCTCTATGAGATCCCCGGGGGTTTGGATATTGGATGAAAACTGGATAAAAACTAGAGACCTTTTAACGCTTGTATTCTATCCCAGCGTTGCTTTCTGCCATCATTGGCCATCTCCAGGAATTCACTTGCTTTTTCAGGATAATTATTCTTTATGGTTGCAAAACGGTTTTCGTTGTACATGAAATCTTCCAAAGGTATTGAAGGCTCTTTGCTGTCTAAAACAAAGCGTTTGCCCTGCTCCATTAAAGGATTGTAACGGAACAAAGGCCAGTACCCGGATTTAACTGCCGCCTTCTGCTGGTCTAAACCATGGCAAAGATCATATCCGTGTGCGATACAATGACTGTATGCGATGATAATAGAAGGACCGTCAAAAGCTTCAGCTTCCAAAATTGTTTTCAAGGCGTGTACATCATTGGCACCCATGGATATCTCAGCAACAAAAGCAGTTCCATGCGCAATCGCCTGCATCGCAAGATCCTTTTTACGGGTAGTCTTTCCTTTTACAGAATATTTAGCACTTGCTCCAATAGGTGTTGATTTAGATTTTTGGCCGCCGGTATTTGAGTACACTTCTGTATCAAGCACCATTATATTGATATTTTCACCGGTTGATAATACGTGATCCAATCCGCTGAAACCAATATCATAAGCCCATCCGTCGCCACCAACGATCCACATGGATTTGCGTTCTAAAAATTCTGCTATCTGGTACAATAATCTTGCTTCGGGTTTTTCAATGCTGTTCAACCTGCTTTTTAATTCGTTTACATTTCTCTTGTGAGCGATGATGGCAGCTTCATTCTCTTCGAGGTTGTTGAGAATGGCATCTGCAAAATCTGCACCCACATCTTCACGCAGTGTTTTCAGCAGCGACATACCATAATTTCGTTTCATATCCGTAGCCAGTTTAATACCTAAACCAAACTCTGCATTGTCTTCGAAAAGAGAGTTGGCCCATGCCGGCCCATTGCCTTGTGCATTCTGGCTCCATGGAGTTGTTGGCAGGTTGCCTCCAAAGATGGAAGAACATCCTGTTGCATTTGCAACGATCATCCTGTCGCCAAATAATTGGGTGAGTAATTTTAAATAAGGTGTTTCACCACAACCACTGCAGGCGCCGGAGAATTCAAACAGGGGTTCCAATAACTGAGATCCCTTGATAGTACTACGGTTAACTCTTGTACGGTCAATATCCGGCAGTCCCAGGAAGAAATCCCAGTTTTGTTTTTCTGTCGCTTTCAGAGGTAAAACTTCCTGCATATTTATGGCCTTGTGGCCTGGTTCAGTCTTGCTTTCGATAGGACAAACTTCCACGCAAAGGTTACAGCCGGTACAATCTTCCACGGCTACCTGTAATGTATAAGATTCTGAATCTTTAAAAAATTCCTTCCCGATAGGCGCTGTGTGTTTGAAGAAATCGGGCGCATCTACCAACAGGTCATTGCTGTACACTTTTGGCCGGATGGCTGCGTGCGGACAAACAAAGAAACATTTACCACATTGTGAGCAAAGGCTCGGATCCCAAACAGGAACCTGGTCGGCGATATTTCTTTTTTCGTACTTGGTGGTGGCAGATGGATAAGTACCATCAGCAGGGAAAGCGCTAACCGGTAAATCATCTCCTTCGCCTGCAATGATTTTTGCAAGCACCTGTTTAACAAAATCAGGTGCATTGCCATAGTCTGCTGGTTCAATTACTTTATAACCTGCGGTGAGCTGTGAATAGTCGATCAGCGACAAATTTTCAAGTGTTTTATCAACCGCCTTGAAATTCTTTTCTACCACTGCTTCACCTTTTCTGCCGTATGTTTTGCGTATGGCTTTTTTGATCTGGCCGATGGCTTCTTCTTTAGGAATTACATTGGATATGGCGAAAAAACAGGTTTGCAAAATACCATTGATGCGTGATCCCATTCCTGTTTCCTTGGCAACTTTAGAAGCATTGATCACATAAAACTTAATTTCTTTTTCAATGATCTGCTTCTGTATCTTCCTGGGAAGGTTATGCCAAACATCTTCGTTTGCATAGGGTGCATTTAGTAAAAAAGTGGCTCCCTGCTGGGCATCTTTAAGAATATCAAATTGCTCCAGGTATTGAAACTGGTGACAGGCGATAAAATTAGCCGAGTTGATGAGGTAAGTCGAATTGATAGCCTTATCGCTGAACCGTAAATGCGAAACCGTTAGTGATCCCGATTTTTTAGAATCATACACAAAATAACCCTGCAGGTGAAGGTCGGTTGCATCGCCAATAATTTTGATCGTGTTCTTATTAGCACTCACTGTACCATCTGCACCGAGGCCAAAAAATAAGCCACGGAACAAATGCTGGTCTTCAAGAGAAAAGGATTTATCGTAGGCTAAACTGATATTGGTAAGATCGTCGTCGATTCCGATGGTGAAACTCTTTTTCGGCTGGTCTTTTTTAAGTTCCGTGAAGATGGCTTTTACCATGCCTGGATTAAATTCTTTCGAAGCCAAACCATAACGGCCGCCAATTACTCTTGGCATAGCATGGTTCCATCCTGCGTGCAGGGCATTGATCACATCCATGAACAATGGCTCGCCAATAGCGCCGGTTTCTTTGCAACGATCCAAAACAGCAATGTTTTTTACAGTTGCAGGCAATACATTAATGAAATGTTTTACAGAGAAAGGACGGTATAAATGCACGTGCAGGTAACCTGTTTTTTCACCATTGCTGTTGAGATAATCAACGGTTTCCTGTACAGCGCCTGCACCACTACCCATGATGATAATGATATTTTCGGCTTCAGCATGGCCGTAATATTCAAACAATTTATATGCACGGCCGGTGAGCTGTTCAAAACGCTTCATGGTGTCTTCTACCACTTCCGGAACTTTCCAATGGTATTCATTACAGGCTTCGCGGCTTTGGAAATATACATCCGGGTTCTGCGCAGTACCGCGGATAAATGGATTTTCAGGATTCAATGCACGCTGGCGATGGCGTGCTACATCGTTTACATCGATCATTTGTTTGATGATCTCATCGGGTATAATCGCAACTTCGTTTAACTCGTGAGAAGTACGGAAACCATCAAAAATATTTAAAAAGGGAATGCTCGACCGCAATGTTGCAGCAGTAGAGATCATTGCCATATCATGTGCTTCCTGCACATTGTCGCCAAACAACATGGCAAAGCCGGTTGAACGAACCGCCATAACATCACTATGATCGCCAAAGATGGACAATGCATGTGTTGCCAGCGCTCTTGCGGCAATATGGAATACAGTAGGCGTTAATTCTCCTGCAATTTTGTACATGTTTGGTATCATCAGCAACAGCCCCTGCGAACAGGTGAAGGTAGATGCCAACGCACCACCCTGCAATGCGCCATGGATTGCTCCGGCAGCTCCGGCTTCACTCTGCATTTCTATGATCCTCGGTACTTCTCCAAAAATATTTTCTTTGTTATCACTGCTCCATTCATCGGCCCATTCGCCCATGTTTGAAGATGGCGTAATTGGATAGATAGCACACACTTCACTGGTTTTATAAGCAATGCGCACAGCAGCTTCGTTTCCATCCATGATAGTGAACGCTGAAACTTTCTTTGAGGCTATGTCGGCAGGTTTGGCCTGGGCAATGGAACTTTCCATAATCTCTTAATTTATTTAGTTTAAGGGCACAAATTACTCTCCATCCCTCTGTAAAAAAGTGATCAATGTCACCCGCCCAGATGATTTGAATGCAAGGAAGTATCCGAGACATTGGGGCAATTAAAGACTGAACCTTTTTAAAAGCCCTCTTGCAAGCAGCTTTGAACAATATTGAACTACGATGTATAAAAATTCAGCAGCCGCCTTTTCAACCGGATGGTAAAAATTTGATTACTGAAGAATTTATCTGTGTGAAAACATCAACCAGGCCTGCTCAACAACAGGCTGCATTTAATTTAACCTGGCTTAACGGGCTGATGCGAAAAGCTTTATTATGCCCGTGAGGAGGGCACATCAAAACAATAGAAATATTTACCACCGGAAATGAAGAATTAAACTTGTACACAGGTATATGATTGAAAATATAAATATTATATTTTTATAGTGACGAAATAAACTTTCTTTTTAAGCCATTATAAACTGCCAGCGTATGCAAAAAATTATCCTTTTTCTCGCCTGTATAATTTTATTAGTGCCTGTTACAAGAGCCCAATGGGATGCCAATCCTGCTACTGTAAACAATCCGGTTACTACCAATCCCAACGGGGCAATTCCCTTCTTTTCAGTAATTGATGGCGCCGGCGGCGCAATTGTTGTATGGAGCGGAGCGGACCAGGCTCCCACTTCGTTCGTATATGCCCAACGGAAAAGCAGTTCAGGGCAGGTGCTATGGGGAACTGCCGCCACACCAAAGCAATTGTTCACATCTGCACATAATAGCTATATAACAGACCTGGTAGAAGATGGTGCGGGAGGTGCATACATAACCTGGGTAGAACAACTCACTGATACCACCTCCAATGTTTTTATCCAACACATAAACAGCAGCGGCACCGAACTTTTTACCGCAGGCGGGTTACGGTTAAATTCCGCAAACGGGCAAAATAACAACTTTGCGAGGGTGGTTTCTGATGCTGCCGGCGTAATTGTAGCCTGGACTACCGCAGACCCAGATTCTATAATTACGGTCGATTATTTTGCACAAGTTTATGTTCAGCGGTTTACAGGTGCCGGCGCGCCACAGTGGACGGCGGGCGGAGTACCGGTTTGTACAGTTCCCGGTCAAAGGCATACTCCTGTACTGCTGGGCGATGGTAGTAATGGAGTATTTATTGCATTTGGTGATGCCCGAAACAGTACCATCGATGTTATAAAAAATAAATTTATCAACGTAGATATTTATGCACAACACATTAGTAGCAGCGGGGCAAGATTATGGGGCGCCGGCGGCCTGGTAGTAACAGATCAATTGTATAACCAGGAAACACTGATCTCTTTTTTTTCAAATGCCCACCCGATCGTAAGTGATGGTAGTGGGGGCTTTATTGTTGTATACAATGACTATAGGAATGATAATAACGGGAAGCCCCGCTTGTATGCTCAACGCCTGAACAGCAGCGGCGTACAACAGTGGGTGGCGCAGGGAATTGCCCTATCCACCAACCCTTTAACTTTCACTACCGGCTTACCCAATTTAGTAGTAGTAAGCGACGGAGCCAGCGGGGCCGTTGTTGCCTGGAATGAATCGCTAATCTTTTCGGGCGTTGAACATGCACAACGGATTACCGGGGCCGGAACTTTATCCTGGGGCACAAACGGGATCACCGTAAATCCGGCAACTGATATTGCAACCGGAGCCTACATGGCAACTGATGCAAACGGAGATTACATTTTTTGTTGGTCGGGTATTAATTTTAGTAATGAGGCTTTTGTGAGGGCCCAAAAAATAAACAATGCAGGAGCCCCTTTGTGGGATGCTGCCGGCGTACCGGTTTGCACCAATCCCGACTCGGGTCCAATCTTTCCGGGTATTATTAAAAGCGATGGAACGAATATGATCCTTTTTTGGATAGACTCGAGAAATGTAGTCAATGGTAATGATAATACTGATATTTATGCCGCTAAACTGAGCACTAGTGGGGCACTCATCGGAACCATTGCACCTGCGGGCTATACCACAGCCAACGATGGCAATTGGAATGATCCCGCAACCTGGGTTGGAAATGCGGTTCCCCCTGTGGGGGTGGATGTAGTAGTCAAACATCTTGTAAACGGAAATTTAACCACTACTTGTAATACTCTTAAGGTGCAAAGCCCCGGTAGCCTTACTGTAAATACCGGAGTTAAAATAACAGTCTTGCATTAAACTTGTTTTTCCTGAATAAATAGAAAGCCACATTTGAGTCAGTAAGCCATCTTGCGTGGAGTGCTATCTTGTTCCCTGCACTTTCGATAAATTTGCCTATCCAGGCCTCTTGTAAAACACATTGCCTGCACAGCCATTGGCCCATTTTACAACCAGCTTCTATTTCCAGTGGAATTTTTTTTTTAGAAAGATTTAGTTTTCTTGTCCTAATTCTTGTTTTTGATACGTCTTATACTTGTATATCAAAATGCAACCAGTTATGACACCTTCAATCAAAACATCTCCTTCACCTCAATACAAACGTAGCGATGTCTTCAGAGCTGTATCCACTATTGACGGTTTGAATCTTTCGGCAAAGCAGGATATAGAACATAATGCGTTTCTTTACCACATTAACATAACGCTCCAATAAATAGCAACTCCACTATTTTTTAATAATTAAAATAAAACCAGGATGAAAGAATACATGATGATTTTCAGAAATGAAAAAATGGAAGGCGAGATGCCTTCGGCAGAACAAATGCAAATGGTAATGCAGCAATGGCAAAGTTGGATTACAGCAATTGCAAACCAGGGAAAGTACAGCGGCACCAATCGTTTATTACCTGAAGGAAAAACCATTAAGCCCAACAATATTGTTACGGACGGGCCTTACATGGAAGCAAAAGAAATGGTGGGTGGTTACCTGGTTGTAAAAGCCAATTCGCTTGCCGATGCACTGGAAATGGCCCAGACCTGCCCGAATTTAGTGTATGGCGGTAATGTGGAAGTCAGGGCAGTGATGACAATTGACAATGACCCAAATTCTCCCTCTTTTTTACAAGAAAAAAACTAACAGTTATGAAAGAATATCTTTTTTTATTCAGGGGTGGTGATGGAAGCACCTTGCAAAAATCTTCCGAAGCATGGCAGGCCCATATGCAAAAATGGATGAGTTGGATGGGTGGACTTGCGGAACAAGGGTCATTAGTAAGCGCTCAACCGCTCAACACCGATGGTAAACAAATTATGGGCACTAAAAAACTAGTAACGGATGGCCCTTTTATGGAGGGCAAAGAAATGGTGGGAGGATATCTTATGTGTAAAGCAAGTTCGTATGATGATGCGGTGGAAATTGCAAAAGGCTGTCCAATCCTTGATTTTGAAGACGGCAAAGTAGAAGTAAGGCAAA
This sequence comes from Ferruginibacter sp., assembly GCA_025963635.1. GTDB lineage: Bacteria > Bacteroidota > Bacteroidia > Chitinophagales > Chitinophagaceae > Ferruginibacter. The sequence continues at coordinate 8,677 of JAOQAK010000027.1, forward strand.
TTCAGGAAATGACAATGTAAAGTATGGTGGATGCGCAAAATAGCATTGAAATCGCTGCTCCCTTGACCAGGGTAGCAGCGTATGCCGTTAACCCCACAATGCTCGGCACTGGTATGCAAACATCCGGTCGGTTGCCTGGAAAACACCTAAACCTCTGCAGCCAGGTACCCGGGTTGCCTTTGTGGCAAAATCTTAGGAAAAGAGTTGGCCTATACTTACGAAGTGACTACGTGTTCAAATTAATTTACTATGAAAACTGCCGAGGGGTCATTTCCCATGGAAACTGCCTATACTTTTGAAGCCAGTGGAAAGGATGTTACTATAATGGGGCTCGCAATAGGGGTGTACCTTCCGGCTTTCAAAACATTTTACATCATTCATGAGTTCTATGATGAAACGGGCCAATTACAAAGATCTAAGAACCATCAAATCTATCCTGGAAAAAAGCGTTGAATGACCCATCAAACAATATCAGTAAACTCACAGACCATCTTTTTCGACACGAATCGGGAAAGTTGGTGGCTGTATTGGCGAAGGTTTTCGGTACCCAAAATCTTGAATTAGCTGAGGACGTTCTACAGGAAACTTTTATCTCGGCACTACAGGTATGGCGTATCAAAGGTGTACCTGATAATCCATCCGGATGGCTGTTCCGTTCCGCCAAAAACAAGGCAATTGATATTATCCGGAAAAATAAATTTTCCATACAAATGGATTTTAGTGATAGCGAAAGAGCGCTCTTAAAATCTGAATATACGCTCACAACTGTAATGGATACGATGTGGACAGACGAAGCAATCCGGGACGACCTGCTGAAAATGATGTTCGCATGTTGCCATAAAAATATCAGCATTGAAAATCAAATCACACTTATTCTAAAAAGCCTTTGCGGTTTTACTACCACCGAGATTGCAAAAGCATTCCTCACTTCTGAAGAAACCATTTCAAAACGCCTCTACCGAACAAAAGAATTTTTTAGGGAAGAAAAGATCCGGCCGGAGTTTCCTCCACCTCACCAGTTACAAAACAGGACCGCTGCTGTTTTGAAATCCATTTATTTAATTTTTAATGAGGGCTATAATTCCACCAATTCGGATACATTGATACGGAAGGATTTATTAGAACAAGCAATGTACTTATGCGGGCTTCTGTGCAGTAACCAACATACTCAAAACCCCGAAGTATACGCAGCTATGGCATTAATGTGTTTTCATGCAGCAAGAATTGAAAGCCGCGTAAGCAGTGAAGGCGAAATCATTTTACTCGCCCGGCAAGACAGAACCAAATGGGATGCCACTTTGATCGCAGAAGGAAATGATTATATGAACAAAGCAGCTTTTGGTAATACCCTCAGCACCTACCACATAGAAGCTGCAATCGCCTATGAACATTGCATTGCAGAAACATTTGACTCAACCAACTGGCAACAAATTCTTAATTATTACGATTTGCTGGCCAAACTTTATCCCACTGCGGTAGTGATACTCAACCGCATGACTGTGCTCTATAAAATTAAAGGTGGCCTTGAAATTTTACCGGAATTAAATCAATCGCCCTATTTGTACGAATGGGAAAAACATTATTTATACCATAGCCTGCTGGGAGAAATATATTCTTCCATTGATCGGGTAAAAGCCAGGAAGAGCTTTGAAAAAGCCATCACCCTCACGCAATCTGATGCGGAGCAAAAATTATTGCAATATAAAATAGAACAGTTGTAAGCAGTCCGGAATTCCCTGCGGGGGCTTAAAAAAACTCAACTGGCGGGGTCTTGTATACCATTGTTACATACACAAGAATGCGTCTATATTTTCTTACTGAGAAGCATTGTCTAACGCCAGTTTCATATACCATTTTACTTCATCATTAATGTCTTCCTTAAAACACATTCTGAAATGATGGTTATAGTCATCGGTGCCCGGCACCTGTTTTATTTTGATGAAACAAAGATTATCGGTATAGGCCTGTTTAAAAGGAAATACCACATCGATAAAACTCTTTCCCAGCTGGGTGATATACGCCATCCGGGTTTTACCGGCAACGGCAATCATCGATTTTGTAGGATGTACCGAGATGTTGCCCAGTGATTTGTATTCATTGATGAAGCAATAGAATAATTCCGTGGTATGGGCGGGCTTCCCGTTTAAAAAATCATTCAGTGTTTTATCCATACAGGAATGTACCTGGTGAGGCCTCACAAAATTGCGGTTGCAAACCGAACAGGTCCACATAATTTTAATAATTAATTTGCTCTTGTTTCGATTATTTCCGGTTTTAAATTAAACATCGTTACGATAAATATTTTTCATCAAATTCAATTCCGTTTACAAAGCATCAACGGGATTTCTTACAAATAATTCTGCCACAATTCTACCAGCCGATGCCATAATCTTCACCGTTATTGGAACTTCCGCCCCAGAATGACCCATGTTTCCAATCAAAATAAATTGCATTGATCGGGCCGCTGGTGCGCTCACCGAAACTCAGTGTATAACCCATCTTCACCAGTTCATCCCGAATGGCTGTTGGTGTCTTACTGCCCAACAACAGTTTGCCCGCCCTTGGTAAACGCTCTGAAAGCTTCATACCACCCAATGAAAGCCATAATTGATCGGTATTGATATTGGCAGCCTCGCAGGCCTGCTGAACCGTCATATTAAATTCTACCATGTTTAAAAAAAGCTGTAACAGGTTTTGATCCTGTGTATCGCCGCCCTGTACGGCAAAGGATAAAAACGGTTTCCCGTCTTTGAGTGCTAAGGTAGGCGTTAAAGTTACCCTGGGCCGCCTGCCAGGTGCTACCACGTTGAACGGATTGATGGTGCTATCGAGTACAAAACTTTGCATGCGCTGACTCATCCCTATCCCGGTATTGCCCGCAATACAAGCTGGCAGCCATCCACCACTAGGCGTAATGGAAACCACCCAACCTTCCTTGTCTGCCGCTTCTACGGAAGTGGTGCCACGCCACAACCTGTTATGATAGGCTTCTTCATCCATCTCCCCCTTGGTTACACTAAACTGCTTAAATTTTCCGGCATTTATTTGAGAAGCAAGCTGATCGTGTTTGGGTAGCGTATTGCCTGGCTGCGGCTTGGTAGTATCGGTGTAGGCCGCTCTCTTTTTTAATAAATCGATCCATGGATTGCGCTTTCCTTCAAAAGGATAAGGATCACCGGGTAACACATTCGCATCATTTTTATACCCATCAATTTGTAAACCCCGCTGTTTTGCATATGCTTTACTTAACAACCCTTTTATCGGTTCTTCGGGTGGAAAATAAGGATCGCCATAATAAAAATCCCTGTCCGCAAAAGCCAGGTTCATCGTTTGATAAAGCGTATGAATATAGGCGGCGCTGTTATAACCCATCTTTTTGAGGTCAAAATTTTCCAGGATATTTAAACACTGCAGCAACACCGGGCCCTGCGTCCACTGTTGCAATTTATATACATCGATTCCTTTGTAATTTGTCATTAGTGGTGTTTCTTCAATGGGCTTCCATTTAGCAAGATCTTCCATAGTGATCAGCCCTCCCTGTTCTTTGCATCCTCTTACAAATTCTCTTGCAATATCTCCTTTATAAAAACGGTCGTATGCCGCCATGATTGCCGCCTTTCTACTCTTATGCTGCTTTAGCGCATTTTGTTCGGCATCTACCATTTTTGTGAGTGTGGTGAGCAGGTCTTTTTGTACAAATATTTCTCCGGCTTCCGGCGCTTCCCTTTTTTCGCCGGCGTGAGGTAATAACACTTTTTTGCTATAAGGCCATTGACTGATCAGATCTTTTCCCCGCTCCATACTGTTGGCGGTTTGCGCATCAATAGGATAACCTGCCGCGAGTTGCATAGCGGGCGCCAATACTTCTTTTAAACTCATGGTACCGTATTGGGCAAGCATTTCACAAAGGCCACCCGCCGTGCCGGGAGTAGTAGCTGCAAGCGGACCATACTCAGGTGGAAAGTTATACCCCTTCCCTTTGAAAAATTCAACGGTAGCACCTGTAGGTGCCACACCCAGGGCATTGATGGCAATCACTTTTTTAGTATGCGGATTATAGATCAACGCCTGTGTTTCCCCGCCCCAGCTCAGCACATCCCACATGGTGCAGGTAGCCGCCAGCATGGCACAGGCCGCATCCACGGCATTACCCCCTTTTTGAAAGATAATACTGCCGGCCGTAGCAGCCAGCGGTTTACCAGTAATGGCCATCCAGTTTTTTCCATGAAGCGGCGGCTTCTGCGTTTGTTGGGCAAAAATGTGGTTGAACAACAAGCTTGCAAACAACGCAGGGAACAGGAATTGTTTCATAAAATATTTTTTTTAAAGTTAGGTAAAGATGATCGATTGAAAACGAACCCTAACGCAAGAAGTGCATTTCAATCCGTGCTCCCCTGCCGGCTATAAAAGCAATGAAAGAGCTGAAGCAGAAAGAATACATTAAATCACTCAACTCAAGAATAATTGCCGGAAAGATAAACCAATCGTCACACCTGCTTGCCGTGAAAGATACGCATGCTAGTGAAAAGTATCTCCTATAGGAGAAGTTCGCCGGGAGATTTTGGAGCAGTCTCCTGCGGGAGAAAACCTGCAGGTGCCGTTTTTTACCCATCTCCTGCGGGAGGCTGTAAGTCCGGTGCCGGTGAAGGGAATTGCATTTTACCAGTACCAATCTCTTTTTTACGATTAATTCACATAATTTTAGAAGCGTTAATTTTCAGTATTGTTTCAATCGTTTATATGAAATTTTTCCAATTCCGGCTCGTCTTCCTCTGGGCTGGTTGTTTTCTCCTTTTTTCTCCGAATGATATGGTTGCGCAGGATGCCGCTGAATCTGACAGCAGTTTTTACCGGCAGGCCATGGCAAACGCCATAGCGCTCTATCACCAAAGTTTCGGCAATCAATCGGCCCTGTATAATGGCGGCAAGTACAGTGGCTATCCATTCAGGATGCAGGAAGGGTTCCCTTTTTTTTATTCACCCCAGCCGGCTACCGGCTCGGTTATCTACGATGGAATATCATACGATTCCATCCTGATGCATTACGACGAAGTTGCAGATGCAGTCATAATCAACAACCAGGCAGACTGGCTGCAATTACTCGACAAACGAGTGAGCCGGTTTAACCTCTTCGATGCAGATTTTATCCGCATTGAAAAAGATAGCGCCCATAGCAATCTCGTGAGCAGTGGCTTTTACAACCGTTTGTATCATGGCAAAACAACCAGCCTTTTAAAAAAGCAAATAAAATCAATAATAGAAGTAATTTCTATTAACCTGGAGCTTCAGCATTTTGTGGACACAAAAGATCTTTACTACCTGCAAAAAGAGGATCAGTTCTTCCCGATAAACAGGCGGAAAGACTTTCTACGATCATTGGGCAACCGTAAGAAGGAAGTGCAACAATTTATAAAAGCCAACAAGCTCAACTTCCGCAGAGACAAAGAGAATATGCTTACAAAAGCAACTGCTTATTACGACAGCTTAAATAAATAAAATGAAAAAATATTGTTCCTTTATAATGTTGCTGGCTTGTATGTTGATGTGCCGGCAGCGGGTATTTGGACAAATAGATTCACTCATTACCGCCGATTTGTACGATGCTACTGTTGAGCAGCTGGTAGCAGCGCTGGAAAGCCAGTCTAATCTCCATTTTTACTATGATACTGCACAATTTGATAGTGCCACTTTTACCCTCCAGGTAAAAAAGCAGCCGCTGCGAAAAGTGTTGGAACAGGCTTTCTCACAAACTGAATTTCACTTTGCGATCGCTGCACCCAACGTGGTTTTTCTTACCAGGGGAACCCCTATCAGCACAACATTTCCTTCTGCAACGAATCTGGCAGAAAATACAGACACTCAAGGCATCATCGCGAAAACAGGCAAGCCCAAAGCCGCGGAGAAAGGGGATCTTACCACCACCCTTGAAAATAAGGTGTACGAGATTGGCGACCGGTCGGTGCCCGCACTTCAGAGCGAGCTGATATTAACAGGCTACGTCAAAGACGCTAAAACCGGCGAGCCGGTGATCGGGGCGAATTTGAATGTTGAAAAGCCATCAGTGAATGTGTTGACTGATCAGTACGGCTACTTTTCCATCTCCTTACCAAGAGGGCGCCACACCATCAATATACAAAGTTTGGGAATGCGGGACACCAGGCGGCAGATTCAAATCTACAGCGATGGAAAAATGAATATTGATTTGCAAAACCAGGTGCTTACCATCAAGAATGTTACCATCGCCGCTCAAAAAATAGGCAATGTAAAAAGTACCCAGATGGGTTTGCAAAAGATAGATATAAAAACCATCAAACAGGTGCCGGTGGTATTTGGCGAAGCGGATATATTAAGGGTGGTAACCACATTGCCAGGTGTAAAAACGGTTGGCGAAGCGAGTACCGGATTGAATGTACGAGGCGGATCTGCCGATCAAAACCTCATCCTGTTCAATGAGGCCACCATTTATAATCCATCCCATTTTTTTGGGATGTTTTCTGCTTTTAATCCGGAGGTTGTGAAGGATGTGGAATTGTATAAAAGCAGTATCCCTGCACGGTATGGAGGCCGGCTTTCGTCGGTTTTAAATATCAACAGCCGCGAAGGAAATAAAAAGAAACTTGCAGGAGGGGCAGGCCTTGGTTTACTTACCAGTCGTTTTAACCTTGAAGGGCCATTGATAAAAGACAAAACGTCCTTTATCATCGGTGCCAGAACAACTTATGCCAACTGGATGCTGAAACTGTTACCGGATCAATATAAAAATAGCAAAGCCGGGTTTTTTGATCTTAACCTGAATATCACCCATGAGGTGAATAAAAAGAACACAGTTTACTTCACCGGCTACATGAGCAAAGACCGTTTTAATCTCAACAGCGATACGGCATATGGTTATAAAAACATCAACCTTTCCCTGAAATGGAAACATATTTTTAGCAGCAAGCTGAACAGCCTGGTCACGGGCGGACAAGATCAATACAACTATTCCATTTACAGCACCAGGCTGCCTTTGAATGCGTACAAAATGGGCTTCGATATCCATCAAACCTATTTCAGGGCGCATTTCACCTATTTCCTTAATAACCAGCACAGCATTGACTTTGGAGTAAATTCTATCTACTATAAACTGAACCCCGGATATTTTAATCCCAATGGAAAGGAATCGCTGGTGAAGCCGGATCAACTGGATGCCGAACAGGCGCTTGAGTCTGCATTGTATGTAAATGACCGGTACAATATCACTTCGTCATTCACGGTAGAAGGTGGGATCAGGTATTCTGTTTACAATTACCTGGGACCAAAAACAGTGAATACTTATGTACACGGGTTGCCCATCACCGAAAGCAATATGACGGGTACCGTTGCTTATGAAAAGGGGAAATTCATCAAAAATTATTCAGGTCCCGAATACCGCGTTTCTGCCCGCTATGCTTTTAGCGATAGCTTTTCTATAAAAGCGGCTTTCAATTCACAGCGGCAATACATTCATATGCTTTCCAATACCGCCGCCATGGCTCCCACGGATATCTGGAAATTGAGTGATCCTTCCATCCGGCCGCAGTATGGAGAACAGGTTTCTTTGGGTTTGTATAAAAATTTTAAGGCAAATACCATCGAAACCTCGCTGGAAGTATATTACAAAAAGATAAGCAATTACCTCGATTACAAAAGCGGCGCCAACCTGGTACTCAACCATCATATCGAAACAGATGTAATTGGTACCAAAGGAAAAGCCTATGGCATTGAATTTTTGGTAAAAAAGTTAACCGGAAAATTGAATGGATGGATCAGTTACACGTGGTCGAGGATTCTTTTACAACAGGATGATCCGCTTGCGGGGGAACTAATCAACAGGGGTGATTTTTATCCCGCCAATTACGACAAGCCACACGATATTACCATGATTGGCAACTACCGGGTTACCCATCGTTTCAGCCTTTCACTGAACGCCACGTATAGCACCGGCAGGCCGATAACCCTGCCGATTGGAAGATTCTATTATGGAGGCGCTGCGAGAACCTTGTATGCCGATCGCAACGCTTACCGGATACCGGATTATTTCCGTACTGATTTTTCAATGAACATCGATGGCAATCATAAAATATACCAGAAAACACACAACACCTGGACGATCGGAGTGTACAATCTTACAGGTCGTAAAAATCCTTACTCGGTATATTATGTTTCCGAAAACGGAGCAGTTAATGGTTATAAGCTTTCCATATTTGGAAGTGCAATTCCTTATATCAATTATAATATCAGGTTTTAAAAATGAGATTGAAAACACATGAAGAAATGCACGTAGAAAATTGGTTTTTGAAGATGCAATCGGTAGCGGGTACTTTGTGTGGAACTTTCGATAAACGTTCACCGGCTTAAAATAAAATATGAATAAGTTACTCTTTCTTGCGCTGGTATCACTGGCAACAGGTTGCAAAGAAAAATACATTTCACCCGCTCCGCTGGTGACAACAGGGTACCTTGTTGTAGAGGGAGTAATTAATAATGGAGGCGGTGTAACCAATCTTAAATTATCGAGAACGACGGACTTAAAAAATAATTCAAATATTACAGAAAGAGCGGCTATTGTTAAATTGGAGAGCAGCAGCAATGGTGTTTTGCAACTAAAAGAAAACTTCGCCGGAAACTATTCCATTGATAATCTTCAGCTGGATACTTCTTTGAAATACCGCCTCAATATCATCACCGGCAATAATGAGCAATACCTTTCAGATTTTGTAAAGATCAGGAATAATCCGCCGATCGACAGTATCAGTTGGACCCGTCAAAATAAGGGTGTTGAGATATTTGTTAATACCCACGACCCTCAGAATAACTCACTTTATTACCAATGGCAGTACGATGAAACATGGGAATTTCATTCAGCATATTTCGCCACGCTAAAATATATTATACAAGCAAATACGGGGATAAAACTAGGTGTAACAGCCAGGCTGCCGACCGATCCGGAGATGTATGTCTGCTACCAGTCTAATTCTTCCACTTCATTGCTCTTAGGGTCTTCAGTAAAGCTCAGCCAGGATATCATTCATTTGCCGGTAACGCTTGTTCCGAATGCGTCGTGGAAATTAAGTGTTCTATATTCCGTTTTTGTAAAGCAATATACCTGGAGCAGGGAAGGGTACGATTTTTTGGAAAGAATGAAGAAAAACACCGAATCGGTGGGATCTGTTTTTGATGCCCAGCCTTCCGAATTAAACGGCAATATCCATTGTATTTCCAATCCGGCCCTGCCGGTTATTGGGTTTTTTAATATTTGTACGGTTCGGGAAAAAAGGATCTTTATAAAAAACAGTGAATTGCCTTTGTGGGGATTCAGTGAGGGTTGTACCACCGAGGTCATCGAAAACAACAGGGACAGTATTTTAAAAAAAGCCAGTGGTTTACTGCCAGTGGATGTTGCCAAGGGAGATCCTTTTTTGATCATCTCCTTTAACGCAGCGCCTCCTAGCTGCGTTGATTGTACGCTACGTGGTACCAATGTTAAACCTTTCTTTTGGCCATAGGGCCAGCAACGAACATGCTCCAAAAAAAATTAGTTATTCACCCGGCATTCAAGTCTTCCACAATGCAAAAAAATTTTAAGTGTATATCAACAGCAATTGTTTGCCTGCTAATAATCCAGGCACGTGCACAGGCGCCGCTAATGGAAATTGAGAACCAATTTGATCATCACCGGCAAAATAATTTACAGGAAAAAATTTACGTACACACAGATAAAAATAATTATGTGCCGGGCGAAATATGCTGGTTTAAAATTTATAATGTAGACGCCTATTTCAATAAACCGATCAACCTCGGCAAGGTGGCTTATGTTGAGGTACTGGATAAAAATAACAAAGCGGTGCTCCAGGCAAAAATTGCTTTGGAAAAAGGTTTTGGAGACGGATCATTGTACCTGCCAGCTACCCTGGTTTCCGGCAATTACCTGATGAGAGCTTACACCAACTGGATGAAAAACTTTGGTCCCGGGTATTTTTTTGAAAAGAAGTTGCAAATCATCAATGTTCAAAAAGAGCAGCCTCAAAACGTTGTCGCACAAAAACCCGCGTATGATATTGCCTTCTTTCCGGAAGGTGGCAACCTGGTGAACGGAATTCAAAGCAGGGTGGGTTGCAAGGTTGTTAACAATTTAGGCAAAGGCGTAAATTTTGAAGGGATATTATTGAATGATAAAGGGGATTCACTCGCCATATTTCGTCCGCTCGTGTTCGGTATGGGCAGTTTTTCGTTTACCCCTTTGGCAGGTTTGGCATACAGGGCGCTGATCAAATTGCCCGGCGGGGAACAACAGTTAAAAGAATTGCCGGCTGCTTACAATGACGGCTATATCATGCAACTGGAAAGAACAGGCCAGGAGCAAATAAAAGTTACCGTGCAAACATCTGCAAGAAATGCCGCCAATACTTCTGCGGTCTATCTTTTTGTACACACCCGCAATGTAATAAAAGCAGTGGTGAGCAATACCTTGCAAAATGGCCAGGCGGTGTTCACGTTACCGGCTACAAAGCCCGGTGATGGTATTTCTCATTTCACCATTTTTAATGAAGCCCGCCGTCCTGTTTGCGAACGGCTGTATTTCAAAAAACCGGTTAGCACATTACAAATAACTGCAAAGGCCGATCAGCCGAATTATACTTCCCGTAAAAAAATAAATATTGACATTGCCGCTGTCACCGAAGCAGGAAAATCCGTTGCAGCAAATTTGTCGATGGCCGTATACCGGCTCGATTCGCTCAATGGCATTGATGGACAGGATATCACCAATTACCTGCTGATGAGTGCCGATCTGCAGGGAAACATTGAGTCGCCCGGTTATTATTTCAATCAAAACAATTCTTTTGCAGATGCCGCTGCCGATAATCTGATGCTCACACAAGGCTGGCGCAGGTTTGTTTGGGACGATATTTTGACCAATAAAAAACCGGCGTTCCAGTTCGTACCTGAAGTCAACGGGCACATCGTTAATGGTAAAATAACGGCGCTTCAGCCTGGTCTTCCTTTAAAGGAGATACCTGCTTATCTTTCAGTGCCTGGAATACGAACACAGTTTCAAACCGCTGGATCGGATGCGTCGGGAAAAGTAAAGTTTGAGATGAAAAATTTTTATAGCGATGGTGATATTATCGCCCAAACAAACAACGAAAAAGATAGCGGATACAGGCTTGAACTAGCCCCCCCGTTTTTCCCTGCTTATTCGAATAACATTTTGCCTCCGTTCGATTTAAAAGGGCATGATGAAGCGTTGTTAAAAATGTACATTGCTTCACAGGTGCGAAATGCCTATTTGTATAACCAGCTCAATCATTCAACTTTACCTGCATTAGACACATCGGCTTTTTATTTGAAGCCGGATGTGATTTACCTGCTGGATAATTATGTACGTTTTACCACATTGGAAGAAGTGCTGCGGGAGTATGTGCTCGAAGTAAATGTAAGACTGCATGGTGGTAAGTTTCACTTACCTGTACTGGATGCTTTCAATCGGGGGCCCTTTGCTTCCGGCCCGCTTATATTACTGGATGGAGTGCCGATGTTCGATTTTAATAAATTGATGAAGTATGATCCTTTGAAGATCAGGAAGCTGGAGGTGGTTACCAAAACTTATTTCCTGGGAACCAACTCATTTGATGGCATTGTAAACCTCATCACTTACAAAGGAAATCTCGAAGGTTTTGAGATTGATCCCAGGGCTACTATCGTGGATTATGAAGGGCTGCAATTGCAGAGAGATTTTTATTCGCCTGTTTACGAAACGCCGCAACAAATACAAAGCCGTATCCCCGATTACAGAACTCTTTTGTATTGGGCACCGAACCTAATTACCAATAAAGAAGGCAAGGTGCAAACAGGCTTTTATAGTGCCGACCTTCCCGGCAGGTACGCCATTGTAACACAAGGTTTAACAGAAGATGGCAGAACAGGGACCACTGTGGCTGGTTTTGAAGTAAAATAATTACATCGCTAAGAAGCGGTTTAAAAAACAGTTGAGGCACTTACCATGGAGATTTTTAAAAACACCAACTATACGCATTGGCACGAATAAAATGAAATTGAACTAAAATCTTCCCGGATATTCGTGCATTCGTGGCTGCAATAAAATCTAAACAGCTACTAAGTCAAACCAATGCCTTTCCGGCAAGTAACTTTTAAAAGAGAAACACAGAAAAATTAATCATGCTTTTCGCGACTTCTTCCACGTGATGCGACGGCCTACCAATAATTTAAAAACGAAAGCATCCGTGGCCTTTGTTAGGCCCCAACCCGGTCCAAAGTTTACTTCCCACCGGGGATCCACAAAAAGATCGGCCACGGCAAATAGCGCATGACTTTGACTGCCGATTTTTGGTATTTGATTTAACTGACCTAAACTTCCATAGTATTCCAACCCCAATGCAACTTTGTTAATTGTAACGGTGCTTTTAATATTGGGTTCAAAAGAAGGTGTATGGTCGTTGCTGCCCCTTACCCCAATACCAAAAGTGGGATTAAAAGCGATGTAAAAATTATTAAATTGTTTGTCGATAATTGGCCTGATCTCAATGCTCCATGTATCAGTGGAATATTGCCTGCGTTGAAAACCGAATTCAGTGGAGAGGCTAACACCCACGGGCCATTTCCATTTTTCGGGAACCCGGATTCGGGGCCGCAGATGGGTGCCTATCAAACGGTATCCATAGGGGCTGGTATAATTTGTAAAAAGATAAAAACCCAGTTCAAAGTTTTCGCCGATGCCGTGGGTAATTTCTACGGTTTCATGTAATGCGTGAAAAGTCGGGCGCAAACCATCTACAATGTTTTTTTCGCCTTTGAAAGTAAAATTGCTGTGAAGTTCAAAAATAGTACTGCCCTTGGTTTGTGTTGGAGATGCATATACCTGTATTTCATAATTATCCTGGGCAGCAGCAACGGTGAAACTTAAAAGCAATATAGAAGCAATACAACTTTTAATCATTCCACAAAATAACAATCAAATCTTTAAAACGATAATTTGGACTGCTGTTTTATGTATTTAATATTCGATGCCGGGTTTGCACGCATGGGCAGAATCAATAATGCTACAGGAGACTATAAGGTCGATCGTTTTAATGAATTAAGTTTTCTATAAAGAATAACAGCGAAAGACATTAAGCAACATCTTTAGCCAAAACAATAATGTCTTTTCCATCAATAATGTTCTTTTTATATCCCTTAACGACTACATTGATCATGGCCAGGCCCAATTCCTGTAGCGTACAAAACCCATTTGGATAGAGCGCCCGGCCGAGGGGAAACAACCAGTCAACATATTTGTAAAAAGACAGGGTATTCTTCAACCCTTTGGTGGGTTTAATAAAACCTGGGCGAAAATTATATACCTGTTTAAACGGCAACTTCGCAAGATCGTTTTCTGTTTTTCCTTTTACTCTTGCCCACATCGAACGGCCTTTTTCGCTGCTGTCGGTACCGGCACCTGAAATATAACAGAAGCTCATGCCAGGGTTAACTTCGCTAAGGACTTCCGCAACATGCATGGTAAGGGTATAGGTCATTTTATAATACACATCCTCTTTCACGCCCACTGATGAAATACCCAGGCAAAAGAAGCATGCATCATAACCCGGCAGTTGATTCTTTATCGGCGAAAAGTCAAAGAAATCAGTATGTATAATTTCCTTCAGCTTTGGATGCTGAACGTCACAGGGTTTTCTGTTGATCACCAATACAGCTTCTACCTGCGGATGCTGTAAACATTCATGCAATACGCCTTCGCCTACCATCCCGGTAGCACCCGTGATGATGGCCCTTATTTTTGCACTCATATCAATTATTATTAAATTTTCGAAATATCCTGGCCCTATTACTTATTGCTAAACGAATGTACAAAACCCGCCATCATAACTAAAAGAAAAAGAGGTTACCTTTCGGAAACCTCTTTGACTGGTTATTCAAATCCTCCTGATTTTATTGAGGCCTGGTAACCGCATTCATTTGAAGCGTTACAGCTGTTTGAGCAAGCAACCTTCCGTTGATGGATGCGCCGGTTAACAAATTGATACCGGTTTGTCCTAAAATAATTCCCTCAAAATGAGTGGTTGTACCAAGTGTAACAGCGCCTGCTGCCTGCCAGAAAATATTCTTTGCCTGGGCACCACCGCTCAATGTAATCCTCACTGCAGAACTCAATTTAAGTGTACCGGCAACCTGGAATATCCAAACATCATCCGGACCGCCGGAGATAGTAATATCAGTAGGAATATTCAAGGCGGTTGTCCATTTGTAAAGGCCGGGAGTAAGCGTTTTGCCGCCAATAGTTCCGGCACCTAAGTTGAGATAATCAGGGTCAACTCGCCCTGCTGCATCCGTGTATGCTGTTTGCATATCGCCAATAGCTGTGGTTAGCCTGGTAGGGTTAATAACAGTACATGGAAGCGGACCTGCGGCATTTACAGAATAGATCGTCCCAGTAACTTCCGTACAGGTAAGCAGAATCGCTGCGCCCGTAATAGGACTTGCCCCAACATCTCCGGTGACAGCCGATTTGTAAACGTCCGTAATGCCCGATTTGGAAAGGATTGCAAAGTTACCAGCGACCCCAAGATTTACTACTGCCCGTGGTTGAACCAAACTTAGTGAAGTCGATAAACTGGTGGATGATAATTTTTCAGCAGATGATAAAGTAGCAGGGGTTTCTTTTTTGCAACCGCCTGTTAATACCACCAATAAAGCTGCTATTACTGGTAATGAGAATTGTTTAAGATGCATAATATTGATTTTAGTAGAAGGTGACTTAAGGAATTTGTTCGGGTACATACATTAATCAACTGTTAGGTTGGTAAAACGATTGCACGGACGGTAAAAACATTTTAAAAGAAAGCAGGCCGAAACAACCTAGTGTGGCACAGGTTTGTCGATGACGGGTTGATGAGCCGTGGTTTACAAAACCGATGTGCTTGCGGTTAGTGCACAAAAAATATGTGTGTTATTCTGAATGTAGAAAAAGATGAGCCCGGTTTATGTTGGCTGCGGAGTAAGGATGATGGAAATTTTTACTAGTTATGTAGATCCATATTCGCTGCTTCGTTTATTCTTCTGCGTTACAAACACCATTCAATTTTTACTCTTTTAACGCTTGCTAATTTTGCTGGTTTGCCATGTGCGATATAATAATTCACAAACTTACCATAACCGTGCCACAGTTCATCTGGAAGGCAGGCTGGTTCTAAATCATACTTTTTATTCCATAACAGGCTGTTCGTTATAGTGAGCCCCGTATTTTTATGACAACGGTCATAAAACCTTCGTTGGCTACAGTTTAAATAATTAAGATTATGAATGGCCCTATGCTTTTTTATTGACCTCGTATAGTTTGCGCCCGGCAAACATGAACAGGAGTTGTACGCATTCTTTTATGCGGCGGCATGGAAAGCAGGCAGGTGTTTTAATAAAAAGAAAATTTCTTTTTAAGTTGCGGGCGCTGGGTTATTAAGTATGCTGTTGTTTGAGAGCTTTTTTTCTATTTAAAAATCTATCTAAGAACATCAATCCCAACACCACGTCGATCATTAAAAAAACATGCATCGCCTGTGGTGTAAAATATTTCCGGGGATCCGGTTTGAATAATTCAATAAATGAACTACTACTACTTGACGGAGCAGACCAGTTCACCTGTGCAAAACTATATATCAATAAACCTGCAATAAGCAACATAAAAAAAAATGCAATACTAAAAATGATTTTGGCATTGATGTAATTTTTTGTAGCCGGGGCAACAGGCAAATCTTTTATTTGCTCCATAATATTTTTAGTAAACCGCATAGAAGGTTCTTCCATTGACAACTCATCTTTCATCAAAATATCCAATTGCAGTAGTCGTTTGTAATGGCTATTCCAGGCTTCATCCTCCTGCAATAAATTTTTTACCCGCAACAATTCCTTGTCACTAAGATTGCCATCGATATAGTTCCACAAATCTGTTGCTATGTTTTTGTCTTCACTCATTATCATTGTTTTTATGGTCCAGAACTAATATTAAATTTTGCCTGAATGAAAACCAAAACGTTACTTTTCAAACCTGGTAAATAACTAGCGCTATTGCCTGATCTCCTTCAGCTCACCTGAAAAATGTTTTTCTAGTTTTTCTTTAAGCCTTTGCCTTGCCCTGAACAGCTTCACTTTTGCAGTATTTGGTGTGATGCCCATCACCTGCCCAATTTCCTCCAGGCTTTGATCACCTTTATAAAATAAAGTAATGATAGTTGCATCGTCTGCATTTAATAAGCCGATGCTATGGTTCATCATTGCAGCGATGGGTTCTGCCATCTGCCCATCACCGCTCATACCCTGCCCATTGCTATTTACAAAGTTAAAAGTTGTTTCATCACTCAACGAATGGATTACAGTTTTCCTTTTCCTCAAAAATGAGCGGCAGGTATTTGCAGCGATTGTATAAAGCCAGGTGCTGAATTTTGACTGGTGACGGAAATCAGCCAAAGACCGATACGCCTTTACAAAAACATCCTGTGCTAGTTCTTCTGCATCCTCCCTGTTGTCAGTATACCGCAAAGCAATCGTAAAAACAAAATGACGATATCCTTTCACCAAACCGGCAAAGGCCTGCTGATCACCTTTCAGTACCCTGCAGATGATCTCATTATCTTCTGTTGCGTTATGCATAAACAGTGATATGACTCCTTCAAACAAATAGAGGTTACCATTACAAGGTAAGTTTTTCAGTATAAAAAATAGGAAGGTGATCTGTAACCATTTTCTTCGGGAAGGAGTCATACTCACAAATACAGCTTTCAAACTTAAAATAATTATTATGGATCCAAACCAAATGTTGATTTCGGTATTAGTACCCCTGGGCGCAATGGCAATGGTATTCGGTATTGTCTATCTTTTTAAAAAAGAAAATCTCGCGATGATTGAGAAGGGAATGAACCCCAAAAGCTACAAACCCGCGCCATATAATAACTTGAAGTACGGCTTATTGCTGGTGGGCAGCGGAATCGGCCTTCTTTTGGCATATCTTATCGATCTCGCCTCCACTGTCATTGATGCGCAAGAAAACGCCTCTATTTATTTTGCACTTATTGCGATCTTCGGCGGGCTGGGACTTATCTTTTCATACCGGATTGAAAAGAAAGAATTGCCTGGAAAAAATGATTTGTAAAAGGTAAATTTGATGAAGTAATTTATCGCTGCAAACCATACTTCAGCACTATAAAAGCAATCAACTACGCCGAACAAAAGGTGATAGCTACAAATATTATGACCTGTTTTTCATTTGTCAAATCATTCCATGAAGACATTTAAATATTATACTCTCCTGCTCGCCCTGCTGATTCATTTCCATGCATTTTCACAAAAAAATTTAGCAGAAAAACTGGGGTATGCAAAAGATACAAAGCTGCTTATTATTCATGCAGATGACGTTGGCCTTTCACATTCGGAAGACTCGGCTACCATTACAGCGTTTAAAAAAGGGGCCATCACATCCGCCAGCATCATGGTTCCATGCCCCTGGTTTCCCGAGATCGCTGCCTATGCAAAACAACACCCGGAAATGGACTGGGGCATACACCTCACTTTTACATCAGAGTGGAAAAATTATAGATGGGACGGCGTTGCGCCATCTGGTGAAATTCCGGGCATGATTGGCATGGATGGATACCTGTATGCCTCCGTGGAGGATTTTGCAAAACACGCTACACCCGGGGAAGTGGAAAAGGAAATAAGGGCAGAGATTGAAAAGGCCAAATTCTATGGTATCAAATTAACACATCTCGACAATCACATGGGAAGCATCCTGGCATCGCCGGAAATGGTAAAGATTTATCAACAACTTGGAAAGGAATACCAACTGCCGGTACTGATCCCCATGAATATGATCCAGATGATGGCGCCGCAACTGTTGAAATATATAGATACCAATGCAGTGGTGGTTGTGAACAATTTTGTTTCGGCGTATCCTGCAGTACCAGTGGGAAAATGGAAGGAGTTTTACGGACAGGCCATTCAAAATTTAAAGCCTGGTTTAAATGAAATGATTTTTCACCTCGCCTATGACGACGATGAAATGCAAGCCATTACAATTGAGCATGCCGAATTTGGGTCAGCATGGCGGCAGAGAGATCTCGATTATGTATTAAGCGCTGAATTTAAATCACTGCTAAAATCAAATAATGTCCAGCTCATCACATGGGGAGATGTTCAGAGAGTGATGTATAAAAAGTAGAGACGCCATGCATAGCGTCTCCCCTTTTTATTCGCAGCCTTGATTTTTTTCTTTCTTTCTTTATCAAGAAAAAAAGAAAATGAAGTGCACATTTCTATAGTTCAAACTCCCACACGGATCTGTATACTCCATGTTCTTCGATATAAGTTAAAAAGGAATGATAAAAAGCATCGCCTCCAATGGTAGCGCTGTCGCCGATGATATACAATTTTTCTTTGGCACGGGTGATCGCCACGTTCATCCTCCGATAATCTTTTAGAAAACCAATCTCTCCCTCATCGTTGCTGCGTACCAGGGATAAGATAATAGTCTCCTGCTCCTGCCCCTGGAAACTATCGATAGTACTGATGCGCATCTCCCTGGGCAAGATATCTTTCGCAGCGGCCACCTGGCCCGCATAAGGAGAAATAAAGGCCGCTTTTGTTATATCCGGTATTTCCGCACTGATCAGTTTTTGAGCAACCTGTAATTCACCTTCATTCTGTAAACTCATACCATTACTCCCCCTGGTTTCATTGTGACCAGAACCTGCAGTATCTATAAAACAAATATGTGTGCCGGTGTTTTGAAGATGTTTGGCAGTCAGCAATAAACCTTTATAAAAGTAATTGCCAGAGAAACCTGCTATGCTCTCCCGCATGCGGTATTGTGTATTCAATAAATAAACATTTTCCGTTGATGCAATGGCTTTCTCCAAAATGGATTGATTAAGACCCAATCTTGCGGCTTCATTGCTTAATACAGTAGGTGGTAATTGCCAATGATCTCCCGCCAGCACATATTTTTCTGCCAACGGAAAAATACACCATGCAAGCGGTTCAATGCATTGCCCCGCCTCGTCAATGACCAATGTATGAAAATTCAGCTGCTTTATTTTTGCGTCATATAACCCGACAGGTGTTCCTAAAATTACCTCCGCACTGGTATATAATTTCTCCTCATTATAATGCTGGATCTTTTTTATTTCCGATCGGATATTTTTTACTTCCTTGAATAAAAGATTCCGCTGTTCCTTTTCCGATTTCCCAAAACTTCTTTTATATTTCAAGGCCATTTTTCTAAACTGTTCGGCCCGTATTTTTAAAGCTTTGATTTCTTTTTGCTGGCTGCTGTTTGCCAGTTTTCCTTCCGGCGTGTGCTTAAAAATCGCTTCATCCACTTTACTGGTATTACCCACCCGCAAAACCTGGACACCCTGCTTTATTAAACCTTTCGTGATATTATCTACAGCGGTATTACTGGGTGCAGAAACCAGTACCTTTTCATCCTTTGTTACCAATTGTACAACGGCTTCAATCAACGTGGTCGTTTTGCCCGTACCCGGTGGCCCATGGACAATGGTTATACTTTTATTTTGTAAAACGGCTTCTACTGCTTCCTGCTGACTCGTGTTTAAATTTTTATTTTTGAACGAGAGTGAAACAGCAGCCGTCAGCGACGATTTTTTTTCTTTAGGGAGCTCGTTGTGTATTTGTTGAAATAACTTATAAGCTTCCTTATTGTTTTCCAAATCATTTAACACCGACTTCATAATGGTAGTGGTGCGTTGATCGGGTGCTAATTTGATGCCGACGCCATTGTCTTCAATCCAATCCGGGAAATCCGGTGCAAACAGCCTGAACTCGCCTGTCTTACCTTCAAGGCTAATCAGTATCCCTTTTACCGGCGCTTCACTTCCTGCAAAACATTCTATTGCGGCACCATCTTTAAACAGGTTGATTTCTGCGGGAAAGTTTATCCGAAAGCTGATTTCGGGATAATCGGCATAGCCGAAGTTTTTGCGGGTTACGCTGATAGGATGCAATGCCAAGCCCTCGGCCTTTAATGATTTCAGCGTGTGTTGTTGGTCTAAACTGAATCTTTTTACCTGTTCTTTTTCTTCCAGGTCAATACACTTTAATAAATTAATGATATGAGGATCTGTTGCGGGCATGCCGTGAAAATAGGGCGGAGAGTTACAATAAAAAAATAAATTCTGCTATGGTTGACGTTAAACAATATCGTTTTGCATTACTAAAGGGCAGGAATTATGCTGGTGGAAATACTTATATGGAAGAAATTATAAACTGAATATCACAGAAAGGTGTCACACCGAATGATTGTAAGCACTTGTACGCTTACTTTTAATGTTTATTTTTTATCAAGGATCGATTTGACTTTTCTCTGAAGTTGTTTTTTGTTTGGCAGATAGAGTTGATATTTGGAGATAAATATTTTGTTTGAAATTCCACCCATGGCATATTCCACCAGGATTTCATCTTTGTCTGCTGAGAGAATAATTCCAATTGGTTCATTGTCGTTCTCTACATTTTCTTCTGCCTTAAAATAATTTAAATAAAGATTCATTTGCCCAATGTCAGCGTGTTGAACTGAATTTACTTTAAGATCAATAAGTACAAAGCATTTTAGGATTCGGTGATAAAAGACGAGGTCAACATAAAAATGCTTATTCCGAATTGAAATTCGATATTATCTCGATATAAAAGCAAATCCTTTACCAAGTTCTAAAAGGAACATTTGAAGATTATCAATAATCTTTTGTTCAAAATCTTTTTCTGTTACCTTATTACTTTGCGGTATCTTAAGAAAGTCAAGAACATAGGGGTCTTTAATGGCTTCTGTTGAATTAGATACAACATTTCCTTTCTCTAATAATTTTAGAACTCCTTTTTTGTCTTTGCTTAAAGCAAGTCTTTCAAACAGAGCAGAATCAATTTGTCGTTGTAACTCTCGAACAGAAAGATTCTCATTTAAAACTTGCTTTAAATAAAAAAGTCTTGCCGGATTTTCTGAAATGCTTATCAATAATACGTAATGGCTCCAACTTAATTTGGCAGACACTGTCTGCCATTTTGGAAATATTAAGTAAAAGCGTCGCATATCCAGAAGGTTGCGTCTGCCAAATCCTTTCCCATAGTAGGCTCTCAGATCCTTTGAAAGTCTTGCCAGGAGGTTACTCCCGTACTCCGCTCTCTCTTCCCCATGTTGTTCAAGCTCGATAATATGTCTGCCAATTTCCCAATTAGCTTTTAAAAGTTCAACGTTAACAGCTTTAATTGCATTTGTCCTGGCTTTATGCAGGGTTAACCCAATATTTTTAAGTAATTCATTGTATTTATCTTTCTTAACATTCATCGTCCCAATTTATAGCTTTTGATGCATTGTAAATTTATCCTCATTTAGCATTTCCAGGGAACTGGGATTACAGGCGCCGAAAAAATTGCGTATGTATTTCTGTTGTGCTGAGCAGAAAAGCCATAACATTGGTTTCACGGGAGTCTGTAATATGGTATAAGACTGGGTGAATGAATTATGTCAAAAAAAACCGGCACAGTTACCCATCTGTGCCGGCGAGTAACCTGTAAAATATTTACAATTTCAGATCCACCTTTTTTCCTGTTTTAACCGCCAGGTAAATTGCATCGATGATTTTTAGATCCTTTAGTGCTTCTTCGCCATCTACCGGCACGATGGGTTGTTTTCCTCCCAAAATAATGCCCGACATTTCTTCCATTTGCACGGTTTGATGGGTGATATGCGGCTGTGTCAATTCACCTTTATGCGTCTTTCCCCGGATAGGGCCATAACCGGTAGAAGGCAGCAATTCCGCGAATCCCTTTTCCGCATCCAAAAAGAAGCGATCGAGATTACTCATATTATAGGTGGAAAGGCAGGAAGCCACCGCACCGCCTGGAAAGCCAAATTGAAACTGGATGGTTTCATCAACACCCTCTTTAAATTTTTCAGGATTGGTTTTCGTTTCCTGGGCCGTTACCCAAATCGGTTCCTCGCCAACCATATAACGGGAGCCGTTGATGGCGTAAATCCCAATGTCCATCATCGAACCACCCCCGGCGAGTTGCTTATTAAGTCGCCATTGTGTGGGATCGCCGATTCTAAAACCGCACAGTCCCTGGAAAAATAATACTTTGCCCATTTCGCCTTCTTTTCGCATGCGGATGATTTCAAGCGTTTTTGGTTCAAAATGCATCCTGTACCCCACCAGTAATTTCACCTTTGCCTTATTACAGGCATCAATCATTTCCTGTCCCTCTCTCGCATTGATCGCCATTGGCTTTTCGCAAATAACATGTTTGCCGGCTTTAGCAACCCGTATTACCTGGTCGTGATGAAGCGCATTCGGAGTAATTACATACACTGCATCGATATCCGGGTTGTCTTTGATTTTGTCAAAATTGGTGTAGTCGTAGCAGTTCGCATCAGGAATATTGTATTTCGACTGCCAGTCTTTAATTTTCGAAGGTGTTCCACTAATCACACCGGTCAATTTGGCCATCTTACAAGCCTGCATAGCTTCTGCTACCCTTGTGCCGTAGCTACCCAGGCCCATGATTGCCACCCGCAGCACCGGCCCATCATAGGAAGTTTTATAAAACTCACCAACACTGGCAGAACCATAGCTTGGTAAATGAAAGGCAATTGCAGCTGCCGTAATCTTTTGTAAAAAGTCACGTCTTGAATTCATAACTGATCGTTTTTATGTGAAGTTGTAAGTTACGATTGTGGAAAACCTGGCAGGAGAAAAAGAATGCTTCCTGATAAATTATTTTTCTCTTTTTATCCTTAAACCAAATTTTATTAAAGTTATATTCTTTACTATACGATTGAACGTTTTCTTTATAAGCGAATATTTTTTGAGGGAAATCAGCTAAGATATTTCAATCCCCTCTCCCAGACATGCTGTTAATGTTCTGTTCTTCTTAAGTAGAATGAAATTTTAATATCATGTCTGCCGCTTTTTCGCCGATCATGATGGTTGCCGCATTGGTATTGCCAGAAGTAATGGTGGGCATTATCGAAGCATCTGCCACACGCAATCCCGTGGTACCCCATACCTGCAAGGATTCATTTACCACTGCCATCGCATCGCTGCCCATTTTACAAGTACCCACAGGATGGTACAGCGTTTCGAGGCTTTTACGGATATGCATTTCAAAGTTATCCCGGGTATAAGGTTTTGCAGGGAGATGTATTCCGGCTGGATTGTATTCTTTTAGAGGTGGCGCCTGGGTTACTTCAATGGCGCGGCTAAGTCCTTTGAGCAATACTTCCATATCATTCGGATGAGATAAACAACAGGGCTGAATAACAGGCGCATCCAAAGGATTGTCGCTTTTAAGGGTTATATATCCACGGCTTTTGGGCCTGATCAGGATCACTAAAATTCCGTAACCGTCCCGGGAAGAAAAACTATTGAGGTTATAAATGTCGGTTGAATAATCCGCCGGCATGCCAATCGGTGTAAAATGAAGTTGTATATCGGGCCTGATAATAGAGGGATCAGACTTGAGAAAAGCATTTGCCTCAAGCGGGCTGTTTGCCAACGGCCCATTTTTAAATAACAGGTGTTGAAGAATGGCTTTTGCCATGTTGCCCGGCTTTAGCACCGAATTGCCACTGGAGATATTACTGGCACCACTAACACCGCACCAAACATGATCCTGCAGGTTTTTACCCACACCCGGTAAGTGAAGTTTTGTTTCAATACCTGCCTTCTTTAGCTCACTTGCTTCCCCAATTCCCGAAAGCATCAGCACCTGCGGTGATTGAATGGCCCCGGCAGAAAGGATCACTTCTTTATTACATTCGATAGCAACGGTGTTTCCCTTTTGATCAATGATCTCTACGCCGGTAGCACGCCCTTTTTCAATGATTACTTTTTTTACCATGCAGTGCGTGCGGACAGTGAGATTTGGCCTCGTTAAGACGGGTTTCAGAAAAGCTTTTGCCGTACTATGCCGCCGGCTGTTTTTTATGGTAAACTGGAGCATGGATGCGCCCAGTTGGGTGGCACCGTTATAATCGTCGTTGGGTGCAATCCCACTGAGTTCGCAGGACCGGATAAACGCCTCACTTAATGGCGTGGACTTTTTTGCATGAGTTATATTCAACGGTCCTTCTTTTCCGTGATAAGGCTCGCCAAAGGATTCATTGTGTTCCGATTTTTTGAAAAAAGGCAGTACATCTTCATAGGCCCAGCCATGATTGCCCAGCTTTGCCCATTCATTGAAATCTTCTTTATTGCCCCGCACATAAGCCATCGCATTGGTGCTGCTGCAGCCACCCAATGTTTTTCCCCTGGGTACATAAAGCTTCCGATTATCAACGTGGGCCTGCGGTTCCGTCCAAAACGACCAATCTACTTTGGTGTGATTTAACTTGGTATAGGCTCCCGGAATCTGAATTGCCGGCATTTTATCCGGTTCACCTGCCTCCAGTAATAAAACGGAATATTGCTGACCGGCAGATAGGCGGTTGGCCAGTACGCAGCCGGCAGATCCTGCCCCAACGATTATAAAATCATAGTTCATATTTGTACAGCATTGAAAGTTCTTGGGCACCGTCGCCACCAGACCCTATCAAGAAGGGCTACATTGTAGCATTTAGCCTTGTAGTAAAGTTCCTCCCGCCATCAGGGAACGATGGTGGTACCCAGCACCTTCAAAAACTCCTTCATCCATTTTGAATTGCCCGGCCATGCAGGCGAAGTAACGAGGT
The DNA here is from genome assembly GCA_025963635.1 of Ferruginibacter sp. GTDB lineage: Bacteria > Bacteroidota > Bacteroidia > Chitinophagales > Chitinophagaceae > Ferruginibacter. The sequence goes on from JAOQAK010000027.1 coordinate 33,434, forward strand.
TACCATCCACTACCGCTTCGTTGGCGGCTACATTCACATAAGTTCCACCGGCGATGGTAACTTCCGGGCCAACGGAATAATACGCGGTGAGTCTTTTTCCCCTTACCGTGTCGGCGGCCGTCAATATCTGGATGCCGTGACAAATAGCAGCAATTGGCTTATCCGCATCGGCAAAATGTTTTGCATATTCAAGCACCTTGCTGTTCAAACGCAAATATTCCGGGGCACGGCCGCCGGGAAGGCAAAGCGCATCATATTCTTCGGGATGCACATCATCAAAATTGTAATTCAACTCAAATTTATGCCCCGGGAATTCATGATACGTTTGGGCATCCAAAAAATCATGAACAGCAGTAAAAACCTTGTCGCCCTTCTTTTTACCAGGGCAAACAGTGTGAACGGTATGGCCCACCATTTCAAGTACCTGGAAGGGAACCATGGTTTCATAATCTTCGGTAAAGTCGCCGGTGATGAAAAGGATTTTCTTGATCATAAAGGTATATTTGATAGTGAAGAAGCGCTAACATCATGCAATAAATGGTAAAGGATGTTTCAGTCGATGCGGCAAATACTTTCGGATACTAATTTATACTTTTATGTTTAAAGATGGTATCTTTTGAAACTGCCTTTTTTCGTTAAACGACTCACCGCTGCTACCCACTCTAAAAAAAATTTACTTGCAGCGTTTCCGGTCAATTTGTAACCTTTTCATTGATATTCTGTAATATACAAACGGGGTGAGCACCCGGTTATATTGCATCTCTTAACAAAACCGAGTGAGTTGATTCATTAACTTTCACCTTGTTGCAGGGTCAAACCTTGTATTAAAATGAAAAATTTAAGAAACGATAAAATGCGATTTTTAACCTCTTCCATTATATTTATATTATGCCTTTTTTTTCAGCTCACTGCCGTCGGCCAGGAAGACTGGATTTTAAAAAAAGACAAAAATGGTATTAAAGTATATTCAAGAAAAGTTAAGAACGCTAAGTTTAATGAAATAAAAGTGGAATGTGAGTTTGAGGGGAGACTTTCTCAACTTGCCGCAGTATTATTCGATGTAAATAAGCAGTATCAATGGGTGTATAAGACAGCCAAATCCCAGTTGTTGAAAGAGATTAGCCCCGCAGATGTTTTTTTCTACAGTGAGATTGAATGTCCATGGCCTTTTGACAACCGGGACCTGGTAGTGCGCATGATATTGACACAAAACGCTGCAACCAAGGTAATGACTATCGAAGCTAAAAATGTCGATAAATTCATACCAGATAAACGTAATATGGTGAGGATAAAATATTCCAGGGCAAACTGGACGGTAACCCCGTTAAACAATCATCGCTTTAAAGTGGATTACAGGCTTCAAATTGATCCAGGGGAAGGTGCACCAGCCTGGCTTTTGAATTTATTTTCTACCGATGGCCCCTATGAATCGTTCCGCAATTTGAAGGAAAGGATAAAGCTTCCCCAATACCAACACGCAAAATTTCCTTTCGTGGTTGATTAACGCATACGTTGGCGGCAATTTTTGCTGACTGTTCCAGATTCCTAAAGAAACTTATCTTTGACCATATTTTTTTGCAAATGACAACGAAAGAAAACATATTAACTATTTTAAAAACTCATAAGACTGAGTTGTCAAAATATGGAGTGTCAAATATTGGCCTATTTGGTTCATATTTACATAACGAACAAACAGCTAAAAGTGACATTGATTTGTTGATAGATTTTGAACCTGAAAAAGAGAATTTCGACAACTACATGGCCGTATATGATATATTC
>JAOQAK010000034.1 GCA_025963635.1 Ferruginibacter sp.
TGCTTGATAAATTTCTTGAGAAACTTCCTGCATCACTCGCGCCGGGCGCACGCGTAGCTATTCTTTCTTTTCATTCCGGGGAAGACCGTCGTGTTAAAAAATCATTTCAGCAATTTTTTCGTGAAGGGGTGTATAGGGATGTTGCACCAGATCTTATCCGCCCGTCTGTAGAAGAATGTTTTGCTAACCCGCGTGCACGCTCTGCTAAGTTACGCTGGGCAATAAAAGATTAAAGAATACTTTTCAAAGGGCGAAATGCTGGTATTTTTATGCGGCAGCTTAAAATGGCAACGCAGATCACTAATCGTGACTCACAATCCGTTGAAAAAAATTTACAGAAAATTTCACAGGCTTATTAGACCGGGTTTCGCATTGTGGAGATACAGGCTAGTGTTTATATTCCGAATAAGTAATAAATGCTTTTCCATCGTAAAGGTAGAGACCTGTTTCTCTCGTACCCACCCAAATACTTCCACCTGTATCTTCCAAAATTGACCAAACCCCAAGATTGGGTAGTCCATCTTTGGTTGTAAAACGAGTGAAAGATTTACCATCGTAACGGCTAAGTCCAGCGCCACCAAACCAAAGGTTTCACTTTTTGTCTTCTATAATCCGGGCAACCATATCACCGGATAAGCCATCTTCTTCTGTAAAAGTTGTAAATGATTTGCCATCATACCGGTACACCCCACCCCAATTGCTGAACCAAATATTCCCGTTTTTGTCTTGCAATTGAGGCCACGCCCAATTATGAGCTTTTGGCCTTTGCCCACGTTGAAATAATTCTTTTAGTTTAATGTTGGTTACAGTTTTACCATCATAACGATACACACCTTCGTTACCTCGGCCACCAAACCAAATGTTACCTGCTTTATCTTCTAAAATATGTTCCGCGTTATTGTTACTGCTCACATAGCCACCCGCGGCCTCAGTAATTATAAACGGAGTAAAGCCTGCCTGTCCGGTAGGCAGGGATTTGCCATCGTAGATATAAACACCATCAATTGTTGCGAACCATAGTTTTCCGCTTTTTGCCTGCATGATACTGAATACCCAATGCGAGTTACGATATAAGTCACTCTTGTTGGGAGGCAGGTTTTTTGGTAAAGGAATCTCGATTTTGGTAAAAGTTTTACCCTGCCCGTCCGGCAGGCGGGCATCATAAAGACAAAGCCCCGCTGTAGTACCTATCCAGATTTTACCATTTTTATCTTCCAGCATACAAAAAATATTATTACTGATCAGGCCATCGGCCACTAGAAATTGACGAAACGATTTTCCGTCATATTTATAAAGGCCGTTTTCTGTGGTTCCGAACCAAAGGTTACCGGCTTTGTCCTGCAGGCTACATTGAACATTGCCATATCTGGGTGAGCCTATGGTTTTTATAAGCTTTGGATGTGGCCTGTTGCATGCAGTGCCAAAAATTAATATTGTCAGAAAAGTAAAAACGTGTGTATATCTCATACATCAAAGTTGATCCGGCGAAATTACTTTGATATCATTCAGTCAGGGGAATTTGAATTGTAAATAAAAATGTAAACGTTGTAAATAAAAGGTTGACAGTATGCACGTTAAGCCGAAATCTACTCTCCAGAAACGCAGCTGTTCGTATTGGTATTGCCAGGTTGTCTATTCGTTATTATTTGATGTCACAACCATCGATATCACTAACAGTTTTTAGCGGAAGTTCTGATTTCAGGAGTGCGTTCACAGCATCGGCTGCATATGGGTATTTTGCGTATTGCGCATCTGATCCAAAATCATCGATAGCACCAATATACCGAACGAAATATTTGCCCGCCTCCTTTTGTAAAATATAGATAGCCGGTGTCTGTGTGGCACCAAATAATTTTGCCATCTGGTGATTATCATCCAGCAAATTGACGACAGGATAGCGCATTTTTTTTATGTATCCCTGCAATTGACCCATACCTCCGCCATTTTCATTGATGGCAATGACAGGATACCCCTGACGGCCAAAGTTAATATTCAGAAGGATGAGTCTTTCTTCGTAGTCTCGGGATTGTTTGCAGGTCAGGTCCGTAAAAGCAATGATAAAACCTTTTGCATCCTTGTAGTCTTCGAGCGAGACTGCTGAACCATTCGTATTCTTTAATTGAAAATCCCCGACTACATCCCCCACCGCATATGCATTTTTTATGTGGGTAAAAGACATGAGGCAAAGTATCAGCACAACAGCGATGGCGGTTAATCGAAAGAGGGATTTCATGATGTCAGTTTTGGTATTGCATGAATGTATTACTTCTGCCTTTGGAAATATGTTACAGGAATGATATAGATCCTTAACAGAAACTCAAATATGTTAACGGCTTGTAACAAAAAATGGTTTCGGTGATTCCTTGTATTCTGATTGGCTAAAAGAAAAAACGAATCGAACGCTGCCGCCGCAGAACGTAGTCGCGCGGGTGGATAGATTATTCGAATCATACTATTCAAAATTGTGCACTATTTTTAGGACTGAACACCCAAACCAACAGCCAGATGAAACTTCTTTTTCCGTCGTTATTTCTTTTACTGATCTCTGTTGCCGGTTTCTCCCAAACCGCACAACATAGCTTTGCTTTGGGCGATTCTGTTTTTTTACTGGATGGTAAACCGTTCCAGATGATTTCCGGGGAAATGCATTACCCGCGTATACCCAGGGAAGCCTGGCGCGCCCGTATGAAAATGGCAAAAGCGATGGGACTCAATACCATCGGCACCTATATATTCTGGAACCTGCATGAGCCGCAAAAAGGAAAGTTTGATTTCAGTGGCTCCAATGATATTGCGGCATTTGTACTAAATGTGCTGAATAAGAATGCGAGGAATGGGTTGAGCCAATAATATCCCGGTAAACAGAATCTAACTCTCCTACATCTCTTAAAATTTTTTTGGATAATTTTTAAAAAAATAAAAAACAACATGCCACTTATCAATCCCCACATTAATTTCAACGGAAATGCTGAAGAAGCATTTACCTTTTACAAATCAGTATTCGGCGGAGAGTTTGCAAAGATTATTCGTTTCAAAGACCTTGCGGGCCCTGAATTCCCGGTAGCAGAAAAAGAAGAAAATAAAATTATGCATATTGCTTTGCCTATCGGTAAAACCAGTATGTTGATGGCAAATGATGTTCCGGAAATTATGGGAAAACAAACGAAAATGAGAACAGAAGTAAAATTGTAGTAAGTGCAGAAAGCAAAGAAGAAGCAGACAAAATATTTAATGGACTTTCAGTAGGAGGACAAATAGAAGGGCCTATTGGTGATAGTCCCTGGGGTTCCTATTTTGGTTGTTTTAGAGACAAATATGGTATTGAATGGATTGTTGAATTTGACTCAAAATAAAACTGAGAAAAATAATTGCCGGCGAGGATTTCGATTATCTATTTTTTTTTGCCTGTTTTGTCCCATTCCGAAAGTATCGTTAAGGTTGAAGGCATTTCCTACTTTTAACATTGAAGAATGCCTAAGAATAACAACTAAAGAAAGCAGCCAGCATAAATAGTAATTCGTTAAGAAATGATTGAAGTTTTTAAAACAAATGCTTCAGACAAAATACAAAGCAAAGTGCTGCTTTGTA
>JAOQAK010000058.1 GCA_025963635.1 Ferruginibacter sp.
TGCCAGTTCAGTATAATCCTTTTGAGAGCAAAGCACATAGTCACCCGACGAAAGCTGGTTGGTGGTTAAAATGGTTTTAAAAAAATAGTTTCCATAAAAGTATAGCGATCTTCTTGCTTCTATCACATCTCCATATACAAAAACCTTTTCTTTGGGTAGTGCATGATCATTGATGAACTTTGCGGCAGTGGTGCCGGTTTGATATTGTAGCAGCGCCGGATAGAAAGCCGTATTCAAAAACATATTTATACCAATCGAAGTAAAAAGAGCAATGGCCAAAATCTTTGGAAGAGATATGCTTTTGGAAAAAACGAGTAACCCGTAAATCACCAAACAGCACCCTGCTGCAATGCCGGCAACGAGTGAAATAGTTTTAAACGGGATAATTAATAATAATATTAATGCTATCCACATTAGCCCAAAAATAATGGCATGAATAACCAACAACGGTGTTTTCCATTTTTGCCACCTGTTTGCGTAAAGCATCCGGTATAAAAAATTTGCTGTGATAATGCTTGCAAAGGGAAAAGCTACAAAAATATAATGCGGTAATTGAATTTGGCTACTACCAAGGGCAACATAAGTAACTATAAAGCCTGAAAGCGTAATAGCTTCGTCTCTTTCGGGCAGGGCAAATTTTTGTTGCAAAAGGTTTTTTAAAGCAGCCAACGAGCCCAGTAAAAAAAACAATATCCAGGGCAAAAAGCTCCAGAGCATGTTTTGAAGCTGAAAGAAAATCGAGCCGTTGCCTTTTTCCGGGTTTTCACCGGTGATGCGGCCGAAACTTTGTGTCCAGTAAAAAAAACGTAAACCCGAACTAATCTTTTTACCCACTACTATTTTTCCCGGATGAAGATCGTATTGCTGGTAAAGGCCCATGCTCATCGGTACCAGCAGCAGGCCGATAATGATCAATAACGGAATATACTGCCATCTTGCAAACTCTTTCCAGTTCCGTTTAAAAATAAAATGAGGAGCAAATGCAAATACCGGTATCATCAGCGCCAGCGGCCCCTTGGTCATCATACCGCCGGCAATGGTAACGGCCGCCAGTAAAAGGTGTTTCCATTTGTTGGATTGGTACCACTCAGCCAATTGCCAGATGCTGCAGGCTACCCATCCCATCAACATGGTATCTGTTCTAACATCATGATTGATCAAAAACATGCCCTGGCAGGATGCTAATACAAGCGCACTTAGTATGGCCACTTCTCTCTTATAAAACAATAGCGCCAGCCTGTAAGTACTGTACACCGCCAATATTGAAAATAAAAACGATGGAAGCCGGTATGCCCAGTCATGAATACCAAATACATACATCGAAATACTGGAAAGCCAGAATAGCATTGGTGGTTTATCGAGGTAATCATATCCCAAATCGTACAACTGCAGGTAATTGCCGTGCAGCAGCATCTCCCGGCTCATGGAAGCGTATTGCGTAGCATCAATATCCATCAGCGGAACACAAAAAATGCCGGCGAGATAAGTAAATAGGCAGACTACTGCAATCGGAAACAATACCTGGTTTTTCATTGACTTGCTTTAGCAACGGGTTGATGAACGAATGATGGCAGGCCATACCTTTTATTGAAATACCAGGCCATCCCAAATCCTGTTATGCTGCCAAACAGGGCACCTCCCAAAACATCTGCCGGGTAATGTACGCCAATGTATACCTGCCCATAACTAATGGTTGCTGCCCAGAAGAATAGCCAATACCCCCATTTTTTTAAGTAGGGTTTGAGTGTATAAAAAATATAGAAGGCGAGCCCAAAATGGTTGGAGGCATGGGAGGAAGTAAAGCTTTTACTATCGTTACAGTAATTTAGCAGCAACCGGATATGATCTGCAAGTAATAAATCGTGGCAGGGCCTCGGCCTGTGAAAAAATGGTTTAAAGACATGACTGCTGACCTGGTCTGTTAACGCAACTGTAAAGAGCAGGCCAATTATCCATGGCCATCCTTTTTTCCCAAAATTTACCAATACAAACAGGCCCAAAAAAATATACAAAGGAAACCAGGTCATGCCCTCTCTCCATAAAGGGAACACATTATCAAGAAAGCCATTTGTCCAGTCGTGGTTGATCTTTGTAAATAACCACCTGTCCCAGTTTTGTATCGTGGTCAACATAGGTATGTGTAAAATTTGGTGCAATAAATAATTGGTGCGGTAAAATTACGAGTTAATATCTTTACTAATTATTCAGCGATGGCCGCCCTCTTTAAAATATCTGTGATATCCGAATATCCTTGGTAGTTTTGCGTTTTTTCATTGATAAAGGAAAATGCTCTGTCTATGCTCATCCGGTGGAAATTTCCGAAAACAATTCAGTGGATAATAAAGCTGTTTCTAATCTATTTATGCATCTTCAGTACTTTCCGTATTGCCACCCTTGTTTTCTTTAAGCCGGCAAGTACGAACAGCTTTTCATTATTTTCATCCTTTTGGCTTGGATTGCAATACGATCTTCGCTGGATAGCAATTGTGCTGTTGCCAATCGCCTGTATTTCTTTATTTCCAAGATTTTCTCCTTTTTATTCTGAAACGTGTAAAAGAGCTTGGGCTATTTACCTCGCAGTGATTACCTTATTGCTCTTATTTTTCTTTGGAGCCGATTTTGGGCATTTTGCCTATGTAAGCACCCGGTTAAACGCCAGCGCTTTAAACTTTGCAGAAGATGCGAAAATTTCTTTTGAAATGCTTTGGCAAAGTTACCCGATGGTGTGGATTTTGGCCGGTTTGCTGGGAGCCGTGGCTATGATGGTATGGATATTCAGGAAAACCCATGTGAGCGTGGAAGAGCAAAATATCAATGTACATAAGTTTTCCTACAGGCGGATCTGGCATACCGCTGCCATTGTTTTGTTGGGATGGTTCGTTTTTGGATTTTTATCTTTCACGCCTTTGCGCTGGGGTGATGCTTTTAAACTGAATGACAATTTTAAAAGCTACCTGGCACTGAATCCGCTACAAAATTTTTTCGCAACGCTTCGGCTCCGCAACCCGGTGTTTAATGAAGACAAGGCAAAAAAGCACTATAGTACCATCAGTGATTTTCTGCAACTCGACAAAAAAAATACAAAACCCGACACCTATGAGCGTGAAGTCCATCCGGGCAGTACCGCATTAGAAAGTAAGCCAAACGTGGTGCTGGTGATCTGCGAAAGCTTTAGTATGTATAAAAGCACTATGAGCGGCAACCCACTTAATAGTACCCCTTTTTTCAATGAACTTACAAAGGAAGGCATATTTTTCGATCATTGTTTTTCGCCCACCTTTGGTACTGCAAGGGGAGTGTTTGCAACTTTAACAGGCATACCGGATGTGCAGTTATCGAAATTTAGCACCCGCAACCTGCAATCCCTTAACCAATATACTATCGTCAATAGTTTTGAAGGATATAATAAAATGTATTTTATTGGCGGCAGCAGCGACTTTAATAATTTTCGCGGTTTGATCAATAATATTAACGATGTACAGATCTATGAAGAAGGGAAATTTACTTCTCCAAAGCTGAATGTTTGGGGCATCAGCGACAAGAATTTGTTTTTGGAAGCAGACAAAGTGATGAAAGCTCAAACCGGGCCGTTTTTTACCATTATTCAAACCTCCGACAATCACCGGCCTTATTCCATACCGGAAGATGATAAGGATTTTGTGCGGCGCAAGGTATCTGATGAAGAGCTTAAGCGGTATGGCTTTGAGTCGCTGGAAGAATTTAACGCCTTTTGTTATACTGATTATTGTTATCGGAAGTTTATAGAAACTGCAAAGCAATCACCCTATTTTCATAATACGATATTTGTTTTTTTAGGGGACCATGGTGTAGAAGGAAATGCGGGGGCGATGTACCCTAAAGTATGGACCGAACAGCGATTGAATGATGAGCATGTGCCATTGCTGTTTTATGCGCCTGCACTTTTAACTCCCCAGCTAAGGGAAGAAACCGTATCGCAGATTGATGTTTTGCCTACGCTGGCGAATATGGTTTTTCAACCTTATACCAACAAAACGCTGGGAAGAAATTTATTAAACAAAACAGGTAAAGAAGACGCCGCATTTATCATCCGGCACGATGAAGGAAAAATTGGAGTGGTAAATAACGATTATTACTATTCAAAAAACCTGTGGATCAACAAAGAAGAATTAATACCCGTCAGGAGCGGATTGCCAGCATTAACTGTTCAACAAAGTGATTCGATCAAGCGCAAATTATCCGAACTAACTTCCGCCATTTATGAAACTGCACAATGGATGCTGGTGAATAATCACGGGCGATAGGGTTTGTTTTGTTTCACGCAAAGAAACTAAGGAGCAAAGACGCAAAATTAAATTCTATTTTCGTTGCTTCAGTATGCTTTCGTAAAAAAAATGCTGATAACAATTACTTAAGGATCCCGGCAAAGAGCTACTTCAAAACCTTCTTTTCTTTGCTCCTTAGCGTCTTTGCGTGAAATTTAATTTACCTGCTGATCTTCGTCGCAATCATAATCAGCCGCGGCGATTTTCTTACATCGTAGTTGCTAAAATTATAATTGCCAAATACTTCCTGTATCTGTAATCCCTGGTAGGCAAACATTTCCGTAAAATCTCCCAGCGAAAACTTGGCAACTTTTTCTGTAAATATCAACGGCTCCTCCAGCACATCATCTTCCACCACGATCTTCTTATAAAAATGTGTTTCATCAAACCATTTTGTGATGAAATAATTTACCCCGTCAATTTCTTTGTCAAACTGGTGTACCAGGTGGTCTTCAGCATAATGCACGTTGAGGTAATCCATTACGAAACAACCATTGTTTTTTAAGGACTGTGCAATCGTTCTGATAGCATTGTCGTGCTCCCTGGCAGTTGCGAAATAACCGAAGCTGGTAAAAAAGTTAAAAGCGTAATCAAAATAATTGATCCAGAAAGGCAGGCGCATGTCGTGCCGGTAAAAATGCAGGTTTGCGGCTTCATATTTAAGTGCTTCCTGGATGCTGTCTTCACTAAGGTCGATTCCAGTTACATCAAATCCTTTTTCAGCAAGATGGATGGAATGTCTTCCTTTTCCGCAAGCAACATCTAATATCGAGGCATTCGGTGGTGGATGTAAATGCTCAATCAGTTTATCAATAAATGCCACCGCCTCTGCCACATCCCTGTTAAAATAAAGCTGGTGATAATAAGGAGAGTTGAACCAATCTTTAAACCATGGCTGGGCTTGCATATATAACAATTAGGCAGTTATCCAAAAAATTTAATGAGTAGGGCAATTACTGCATACAAGACGGTTACTGCAAAAATACCCTTTGCTGTTTTGTCGATTCTTGCGTTTACATATAATGTGAACAGCAGCGCATTGGCAAAAAGCGAAACACTGATCCAGGCAGTGATCAGGTTATGGTTCAGTGTCATCCACTGGTACATCTCCATGAGGGAAAATCGCCGGTACTTAATCAGTTTGAAAACAGCAAAGCCGATTACAGGTGCAAGCAGCCCTAATATCGTTCCCAGCCAAAAATTATCTTTTTTAAAAATCATTTTATCTTCCAGTTTTTTTCTAATTCCAGTTTCATTTTATAGTTGGTTAAATCAAACTGGATGGGAACCACGCTTACATAATTGTTATCCAGCGCCCATACATCTGTATCTTTTCCTTTATCAAAATTTACAAAGGCACCCGTGAGCCAATAATATTTTTTACCCTGCGGGTCTTTGCGCTGCTTGAAATCTTCTTCGTATTTGGCATACGCCTGCCGGCAAACCTTTACGCCCTTGATCAGTTCCATAGGTGCAGAGGGAATGTTTACATTTAGCAAAAGATGTTTATCCATTTTTTTCTGCAAAAGGCTGCTCACAATTTTTCTAACATAATGCCGGGCAGGTTCAAAATCGGCTTCATAATTGTAATTCAGCAGGGAAAATCCAATACTCGGGATGCTTTCAATAGATGCTTCCATGGCGGCGCTCATTGTACCGCTGTAAATAACATTGATCGAATGATTGGCTCCATGATTTATTCCGCTTAAACATAAATCCGGCTTGCGGTGTAATACTTTATCTACCGCCAGTTTAACACAATCTACGGGTGTACCGCTTGTTTGCCAGGCTTCCACGCCATCAAATAGATCCATCTTACTCATCCTAAGCGGATGTCCAATGGTAATAGCGTGTCCCATGCCGCTCTGCGGTTTGTCAGGGGCCACCACTACTATTTTACCCAGGTCTTTTACGGCCTCAATTAAATTACGTATACCAGGGGCTGTAATGCCGTCGTCGTTGGTAATTAAGATAGTGGGCAACACGCTTGTTCTCGCCATAATACTAGTAAATTTTAAACATGAAATCCAATGACATTAATTAAACCACCTGAGATAGGGTTTAGCAACCTCCTTGAAAGGCCAGGGAATAGAAACTAATATCAGTATAATAGCAAGTCCAAAAAATATCAGCATACGCTTATGTTTGGCTGCATCTGTATTGGCCCGTTTAACAGATGCTCTGCCAACATGCACCAGTATCCACGCCAATATCATCATGCTCATATGCTCCATTGTAAAAAAGCGGTTATAAGGATCCTTCATATTGTTGCCAAGGTCTTTAAGGCGGTCGAACCAGGAGTTGCCAAAATATAGTATCAATCCAAGTAGTAACTGGATATCGCAAAAGATCATGAACAACAAATTGCTGCGGTTATCGCCGGCAGAATATTTTCGTTTACCTGTCACTCCTGAGATTGCATTCAACAAAGTCCATATACCGAAAATTAAAACGCCCCACCGTAAGAGGTTGTGCAATACCAATACTATCTGCATATATTTTTAGTTTGTACAAAAATAAGGGCTATCAAATTCATGGGTAAATATTTGTTATGATGATCAGCACCGGAAACAAAGACAAAAAAATATTATAAAATATTTGGATTAGCTAAAAATGTTAGTATATTTGTGCTAATCAAATTAGCTATATATGTCACAAGCAGGCCAAAACCTAAAGTATCTGAGAAAACTTCGTGGATGGACGCAGGAAGAGTTTGCAGTAAAACTCGGCATCAAAAGGTCCCTGATCGGCGCTTATGAAGAGGAGAGGGCAGATCCACGTTTGGAGGTATTGGAAATCGTGGGTGATATTTTTAAATTGAGCCTGGATGAATTATTGCTGAAGGATGTGAGCAATACCGATAACAGCTTTTTAGCAAAGCGCAGGCAGCAAAAGATGATGACGGCAGACAGGAATATTATTCATTTCGTTCCTGTAAAGGCGGCGGCAGGTTACCTGGCGGGATATGCAGACAGTGAATTTATTGATGAATTAAATACATTTACCCTCCCCATGTTGGCAGGAGGCAATTACAGGGCGTTTGAGATCATCGGAGATAGTATGATGCCTACACCTAGTGGCAGTATCATTGTAGGAGAGAAGATTGATACTACAGAAGATGTAAAGAATGACCAGGCATATATAGTAGTTAGTCGGAACGAGGGGATTGTGTATAAAAGAATCGTAAAGAATAACCGTGCAAAAAATAAGCTGACACTGGTAAGTGATAATCCACAGTACCAATCTTACCAGGTGAATGCCGAGGATGTGGTGGAACTTTGGCAGGCACAAATGGTGATCAGTAAGGTAAGCGCCCAACAGCGCTGGGATATGAACTCATTGGCGAGTATGGTGAGTAATTTGCAAAGCCAGGTTACCACATTAAAGAAAAAGATGAATTAACTGCAATTGTCATTTGCCGGATTTAAATAACCCGAACTATTTTTCTGCTGAAACAGGTAAGTCGTTCTTCAACTGCTAAGTGCTGGCAGGGGTATAGCTTGTTGATCGTATGATTGTTAGATAAAAGAACGAAACGTCTTTGGATAATAAAAAGGCGTGTGAAAGAAGTATTCCGGAAATGCTTTTAGTGTATTGCAGGTAGTATTAGGCTGATATCTTGTAAGGTCTTCTCTCGGGTTTGATGTTTAATAATTTCTAAGAAGCCGGTGTATTATCTTTGAGGTGTACATTTTGTCCAAACTGTAAAATCTTAAATTCAATAGAAAGAAAAATAGTCAAAAGTTGACGAACTGTATTATTTGTGCAAAGAAACAAATCGTCACAGTAGTAAATTTTCATAATTTTCAAATTCAGATACATCACACAAATTAAAACACACAATTATGATCAAGTTACAAATCGTTGGCAATCTTGGTAAAGACTGCATCGTAAAAGAAGTAAATGGAAAGAATGTTATCAATTTCAGCGTAGTGCATTCAGAAAAGTTTAAAGACAACCAGGGAAATCCGAAGGAAAGGGCCACTTGGGTTGAATGTGCTTACTGGACAGATAAGACCGGAGTGGCACCATATCTTACAAGGGGCAAAACAGTTTACGCTGAAGGTTATCCGGAAGCAGATGCATACATGAATAAAGATAACCAGCCTACTGGTACATTGCGTATGAGGGTAATGAGTTTACAACTGGTAAGCGGTGGAGCGGGGGGCGAAAATTCAGCCCAAAATACCGGAGCTAGTTCAGCCCCATCATATTCCCAGCCCTCATCAACATCATCGCCGATTGCCAGCGTGCCGGCGGCCGATGATTTGCCATTTTAATTTTATTTAATTTTACTTCAGCAACAATAACAATAAAGCGATGTAGCGTTATACATTGCTTTATTGTATTATAATCCGCTTATGCACTTTTTTATCAATCTTCAGTATAGCCTGGGATAAAGAAATTGTTTTAGTGAACCACGTTGAAGTGAGGGAATGTCCACTTTATTTTAACTGGATAAATTGTTTTCCTTACATTTTTTACTGAAAAATTGAAGGGCTTACCGGTTACTGTCTAACTCAGTGCGAATGTTTGCTGCACAAAAGTTTGCGGAAAGGTCAACTATTCTAATCATAGCACTTAGGTGGTATTCACACTACAACCCAGATCTACCGTGAGGAGATGTCTATCCATTACACCATGTGTATTTGCCAAACATGTATTTACCATATATGCATTTAATCAAATTGCATTTATTAAATATGCATTTACCCAAATACCCTTGTCCACCATCCTAAATCCAGCAACACGTGCCAAGCATCCTGCATTCAACGTCCATTATCCGTCATCCAACATCCAGTATCTAACTTCCTGCATTTAGCATCCGGGATCATCATCAACATCAAGTATCCAGCATCCAATATCTAGTATCCTGCATCAAGCATCAAGTATCCATTATCCAACATCCAGCATCATCTTCAATCCGCTCTGCTAAGTTCCACTTTAACAATATTTTACATTGCAAGCTGCAGCTCTTTACGTTTACAAAACCATATTGCAACATTGTTGGTACAATAATCGTATAATGAAAGAAACAATTACTTTTGCCCTAAATCAATTTTTCAATGTTTGATATTCTATTACAGGTAGATTCGCTTGCCACCACAGCAAAAGCGTCCGGACAGGTTGAGTCAGTTTGGAGCTTATTGAGCAAAGGAGGCCCGCTAATGATTCCACTCGGAATCTTGTTTGCTTTGGCCGTTTTCTTTTTTATTGAGCGCTTACTCGCGGTAAATAAAGCCGGTAAAATTGATGAGAATTTTATGCGCATCATTCGTGATCATATCATCACCGGCAATGTAACGGCGGCAAGAAGCCTTGCCAAGAATACCGACAACCCTGTTGCGAGAATGATTGATAAAGGCATTCAGCGGATTGGCAAACCCATTGACGCTATCGAAAAGAGCATGGATAATGTTGGTAAGCTTGAAATGTATAAGATGGAAAAGAATTTATCGATACTTTCTGTGATCTCCCGCATTGCACCTCTGTTTGGTTTTGTGGGAACGATTGTGGGATTGGTATTGTTACTGAAAGAATTTGCCACTATCAGTAATCCGTCTGTTAGCCAAATCGCGGATGCAATGTATATCAAGCTCATTACAAGCGCCAGCGGTTTAATCATCGGTATGCTGGCATACCTCGGATATAGCTATCTTGACACACAAATTAATCGTACCGCCAATAGAATGGAATCTGCCAGCAGCGACTTTATTGATATTTTACAGGAACCGCATAAGTAATTAAAAATTGAAAATTACGAATGAAGAATGTTTTGATTCCTCATTCAATTAAACTGATTTTTAATTTTTAATTCCTAATTTTTAATTTTTTTACATGGGCCTCAGAAGAAATAAATTGAGAGAAAGTCATGATGAAGTGGATACCGGCCCGCTCAACGATATTCTTTTTATATTATTGATGTTCTTTTTAATGATCTCCACGCTGGCCAATCCGAATGTAATTAAGATGAGCGTGCCGAGGGCAAAGAGTGATACTAAAACCAAGCAAAGTGTTGTAGTAAGTGTCGATAAAGATAAAAACGTGTATGTAGGTTCAAAGCGCATACCGATGGATTCCCTTGAATCGGCGCTCAGAAAATATATTCACCAGGGCGATAGTATCAAGCCAGCGGTAGTAATCAATGCAGATTCGATCGCTCACTGGGGAGAAATCGTGAAAGTGATGAAAGTAGCAAGGCGATTGGGCGCTTCCACTTCTGCAACCGTCACCGGAAACGAGTGATCATAGTTTATGGTCGCTGATTGTCGGACTAGCAACCAGCATTCGTTCTTTTCCAAAAATATCTTTTCTTATCTCTACCGAATAAAATTGTTCGAAAACTTCCCTGGTGTCTTTTGCCAGGTCTTCATTTATTTCTACATAAATCTTCCCATTACTTTTGAGGTGAGTTTTTCCAAAAGCCGCAATCTTTACATAAAATATCAATGGTTCGTGGGTAGGCACGAACAATGCTGTGTGAGGTTCAAAAGCCGTGACATTTTTTTCCAGCTTGCCGCTTTCATTAACGGGTATATATGGCGGGTTGCTAATGATCACATCTACCTGCGGAAGGTTCTGCCAGGTGTTTTTATCCAAAAAATCCAACTGCAAAAAATCGATGGGTACTTCCTGTTGAGCCGCATTTTCTTTTGCCATTGACAATGCTCCTTCGCTTACATCAATCGCAAACATAATTACCCCAGGCAAATGTTTTGCCACTGCGATGGCGATACAACCACTGCCGGTTCCAATATCCAACATGGCTATACGGCTGCTTGCGTCTGGAAGTTGCAATCCATCAGGCAGGACGCTCTTGCTGATTGTTGATTGTTCCTTGCTCATTGACATGCTATAACTATCAATTACCAATTGAACCAATTCTTCTGTTTCCGGCCTTGGTATCAATACCTGTTCGCTTACTTTTAGTTTCATTTTGTAAAACCAGGCTTCACCCAACACATATTGAACCGGCTTATGTTGAAGCAACGCTGCAAGACAGTCCTCCAATTTTCCGTAAATTTTATTATCAACCACTTTTTCAGGATGTTTAAGAATGTCAAAACGTTGCAATCCGGCCACGCTTTCAAAAACCCGCTCCGTGATTGCAGCTGCCTCATGGGCATCGTAAAGTATTTGCAGTTGCTGTATGTATTGCCTGTATAATTCCTTATTCGTCATCCTGGCAAACATAGTTTATTTTTCTATTCATACATTTGCGGCTTGATCACTCACGAAACATATATTCACCGCTGCTTTGAATTGGCAAAGCTTGGAGCAGGCAGCGTAGCACCCAATCCAATGGTAGGAGCTGTATTAGTATATGAAGACCGGATTATTGGTGAAGGGTACCACCAACAATACGGGGCCGCACATGCCGAGGTAAATTGTATCAATAGTGTTAACGCAAACGATAAACAACTTATTGATAAATCAACCTTGTATGTTTCCCTGGAACCCTGTGTGCACTTTGGCAAAACCCCGCCTTGTGCGGATCTTGTTATTGAAAAAAAAATACCCGTGGTGGTGGTAGCCTGCAGGGATAGTTACCAGGAGGTGGATGGAAAAGGAATACAAAAATTAAGAACCGCTGGCATAAAAGTTATTACACCTGTTTTGGAAAAGGAAGCTTTGGAACTTAATAGTCGGTTCTTTACATTTCATACCCGGAAACGTCCATATATTATTCTTAAATGGGCGCAAACCGCCAATGGGAAGATTGCCGCCGGTAATGCTTCCCGCCTTTTAATAACGAATGAAATTACAAACCGCGAAGTGCATAAATGGAGAAGCCAGGAAGCTGCCATTATGGTTGGCACTACTACGGCCTTAAAAGATGATCCGTCTTTAACTACCCGGTGGTGGCCCGGGAATAATCCTGTAAGATTAGTAATTGATAAAGAATTAAAACTTCCCCGGACATTGCATGTACTGGATGGCAGCATTAAAACGATTGTATTTAATTCCATACTGAATGAAACCGATGGAGAATTAATTTATCATAAAATTGCGGGAGAAAGTTTTATTAGCGGCATGATGAAAGTGCTGCACAACTTAAAAATTCAAAGTGTATTGGTAGAGGGGGGGAGCAAATTATTGCAATCTTTTATTGATGAAGGTTGCTGGGATGAAGCCAGGGTAATTACCAATAATAGCCTTGAAATAGATGGCGGGATTTCAGCGCCGGTGCTAACAAATTCTGCTAAATCATCTTCCCACACCATACTGACTGATACCATTCAATACTATAAACCGGTTTAGCCGTGGCATCCATCACTTCATGTAAATCTGAATGTTTGTGCAGCTGATATAAAAGTAAATCTTACATTGAGCATTGTTGATTCCGGTTGATGGCTCATTGCATAATCAACCGCTAGACACCAACGCCGGGAAGTTGAATATTAAATCATAACGATAGCGCCTTGTATACTGAAATTATGAGTGAATTAGAATTTTATAAAACCATTGAACAACCTGCAGTAGCTGAATTTAAAGACCGGGGGAGTAAGTTCATTGCATTTGCGTACCCCATCGAAACGATCATTGATTTTAAAAAGTTCCTGCAACAATTAAAGAAAGAACATCCAAAAGCTGTGCACCATTGCTTTGCTTATCGCATCGGTACCGATGGAAATAATTTCAGAGTGAGCGATGATGGAGAACCCTCTGGCACTGCCGGCAAGCCAATTCTTGGGCAAATTGATAGTAAAGACGTTACAAATATTGCCGTGATTGTGGTTCGATATTTTGGCGGAAGCTTATTGGGCGTTCCTGGTTTAATAAATGCGTATAAAACCGTTACCAGTCTCGCATTGCAGGTAACTCCCATTGTTCCCAAACAAATCGAAGAAAAATACCTGGTTCATTTTGATTATACACAAATGAATGATGTAATGATGTTGATGAAGCAATGCAATTGTACAATCATCGCCCAGGAAATGCAGCTGTTTTGCAATATCACCGTCGGCATACCCAAAAGCCGGTTAACAGAAGTGCTGTACAGGTTGAATGAGTTGCAAAATGTGGATGCAAAAAAACTTGACTAGTAATGCGTATTTTTGTAATTTACTAAAAAATCATTCCATGGTAGGCGAAAGAAAATACAAAAGTTTTTGGAGCTTTTATCCATACTATTTAACCGAACATGGCAACCCAAAGAACCGCTTTTTACATTTTGTAGGTACGGGTTTGATCATTGTGTTTTTAATTGCGGGCATAGTTTTACAAAAATGGTGGCTGATAGCTGTTATACCATTTTGCGGCTATGGTTTTGCATGGGCCGGGCATTTTTTTGTTGAGAAAAACAGGCCAGCAACCTTCACTTACCCACTATATAGCCTCGGCAGCGATTTTGTAATGTTTTGGCATATACTTACCGGGCAATTAGATAAAAAATTAGAAGAAGCCCACCGAATCATTAATAACCCGCATTGATGAATATAGAAATACTCAGGGACTACGTTATTCAAAAACCTTCTGTCACGGAAGGTTTTCCTTTTGGTGATACCGTGATCGTTTTCAAGGTAAATGGAAAAGTCTTTTTACTGGTTTCTTTAGACTCCAGCCCTTTGCAGTTTAATGTAAAATGTGATCCGGAGAAAGCGATCGAATTGAGGGAACAATACCCCGATGCAGTACTACCTGGGTACCACATGAATAAGAAACACTGGAATACAATTATCGTTGATGGCGCTTTATCTAAAACACAAATATTTGAGATGGTGGATGATTCTTATAAGTTGGTAAGCAAGGGTAAAAAATAAGGTACCTGTTTGTATTGTGACAAATTTATGGATTTAATTTCTGTAGCCATGATGATGGATTAAAGAAATATGATATATTGTATTCCAAAAACATTTATCATGGAAACCGATGAAAACTTTTCAGATGATCTGCAGGAAAACATGCGAATAGAAAATGAGTTTTTAAGAATAAAATTAAAGGCTCAATACGGGGATGCCTTCCAAATGGGAACCAGTTCGGAAATGCCACCGGAAATCGAAAACCAGTTTCTCAAAAGCGTGATGTCGTTTGAAGAGGAGTATGCAAAGGCAGAATATACAACCGTTTACGAAAGAATTGGCAAGCCCGCATTTTTATCTATTGACGAACTTGATGAGTCCGCCCTGAATGTTTCTCTAATGGAACTCACAAACATGCTTCAAGCAAATGATATCGAGCTTGATATTTGCGATGGTCCTTACCCCGACGAACTGATCTACCGGTTTATTACAGAAGAATTATTCGCCGTTGAAGTGGAAAAGGAACCTTTGGCAGGCATGACCAGTCATTTTATTTACGAAGAATTTCATCCAAATCACAGGGCGGATATTGTTAAGCGCACCCATGCATTTTTAAGAAACTGGTTTGGTAAAAAATTTACCGAGTATAGTACGGAACTAAGCTGGCATTGCGTAACGCAGGCCGGCATCCAGTTGACAAGAGAAGATGTCATCGCAAAGACGGATATCTTCTTTGATGCGTTCAGTCGATTTGAAAACGATGGGTACAATATCGATACGATTAATTTCGAGCTGCAGGAGGAAATTCAGCAGGGTATGGGGTTTGCCGAAGGGATGTTGAAATATGATGCAGTGGTGGACAATGGAGAAGTCATTCATTATGCCGGGCCTTATAAATTATACATGCAAATGAAAGATAATTGGTGGAGTATTTTTTATTTTGTTATGCCGGGGTTTAAATGGGATTCATGCCTGTAGAGACGCGATGCATCGCGTCTCTACTTCGCATATTTCCAATGCCTGCTTTTCCCTTCGGCAATCCATTCAATTGCTGTAGCCATTCTCTTATTCCTGGTTTCTTCCGTTTTCGCCTCTGTTATCCATTCAACGTATTCTTTTTTGTGGGAGTAAGCGTAGTTTTCAAATGTCTGCAATGCTTTTTTATTTTTACCGAGTGCTTTTGTGAAGTAGTCCGGAACCAGTATTTCTTTTTTTTCAGCTGTTTTGGGTTTGGAAGGAAGCTTGATCCCCAAATCGTTTAATTGCATCGCTTCCTTGATCCATGCTGTGATGGTTTTATCCGGTGGAAGATCTTTTTTAGAAGTGATCCTGCCCAAATGCCCCATGGCCACCTCCGACCGGGCATTCTCAACTAGTATAGGGTCTTTCATAAGGACTGCTTTCCAAAAGCCGAAAATGCAATGTTGTTTAAAAGCTGCCATACTGCACATCATCTCTCCCTTATAATCAAAATGAGGAAAACTCCATTTCATTTTCTCCTCCACTGTCGGGCAGGCTGTATGCACCAGTTCACGTAGATGATGTAAAATGGGTTTTGCAAAATCAGCAGATTTATTAATGTAGTCATCTATGGCTTTTTCTTTCTTTCCCATGACGATAGTTGTTTAATGATACTAATGTAAAAATGTTTTTTTGGAAAAGAAGTATAATTTTCGCGCAAAGACGCAAAGGAGCAAAGAAAGGCGGTTGGTTATTTTTATAGGCAATTTTCCCTGCAGTTTATAGAGCCAATGAAGTTGTATTGGAGTCTTTCACCATTCACCATTGACCATCTCATGATTTCTTAAATCTTCCTGATACCACCAAATCTTTGCTCCCCAGGGTATAGTTGTAAAATCCTTCTCCACTTTTTACACCCAGTTTACCCGCCATTACCATATTCGCCAGCAATGGGCAGGGTGCGTATTTTGGATTTCCAAAACCATCCTGTAGTACTTTTAAGATACTAAGACAAACATCTAATCCGATAAAGTCGGCAAGCTGCAGCGGCCCCATGGGGTGAGCCATTCCCAGTTTCATTACTGTGTCAATTTCTTCCAGTTCAGCTACGCCTTCGTATAGGCTGTAGATCGCTTCGTTGATCATTGGCATCAGTATGCGGTTGGCGATAAAGCCGGGGTAATCATTCACCACACAGGGAACTTTCCCTAATTGTTTGCTCAATGCAACAATATCATCAGTAACCCGGGCATCGGTTGCATATCCATTGATTATTTCTACCAGCTTCATTACCGGAACGGGGTTCATAAAATGCATCCCGATTACCAATTCGGGCCTTTTGGTAACAGCAGCAATTTTAGTGATGGAAATGGAAGAAGTGTTGGTGGCCAAAATACATCCCGCAGGCGCAAACTCATCCAACTGCCTGAATATATCCAATTTAAGATCGATATTCTCAGTGGCGGCTTCTATTACAAGGTTTGCAGCGGAAACTCCTATTGCTACTTCATTGTAAGTGGTTATGTTTTCTAATGCTGATTTTTTTTGTTCTTCCGTGAGGAGCGTTTTGGCTATCTGCCTGTCGAGGTTTTTGCCAATGGAGGCCATCGCTTTTTCTAACTGGACGTTATTTACATCTATCAGATTTACTTTAAAACCGGTTTGCGCAAATACATGTGCAATGCCGTTACCCATGGTGCCGGCACCGATGACGGAGATGAGATGGGGTCGCCCTAAGCCCCCCTGCCCCCCAAGGGGGGGTCTTAGCATATGTGATTTTGAAGAGCTATTCATCTTTTTTTGAGAATTATATTTATTAGGTCGGGTTGCCCAAGTGCTTAGATAGATTTTATACTCAAGGTCTTCAACATCATAGCCGCTTTTATCTCTTTCCTATTTAAATGCATTCAGTCCCGTGATATCCATACCGGTTATCAATAGATGAATATCGTGTGTTCCTTCATAAGTAATCACACTCTCCAGGTTCATCATATGGCGCATGATCGGGTATTCTCCTGTAATGCCCATACCACCAAGCATTTGACGGGCATCCCGGGCGATATTGGCAGCTACCTCGCATGCATTTCGTTTCGCCATACTTACCTGTTGGGGAGTTACTTTGCCTTCACTCATTAATACCCCGAGCCGCCAGTTCAATAGTTGTGCCTTGGTGATCTCGGTTACCATTTCCGCAAGTTTCTTTTGTTGCAACTGGAAGCCGGCAATGGGCCTTCCAAACTGTACCCGTTCTTTAGCATAATTTAAAGCAATATCATAGCAATCCATTGCAGCGCCGATTGCTCCCCACGCTATCCCATACCGGGCCTTGGTCAAACAACCGAGCGGCCCTTTCAAACCTTTTACATTGGGCAAAATATTTTCTTTTGGAACTTTTACATTGTCGAAAACCAGTTCACCCGTAGCGCTGGCCCTCAGGCTCCATTTGCCATGCGTTGTTGGGGTGCTAAATCCTTCCATGCCTCTTTCAACGATCACTCCATTAATTTCACCGGTTTCATCTTTAGCCCATACCACAGCCACTTGTGCAAATGGCGCATTGCTAATCCACATTTTTGCGCCATTCAGGATCAGATGATCGCCGGCATCTTTTATATTGGTCAGCATACCACCCGGATCACTGCCATGGTCGGGCTCCGTTAATCCAAAACATCCCAGCCACTCACCAGTGGCCAGTTTTGGCAAATACTTATTTCTCTGTTCTTCACTTCCATATTGGTAAATCGGGAACATTACCAGGCTTCCCTGCACGCTGGCGGTAGATCGCACACCACTATCACCACGCTCCAGTTCCTGCATCATCAACCCGTAGCTGATATAATCGAGCCCGCCGCCGCCGTATTGCTCGGGAATGGTTGGTCCAAAACATCCCATTTCGCCCAATTGCTTTACAATCTGCACAGGAAATTCTGCTCTTTGAGCATACTCTTCAATGATGGGCGATATCTCTTTTTTTACATAGCTGCGTACACTTTCACGGATCAGTTTATGTTCTTCCGTAAGTAATTCATCCACATTAAAATAATCGGGTGATTGAAAGTTATCAGTTTTAGCAGCCATGGAAATCGTTTATAAATAATAAGCGTTTAATTTGCGGGAACATTTTGTTAACCACTTTAGTTTTTGCTCAACATCGTTGTGCATCACCTGCCGATCAGGAGCATAGTGACAGAGCCCGGTATCACTCCCGTGTAGCAAATATCTTTGTTGAACTTTTAACGAAGCGTAGTGTAACTTCTTCGCCATCTCAATCGTATTTTGTTTTGTAATTCGGGATGCGATTTTCTTCCGCAAAGATAATAGCTTCATCCCTGATAAAACGGCTGTTTTTGCATGGCATGCAACATTGTTGAAACGCTCTTGTCTCTTAATTATAAAACCTTCTTTTTTGGAACTGACGCTATCGCCACACCAGGATGAATTGATTGAACGCTGCAAGAGTGGTGAAGCATCAGGCTATAAAGAATTGTACCAGCGATATGCCAAAGCAATGTTCAATACCTGCCTCAGGATTGTTAACAATATTGCTGAAGCGGAAGATGTTTTGCAAGACAGTTTTACCGAGGCATTTAAAAACCTGCATGCTTTTGAATACCGCACCAGTTTTGGTGGATGGCTTAAACAGATCTGCATCCATCGAAGTATTAACCAGCTTAAAAAAAGAAAGGTGCAATGGGTAGATATTGAAACAACTGATCTGTATGACCGTGCTGAAGAAAGCGTCGTCGATGAGGAAGAAATTCAGTTGAAAGTCGAAGCGGTAAAAAAATCGATCATGGCTTTACCAGATGGCTACCGGACAGTTTTGACCCTCTACCTGCTGGAAGGGTACGATCATGAAGAGATAGCGGAAATACTAAACCTGGCTACTTCTACAACAAGAACACAATACATGCGTGCGAAACAAAAATTATTAAAACTTTTAAGAGAAGAGATATGAGCAGGAAGTTGGAAAAGTTTATAGGCGACCACCGCAATGAATTTGATGATATGGTCCCATCAGGTAAAGTATGGGAGAGCCTTTCAGCCGAATTTGAACCAAAGAAAAAGAAGGGCTTTATACTTACCAATTTTTATAAATGGAGCATTGCAGCAGCAATACTGGTGACAACAGGGATCAGCATTTTTTTGACGCAGGATAAAAACAAAACAATAGAAAGTGCCGCCGTAACAACAATAGGGGATACAACTAATGATATCAGTACCATTGCTCCCGAATACGCCGTAGCCGTAAATCAATTTGCAAAACAGGTGGCCCTGAAGCAGGAAGAATTAAAGGCACTGGCACCGGAGCAACCCGAACTATACCGGAAATTCACTACCGACGTTGACCAATTGGACAGTTCTTATATATCCCTTAAAAACAAACTCGGCGCTACACCCAACCGTGAAATGCTGGTAGAAGCCATGATTCAAAATCTACAGCTGCAGCTGAATGTATTGAATCAGCAATTAAACATCATCCATCAAATTAAACAATCAAAAAGTAATCGCCATGAAAAAAATAACGATATTATTTAGCATCATTTTGCCGTTTATCTTACTGCAGCAAAATACTTTCGCCCAGGATGATAATATCAATAACAATAATAATGATAATAACAAAAAATACGAATTTGTAAAAAACAAAACAGTAAACAAATCGTATAATGTTTCTTCATCGGATAAATTAAATATCAGGAATTCGTTTGGCAATGTGGAAGTGCATACCTGGGCTAAAAATGAAATCAAAGTGGATGTTGCTGTAGAAGTATCTGCGAATACAGATGCCCTGGCGCAAAAGATTTTGGACGGCATCAGCGTAGCAGATTCAAAAAGCGGTAGCGAAATTTCTTTTAAGACTTCAATAAAAGGAGTAAATAATTCGAAAGGTGAAAGAAGCACGATGAAAGTGAATTATCAGGTATTGATGCCCGCAAATAACCCATTACATATTACCAACGAGTTCGGTTCAACAGTGATACCTGATTTTAAAGGGGAAACCGAGCTGACCAGTAAATTTGGCTCGCTAACCACCGGCGATTTATCCAATGTAAAATCTATCGACGTTGAATTTGGGAGCGCTAAAATTGAGAGTATTACCGATGGGCCGGTGAGTATTAAATATTCTTCTGCAGAATTAGGTAAACTGGTAGGCAATGTAAAACTAAACCTCGAATTCAGCACAGTTACACGGATAAATATCGACAACTCACTCAAAGGGCTGGATGTACACGCATCTTATTCCACTGTAAACGTAAAGCCTACCGGAGATATTTCGGCTGCTTACACCATTTCCACCAGTTTCGGGGATTTTAAGAACCGTACCAATATCAACTTTGATGGTGACGAGGATAAGAATGACCAAAGAGGGCCAAAATTTGACCATAAATACAATGGAAAGTCTGGAAGCGGTGCTGTACCGGTTAAAATAAACACCAGCTTTGGAAAAATAGTTTTAGGCGAGCCTACCGCAGACGATATGAAAGACAAAGGGAAAACAAAAACAAAATCAAAAGGCAAGATAACCTCCTGACAACTGTATAGCCATGAATGATAAAAGGTTCGTAATTATTTGCGGACCTTTTGTATTTTCGGTAAAACTATTTTCATGCCCAAAGCCATAAAAGTTTTAATGATTGCAGTGATGTGTTTAGGTGTTTATAGCAGCACATCGGCGCAACAACAAAATAAAGCTGACACCCTTAAGCCAAAGCAACGTTTGGAAGACCAGATCAAGCAGTATTGGTTTGTGATGCTTATGACAGGTAAAAACCGCACTCATGATTCTGCTACGGCCGCTAAAATCCAGGAAGGTCATATGGCAAACATTAACCGGTTATACTATGAAGGAAAACTAAAAGTAGCAGGCCCTTTTGGCGACAATGGGAACTGGAGAGGGATTTTTATTTTTGATTGTAACACAAAAGAGGAAGTAGAGAATTTGTTGAATACTGATCCGGCCATTGCCTCGGGAAGGCTGGCTTACGAAGTGCATCCCTGGTGGACAGCATCAATGGGGAGTTTTGCGCCGGGAAAACCACACAAGGATTAATAGCAACTTAGATGTAGTAGCAAATAAAAGAGTCAATCAACATGAGAACCTATTCTTATTTGGCGCTGGGCGATAGCTATACTGTTGGGGAACAGGTAAGCCTTGTCAAAGCCTTTCCTTATCAAACGATTCAATTGCTGAGAAGGGCAGGATTGAAATTTTATGCCCCGGAAATAATCGCCACTACCGGTTGGACAACCGATGAACTGAAACTGGCCATTGAAGAAAGCGTACTACTATCCTCTTATGATTTTGTTAGTGTACTGATTGGTGTTAACAATCAATACCAGGGCAGGAGTGTAGAAGAATTCCGGACCCATTTCAGGGTGATACTTGAATTTGCCATTCAACGAGTAGGCGGGATGGCTGATAAAGTGATTGTACTGAGTATTCCCGACTATGGAGTTACTCCATTTGCAGTAAATAAATCGCCCGAAATTATTCGTACTGAGATTGAAATGTATAATTTTATTTGCCAGACCGAAGCAGAATATTTTCAAACACGCTATATTGATATCACCTCATCTCAGCAACAAGACGGAAACAAGGAAGAGTTTTTAGCGCCCGATCTGCTGCATCCTTCGGCAAAGGAATATGAGAAATGGGCAAGCCTTCTGAGCAGTGAAATGCTGGATGCAATACAAAACCCTGTTTAGTTTATTTCGGAGATAAATATTGGCTCATTTCCTGTTGATATTGTGCAGCGATAGCCCTTGCTTCAATAGCAAAATCTTCCTTTTCACTTGCGTAAATAATGGCCCGGCTGGCATTCACCAGCATTCCGCAGTCGGCATTCATTCCATACTTTGATACTTCTTCCAAACTTCCTCCCTGGAAACCAACGCCGGGTACCAGTAAAAAATGATCAGGAATTGCATCCCTGATCTCTGCAAAATCTGAAGCCTTGGTTGCACCGGTTACAAACATTAAATTTTCAGCACTGCCCCAACGGGAAACTTTTTCGATCACCTGCTGGTATAAAAAATTTTGCCTGAACGGGTCAACAAGGCCAGGTATCAGTGGCAGGGATTGCTCACTTTTATTATTTATCAATAGTTTTTGAAAATCATCAGCGCCTTTATTGCTGGTAAGTCCTAATACGATGGTCCACTTATTTTGATATTCTAAAAAAGGGCGTACACTATCTTCACCCATATAGGGCGCTACAGTAATTGCATCAAAATTCAATACTTCAAAAAAAGCTTTTGCATATTGAGAAGAAGTGTTGCCGATATCCCCTCTTTTTGCATCGGCAATGGTAAAATGTTCAGAAGGAATATAGTCTACTGTTTTTTGCATTGCTTCCCAGCCTTTCAATCCCATTGCTTCATAAAAAGCAGTGTTGATCTTATAACTCACGCAGAGATCCTTGGTGGCATCAATGATCTGTTTGTTGAATTCAAATACTGCATCGGGGTGCGACTGCAGATATTTTGGGATTTTGGTAATATCCGTATCCAGGCCTACACAGAGATAAGATTTCTTTTGTTGTATTTGTTCAATGAGGTGTTGTCTTGTCATGATAATCCAATTTCATTTTTATCTATGCCGGCCTGCTTGAGGATAGCCAAAAAAGTTCCTTTTTTTATATCTTTATTACCATGAACCGGCACGATAACAGTTATATTGGCCGACTGATTATAGAAAACCTGGTGAGAGTCTTTGGACCGTTTGAATACAAAGCCATTCTTTTCCAAAAGTTTAATTAGATGCTGCGAAGACTGGTTCATGCAGTCTGGAGGTTGAAAAAATATTCCAGGGTGTTGCTATTGTCTGGTATGGGCTCACCCCTTGATTGAAGTTCTTCCACATATAATTCGATGGCTTCCTTTGCCATCTCGATGGCTTCTTCAATTGTATCTCCCTGCGTAATACAACCTGGCAATGCAGGTACGCTAACCATGTATCCACCTTCGTCCTCTTTGTTCAGTAGTATTTTGTAGTTGTATTGCATAGTGTGAAGTAATCACAAAAATAAAAAAATATAGGGAACCGTTAAATTTTGTTTGTACCGGCATTCTCCATTTCGTTTGCAATCGCCACTGAATGTTCATCCCCCTTCGCCTTCAAATGGCTTGCAATACTATGCCTGGTGGATTCATTGTGGTTCTGGCTTAATTTAAATACGTTGTCAAAATTTTCCACTTCAATGCTGAAGCCAACAATGGCATTAATAAGTTTCATTACATATTCTTTGGGCAGTTGGTCAAATGAAGCAGCTGTGTCCATTCCTTCATATTTATTCGTGATGGCTTTTATTGCTTCGTAAGTGCCTTGCTCATCGGTGAATTTTATTTTGCCTTTGGCATGCACCGTCATGTAATTCCATGTGCTGGCTACCTGTGGATTTGTGTACCAGCTTGCGCTTACATAACTGTGCGGGCCATTGAATATCACCAGCACATGCGCATTCTTTTCAAATGCCAGGTGGTGATCCGTTTTTTTCATCATGTGTCCATAGAAAAATATCTTGCCATCCTCTTTCACTTCCACCGACAAAGGAATATGAGAGGCAACGGGGTATTGATCTCCCATACCGGTTATCACCGCAAAAGAATTTTCCTTCATGAACGCGATCACTTTTTCTTTGTCTTCCTCTGTAAAATATGGGAGCTTGTACATTTACTATTGATTTAAAAGTTGTCGTAAGGTATCGGCAAATATAAATATTTCCTCAAAGCTATTGTAAAGCGGTACAGGCGCTATGCGGATCACATTCGGTTCTCTCCAATCTGCAAAAATCCCCAATGGCATCAGGGTGTCAAATATTGCTTTCGCATTTTGATGTATTGATAATGAAACCTGGCAACCTCTTTCGTCGGAATTTTGCGGTGTAATAATGGTGAATTTTTCCTCAGGCTGATTGATGTGGGTTAGTACAAAAAACAGGTACTCACCCAAGGCTTTGCTTTTTTGCAACAGGTTTTCAAAACCGGCAGCTGCAAATACTTCGAGGGATGCTTTGTGTGCAGCCAATAGCATCATCGGGGTTGTGCTCAGGCTCCAGCTCTCTGCAGTGACGGAAGGGGTAAATGTTTTTTCCATCTTAAAACGGTTGGAGATATTGTTTCCCCACCAGCCCTCCAGTCGGGGTAGTTTGCCGGCCAGGTGCTGTTCATGCACAAATGCACCAGCAATAGCCCCCGGGCCACTGTTCAAATATTTATAATTGCACCAGGCGGCGAAATCCACTTTCCAGTAGTGCAATTGTAGCTTGATATTACCTGCTGCATGAGCAAGGTCGAACCCTGCATAGGCACCCGCTTTATGTACTGCTGCCGTAATTCCGGCGATGTCAAAAACCTGCCCCGTATAATA
Organism: Ferruginibacter sp.; assembly: GCA_025963635.1. GTDB lineage: Bacteria > Bacteroidota > Bacteroidia > Chitinophagales > Chitinophagaceae > Ferruginibacter. The sequence goes on from JAOQAK010000058.1 coordinate 24,378, forward strand.
ATTTACGCCACTGAATAAAACCAACGCCACTGAGTCGCCATGTTCTTCAATTGCCGCAAGGATATCTTCTTTGGAGATTAACTCCGTTCCTTGTTTTGGATATACTTCAATGATGGCATTTGCGGGATCAAACCCATGCAAACTCACCTGCGATTGCAAGGCATATTGATCAGAAGGAAATGCCTTCGCCTCACAAATAATCTTATACCGTGTTGGTGTGGGTTGATAAAAAGAGATCATCAACAAATGCAGGTTAACTGTTAGATGATTCATCGTCACGAGTTCCTCTTGTTTTGCACCAATGATATCCGTTAAGAGGGGCGTGATGTGCTTATGATAATTCAGCCAGGGATCATTGCCCATGAAGAAACCTTCCACTCCAAAGTTGGCCCATCCTTCCATTATTTTCAGCACTTCATCCTGGGTGTTTTTCGGCTGCAGCCCCAAAGAATTTCCTAAAAAATAAGTGGCCCTTTTGCCATGTAGGTAGGGGGCGTAAAATTGTTCCCGAAATGAGCTGAGTTCATCCAGGGTATCTAATCCGATAGCATAGCCGAGGCTGTATTGATGTGGCATGGATTGAGTGTTTTATTTTGTAAGGTATGCTATAGGGACCTCACCCCCCGCCCTCTCCGAAGGAGAGGGAGCCCGACTCTGTAACTGCAAGTTGCTTTTGTTTTGCCGTTCTGCCTGTGTTTGTAAACGAACACCAATCAGTGAATTCGAATACAATCAACTTTTTGACAGTATATCTACTCATTGAACAAATTCGGATAATCTGTTATGATGCCGTCTACTCCCAATTGCTTTAATTCGTTTATTTTTTCCAGGTTGTTCACTGTCCATGGAATCACTTTGATGTTTTTGTTGTGGCAGGCATCAATCAAATCTTTATTTATCAATGATTGTTCGGGGCTATAGATTGTTGGAACATAACCCAGACTTGCCAATTGTTGTTCCAGGCTTCTTTTGTCATAATCTTCGATCAGCATGGCTGTTTTGATGGCAGGGGAATTTTTGTGAACAATCTGTAATGTTCTGAAATCAAATGACTGGATGATTACCCTGTTTTCAATTCCCTTGCTTATAATTACACTCATCAGTCGTTCGACGAATTCTGGGGGAGCAGGATGGTAGACATTATCGGTAAGCGGGTTTGTCTTTGTTTCAATATTATAATTCACTTTTGGCAGATGGTGAATGGCAAGGTAATTTTCAACACTGTCAATTAAAGCAGCGAGCGATGGTTTAGTAGCTTCAATCTGTTGGCGGTTAGCAAAACGTGGATGCGGTTTGAGTCCCACATCATATTGTTGGGTTTCCTCAAAACTCATCTGGTAGATATTCAATTTCCGTTCGTCCTTTTCTTCAATGTACTTTCCCCCGGGTGCAGTAGTGATCTCGCGGTTGAAGAATGGTTCGTGAGAAAGTATCGCCACCTTATCTTTTGTAAAAACAATATCCATCTCGATTGTCGTTACTGCAAGTTCGATTGCTTTTAACATTGCAGCAATGGTATTTTCAGGCATCAATCCCCTGCAGCCGCGGTGACCCTCTTTGTCAAAAACAGAACTAGTTAAAGAATGCTGTGAGAGCATCATTTTTTTATTTGAAGAACAGGCAGTCAAGAGAATAGCGAGGCAGGCGATAGAGGCTTTTTTGATGTTTTGCATGCGGATGGTGTGATGGTCAATGGTGAATGGTGAATCAATGTCGTTTAGTTAAGGGCTAAGTTAAGCTAAGCCAATATTAAAGGGAAAAAGTTCTTTGACAATTGTTGTAATAATGCGGTAAATATTATCTTTGGATTATAGGGGTTGTCTTAACACGATAG
>JAOQAK010000059.1 GCA_025963635.1 Ferruginibacter sp.
CTATCGTGTTAAGACAACCCCTATAATCCAAAGATAATATTTACCGCATTATTACAACAATTGTCAAAGAACTTTTTCCCTTTAATATTGGCTTAGCTTAACTTAGCCCTTAACTAAACGACATTGACTCACCATTCACCATTCACGATTACCCATTGTCCATTGCCCATTCACCCATCAACAGCACCGATCTCCTGCAATGCACTCGTTATGATTTCGAAATTTTTTTCTTCCGGCAAATCCTGCGGTACAAAATATTCACCAATCACTTTTTCATATAGCTCGATATATCTTTTACTAATCACATCAATCCATTCATCAGACATGGCGGGAACTACCTGTCCCTCTTTGCCCATGAAATTATTTTCGATCAGCCATTCACGTACAAATTCTTTACTGAGTTGTTTTTGTTTTTCACCTGCCTTTTGTCTTTCTTCAAATCCATCTGCATAAAAATATCTTGAGCTATCCGGTGTATGGATCTCGTCCATCAGGTAAATCGTATCGCCAATTTTCCCGAATTCATATTTGGTATCCACGAGTATCAGGCCTTGTTTCGCCGCAAGATCTTTCCCTCTTTCAAAAAGTGCCCGGGTGTATTTTTCAACTACTTCGTAATCTTTTATGGATACAATGTCCCGTTTCAAAATTTCATCCCGGCTGATATCTTCATCATGACCGACATCCGCTTTGGTGGAAGGGGTGATGATTGGTTCCGGAAAAAAATCATTCTCCCTTAATCCTTCCGGCATCGTCACACCGCACAATACCCTTTTACCAGACTGGTAGGTTCGCCAAGCATGCCCGGTTAAGTTGCCCCTGATCACCATCTCTACTTTGAACGCATTACATTTTTTTCCGATAGCGCTATTAGGCGTGGGCGTGGCTACGAGCCAGTTAGGACAGATATCTTCAGTGGCATGTAACATATATGCAGCGATTTGATTTAAAACCTGTCCTTTAAATGGTATGGGGCGGGGTAAAATAACGTCAAATGCAGAAATTCGATTGCTTGCAATCATTACCAGCCATTCATCTGAGATGGTATAAACATCCCTTACTTTACCACTGTAAAAACCGGTTTGCCGGGGGAATTGAAAATTTGCCATAATGCTAAATTACAGGCATCCATTTTAACCACCCAAATAAATCGGGCAGAAGCAATCAAAACTGTAAAAAATAAAAGTTTTTGCAAAAAAGATATTCCTTATTTTGCTATATATTTTTTAACCAAAAAAAACCAACATGAGAAAAATTGCAAGCTATATGATTGCTTTTATTTTGGCGAACACTGTAACGATTGCCGCCTTTGCACAAAGCAACATCATCAGCGGAAACATCGTCAATAGCGCTACAGGCGAAAGTGTTTCCGCTGTTTCGATTACAATAAAGGGCTCACCTGTTGGTACATTCACTGATGACCGGGGCAACTTTAAAATCAACCCTGATATAAAATTGCCGGTTACCTTATTGGTGTCTTCTGTCGGGTATGCGTCACAGGAAGTAGAAATACAAAATGCATCGCAGCATGTGACCGTCAAACTTGAGCCCATCAATTCATTGGGACAGGAAGTGGTGGTAGCTGCTACAAGGGTGCCACAAAGTATAATGGAATCACCGGTTTCTATCGAGCGGGTAAGTTCAGCAAACATTCGCAATTCCCCTGTGGCAAATTTTTATGACGTTGTTATTAATTTAAAAGGAGTGGATGTTACTACCTCTTCATTGACTTTTAAAACGCCTACTACCCGCGGATTCAATAGCAGCGGCAATACAAGATTCAACCAATTGGTGGATGGAATGGATAACCAGGCGCCGGGCCTGAACTTTTCCGTGGGTGCAATCATTGGACTAAGTGAACTGGATGTTGATAATATAGAATTGTTATCAGGCGCTTCTTCGGCGTTATATGGACCAGGTGGAATGAACGGAACCTTACTGATGACCAGCAAAAATCCATTTAAATACCAGGGCTTATCATTTTTGGTAAAAACCGGCATAATGCATACGGATGGAAGGGAAAGAGATCCATCTCCTTATTATAACTGGAACCTCCGTTGGGCGAAAAAAGTATCGGAAAAATTCGCTTTTAAGATCAATGCAGAACTGGTGCAGGCAAAAGACTGGATTGGTACTGACTACCGCAACTACAGCCGCACTGGTTCTACCGGAAGTGTGGTCGCCGGCAACAGGCAAACCGATCCAAATTATGATGGTATTAATGTGTATGGTGACGAAACCAGTATTGATATTCGTGCGTTCTTCTCCAGCATCGCAGCAAGTTTACCAGGCGCTGCAAATTTTATCGCGGCCAACGGTTTACTTTCTACTCCGCAAAATGTTTCCCGCACGGGGTATACCGAGCAGGAACTGATCAATCCAAACACCGTAAATTTCAAGCTGGCAGGGTCGTTACATTATAAACTATCTCAAAATACCGAAGTACAACTGGCTGGTTACTGGGGTACTGGTAACACCATCTATACCGGAAGCGACCGGTACTCACTAAAAGATTTCAAGATGGGTCAGTACAAGTTTGAAGTAAATAATAAAAACTGGTCGATCAGGGCATACACTACCCAGGAGAATGCCGGAGAATCTTACAATACTACCGCCACTACAAGATTGTTTAATGAATCATGGAAGAAGTCAGTTACTACGGATGCGGTGGGTAATCCAACACCATTGCCAACCGACTGGTATGTACAATATGCTTTTTCCTATCTCAGCAACAGGATGAACGGAATGACGGCGTATGATGCTCACCAGGCTTCCCGGGCGCTTGCCGATGTAGGCAGGCCGGCAGCAAACAGCGCTACTTTGAAAACTTCTTACGATGCAATCCGTAAAACACCCATTTCAAAAAACGGCGGGTTGCTTTTAGATAAATCTGATTTGTATAGCGTGGAAGGAAATTATAACCTTACTTCAGTTACCAAAAATGTTGCGGATATATTGATTGGTGTGAATTACAAGCGATATGTGTTGAATTCGCAGGGAACTTTATTTGCCGATTCAACCGGTTCGGCGATAGGTATTTCAGAATATGGTGGTTATATCCAGGCTACCAGACAGATCTTCAACCGGCTCAAATTAACGGCGTCTGGAAGATATGATAAGAATGAAAATTTCAAGGGAAGGTTTACCCCAAGATTTACCGCCCTGGTTAAATTAGCCGAGAATAATAATCTGAGGTTATCTTATCAAACTGCCTATCGTTTCCCGAGTAACCAGATGCAGTGGATCAATTTGCAGGTTGGAAGCACCCGTTTGGTGGGTAGCAATCCTTCCTTTGCTACTTATTTAAACTACGCCGGAAATCCTTTGTATACCGCAACAAGTGTGTTGGCTGGTACGCCTCAGGTATATAAACCCGGCAATGTTAAGCCAGAAACCGTAAGTTCTTTCGAAGCAGGTTATAAAGGTTTGTTGGCAGACAGCAAACTATTGATCGATGTATATGGCTATTTTGGTCAATACAGTGATTTCCTTGGGAGAATCAATACCATGCAGGCGCTTACAGGCATTGCGGCCGATATTACCAACCCGGCCAAAAGAAGAAATTTATCAGTGCCTTTAAATACTACCGATAAAGTGAAAACTTATGGTTATGGGTTGAGCATAGATTACCGGCTACCAGCAAACTTTACGATCGGTGGAAACGTGGCCTCTGATGTTTTAAAAGATGTGCCTGCAGACTTCGTAGCCTACTTCAACGCCCCCAAGTGGAAAACCAACCTTAGTTTTGGTAATCTTGGATTTGGTCCGCGTAAGCTTTTTGGCGCCAGCCTGGCTTACAGGTGGCAGCAGGGTTTTTATTACCAGGGAGATTTTGCCAATGGCAACCTGCCAGATGTGCACACATTAGATGCACAGGTGAGTGTTAAGCTTCCAAAAACCAAGTCCATTATAAAATTGGGTGCAAATAATTTGCTGAACCAGTACTATTACAATGCTATAGGCAACTCAAATATTGGCGGTTTATACTACCTGAGTTTTGGATACAATGTTTATTAAGAAGAACGGTTAAACTCCAATTTTAAAATTAAAACTTACTATAATGTCAATAATCAATATTAAATCAAGAGCTTCTTACTTAATGGTATTGGCTGTCTTGTTTGTGCTGGCTTCGTGTAATAAAGAACTGGAGCAATTTCCTGAAATTGCCACCCCGGTTTACCCAACAGGACCCGGTATAGCGGGCGCAATCGCCGCAAGTCCGAATGACAGCCTGTATAACAGGTTGCTCATTAAATCCGGTTTGTCTGCAACGTTGAATAATAATGCAAACAGCTATACGATGTTTATACCGGATAACAATGGTATGAAGTTGTTCATTAACGCTATTTCCGGAGGCCTCGTTCCTTTAAATGCACCCGATGCTGTTTTTTCAGGCTTTATTACAGCAAACATCCCCGCCGCCACCGCCGCAGGCATTGTAAGTTATAATACGGTGGGTCTGAAGCTTCCATTCTCTTCTGTTCCGACAACTTTTCCAAATTATCCCCTGCCCACACTGATCGTCCTTGATCCGGTGCAGCCTTTTGTAAGAATGCCTATTTTTCCCGCCAGGGGCACGGCTTTTTCTTATGTAAATAATATACCGGTTACGTGTGTAGACCAGGCTTCCAGTAATGGGATAATACATCACGTGGCAACAATCGTCGCACCGCCTACAACCGTTCTTGCAGGATTAATTTATGCTGATCCTAATCTTTCTTATTTTACTGCAGGTGTTGCCCGGGCTGATAGCGGGCAAACAGGATTGAATAAATTTGATTCCCTATTGAAATACGGGGTTACCAACATGACGGTACTTGCTCCCAACAATGCGGCTTTCCAGACGTTGATTTATGGCACCGCTTATGGATATGCCCTGTCGCTGGGTGCGCCACCTGCTGTTGCTAATGCCCAGGCAACCGGTGCGGTAGCGTTGGGACCCGCAATATTCAGCAACCCGGCTTTCTTTGGCTTACTACCTGCAGCTTCCGTGAGGGGGATTTTGGCTTATCACCTCCTTGCCTCGAATGCTACGGGTTCTTATGTTCCGATCAGGGTATTTTCTAACAATTTCAGCAGTACGCCTGCTTCTTTTGTAAAAACACTGGTAAATGGCTCGGTGGGGGTTCATCCGGGTATTATGGCCCAGGCAACATTTACCGGTCCTTCAGTTACGTCGTTGAAGTTTACTGGCCTCGGAACTTTTCCTCCGGGTGGAGCTCCGTTTAGCGGTGCTGCCGCGAATGCTGTTTCATGGGATAAACATGCTGTAAACGGGGTACTGCATATTATTGACAAGGTTTTGTTGCCACAATAGGAATAATGGGTAGAGACGCAATGCATTGCGTCTCTACCCATTATTATCAATTTGTTCATCTGCCTCCGAAAGAATAAATTTGCAACATTATTAAAAATTAACGTCAAAAATTACGACCGCCTTCACTGGTCAATCAACCAAACAATTATCGAAGCATATGCGACAAATTGCGTTTAGAGAAGCTTTAAGAGAAGCCATGCAGGAAGAAATGAGAAGGGATGAAAGGGTTTTTTTAATGGGGGAAGAAGTAGCCGAATACAACGGAGCTTATAAAGTTAGCCAGGGAATGCTGGATGAGTTTGGTGAAAAAAGAGTAATCGATACGCCTATTGCTGAGCTGGGATTTGCCGCCATTGCTGTTGGAGCCGCACAAAACGGTCTTCGTCCTATAGTGGAGTTTATGACCTGGAATTTTGCAGTTTTACCGCTTGACCAGATTCTCAATACCGCTTCTAAAATGCTGGCGATGAGCGGCGGGCAGGTAGGCTGCCCCATCGTTTTCCGCGGGCCGGGAGGAAGTGCAGGCCAGTTGGGCGCACAGCATTCCACCGCTTTTGAATCTTTATACGCAAATATCCCCGGTTTAAAAGTAGTCTCCGTTAGTAATCCCTACGACGGAAAGGGATTGCTGAAAAGCGCAATACGTGATGATGATCCTGTTATGTTCATGGAGGCCGAAGTACTATACGGCGAAAAAGGCGATGTGCCGGAGGAAGAATATCTGTTGCCCATTGGCAAAGCCTTTGTTAAACGGCACGGAAAAGATGTGACCATCGTGTCATTTAATAAAATGATGAAAGTGGCGTTGGGAGCTGCCGAGGAACTGGCCAAAGAAGGTATTGAAGCAGAAGTAATCGACCTGGCAACGATCCGCCCGATGGACTGGTTTACCATTCTGGAAAGTGTTAAAAAAACCAACCGCCTTGTAATTGTTGAAGAGCAGTGGCCATTCGCTTCGGTATCTTCTGAAATAACTTACCGCATACAGAAAGAGGGCTTTGATTACCTCGATGCGCCGATCCGCAGAATTACCTCTGTAGATGCTCCCATGCACTATGCACCTAACCTGGTGGCTCTTTACCTGCCCGATATTCCAAGAACGGTGAAGCTGGTGAAGGAAGTAATGTATATGAAGAAATAAAGTATTTTCGATTACAAAAAGGAATTTTAAGAAGCGCTGTTTTGTAAGTCTTCTTTTTTGAAGATTTATTTTTATAATATTTAAATTTTAAGGGGTCGAAACTTTGTTTCAGCCCTTTTTTATTGCGGTATGGAGAAAATGGCAATGAACCATTCGCAAATTTTACGATTCGTCCCCTCACAAAACTTCTATGGGGTTAGCACCGATCATTACCTGGTTTACCTGCCCCGGCGACTGGTTAATTGCATGTGGACAAAAGCAATACGAAACAAAGGATAAGCGTTTGGTGTGCATAAATCATTACTTTTGATTTTACTTTTGAAGGATGCAGTTTAGCATCCAACCCACAAAAAAAGTTTTAGATCTATGGCAAGTATTTTAATTATTGATGATGAAAAGGCAATACGTAAAACTCTCTCTGAAATATTGAGTTACGAAGGATACAAAATTGATGAAGCTGCGGATGGTGAAGAAGGGCTGAAGAAATTTAACGCAACTACGTATGATGTGGTATTATGTGATATTAAGATGCCGAAAATGGACGGAATTGAGTTTTTGGAAAAAGCAAGAGTGGTCAACGCGGATGTCCCTATCATAGTAATCAGCGGTCATGGCAATATCGAAACTGCCGTGGAGGCGGTAAAAAAAGGCGCTTTCGATTACATCAGCAAGCCCCCCGATCTTAACCGGATGCTGATCACCCTACGCAATGCACTCGACAAGCAAACCCTGGTCACCGAAACAAAAGTGCTTAAGCGCAAAGTGGGTAAGGTGATGGAAATGATCGGCAACAGCAAGCCCATTAAAAAAATTAAGGATACCATAGAAAAGGTGGCGCCTACCGATGCAAGGGTGTTGATTACCGGTGAAAATGGTGTTGGAAAAGAATTGGTGGCCCGTTGGATACATGAAAAAAGTAACCGCAGCAACGGCCCAATGGTAGAAGTAAACTGTGCCGCGATCCCTGGCGAATTGATCGAAAGTGAATTATTCGGGCATGAGAAGGGCTCCTTCACTTCGGCCATACGGCAACGGATCGGTAAATTTGAACAGGCCAACGGAGGCACTTTGTTTTTAGATGAGATAGGGGATATGAGTTTGGGTGCACAGGCAAAAGTATTGCGTGCCCTGCAGGAGGGAAAAATTACAAGGGTGGGTGCAGATAAAGACATCAGTGTGGATGTAAGGGTAGTAGCAGCCACCAACAAAGACCTGTTGCAGGAAGTTGAAAATAAAAATTTCAGGTTAGATCTTTATCACCGGCTGGGAGTCATCATCGTGCATGTGCCCTCTTTAAATGAACGCCGCGAAGACATCTCCTCTCTGATAGAATATTACCTAGAAACCATCGCTGTGGAATACGGTCAAACGAAAAAGGCAATTGAACCTGATGCGATGAAATTGTTGGAAGAATACAACTGGACAGGTAATATCCGTGAGCTGAGAAACGTGGTTGAACGGCTGATCATTCTTTCCGGAAAGAATATCACCATTGATGATGTGGAGACATATGTTTTGCCAAAGAAATAGACTGAGACGGTTAAAGGTTGATGGTGAAAGGTTAATGGCTAATAATTGAAGGATACGTAGTTACAGACTTCCCAGGCGGGTCTCTTCACAACTAAAGCTACAATTCAAAAAACGAGTCGTGAAGGACCCGCCGCAATCGGAGCGGAAATACCATTCATCGACAACACTCGTTCTATTTGTTGCTAGTGTTATGTTAAGCGTGAATTGTCAAGGGTGAATGGTCAATATTCACGATTGACCATTCACCATTCACGATCAACCGTCACATTACACTTAACATAGCACTAGTATAATATTCCAGGTGGTGAAATCGAACCATTCCGTCCATAAAAATTCCAGAGCCATAGGCTCGGTCAATCTTGTAACAATGGATTTCAATCCATTGAAAAATAAACAGTATGAAAACCATCTATTGTATCAGCGGATTAGGAGCAGATGAACGGGCCTTTTCCCGTTTAAAAGTAGCCGGTTACGAATTGATATGTTTGCCCTGGCTTACCCCTTTGCCGGGCGAAACCATCGCCGGTTACGCCTTGAGGATGAGCAAGGCGATCAAGGCCGAAAACCCTGTGTTAATGGGCCTTTCTTTTGGTGGAATGATGAGCATCGAAATTGCCAAACTGGTACCGGTTGAAAAAGTGATCCTGATTTCCAGCATACAATCCCATAAGCAATTGCCCCGTTGGATGAAGACCGCTGGTATATTGAGGCTCAATAGAATATTCCCGATGCGTTCGTATAAAATAACAGAACCTATCCAAAACAGGTTTATTGGTATAAGCCAGCCCGATGAAATAGAAATGGTTCGTGCTTACCGTAAAAATGCCCCACAGGTGTATATGGATTGGGCCATCAACGAAGTACTGAAATGGCGCAATGACTGGCAGCCTCCAAAAATATTTCATGTACATGGCGATGCCGACAATATTTTTCCCATTCGCAAGCTTACACCCGACTATATTATCAAAGGGGGAGGCCATTTTATGATCATGAACAAAGCAGCCGAAGTAAATAACGCGTTGCACCAAATTTTCGCTTCTTAGAAGCTGTTCAAAAATAATTTCACGGCTTACCATGGCGATTTTTAAAGCCACTAATTATACGAATTGGCACGAATAAAATCAAATTAAACTAAAAATCCCCGCGGAAATTCGTGCATTCGTGGCATTAATAAAAAAAATTAAACAGCTTCTTAGAAAGCATCAGTAATGCCACCTTACAAAAGCTTCCATGGCTGCGTATTTGGTTAGGCCTAAGTTTGCATAGAGGTTTGCTGTATTGGCATTTCTTTCTTCGGCCCGCTGCCAGAACTCACGACTATCATCTCCCTGGAAGGGCACCATATCTTTTTGCGACTGGTGAATAAATATCCCGTATCTTTTTTTCATTACCTGGTCAGGGCTCATAGGAATTGCCATTTCAATTTCTGAAATATCCCATTCCTGCCAGGCTCCTTTATATAACCAAACCCAACAGTCTTTTATCCATTCATCACCATCGTCTTTGATTCTCTTTAAAGATTCAAATATGATATCCAGGCAAACCTTATGAGTGCCATGGGGATCGGCGAGATCGCCTGCACAATAGATCTGGTGCGGTTTTAACCGGCGGAGCAATGCGATGGTTATTTGAACATCTTTTTCGCCCATCGGATTTTTCTGGATGGTGCCGGTTTCATAAAAGGGAAGATTTTGAAAATATATCTGCTCCTCTTTTAAGCCAACATACCGGCAGGTTGCCCGGGCTTCGCATCTTCTGATCAGACCTTTGATCTGGCGGATTTGATCCGTATCTACTTCCCTGGGTTTTTTACTTTCAAGAAAGCGGCGGGCTCTATCCAAAATGGCGGAAGAGGTGCTGCTGTCAATCCCGCTTAACTCTTCAAAGCCTACTGCGAAATCGAGGAACCTCGTTACGAATTCATCCGTTACAGCGATATTGCCGCTGGTTTGATAAGCAACATGTACTTCATGCCCCTGGTCGTGCAACCGCATGAAAGTACCTCCCATGCTAATGATATCATCATCAGGATGGGGCGAGAAAATTACACAACGCTTAGGCTGTATCTCGCTTCTTTCAGGGTGGCGGGGAATCACTGCATTGGGTTTACCGCCTGGCCAACCGGTAATGCTATCCCGCAGCATGTAATACACTTGTAAATTGATTTCATAGGCATCACCTTTTTCCACCAGCAGGTCGCCCAACGAATAATCATTATAATCTTTATTGGTGAGCATCAGCACCGGCTTTCGGGTTTTTATGCTCATATTTACAACAGCCTTACGGATCATGCGGTCTGTCCATTCAACTTCACCTGTGAGCCATGGGTAATTGATACGCGTTAATTCAGAAGCGGCCTGCGCATCAACAACAAAGAGACAGTCATTGTGCGTTTGCAGGAGGCTTGCCGGGACCTGTTCTGTAATATTTCCTTCAACTGCTTTTGCTACGATGCCCGCCTTCATTCCCCAGGCGAGCAAAATGATGCGCTTTGCTTTCATAATGGTGCTGATCCCGGCGGTGATGGCGAGCCTTGGCACCCTGCTGATATTTTGAAAGTTTTTTGCGTTGGCCATTCGTGTAGAATTCTCCAACGTTACCAATCTTGTTTTTGAGTAAATGCTCGACCCCGGTTCATTGAAGCCGATATGGCCGTTGTTACCTATTCCCAAAACCTGCAGGTCGATCCCCCCTGCCGCATCAACCAGGTTTTCGAAATCCTGGCAATATTTTTTTATCTCATCCTTTGGCCACTCTCCACTGGGGATATGAATGTTTTCCGGTTTAATGTCGATCTGATCAAAGAGATATTGATGCATAAAACTCCAATAGCTTTGAACCGCATCCTGCTCCAGTGGATAGTATTCATCCAGGTTAAAACTAATCACATTATGAAAGCTCAGTGCTTCCTCCTTATGCAAGCGTACAAGTTCCCGGTAAAGACTGATGGGCGTAGAACCCGTAGCAAGTCCCAGTACGCATGTTTGCCCGATGGATTGTTTTGATTTGATCAGGGCAGCAATTTCAGCGGCAGCAAACAGGGAACCTTCTTTCGGTGCGGGGAATATCTGTACAGGAATTTTTTCGAATGATTCAACCATGGATTTAAGTTTTGGAGGTGATTGATACGTCAAGATAATAAAAAGAAGTTAATATGAAAATCAAGCTCCGGGAGCGAATTTGAAAATATACTATTCAACCCCGTTAGGGTTGACGCATACATTGTTTGCATCCATTGGTTTCACCAACGGCTATTCATATTGAAGTCCTTCGGACTTGTGTAAATGTATGGGATGCTAATTTTTCATGGCGCCATATACAAGAAAGACACGAGTCACTTGCCGCTTCCCGGCAACGTCTCCTCACCGGCACGTGTGTAAGCCAGGGGACGTTGCGCATCCGAAGCAAAATTTTTCATTTGCAAATGCTGCGACAAAAATGAATTGACGCAACCTCCTCACCTCCCGCACAAACCAGCAACAGACTTTGCCAGGGAAAAATGAAGAAGAAGA
>JAOQAK010000068.1 GCA_025963635.1 Ferruginibacter sp.
CATTGGTAAAATAACAGTTCCAGAACCGGCCACCTGCTGATAAAATCTGCCATAACCAAATCTTTAAATCCTGCTGTGGATCTATTACCAACCTATGTGTAGTACCATTGCCGCCATACATTACAACAGCTTCTTTTTCTGGTACCATGGATTTAAGAAATTTGATAATAGTACTGCCGTAATTTAAATTTTCATACGGGAAAAACTGCCCCTGCCCGTTTTCGGTAAGAAAAGCAACACTTACCAGAATATCAAAATGCCTGCGGGCACTATCAAGGTCTATTCCTGAGTCTATCTTTTGACCGACACCATAAATACTAAATACTTCTGCAGTATAAGCCTTATCCTGGCCGAATGATTTAACGGTCTTTTTTATCCGGTCCATGTACTCGTCTGCTACCTGTACTTTCCAAACCATGTACCGGTCGATATCTTCTTCTGAAGCTGATTTAAGCAACGGAATATCTTTTCCTGAAGCTGCTTTATACGATGATTTACAGTAGGGGCAATAACAAATTCCGTTTGAGCCGGGCGAATTGTGCCAAATGCCATCTACCGCATAATTCTTCAGCACGTAGCTTACATAGTCATTCGCATATTTATTCCGGTATTGGCCGGAATAACACGATTCATATAATACAGGGTTGGTATTGGTTGTCTTAACAGGATTCTGATCGGGGTCCTTTTTAAACCAATCAGGGAACTTGTTGTAAACATGTTCTTCAGCACCCCTGAAATCAATACGCGCTATCACTTTAATTCCAGCATTTTTGCAGGCTGTAGTAATCTCTTTTAAAATGTCCCTGCTACCCATGAAACGGTCCACATTGGCTGCAGGAAGCGGGTTTTGAAAAAAATCTACAATACCTCCCGCGTTTACGCATAAAGTATTATATCCGCCCTTTTTCAGGTAATCAACTACAGCATTCGCATCATATTTTTTGGCGTCTATTTCACGCAAAACTGTATGCATAATGCGTAATGGTTTCTGGTACCATATCAGTGTTTTATCAACAGGAATATCCGTAGTTATCCCGGCTTTTGAAAAGAGGGGGGAAAGCATCATTCCGCCTGCAAGTACAGTACCGTATTGAAGGAAGTTACGGCGTGGTAACTTGCCTCCAACGGAAAAACCATTTTCTGGATCTATAGACATTAGCGCTCTTTTTATTTTTAAAGGAACTTAAAATTGAACCTGGAGAGATCCACTAATTAAATGTAAGAAAGTAAGTTCTTTTGCCCTGACATAGCAAAAGCATTATCGATTTTTTAAAAAAGAACATTCAATCGATTAGTCTTGAATTTTTGTTTTTTAGCTTCAAAACCTTCCTGATTAAACATCCTTGAAATCGTAGTCATAGCAAACCCGGTAAAGGCCTTGTATTTCTTCCTGGGTAGGCACCTTTGGATTATTTGCAGGACTTCCACTCTTTAATGCATCGAAAGACATTTTTCCGATAAGTCCCTCAAATTTTTCCTGATCTATTCCATAATTTTTCAAATTTGGAATGTTTAAATCACAACATAATTTGCTCACTTCTGCAATAGCAAATTCTGCTGCATCTTCATCAGAACCAAATGCTGTTTTATCAGAAAATATCCTTCCTAAATCTGCAAGACGTTTAATGCAATTTTCTTTGCTATATTCTAACACAGCGGGCAAAAGCATTGCATTTGAAATACCGTGTGGTACATGAAATAAAGCCCCTATAGGACGAGACATTCCATGAACCAGCGCAACTGAAGCATTTGTAAAAGCCATTCCGGCCTGCAACGATCCTAATGACATCGCATCTCTTGCTTCCAGGTCATTTCCATTGTTATATGCTTTACGGATATTAGCTACAATTAACTTCATTGCGGATAATGCAAGTGTATCAGTAAGTGGATGCGCCTTCTTTGATAAATAAGCTTCAATGGCATGAGTTAAGGCATCCACACCTGTTGCTGCAGTAACGTCTTTTGGCGATGATACTGTTAATACTGAGTCGACAATTGCAACTTCAGGCATAAAAGCCGGTTGCTTTATCATCATTTTTTCATCGGTCGACGCGTTAATGATGACGGTAACATCGCTTGCTTCAGAACCTGTACCTGCAGTAGTGGAAATAGCTATATGAGCAACGGGCTTTTCAGAAGCGATCTTTTTACCACCCATATAGTCGCCAATATAACCTCCATTTGTAGCTATAACTGAAACTGCTTTCGCTGTATCAATACAACTTCCTCCACCAAGAGAAATAATTAAGTCACAACTTTCCTTTAAGCAAATTTTCAAAGCTTCACTTACATATTCATCTGTCGGTTCAGAATTTACCCCTGAATAAGCGCAACTTTCAACACCTTCCTTTTTCAAATAACTTTTACAAGTCGCTGTATTTCCGAGATCCTCCATTATTCTGTCGCAAATAATCAAGGCTTTCTTTCCTCTTAAGGCTGCTTCTGATCCAACCTTTTCAAAAGATGATCGTCCATAAATGATTGTTTGCGGTACCCTGAAGAATGAAAAATTACTCATTATTTATTTACTCCTTGTATTGATTGTTGTTCTGTTTTTTTTATTGTACAAACTAAAAATCTTTTTTTGAACATTCTTGACGCTCCGTTCAACATACTCTATCAATGGATCATTAAGCGTTTATTAATAAAACCGTGAGCCCCAACGAGTCCTTTTCCTGACTGCCCACTGATACCTGACACTACTAACACTAAAAAGCACAAGCAATTATTCTGACCATTTAAATATTGATTTAACTGGTTTTAATTATGATATTACGATCACTTCATGATCCAGAATGGATTTGATTTCGAACTGGGAGTATCCATTGGCAACAGTTGCTGCGATCTTACCGGTTGAAACCAAAGTCCGAAGATTCCTTCCAGATACAGCTTTTGGCAATTTCACTTTCACTTTTAAAGGCCCGATGGCAATTAATTCGTCCAACGGCTGACGCCAGGTTGCAGCACTGGTCAGGTTAACAATGTGCAGTACCAGCCTTCCCGATTGTTGGTATAAGTGACAATCTACCAACCCGGCCCCCTGCACGGTTAAGGGTAAATCGCCTTTAACGGTCCAGCGGATTATATTGGCAAGCAGGTTGCCATGATCGGGAAGATTGGATCGCCCAAACTGCCTGTCTATATCAGCAGGTAAAAAGACAACCTGCCCACCTTTCCTTGTCGGCTTTGTTATCACCGCCGGAATGTCTGTTTTGGCTTCCCGCATATAAGACTTTTCCGGTGGGTAAGTAGGAAATTGCGGGATATACGTCATGAGTACTTCAACACCGCTATCTATTCTTAGCGGTTCGAGTAATCCGCCGAAAGGTAAAATATCTGTTTCTTCAAAGCCCTTCAAAACAGGATGACGTTTACCTGTCACCGCGGGTTCTTTTCCTGTGTGTGGTCCAACCATCTGTGCCCGTAATTCCGGGGTCAGCCGCATATAGGTGTGGTAGGCTTCGCCTGCCATTTTTTCGATCGCAGGACCGGGTTTCGAAGTTCGTGGAGTGACCAGGTGTGCACCAAAGAGATCAGAAAGTGCATAATCAGCACGTGGATCGCCCCATTCATCAAATAAGCTGGTATCCCCGGTAGCAATAATGCTTCCTCCGCCCTCAACAAATCGTCGTACCGAAGCGACCTGCCCGTTGGTCATAACTGCCAGGTTCGGAAGCACCAGCACTGAGAATTGAGATGCGTCCCGGTCAATATGATCTGCATGAACGGTTAGGTAGGGGATCCGAGCGCGGATAAGTGCGTTTATGATTCCCCGCCATGGCAGTTCTACCTGTTCGTTGGTATTATCACGACCGTAAAAATCCATGTTCTCCTGAGACCAAACTACTCCTACATTCGCAACCGGTTTTCTATTCAGCAGGTAAGCTTCATTGGTTTTATGCCAGCGAAATATAGGAGTGGGCGAATGATACATCCGCCGGTCCTCGTGGTAGGCTGAAATCATGTGCCACCAGGGTTGTATCCCACCGGCAATGCCATTGACCATCCACATTCTTGCTTCAGCCTCCGGCTTACTTGCCAGCCTGAACCAAGGCTTTTGATGGTTGTACATTGCCATGCTTTCAGGCGCAAGTTTTTCCCATCCCAACATTCCATGAACAAGTTTTCCAATTTCGCCATTGTGTTGAAATCCTGTTGTATCGGAGCGGGACTGGTCATCGAGCATAATAATGTCAGCTCTTTTAGCGATCTCTTTATAATCCCGAAAGCTTCTGCTCTGTCCGCTGATAGAGCCGCTGTTCATGCCCGACCAGATACAATTGGGACCGCCTGCTGCCTTTGTAGTTCGATTGTTTAAATCCCAGATCTCCAGGCGACGGTCATAGTTCCACCTGATCCATTGTTTATAAACTTTGTCATCCCAATTTTTCTTTGAAGGAATGTTCTGGCCTGTTTTGTCGCGGAAACTTTTTTTACAATTTTCACAATAACAAATAGATTCACGGCCAAGTCCACTCCAGCTATTATCGGTAAAACCTTCAGGATGATACATTTGGGAGATCTCAGTAAGTATAGCCGGAATGTGCTGCTGGTAATAAGGACTGTTAACGCAGCTAATATAAAGATCAGCAGCTTTATAAGGTTTATCATTCGCATCAATAGCAAACCAGTCAGGATGTGCCTGGTAAAATTCTTCATGAGCCCTGTTTGAGTCCATCCGTGCAAATACCACAATTCCATCCTCATGTGCTGCGCGGCATATTTCGCCAAACAGGTCGCGGCCCTGCAGGTATTCTGCTTTACGATGGAGTGGAATAAGCGTGGGATAATATGCAACAATACCTCCCGCATTCACTATCACCCCCTCTGTTGCTGTCTCCTTCCAAAATTTTCGCCACCAGGCAATATCGTATTGTGCAGGATCTTTTTCTGTAATATTAATTTGTCCCCATCGGGTAACAGTATTGTACCAGGGTGCTTTTGCTTGCTGACCATCCATCTGTTCAGTTACAGTAGACGAAGCAATTGAAATCAAAGGTTTGGCTGCAAGTGCAAGGCTTGTAAGTGCTGATTGCTTTAAAAAGTTTCGACGGCCTGGTCCTTCATTCTGCAATTCTGTTGTTTCCATGATTAAAATATTTCTATTATTGATACTTCTATGGGATAAATTACTGTCTTTCATAATTGTCAAGTAGCGAGAAAAAGTACAAGTCACCGAAGTAATTTCGGGATAAGCGTAACTGCTCTTCGTTCCTCAGGGCGTTGCCGCTAACAAGTGCGACGCAACGGCTGTAGGATAGTAGTAATCCCGCCTGGCTCAAAAAAATCAAACTCGCTTTTTGCCGCTTCAACAGTATAAAAAGGATGCTTTTATAGTGCTGCTTATGCCTGTTTTTTTTAAACGCCCGGGTCTTTCACAATCACTTTTACTACAGGTTTCCTGAAGTCCACCCCTTAACTTTTATTTTTAACCGCTTCCCTGATGGCCCGTCCGGCTCCCTCAAGGTCTTCCAGGTCCATTTCAGAATATTTTCTTGACAAAATAACCCCATGCGCACCGGCTTTATATGCAGCCGCCGTAGCTAAATATGCATCCTGCGGAGATCCTTTCCGGCTGGTTGATTTAGTAGGAATACCAATATCAATTCCCGGTAATATTTTACACTTTCCCTTTACACCTGCCAGCGCACGTTGTGTTTCACGAAAGACATAATCAGGGGAAAGACCTGCTTTTGGAAGTTCTTCCAGTGAAGCTTCGTTACCATAATTAAGCAGGTGATTATTAAATCGCATCAATTCCTCGGGGGGAACATCTCGAAACACGGTAGAACCGATATTATGAATGAAATTTGCATATCGTTCACCACCGCAGATATTATAGGCTACCACTTTTAGAAAATCCGCTTTTGTAGCAAGGTCCTCATAATTGCGGGTAGCCCTGTAAAAAGGATTGAAAGAATTAACATGCTCAACATGAAAACCTACCTGCAGGTTTTTATTAACGCCTTTTACTGCTGCATATACCTGTCCCAGGACCTGGTGCTTACCCTGGTCAAACAATTGGTCCCACGCAATAATTTCAGGATATTCCAGTAGTAACCGGTTAAACTCAACATAGTAGCCGTCACTGGGACGCTCACCTTTGAGCGAGGCTTGCACAAATTTATCCAGCTTTACATAGCCTTCTTTTGCTCGTCCAAAGTTTATTCCCCGCTCTTTCGCTGCACGCTGATGATGTTCACAAAAACAAGTTGCCCTGGAAGAATCGATTGACTGGGAATGACTTGCTCCCAAGGCATTTAAAAGGGGGCCGTTCCGTTCATTAAAAAACAGGATCCCATCTACACTATAAGACTTACAGATATCAG
>JAOQAK010000078.1 GCA_025963635.1 Ferruginibacter sp.
AGCTCGAGGGAAACAATCCCGGCGGAAGTGTAAAAGACAGGGCAGCCTATGGCATGATAAAAGGCGCTATTGACCGTGGCGAGATTAAACCAGGCATTAAACTAATTGAACCTACCAGTGGTAACACCGGGATTGCACTTGCATTGATGGCAAGCCTTTTCAATGTTGAAATAGAAATCGTGATGCCTGAAGATGCGACACGTGAAAGGGTACTGACCATGCAGGCTTTTGGTGCTAAAGTTACCCTGACCCCTAAAGAACAATCAATGGAGGGAGCTATAGACTATGCGGTGGCCCAGGTTGCAAAAGGTGGTTACCTGATGCTGAACCAGTTCGGCAACCCCGACAACCAGATCATGCATTATAAAACGACCGGGCCCGAAATCTGGAGAGACACAGATGGCAAAGTCACGCATTTTGTTTCTGCAATGGGCACCACCGGCACGATCATGGGTGTTTCGCGTTTTCTGAAAGAAAAAAACCCTGGTATTCAAATTAATGGTTGCCAGCCAAGTGACGGCTCTCACATTCCCGGCATTCGCAAATGGCAGGAGGCTTATTTGCCAAAGATCTTCGAGAAAGAAAGAATAGACCGGACTATTGAAGTTGATGAAAAAGATGCACGGATTATGACCAAACGACTTGCCCGTGAAGAAGGCATTTTTTGTGGCATGAGCAGTGGCGGTGCGGTACATGCCGCTGTTGAACTTTCCAAAGAACTTACATCGGGCGTTATTGTTTGTATCATCTGCGATAGAGGCGACAGGTATTTGTCTTCTGACCTGTTCGATTAGGGTTACCTGTTGCCAGTTTCCTGTTACCGGTTATGCGGTCCCATTACCTTTTGACTTTTGCTTGCTGACTTTTGGCACAATTTTACAACTTACAAACAGCATGAAGGGAGGCAAGAAATTTCAAACAATCCTGGTATTAGGTCTTTTATCTGCGATTGGACCGTTTTCAATCGATATGTATTTACCGGGATTCCCTTCTATTGCCGCAGATCTACATACGACTGTTGCCAAAATCTCCTTATCACTTTCCAGCTTTTTTATCGGCATCTCATTTGGCCAAATGCTATATGGGCCACTACTGGATCGATATGGCCGCAAAAGACCTTTATACATAGGAATATCTGCTTATTTAATTGCATCAATCGGTTGTGCAATGGCAACGTCGGCTGACCAGTTAATATGGTTAAGATTATTACAGGCATTGGGAAGCTGTTCAGGTATGGTAGCATCAAGAGCAATGGTACGGGATCTTTTCCCGGTAAGTGAAAATGCAAAAGTATTCTCGCTGCTGATGCTTGTAGTCGGCGTATCACCTATCATCGCTCCCACTCTTGGTGGATACCTGAGTTCGGAGTTTAGCTGGCACTATGTATTTGTGGTGCTGACTATAATGTCGGCATTGATACTTTTGGCCGTACACTTTTATTTGCCCGAAAGTAAAAAACCAGACCCTGATTTTTCATTAAAGCCAAAACCAATCATCAATGGGTTTTTAAGTGTTGCAAAAGAACCACAATTTTATACTTACGCGCTTGCCGGCTCAATTGCTTCGGCAGGTTTGTATGCTTACATATCCGGCTCTCCTTCCGTTTTTATGGAATTATACAAAGTATCAGAAAAACAATATGGGTGGATCTTTGCTATGGTTGCAGCAGGACTGATCACCTCAAGCCAGCTAAATACAGTTTTATTAAGAAAATATAAAAGTGAGCAGATAGTTGTAGTTGCGCTTTTATGCCAATCAATTACCGGGATGCTACTTTTTACAGGTACAATGTTGGGTTTATCAGGTTTATACGGCAGCATATTTTTATGCTTCCTTTTTCTTAGTTGCCAGGGCTTTACTTTTCCCAATACTTCTGCCCTGTCACTTGCGCCCTTCAGCAAAAATGCAGGAAGCGCTTCGGCTCTGTTAGGAAGCGTACAAATGGGAATTGGAGCCTTTACATCTGCATTGGTAAGTTATTTAAATAACGGAACCGCATTACCTATGACCGGGGTTATGGCTTCCTGCGCTTTGACTGCCTTTATAATTCTCATAGTTGGCGGAAGAATAATACGTATTAAAACTTCTGCTGAAAAAGTGCAGGAGGAGTCGGCTGAAATGATGATTACATCTTAAAAAGAGTTTTATGTTGTAATTTTTTGGGGAACCAGCAGAAGCTTTTCATGGCTTCACCGTTGTGTCACTCACTTCTACAGGTATATTTTCATAGCATCTTTCGGGCTTATCCTAAAGCCCCCTAATTCATGTACACGTTTTATTTAAAATACCTGCTTGCATACGCTATAAAAGTTGGCCAGTTTGGGCCGGTAGTAAGACCCACTACTGATTAACCCATAAAAGGTTTAATTCTTTTGAGTGATCTGATCTTGTATATGGAAAAAATCGAAATCTGCAAAGCCACCCGCGTTTTTGGTAGCATAGTTAAACAAGCCGAAACGGTAGCCCATAAAATGAGGTAGTGTGTAAGCCATTTTAAGTTGTGAACCAATAGATGTCCATGATTTACCATCAAGGCTGTAAAAGAAATTAGCTATGTCTTTACGATCCCTGAAGTTGCATTCAGTTTTGAAATAAACCTTGTCTCGGGGAAGAGGTATACTTTGCATCTCAACAGGCCTTTCCGATTCTGCACTAACCATTACAATTGATCTGACTCCGTTGTTATATTTAACACCAATAAGGCCATATCTCCGCTGCAATAATGCAAGACCGGCAAAGTCGCCGTCTTTCATGTTTGATACGTCAATAGATGTAGAGCCTGTACATTCTGGTCCAATGGTGCGTTGGGTTAATGTATTTTTTGCCAATAGGAAAGACGTATCAACTCGTCCGGTTCTAAGACGGAGATGGCCTTTTCTTTCAGTAACGGACCAGAGTTTGTTGTTAGGGTTATGGTTCCATTGCCAAACCAAGGGCAATGCAGGCTCTCCCTTGCGACGATTAAATTCGTCGGATGCCACAATACCGGGCATCAAGCCTGTACTGGCGGGAAGATTAAGCGTTTGCGGCACTTTACCGTCAACTCCTGGTACCGGCCAACCATCTACCCATTTTAAGGGAACTAAATAGGGTATACGGCCAACAGAACCAAAATCACGGAACAAGTAAGCATACCAGTTACCATCAGGTGAGTCAATCAATCCACCCTGTGCTACGCCTAAATCTTGCAGGGCAACTCTGCCCTCATAGGGGCCGGTAATTTTATTGGCTCTGTGAACAACAACAGTACGCATACTGCTTCCGGGCCAGGTGATGTTGAACAGGTAATATTTGCCATTAACCTTAAACAGTTGAGAACCCTCAGCAGGAAGATTAATGTTAGTACCAGCCGGTGCACTTGCATTTTCTATAATAACCTGTTCTGTAGTGCCGGGTTTTATACCAGAGGCATCAGCATCGAGTTCAGTCAGTCTTAGTTTGCCTGCACCGTAAATCATATAAACACGACCGTCATCGTCGAAAAATAGTGAGTGGTCATGGTAAGCAGGTTTGAAAGAAGACACTTTCCAAGGTCCTTTTTCTATATCCTTTGTTGTATACACATAGGTCTTGCCTGTTGTTTGGGCAAACGTACTTACATAGTACGTACCATTGTGGTAGCGTATGCTGCTGGCCCATGATCCTCTTCCATAAGTGCTTTTCCCATTGTCGAGATTTAGTTCATCAACATTCGCCAATGTATCGTAAGCATAGTTTACAAGCTTCCAGTTTACAAGGTCTTTCGATTTCATGATCGGCACTCCCGGACTCATATGCATGGTGGTACTGCTCATGTAATAAGTATTACCTACACGAAGCATTGCCATATCAGGAATATCGGCAAAAATAATCGGGTTCTCAGCCTGTTTTACCTGTGCTGACAGTTTGGTAAGCAGAACGGGAATTGCAAGTGTTGCAAGGCTTAAAATAACTTTCTTCATTTTTGTTGTCATTCTTTTCTATGTAATAAAAAGGACCGCATAGTTAAATTTTTGATTATTGCTCTTTGCCCTTCTTTCTAACCAACCGGATATAATAAACGGCGCCAGTCGTGTTTTCCGGGAAGCACCTGAAATTTTACCCGTATATGATCTTTGGCTTTCACCATTGCATCCGCAGTTGCAGAAACTGCATTCTCAAAGCATGATAATATCTGTGAAACTTTATACGTTCACTCAACTTTATAGATTTATTTGGCTGGCAAAAAACGAATGGAGTGAATATAAGCTACCTGCTCGCTTCCTGCTGAAAACTTGATAAATACATCATGGTGGCCGCTAATGTTCTTCACTGCTTTTTTAAAGGCCTTCCAGTTGTTTTCTCCGCCTGTTGCAGTAACCGGTATTGTGGCAATCAGCTTTCCCGTTGTTAAATCATCCAGCCATATTTCCAGGTTTCTTCCTCTTCTTGAAGATGCCACCTCCTCCACCTGGGAAGCAGTTCTTTTACCCTTCCCCAATTCCACTCCGGATATCATAAACCATCCACCCTTTGCAGAGATATTAGTGACTGAATTTCTGTATACAT
>JAOQAK010000084.1 GCA_025963635.1 Ferruginibacter sp.
TTGCAAACATTTGTTTTTCAATTAAACATCCTTGTGTCACTCACTTGTACATTTTCAGCAATAAGGAGCGAAGAATCACTCACTTGTACATTTTCAGCAATAAGGAGCGAAGAATCACTCACTTGTACATTTTCAGCAATAAGGAGCGAAGAATCGTTGATCCTTATATAAACGGCATTGAGTCACCATTCACGAATCAAACCGTCGCATTACAGTTAACATAACACTAGCTCATATTTTTAAAAACAAATCTCTGATGAAAAAACAATTTGTTCCCGTGTGTGTGCTCGTTTCGTTATTAGCTTGGGGTTTACAAGCCCATGCCCAATATCCCGACATTCCGTCTTCGGTTCAAAAATCCGCTGATTCCTTAATGAATGCAGCACGCAAACATTCCGATTCTGCCTGGAACATCGCCCTGCCGATTATTGAGGAGGAAGCTGCAAAATATCAACGCCCCTATGTGCCATGGGCTGCAAGGCCGGTAGATCTGCCACAGGCGGATATACCCGCATTTCCGGGTGCTGAAGGTGGTGGCAAGTATAGCTTTGGTGGCCGCGGCGGAAAGGTGTTGGTAGTAACTAACCTGAATGATGACGGCCCCGGCAGCCTTCGCTGGGCCTGCGAGCAGGGAGGAGCAAGAATTGTCGTTTTCAATGTCTCCGGTATTATCCGGATCGCAACGCCCATCATGGTTCGGGCACCATATATTACCATCGAAGGACAGACAGCTCCGGGCGATGGTATTTGCGTTGCCGGTGAATCGTTCTGGTTGAATACGCATGATGTGATCGTCCGCTTTATGCGGTTCCGTCGCGGTGAAACCTGGGTAGGAAGAAGAGATGATGCGATTGGTGGTAATCCTGTTGGCAACATCATGATCGACCATGTATCCGCAAGTTGGGGCCTGGATGAGAACATGAGCATGTACCGTCATATGTACAACGACAGCACACCCATGAAGCATGGTGTTGCAAAACCGGAAGACAAATTAGGAACTGTAAATATTACCATTCAGAATTCAATCTTTGCAGAATCCCTTGATACATGGAACCATGCATTTGGCAGCACCTTGGGCGGTGAGAATTGCGCTTTTGTTCGCAATCTTTGGGCTAATAATGCCGGCCGTAATCCTTCAATCGGTTGGAATGGGATTTTCAACTTTGCCAACAATGTCGTGTTCAACTGGGTACACCGTTCAACTGACGGTGGCGATTACACAGCAATGTACAATATCATCAACAACTACTATAAGCCAGGACCGGCCACTCCTGATCAAAGCCATCCAATCTCACACAGGATATTAAAACCCGAAAGTGGAAGAAGTAATCTTGGCTATTCTGTTTATGGCAGGGCCTATGTGCATGGCAATGTCGTGGAAGGAAATGAAACTGTTACAAAAGATAATTGGAATGGGGGAGTACAGGTAGAAGAAATGCCCAATGCCGGTAAGTACACAGCGAAAATGAAATGGAACAAACCACTGCCCATGCCGGAGATCACCATTCTTCCAGCGTTAACAGCAAAGGATTTTGTTCTGTCAAATGCAGGGGCAATTTTGCCGGTAAGAGATGCGGTTGACAAAAGAGTTGTTGAACAGGTAAGAACCGGTAAGGTCGTTGTGTCTGACAAGGTAGTTGCTCCAACAACACAGTTTAAGCATCGCCGCTTGCCGCTTGATTCTTATAAGATCGGCATCATCACAGATATTTCGCAGGTGGGTGGTTATCCCGGGTACAAGGGCACCCCTTACAAAGATTCAGACAATGATGGCATGCCGGATGCATACGAAATTAAAAACAAATTAAACCCGAACAATGCCGCTGATGCCGCTACCATTACCAAAACCGGTTATAGCAATATTGAAATTTTTCTGAATAGTGTGGTGGATATTAGTAAAGTAAAACCTTCAACATCCCTTAAAAAATAAACTGATCTTAAAATTCAAAATGGCTTTTGTGAAATAAATATTTTACAGGAGCCATTTTGGTTTAGAAAATTGGAACTGCGGAATCATGACGGATTTATTGGAACATTTGCAATAGTCGTTCAATGTATTGCCCTCGTTTTATGAGCTATTAAATAACAGTACATAACATACCTTGAATAAAATTCAATTTTGATAAACACAACCTCTTTTATCGCAATCAAAAAACTACGTGCACTCGTCTTATTCGGATGTACATTTGTTTGCTGCCTGATTGTTAACACAGCGCTTTCACAGAAAAAAGCCCCCGCTACTTTATCACCAATCGCATATAAAAACGGAAAGCTGGTGTATTCTCCTGATTCCGCGGGCAATCGCATTCCCGACTTTTCCTTTTGCGGGTACAAGGCTTCAGAACAGGCAATTCCTAATATTGCTGTTAAAGTAGTGGTACCCACTGCTAAAGGAGATGCCACGCTACGCATTCAATCAGCATTGGATTATGTAGCAGGCCTCCCCATTAATTCAGATGGCTTTCGCGGGGCCGTATTATTGCAAAGAGGTGAGTATGAAGTATTCGGACAGTTAAGGATCAGCGCACCAGGGGTAGTGCTTCGGGGCAGCGGCATGAATAAAGGTGGAACCACACTGATTGGTGCAGGCACTGGCAGACTCGCCCTGGTAAAAATTACCGGCCAAAATGATAGGGTAGTAAGCAGCGAAATTAAAATTACAGATGAATATGTTCCGGTAAATGCCATTCAGTTTTCAATTGAAAATGCATCTGAATTTAAAGCGGGTGATAAAATAATTGTTCATCGCCCTTCCACCAGAGAATGGATCGAAACAATTGGCACCGCGAATTTCGGTGGCGGTATTTCTTCATTGGGATGGAAACCGGGCGATAGAGATATCTTCTTCGACAGAACCATCACAAGCATACATGGGTCTGTCATCACCATCGATGCTCCTATTACGACTGCCTTGGACGCTAAATATGGTGGAGGCTCCGTTGCAAAATATCGCTGGGATGGAAGGATCAGCAACGCAGGTATAGAAAATATGCATTGCATATCTACATGGGATAAGAACAATCCAAAGGATGAAGATCATCGCTGGAATGCAATCAATATCGAAAATGCGGAAGATGCATGGGTAAGACAAATGACTTTTGAAAATTTTGCAGGATCGGCAGTAAGTGTACTGGAAACCTCTAAACGGGTTACCGTGGAAGATTGCAATTCACTGAATCCTGTATCAGAAATTGGTGGCCAGCGGCGCTACACTTTTTTAACAACGGGGCAGCAAACCTTGTTTCAGCGTTGCTATGCTGAATACGGTTACCACGATTTTGCAACCGGTTATTGTGCCCCCGGGCCAAATGCATTTGTTCAATGCGAATCGCATCTTCCCTATAATTTCAGCGGCGCCATCGATAGCTGGGCTTCCGGAATTTTGTTTGATGTGGTAAATGCGGATGGCAATGCATTGCGTTTTGGCAACCGGGGTATGGATGGGAATGGCGCAGGCTGGGCTGCTGCCAACAGCTTGTTCTGGAATTGCACGGCCGCCAGGATTGATTGCTATCAACCACCAATGGCTCAAAACTGGTCGTTTGGTTCCTGGAGCCAGTTTGCAGGCGATGGCTACTGGACAGAATCCAATAACAGCATCAATCCAAGAAGCTTGTTTTATGCACAGCTTGCAGAAAGGCTAAACAAAAATGTAGACAAACAATCACAGATATTATTTCATCCCGGTGAAGCGTCGAGCAGCCCTTCCGTAGAAGTGGCCGCTGAATTAATTAAGCAATCCGTTAAGCCAAGGATGCAATTGAAAGAATGGATCAGTTCATCGTTTCAACGCAACCCGGTTTCACTCGGCACGGCCAATACAAAAACGATTGATGAAATAGGAATAAAAAAAATCGGGGCTCCCACAATAGCGCCAGTAATGCAAATTAAAAATGGCTTACTGATACGGGGCAACGAAATTTTAACCGGTAAAAGACAAAGTGTTCCCTGGTGGACAGGTGGCATACAAGGCCAGGATCTTCAAAAAGCGCTTCCGGCGATCACCCGTTTTGTACCCGGTCGTTCGGGCAATGGTTTAACAGATGATCTCAATGAATTGACAGAAGCCATGAAGGCTAAAAACATCATTGGGATGGAACAGAACTATGGGCTTTGGTACGATCGGAGGAGGGACGACCATGAGCGCATCCGCCGCATGGATGGCGAAGTTTGGCCACCGTTTTACGAGTTGCCTTTTGCACGCAGTGGAAAGGAGACCGCCTGGGATGGATTGAGTAAATATGATCTTACCAAATACAACCTGTTTTATTGGAGCCGGTTAAAGCAGTTCGCTGATCTTGCCGACCAAAAGGGATTGTTGTTGGTGAATCAAAATTATTTTCAACACAATATCATTGAAGCCGGTGCCCATTACGCGGATTTCCCATGGCGCACGGCTAATAATATCAACCATACCAGTTTCCCGGAGCCGCCACCTTATGCTGGTGATAAAAGGATCTTTATGGCGGAACAATTTTATGATGTCACAGATCCTGTTCGCAGGCAATTGCATATAAAATACATTCGTCAGAGTCTTAATAATTTTAAAGATAACAATGGAGTGATTCAATTGATCGGCGAGGAGTTTACCGGGCCGCTACACTTTGTAAAATTTTGGTTGAGTGTGATCAGGGATTGGGAAAAAGAAACCGGCAAAAAGCAAATTATCGGGCTGAGTGTAACTAAAGATGTGCAGGATAGCATTCTTAATAACCCAGCCTATGCTTCAGTTGTAGATCTTATCGATATTCGTTATTGGCATTACCAGGCCGATGGAATTGCGTATGAGCCCAAGGGAGGATTAAACCTTGCGCCAAGGCAACATGCAAGATTATTAAAGCCGAAGAAAACCTCTTTTGAACAGGTGTACCGAGCGGTAAAGGAATACCGGTTGAAGTATCCTTCAAAAGCAGTAGTGTATTCAGGTGATAGCTATCCCGAATTTGGCTGGGCTGTTTTCATGGCAGGAGGTTCATTGCCTGTGTTGCCAGCCAATATTGATAAAACATTTTTGAAGGCGGCTTCTAATATGGAACCTGTAAATAATATGGGAGATTATGTATTGGAGAATGCCAGTGGCATTATAAAATTTGCCGGCAATGAAACCAATATAGAAGTTGATCTTGGTAAGATGAAAGGCAATTACAAAGTGAAGTTTGTGAGTATAAAAGATGGGATGGTTACAGATAATGGTGTGGTGGTGGAAGGCGGCAAAAAGATTAGTGTTGATATTCCCAAAGAAACAGGGATATTATGGTTGGAGCACCTGTATTAGTCAGTGAAATAAAAATTGCGCCGTTCTTGTGCCTGGTAACTGAGTTATGTTGGTAAAAGTATCGATGTTGATTTGGAAGATCAGATGTATGGTAAAGGTACAAAGTACCGCTCCTTCTCTTTTGGAGAAGGAGAAGGAGGATGAGGTCAAATCGCTGCCCAAAGATTTAAAAGTACAAGTGAGTGACACAACGATGATGCCATGAAAAACAAAAGCCTGTAAAAAAAATGAAAAAAATTATAACGATAGGTTTGATGTTGATCGGAATGATTTCCAACGCACAAACTGATTTGCCATTGTTGAAAGTCTCCGCCAACCAGCGGTATTTTGTTACAGCCGATAACAAACCATTTTTTTGGATGGGAGATACCGGCTGGTTATTATTTTATAAACTAAAAAGAGAAGAAGCAATACAATACCTGGAAGACCGGAAGCGGAAAGGATTTAACGTGATACAGGTAATGGTGGTGCATGATCTTAAAGGAGGCGTGAATGCTTATGGAGATTCATCTTTGCACAATCGTGACATTGCACAACCAAAAATAACGGAAGGCAATTCCTTCAACGATGAAGCTGCTTACGATTTTTGGGACAATGTGGATTATGTAATTGATGAAGCGGCTAAACGCGGGATCTATATGGCATTGGTACCGTTATGGGGCGGCAATGTAAAATTTGTTACTGAAACCCAGGCAAAAACCTATGCAACCTTTCTTGCAGAGCGGTACAGGAATAAAACCAATATCGTTTGGCTTAATGGTGGTGATATAAAAGGAAGTGATGCGTTGGGTACATGGAATGCGATCGGTAAGACGCTGAAGCTGGTTGATAAAAATCACCTGGTTGGCTTCCATCCAAGAGGAAGAAATTCGTCTTCAGAATGGTTCCATAATGAGCCATGGCTCGATTTTAATATGTTTCAATCTGGACATAAAAGTTATGCCCAGGATACTTCTTCCAATGAAACCCTGCATTATGGTGAAGACAACTGGCGATATGTGAACCATGATTATAATTTGCAGCCAACAAAACCAACATTTGACGGGGAGCCTTCTTATGAGGGCATTCCATACGGT
This sequence comes from Ferruginibacter sp., assembly GCA_025963635.1. Lineage (GTDB taxonomy): Bacteria > Bacteroidota > Bacteroidia > Chitinophagales > Chitinophagaceae > Ferruginibacter. Next base: position 6,352 of record JAOQAK010000084.1, read on the forward strand.
TTGCATGATGGCAAAGAACCTTACTGGACGGCAAATGAGATCAGGCGATATGCCTACTGGAGTGTATTTGCAGGTGCATGCGGCTTTACGTATGGACATAACGCAGTAATGCAATTTCACAAAATGAGGGATACCAGCGCATCCTTTTTTCCAAAAATAAGCTGGCGGGAAGCATTGAATGCCGAGGCAGCCGGTGAGATGCAATACCTAAAACAATTGATGCTGTCAAGATCCTATTTAGACAGGGTTCCCGATCAAAACATAGTAGCCGATAACGGTGAAAAGTATCGGCGTGTACTTGCAACGAGGGGAAAAAAATATGCATTATTTTATACTTACAACGGTAGGGATTTTAAAGTAGTGTTGGGAAGGATTTCCGGGCAGCAAGTGAAAGCATATTGGTATGGTCCTGCTGAAGGTAAACAGGTACAAATTGGAAAATTTAAAAACAAGGGTACCCGCATTTTCAATCCGCCAGGAAATGAACAGAACGGCAATGATTGGGTGTTGGTACTGGAATCCATTTAGAAAATTGAACTATGATCAAGCCGGTTAATATTGTTTTATTAAGCTGTTTAATGCTTTTATCCTGCAATTCAAAAGTGTACCTATTCACTTCTTTTCATGAACCAGCGGATAAAGGTCTGCGCCTGCTTTATAGCAGGGATGGTTACCATTGGAAAGATCTTGACACGAGCTTTTTAAAACCGATGGTAGATGAGAAGGTGATGAGAGACCCCTCAATTGTTCAGGGGCCGGATGGGATTTTTCACCTGGTTTTTACTTCGGCCTGGCATGGCAATAAAGGCTTTGGGTATGCAGCTTCGAAAGACCTTATCCATTGGAGTGAGCAGCGGCTGATCAATGTGATGAAGCAAGATAGCACTACCGTAAATGTATGGGCGCCGGAATTGTTTTATGATGATGAGAAAGATGAATTTATCATTATTTGGGCATCCACCGTTCCTTTTAAATTTCCAAAAGGCATTGAAGAAGAGAATAACAATCACCGCATGTATTATACTACCACCAAGGACTTTATCAATTTCTCGGATACAAAACTTTTCCTTGATCCGGGCTTTAGCGTGATCGATGCGGTAATCGTAAAAAGAGCCAAACAGGATTATGTATTGGTGTTGAAAGATAATACCAGGCCCGAGCGGGATATTAAAGTTGCGTTTGCAAATAATCCTATAGGCCCGTATAGTAAAGCATCAGCAGCGTTTACAGATCATTTTACCGAAGGGCCATCTGTGGTAAAAGTAAAAGATAACTGGCTGATCTATTTTGATTCGTACCAAAAAAAAATATATGATGCGGTAGCTACAAAGGATTTTAAAACCTTTGTACCGGCGACCAATTCCATCTCAGTTCCCGCTGGCCATAAACATGGAACTATTTTTATTGTCGATAAAAAGGTTGTGAAAATATTATTAAAGAACAGGCAGGCAATTCAAAAGCAATGATCATAAAAAAAATATATCAACTCGTTATTTTACAAAGCATTTTGTGCAACGCCGTTTTACATGCACAGGACACCATTCGATACACCGGCTCAACCCTTTCTAATGTGGATTACCACCATGGGCAGTTGCCATTGGCAATGGGGGTGCACAATGTCCAGGTATTGCGTGCCAATAGAAGTGATACCAGTGAGGTGTCGGGGTTTGGCTGGACATACAATCACGCTTCCATGCTCGCTTATTGGAACAATACTTTTTACCTTGAATATTTAAGTAATCCTGTTGGAGAACATCAGCCTCCCGGGCAAACATTGCTGGTTACTTCCAAAGATGGCTATCATTGGAACCATCCTGTTATCATTTTTCCACCCTATAAAATTCCGGACGGAACTGTAAAGGATGGTCAAAAAGACAGTGCTAAAAATCTTTTTGCCGTGATGCATCAGCGAATAGGATTTTTTACTGCGAAGAATAAAAAACTATTGGCTCTGGCATACTATGGAATGGTGATTGCACCACACGATGATCCGAATGATGGTAACGGAATTGGCAGGGTTGTAAGGGAGATCAAAGCTGACGGAAGTTTTGGGCCAATCTATTTCCTGCGCTATAACCATGCTTTCAATGAAAAGAATACCAACTATCCTTTTTATAAAACAGGTACAGACAAAGGCTTTGTAGCTGCCTGTGATGAGTTACTGACAACTCCCTTGCAAATGCAGCAAATGGTGGAAGAGGCGGACAGGAACGATCCGTTGATACCGCTCAAAAAAGACTACAAGGCATTTAATTATTATCGTTTACCCGGCGGAAAAGTAGTGGGCCTCTGGAAATATGCACTTACCAGCATCAGTACCAACAATGGGAAAACATGGGTTTACAATCCCACAAGGGCGCCTGGTTTTGTAAATGCCAATGCTAAAATTTGGGGACAGCAAACCGCTGATGGAAAATATGCAACGGTATACAATCCTTCCGAATTTCGTTGGCCGCTGGCCCTTTCCGTTAGTAATGATGGACTCAGATATGAAAACCTTTTGTTGGTAAACGGCGAAATTACGTCTATGCGGTATGGTGGTGCATACAAATCCTACGGCCCACAATACGTACGCGGCATACAGGAGATGGATGGCCGGCCACCCGGTAACAATATGTGGGTTACCTATAGCATGAACAAGGAAGATATTTGGGTTTCATCAATCGATATACCGGTAAGAGACAAAGCCACTGACCAGGCGAATGATGTATTTAGCAGCATGAAGGATGGTGCGGAGCTGAAAGACTGGAATATATACAGTCCTTTATGGTGCCCGGTTTCCATTGAAAAATCCGGCGATGGAAATAAGGCATTGTCATTAAAAGACAGCGATCCTTTCGACTATGCAAAGGCAGAGCGATTATTTCCAAACACAAAAAGGCTGGTAACGGAATTTTCAGTACTTCCTGCTCAAAATGATCGTGGCTTGTTGGAAATAGAACTAATGGATGCAAAAGGGACCCCCTGCATCCGTCTTTCGTTTGATAGTACCGGTTATATCATCACCAAGGCAGGCTATCGAAATAAGAACCTTGCAGCTTATAAAGTAGGAGAACTGTATGATATAAAGATCGAATTAAATACTTCCACCAGGTTCTATACTGTGACGGTTAATGGAAAAAACACGGGTAGTAATATTTGTTTTGCCCCGGTGCAATCTGTTGAGCGCATTGCCTTCCGGACCGGCAGCATAAGACGTTTTCCGGATGCTGATACGCCCACTGATCAAACATATGATTTGCCCGCAGCCGGTAACAGGGACAAAGAAGCTGCCTATCAAATCAAATATTTAAAAACAAGCTGTTCAAAATAGACTATGATAAAAACCGCTGTGATATTTCTTTTGGTTGTTTTAGTTACCCTGCCGGGCCTGGCCCAAACAAAGTCTTTACCCTCCGTATTAAAGGCCGATAGCTATAAACATTACGTTGATTATTTCAACGCGATGGAAGATGAAAATATTGTCGCGGCAATACCCAATGCGCAATCATGGCAATGGATGAAAAAAAATATTCCTTTGTTTGAGTGCCCACAACAGAATTTTGAAGAGATATTTTACTATCGCTGGTGGACATTGAGAAAACATCTTAAGAAAACCCCGGCCGGATTTGCATTTACAGAATTTCTGATCGATCGTTCTTATGCAGATAAGTATAACCTGATCGCCTGTGCATTCGGCCATCATATCAATGAAGGCCGCTGGCTTCACAACCAGCAATACCTTGATGAATATATTAAAGTATGGTACAGGGGAAATGATGGCAAACCACTGAAAAAATTTCATGGTTTCAGCAGTTGGGCGCCGGATGCCATTTACAACCGGTACCTGGTAAATAAGGATAAAAATTATCTGGTCAGCCTATTGCCAGATATGGAAGCCGATTACACTGTGTGGGAGCAGGAAAAGAAGTTGAAGACGGGATTGTTTTGGCAAACGGATGTGAAAGATGGAATGGAAGAAACCATCAGCGGCGGCAGGAGAGAAAAAAATGCAAGACCTACCATCAATAGCTATATGTATGCTAATGCAACTGCCCTATCAAAAGTTGCCGCATTAAAAGGTGATATCGCTGTCAAAGAATTATTTCTGAAAAAGGCCGATACGATCAAACAACTGATCCTGCAAAAATTATGGAGCCCGGCCAGTTCGTTTTTTGAAACGAGAAAGGAAGGGGATACCCTGGCAAATGTGAAAGAAGAAATCGGCTATATTCCCTGGTACTTTAATTTGCCCGGCGAAGGTTATGAGAATGCATGGACAAACCTTATCAATAAAAACACTTTTTGTGCCCCGTTTGGTATCACTACAGCCGATAGGAGTCATCCCCAATTCAGAACCCACGGTTGCTGCAAGTGCGAATGGGATGGTGCCGTTTGGCCCTTTGCTACTTCGCAAACACTTACGGCCATGGCCAACCTGTTGAATAACTACCGGCAAACCGTAGTGGCAGACAGCAATTACTTCGACCTGCTGGAAACCTATGTAGAGTCGCAGTATTATCGCGGCCGTCCTTATATTGGCGAGTACCTCGATGAAAAAACCGGTTACTGGCTGAAAGGAGATGAAGAAAGAAGTCGCTACTACAATCATTCTACTTTTAATGATTTAATTATCACCGGGTTGGTAGGACTGAGGCCCTCAGAAACCGATGTGATTGAAGTAAATCCCTTGTTGCCCGCAGGTAGATGGGATTGGTTTTGCCTTGACAATGTTTTGTATCATGGAAAGATCATCACCATCATCTGGGATAAAACCGGAACAAAATATAAGAAAGGAAAAGGATTGACTGTATGGTCGAATGGAAAAAAAATCGCTGTGGCAAACGAGTTGAGAAAAGTTACGGGCAAGATATGAGGAGATGGCTGATGGCTGATTTTTTGATTTCTGATTTTTAAGACATCTTAAACGAGTCGATTTCTTAGCGAAAATCTTGATGAAAAATATTTATTTCATATTATTCCTTTCTGTGTGTTTCATGCAAATGCATGCGCAGCAAACAGAAAAAATTTACCTGTCGGGTACTGGGAAGGATGATGCGAAATCATGGGAATTCTTTTGTACTGCCGGTATGAACTCGGGGAAATGTACAACGATCGCTGTGCCTTCCTGCTGGGAATTGCAAGATTTCGGCAAATACAATTATGGCTTTGACAAAGACAGTTTAAGAGGGAAGGAGCAGGGTTTGTATAAGTATAATTTTGATGTTCCCTCGAGCTGGCAGCATGAAAAAATCAGGATCGTTTTTGAAGGGTCAATGACTGATACAGAAGTGAAAATCAATGGTAAATCTGCCGGGGTTATCCACCAGGGGTCTTTCTACGCATTTAAATACGATATTACCCGGTTACTCAAATTTGGGCAAAAGAACCTGCTGGAAGTAACCGTATCAAAACATTCCGCCAATGCTTCCGTAAATGCGGCAGAACGCAAAGCGGATTTTTGGATATTTGGGGGCATCTTCCGCCCGGTGTTTTTGGAAGCGTTGCCCGAAACTTTTATGGAAAGTATTGCAATCAATGCCAAAGCAGATGGCAGTTTCTCCACTTCCTTCCTAACCAATGGCACTGCTGACAAAGCTACGGTTCAAATTTACAATGCAGATGGATCATTACATGGAAAAGTGGTAACTGTTCAGATAAAATCAGGCAATGTTTTTCTTTCAAACAAATTTTCAACACCAAAGTTGTGGAGTCCTGAATTCCCCAATTTATATAAGGCAGTATTCACCATCTATAAAAATGGAAAGTCATTGCATACCCTGTCTCAAAAATTTGGCTTCAGAACTGTTGAAGTAAAGCAACGGGACGGTATATACGTAAACGGAGTAAAGGTGAAAATGAAAGGAGTAAACCGGCATTCCTTTTGGCCAACGAGTGGCCGCACCACTAGCAGGCAAATAAGTATTGAAGATGTTTTGCTGATGAAGAGCATGAATATGAACGCAGTGAGGATGAGCCACTATCCACCAGATGATCATTTCCTTGATGCATGCGACTCCCTTGGATTATTTGTAATGGATGAACTGGCTGGCTGGCATGGTAATTACGATACGCCCACCGGGACAAAACTCGTAAAGGAGATGCTGGTACATGATGTAAATCATCCCTCGATTATTTTCTGGTCAAATGGAAATGAAGGCGGCCATAACCTGGAACTGGATCATTTGTTCGGCGAGAATGATATTCAACATCGCCCCGTAGTGCATCCATGGCAATTGTTTGGTGGATTTGAAACACAACATTACAGGGAATACAATTACGGCATCGGCAATTATAACCATGGACATGATATTGTGATGCCCACCGAATTTTTGCACGGATTGTATGATGGCGGTCATGGCGCCGGACTGGAAGATTATTGGGAGGCAATGTGGAAAGACCCGCTGAGCGCAGGCGGCTTTTTATGGGATTTTGCAGATGCAGGCGTAGTGCGTACAGATAAAGGAGGAATGATCGATACGGATGGAAACCATGGGGCAGACGGCATTGTAGGTCCATACCATGAGAAGGAAGGAAGTTATTTTGCCATTAAGGAAATATGGAGCCCGATACATTTTGAACACCGGGAAATAACAGCCGCCTTTGACGGGGCATTTACGATTGAGAATCGTTATCATTTTACCAATTTGAATCAATGTAAGTTTAGCTGGAAGTTGGTTAAATTGAATTACACAGATACTGGCATCGTTTCTTCTATCAATGGCAAAACGATAGCCCCCAATGCAAAAGCAGGTGAAAAAGCATCATTGAAAATTTCACTGCCCAAACTATGGCAACAATATGATGTTTTATTGATTACTGTCACTGGTGTTGATGGCAAAGAAATATTTACCTGGAGTTTCCCAATCACCCATCCTGCGGCTGTTGTAAAAGCAGCATTGAAATTTACCGGTAGCAAAAAAATCCAGTTAACAGAGAACGACTCGGCTTATTTAATCAGGTCGAATGGTGTAAGTATTGATATCAAGAAATCTTCCGGTCTCCTACTGAAAGTTGAAAATGACAAAGGAATTATTCCTTTTAACAATGGCCCTATTATCCAGGAAGGCATAAGTAATTTCCAAAACTTTACTCACCGCTTTGAGGGTGAGCATCTAATCATCGAATCAACTTTTGATAAAAAGAAAAGTTATAATACACTGCAGTGGACCATCTTTCCATCCGGTATAATTAGGATGCAGGTGAATTATTTTCCGGCAGAATATTTTACTTCTTTCATGGGAGTAAATTTTTCTTTCCCTGAAAAAGAAATGAAAGGAGTTCAATACATGGGCAACGGTCCAAACCGCGTATGGAAGAACCGTATGAAAGGAAACCAGTTTGGTACCTGGAATAAAACATACAACAATACCGAAACCGGTGAAGCCTGGGTGTATCCTGAGTTTAAAGGCTATCACAGTAATATGTACTGGTGCAAATTTTTAACAACGGGTCAGCCATTTACAGTATATACAGAAAACGAGGATTTGTTTTTCCGCTTGTTCACACCCGCCTGGAAAACGGATCAATGGCATAATTACGAGCCCACTTTTCCAACGGGTGATATCTCCTTTATGCAGGGCATTAGCAGCATCGGCACTAAAACACAAAGAAATGAAACCACCGGCCCAATGGGAATGAAAAATATTTTTTATGATTATGAAAAAGATCCCGTGAGGGCATTGTCGCTGGTTTTATACTTTGATTTTTCGGCGAAAGATAAATAGTCCGGTGAACAGTGTTCACTAACCTAATAAACAAGACTGCAATGTGAATGGAAGTTTAAACGGCAGTAGATACTATCACATTCAAAAAAATTATGGTGAAAGAAAACATTCTATATAAATCACTTCTACTGATAATTTTATTTGCGAATATTTCTCCTGTTTTGTCTCAGGTAAAGGTGCACAACCTTCGTTGCGAGATGCTGGTGAATCCTTTAGGCGTCGATGTTGCTTCACCCCGTTTAAGCTGGGAAATAGAATCAGCTGAGCGAAATGTTCAGCAAACAACTTACCAGGTAATGGTAGCTTCCACAAAAGAAAAGCTTGCAAGGGGAGAGGCCGATTATTGGAATTCGGGCAAGGTGAATGCAGACCAGTCGATCCATATTGAATATGCAGGCAAAAAATTAAACAGCCGGGCCGCTTGTTATTGGAAGGTGATCATTACTACCAATAAAGGCACCGCGAATTCTTTGGAAACGGCATTCTGGACAACGGGTTTATTGGAGAAAAATGATTGGAAGGCAAAGTGGATCGGGTATGACCATGGCGCTGCCTGGGACAGCATTTCACAATTTTCCAGGCTATCCGCAAGATATTTCCGGAAGCGGTTTCAATCAGCTTTGGGTATAAAAAGGGCATCTGTATATATCGCAGGGTTGGGTTTATATGAATTATACATCAATGGTAAAAAAGCAAATCAAAACGCGGTACTGGTTCCTTCGCCTACTGATTATCGTAAATCAGTTTTGTACAATACTATTGATGTTACCAGCCAGGTAAAAGCCGGCGAAAACGTAATCGGAGCAGTATTGGGCAATGGCAGGTTTTTTACGATGCGGCAAAATTATAAGCCTAAAAAAATAAACACTTTTGGTTACCCAAAAATGCTGTTGCAATTAGAGATAGAATATACTAATGGAAGCACCAAAACTATCGTTAGTAATGCCAGTTGGAAATTTACTGCAGACGGTCCCATTCGTACAAATAACGAATACGACGGCGAAGAGTATGATGCCACAAAGGAGTTGGCAGGATGGAACTCCACCGGCTTTGATGATGGTAAATGGAGCAGGCCCGAATTGGTGAAAGCTCCCGGTGGGATATTGGTTGCGCAAAAGAACGAGCCAATGAAAGTGATGAAGATCATCAAGCCGGTATTGATAAAAAGGTTAAGGGATGAAAAATACATCCTCGATATGGGGCAAAATTTTTCAGGATGCTTACACATGAAGGTATCGGGTAAACGTGGACAAAGAGTAACGTTTCGGTTTGGGGAAAGTCTTCAACCCACCGGCCAATTATATGTAGCCAATCTCAGGGATGCCAAAGTAACAGATGTGTACACGCTGAGAGGAGGCGCAGCAGAAAGTTGGCAGCCATCTTTTGTTTACCATGGTTTCCGTTATGTGGAGATCAGCAATTATCCCGGTATTCCTTCGATTGAAAATTTTGAGGGTCAAATGGTATATGATGACCTGCAGACAACCGGTAGTTTTGTAACCTCCAGCGAAACCATCAACCGTATATACCAAAATGCCTGGTGGGGAATCGCTTCCAACTACAAGGGGATGCCGATAGATTGCCCCCAACGCAATGAACGACAGCCATGGCTTGGCGATCGTGCAACCGGGTCAACCGGGGAGAGTTTTTTATTCGATAATGAAAAATTGTATGCTAAGTGGCTGGATGATATTGAGCAGTCGCAGACAACTGAAGGCGCCATCCCGGATGTAGCCCCTGCATTTTGGAATTATTACAGCGACAATGTAACCTGGCCGGGAACCTATATCCTTGTAGCGAATATGCTCTACCGGCAGTTTGGAGACAAGCAATCCATCACCAAACATTATCCATCAATGAAAAAATGGATGGACTATATGCGGGATAAATACCTGGTAAATGACATTCTTACCAAAGATAAATACGGGGATTGGTGCGTGCCACCGGAATCTCTTGAAATGATCCGGTCAAAAGATAGCCTGCGAAATACCAATGGCGCATTGATGGCTACTGCATATTATTATCGGCTGCTACAGCACATGAAAGATTTTGCAGTACTGGCGGGAAAAGAAGCAGATGCGGAAAACTATAGTGCTCTGGCGGAAAAAATAAAACCGGCTTTCAATAAAAAATTCTTCAATTCTCAAAAAAACTATTACGATAACAATACCGTAACAGCCAATATTCTTCCGCTATACTTTGGTATGGTGCCGGAAGTCGTGGAGGAAAAAGTATTCAACAATATCTACAATAAAATAAAGATCGAAAATCACATGCATATCAGCACGGGTGTGATTGGCACGCAATGGTTAATGCGAGGTTTAACCGATCACGGTCGTTCCGATATCGCGTATACAATGGCTTCGACTACATCTTACCCGAGCTGGGGATATATGGTAGAAAACGGCGCGACAACTATCTGGGAATTATGGAATGGAAATACCGCCAATCCGCAAATGAATTCTCAGAATCACGTAATGCTTTTGGGCGATCTGTTGATCTGGTACTATGAAAATCTTGCGGGCATAAAGTCGGACGATAAATCGGTTGCATTTAAAAAGATCATCATGAAGCCTGAAATAGTGGATGGACTCTATTTTGTAAATGCAAGTTATAAATCCACGTACGGAAATATAAAGAGCCATTGGGTGAAAGACAGTGCCCGTAAAAACTTCAACTGGCAAATCACTATTCCCGCCAATACAAAAGCTATTATTTATATTCCTGCTTCATCCCTGGATGATATTACAGAAAACGCTCAATCGGTTAAGGGTGCTAACGGGATTACATTCCTCAAAATGGAAGATGGCAATGCAGTTTTTGAAATTGGTTCTGGAAGTTATTTTTTTGAGTCGGCTACTCCTTTTAAAAAGGGCATTGTAAAAGATGAATTTATTTTTAAAGAAGCTGCTTTCCCTGAAAGTCATGCCGCTACGATTGCTGAGACTCCCGGCGGCTTGATCGCGGCATGGTTTGGTGGAACTAAGGAAGGTAATAAAGATGTGTGCATCTGGACAAGCCACCTAATCAATGAACAATGGTCCGCCCCGGTAAAAGTGGCGGATGGAATAGTCAATGATACTCTACGATATGCCTGTTATAACCCGGTATTGATCCAGGTTCCAAATGGAGAGCTACTGCTGTTTTATAAGATCGGTCCTAATGTAGCAGGCTGGACGGGCTGGATGATGCGGTCTGCTGACGGCGGTAAAACATGGAGCCAACGGGAAGCCTTACCTGCAGGATTTCTTGGTCCTATAAAAAATAAACCGGTAATGATCGATGGAAAGCTGATCTGTCCTTCAAGCACTGAGAAAGATGGATGGAGAGTTCATTTTGAGATCACTCCAGATCTTGGGAAAACATGGTCAAAATCAGATCCGATCAATGACGGAAAGATTATAAGCGCCATACAACCCAGTATATTAACCTATGCCGATGGCAGGATGCAGGTGGTATGCAGGAGCAAAAACAGGACCATCAATGAATCGTGGAGTACAGACGGTGGAAAAACATGGAGCCCGATGAAGGCTTCACAATTGCCCAATAACAACTCAGGCACGGATGCGGTAACACTTGCTGATGGGAGGCAATTGCTGGTCTATAATCATGTGAAGCCTGCACCAGAGCTTCCGAATGGAAAAGGAGCAAGAACTCCGTTGAATGTAGCAGTGTCAAAAGATGGCATCAACTGGGAAGCAGCACTGGTACTGGAAGATTCACCCATCAGCCAGTATTCTTACCCATCCGTAATCCAGTCAAAAGACGGGATGGTACATATCGTGTATACATGGAGGAGAGAAAGGATAAAATACGTAAAGATAGACCCGGCCAAACTCGAGTTAAAACCTATCCTCAATGAAAAGTGGCCTGGCGTGGTAAATGTGGTAAATAAACCATCAGAAGATTAGGTAAAAAACAACGATTGCTACAATGAACAACCTGCCGGTATTGGATATTGCCATTATTGTATTGTATCTCGCTGTGATGATAGTAATAGGCGTTTACTTTTCCAAACGGAATAAAAACACCGACCAGTTCACAAGGGCTTCCGGTAAGATTCCGGGATGGGCAATTGGGCTCTCGATCTATGCCACATTTTTAAGTAGCAACACCTTCCTTGGGGTTCCTGGCAAAGCATTTGGCAGCAACTGGAATGCCTTTGTATTTAGTATTTCCATGCCGCTGGCTGCCTTGCTGGCATCAAAATATTTTGTTCCATTTTATAGAAATACGGGGGAGATATCGGCTTACACACATTTGGAAAAACGTTTCGGCCCATGGGCCAGAACCTACGCCGTAATTTGTTTTTTACTTACCCAGTTTGCAAGGATGGGTTCGATATTTTTCGGGATGGCATTGAGCCTGCAGGCGCTTACGGGATTTTCTATGTCATCGATTATGATCGTAATGAGCCTTTGCATCATCTTTTATACCGTGCTCGGCGGAATGGAAGCCGTTATCTGGACAGAAGTGGTTCAGGGAATAATCAAAACGTTAGGCGCCTTACTAATTTTGTTTTTGATTGTAAGAGAAGTCCCGGGTGGATTTTCAAAAGTAATTGACATTGCCTCGAAAGACAATAAACTAAGCCTTGGAAGTTTCTCACCCAATTTCACCGAATCCACTTTTTGGGTAGTATTCTTTTATGGCTTTTTTATCAATCTTAATAATTTCGGGATGGACCAGAATTATATCCAGCGGTACCATACGGCGAAGTCGACCAAACAGGCAGCAAAATCGGTTTGGCTGTGCGTTGCCATGTATGTGCCCGCTTCGTTATTGTTCTTTGTAATTGGTGCAGCCCTGTATGCATTTTACCAGGTGCACCCTCAAATGATTGACCCGGTAAAATTAAAAGTGGCAGCTGAAAAACTGGGCAGTGCCGCTACGTCACAACAGGTAACTCAATTGGCCGCTTCATTAAAACCAACTGATTACGCAGATAAGGTATTGCCTCATTTTATGGTGAGCCAGGTACCCACCGGGTTACTTGGGTTGATCGTATCCGCTATTTTATCCGCCGCCATGAGTACCATCAGTTCCAATATGAATTCTTCCGCCACCGTGTTTACGATGGATATCTATAAGAAATATTTCAGGCCGGATATGACTGACAAGCAACAATTATTTTCATTGCACATAGCTACAGTCGTTTTTGGATTGATTGGGTTAGCCACGGGGCTTGCCATGATTGGTGCAAGTAGCTTACTCGATGTTTGGTGGCAGCTCTCCGGAATTTTTGCGGGAGGGATGTTGGGTTTATTTCTTTTGGGACTGATTAGCCGCACAGCAAAAAATGCTGAAGCCTTAACGGCAACCCTCATTGGCATTATCGTGATTTTGTGGATGACGTTTTCGGATATGATTACCGGAAACCTGGCTTTTCTGAAAAGCCCTTTACACAAAAATATGATCATCGTTGTAGGAACATTGACGATATTTTTAGCCGGTATGTTGCTAACAAAATACAGAACCGCAAAAGCAGTGGCATAAAATGCAGAACAGTTAAATGTTACCCTACAATAGTAGTATAGTACATTGTTTCAATGGCGGGAAATCTTCAATTTTATAAGTTATAAAAATACCTTTTATGAGTGCTAAAAAATTTGTTCCGGTGATGATAACACCATTTAACCTGAAAGCAAAGGTTGACTTTGATGTGGTAAGCAAGCTGGTTGACTTTTACCTTGCTGCGGGCGTTAAGGGTTTCTTTGCAAATTGCCTTAGCAGTGAAATGTATAGCATTACAGAAGATGAAAGGCTTGAATTAACTAGTCATATCGTGAAGTATGTGAATGGGCGTGTACCCGTGGTGGCAACCGGTTCATTCGGGTTAACAATTGAGGATAAAGCGGAATTCACAAAGCGGATTTATGATACGGGTATTAGTGCTGTGATCCAGATCACCGGGCATTTTGCCAATATTGAGGACAGTGATGATATTCTTTTGAGAAATTTTGAAAAGATGTTTAAGCTAACCGGCAGTATCCCCATGGGAATGTACGAGTGCCCGGCGCCGTATAAAAGAATAATTGGACCAGATGTTTTTAGAACCCTGTTATCAGCAAACAGGCTGGTGTATCACAAGGACACTTCCATTGACCTTGAAAAAGTAATGGCCAAACTGGGTATTTTAAGTGAAACAAAAAGCTCCCTTGAATTTTATGATGCCCATTCGCCCAATGCGATGTATAGCTTGCAAATGGGCGCTAAAGGGATGTCATCTATCTCCGGTAATTTCTATCCTGAATTATTGGTATGGATGGTGAACAATGCAAGTGATCCCGATAAACTGGAGGAAGTAAAATGGCTACAGTCGGAGATAAGCCGTGTTGATCCGTTGATCCATGTAGCCTATCCCATGAGCGCCAAATATTTCCTGCAAAAACGCGGTTTGCCGGTGCGGACTATCAGCAGGGCAACAGCGCTGGAACTAACACCGGAGCAAAAGAAAACGCTTAATGAAATACATGAAAGTTTCCTGCAATGGTGCGACCGTTTGGAAATAAAACCGGTAAATGTGCATGATTTGATGCTGCCAAAAGTACCACTTGATCCCGCGATATAACTGCCCGGGGGATATATTACACTGCAAGGGGACAAAACGGTGAGTTGTATTTTTTTATGAGCCAGGCAGAAGTACTACTATTTGGCTTCAGTGGCGTCGCACTCTTGTACTTTTTATCTGCAAGGAGCTAATTAAAAAGGCACAAATTTGTCCCTTACGAAGCTTAAGCCTATCAAAGTGATCAAGCACTTAAACAAGTCTTCAGTAATAGAACATTGTCTTAGGGATGTCTATAACATCGTGTAACATCTGGTGAGTTAACTGGAATAAATAAAATAATAACGATGCATAATAAAATAATTAACGTTGATCATCATCATCAAAGCCGGGAACATCAGATTTTAGATTCTTGCGCTAATGCATCGATCCTGCAGAACTGCAAGACGTATCTAATGGGCAATTCGAAAAAATGCCGTTGGCCATTCGCTACCAGGTTGCCTTGGGTTTTGCTATTTATGTTTTGTTTATCGGGTGGATTCATTGTCCTCAATGCACAGCCCAATACAGACAATGCCTACACCAAACCTTTAACGGAAGTGTTGGGAAATATCGAAAAAAAATACGGTGTTAAAATAAAATTTGCTGATACAATGGTAGCTGGTAAAATGGTAAGATATGCCGACTGGAGGTATCGCAATGATGTGGAAACAACGCTTGACAATGTGCTTTCACCCCTGGATATGAAAGTGAAGAAAGAAAAGGACAAGGTATATAAACTGAGCTATTACGAATATTACCGCTGGCCGGTAGAAGAAGGCTGGGCCGAACTGGACAGGATTGCTGCACAATATCATAACAGGGATGAATGGGAAGCAAGAAAGCAAATATTAAAGCCTTGTATATTGGAAGCATTGCAATTGTCTCCTTTACCTGCTTCACCCATGTCTAAACCCATCATAACAGTCAAAAGGAAAATGAACGGGTATACCATTGAAAATATTGCGCTGGAAATTTTACCAGGTGTATATATCAACGGATCATTGTATAAGCCAGCAAATTATAAGGGCAAAATACCGGTAGTGCTAAATCCCGATGGTCATTGGGACAAACAACGTTACCGTCCCGATTGCCAGTATCGTTGCGCTGCTCTGGCAAAGATGGGTGCCATGGCGTTTAGCTACGACTTGTTTGCATGGGGAGAATCTTTACTACAGTTTAAATCTGAAGATCATCGAAGAAGTCTTTCAATGACGATACAGGTATTGGGCAGCATCCGCATACTGGATTATTTACTATCGCAAAAAGACGCTGATACCAACCGGGTCGCCATTACCGGTGGATCGGGTGCGGGCACACATGCAGTATTGCTCACTGCA
This sequence comes from Ferruginibacter sp., assembly GCA_025963635.1. GTDB lineage: Bacteria > Bacteroidota > Bacteroidia > Chitinophagales > Chitinophagaceae > Ferruginibacter. The sequence continues at coordinate 21,945 of JAOQAK010000084.1, forward strand.
CTCGATAACCGGATAAAACTGAGTGCACCTGTTGTATCATTGTCTTCCTATTTTTATGGTGGATGCCCCTGTGAAAGTGGGATGCCCATACATGATTGTGGCAATCGCACCGATAATGTGGAAATAGCGGCGATGACAGCCCCACGTCCGCAACTACTGGTAACCGATGGGGGCGACTGGACGGATAAAATGCCGCTACATGATTTCCCTTATCTCCAAAAAATATATGGATATTATAATCAGCAAGGCAAAGTCGAAAATGTTCATCTTCCACAGGAGACACACGATTTTGGCATCAACAAAAGAACAGCAGTGTATAATTTCCTGGCCAAACATTTACACCTCAATCTAAAGGCTATCGGGGATAAAAGCGGGAACATCGACGAATCTCAAATAGCCATCGAAAAAGAAGAAGCAATGTATGTATTCGGCAATAAAGGCGAAAGGCTTCCGGCCAACGCAATCCATGGTTTCGAACAACTAGAAAAAGTATTCGTCAATGCTACGAAGAGAAAGCCCTGAAGGGGCGGCAGACATTAACATGGGGCAGCGCCCGATGAGAAGGATGGTAGCGCCGCTGAGTAGCATAAGCAGCACAGCGACACCAACCGCATACCACCGATGCCATAAAAAACCAATGTCGAACGGAGCGTCGCCAATGAAGCTTCATCGAGAACAAATGCCGGCTACTAAATAATTTAAATATTACTTAAACAAACTAATCAAAATGCATAAAAACCACCTCCTGAAAACCATCCTCCTAACCCTCCTCTGCAGCATCGAAATAATGGCCGCAGTGAATGCCCAAACCACACAAAAGCAACGCTACAAAATCGGACTGATAGACCTGATGCTTCTAAAACGCCAGAAGCTCGGTGCAATTACATTAACAAAACAGCTCGGCGCAGATGGGGTAGAAGTAGACATGGGTGGATTGGGAACCCGGCCAACTTTTGACAACCAGTTATTGAATGATACCATTCGTAAACAATTTTTAGACAAGGCAAAAGAATTAAACCTTGAGATATTCTCATTAGGGATGACCGGCTATTATGCGCAATCATTTTGCAACAGAACGGAATACAGGAAGTCGATAGAGGATTGCATCAAAACGATGCAACTGATGAATGTAAAAGTGGCTTTTCTTCCATTAGGTGTTCAATGTGATCTGAAAAAAAATCCTGAAGTGAGGGATTCGGTGGTGGCACGTTTGAAAGTGGCCGGGAAAATGGCGAAAGAAGCAGGCGTTGTAATCGGCATAGAAACTGCCTTGAGCGCAACCGAGGAAGTAAAATTATTAAAGGAAATCGGCTCAAAAAATATACAGATATATTTCAACTTTTCCAGTCCTTTAAAAGAAGGCAGAGACCTTATCAAAGAAATAGAAATTCTTGGAAAAAACAGGATATGCATGATTCACTGTACCAACAAAGACAGCGTATGGTTACAGAACGACCCACAGATCGATATGAAAAAAGTAAAACAAACCCTGGATAAAATTAAGTGGACCGGTTGGCTGGTAATTGAACGGAGCAGGGACGCAACAAAGCCGAGAGATGTAAAGGGGAATTTCGGAGCAAATACGGCTTATATGAAATCAATTTTCCAGCCCGCCTTATGAGCTTTTCCTAATTTTATTTGTAAATAATGCCATGATAATTCCTAGCTTAAAGGTGTTACCGCAAAATGCAATTTGTGCAGAAATATCGCCCATCCGAAATGCGATAGGGGCATCGTTGCTGAAAAGTCGCATCATGGACACAGCAATCAAATAGTAAAATTATCCATCACATTAGTGAATATTGCCCTTTTTTAAGGTGCATTCGCGTTATACATTTACGTACTTGATTTTATGCACTTGCTCACAGGCAAAAATTTAAAAACCTGTAATGACTAAACGATTGCTTGCTTTTTTTTTCGCTGCAATAATGATTTTTTTACCTTATCCGGGGGAGTGCCAGATCTATGTATCTAACAAGGGTGAAGATGCAAATGCCGGAACAATTTCCCAACCCAAAGCCTCCATCCATTCAGCTTTACGCCAGGCAAGAGAATTGCGCAGGTTAAATGATCCTTCTATCAAAAACGGTATCCATATTATTGTCAGCGGCGGTAATTATTTTTTAGACGAGCCCATCAGGATCAGGCCAGAAGATGCAGGCACCAATGATAGTCCAACATGGATTGAAGCAGCACCTGGCGGGCAACCTGTTTTAAGCGGAGGAATACAAATAAACCATTGGAAAAAAGTTATAGCAAATATTCAGGGTATCAGCAAAACCGCCCGTGGGAATGTCTGGGTAGCAGATGTACCGCTTATGGGTGGACGCAATTTTGAATTCCGCCAGTTGTGGGTGAATGATCAAAAAGCAATAAGGGCAAAAGACGGCAATGGTGATAACATGCAACGCATATTATCCTGGAACAAAAAAGAACAAACCTGCTGGATACCTACTCCGAAAATGAATCTTGCAAATACTGCTTCACTCGAAATGTTCATCCATCAATGGTGGGCCATTGCCATCTTGCGAATAAAATCATATCAGGTTCATGGAGATAGTACCAGGTTAAGCTTTCACCAGCCGGAAAGCCGAATACAAAGTGAACATCCCTGGCCGGCACCATGGATTTCAAAAGAAACGGGTAACTCTGCTTTTTATTTAATGAATGCGTTGCAACTGTTGGATGAGCCCGGTGAGTGGTTCTTAGACGTCCCCAATCACAAACTTTATTACTGGCCACGAAACAATGAAAACCTCCTAACAGCAACTGTTATTGCACCCGCCCTTGAAACACTGGTGAAAATCGAAGGAACGATTGATCACCCTGTTTCCAATATATTTTTTAAAGGGATTTCTTTCGAACACACCGGTTGGTTGCGACCTTCTCTTTATGGACATGTGCCGCACCAGGCAGGAATGTATATGCTGGATGCCTACCACTTAAAAACGCCGGGCACGGCTGATAAAAAGACGCTGGAAAACCAGGCATGGGTAGGCAGACCCGCTGCAGCAGTGGAAATTTCCTTCGCGGATACAACAGGTTTTGAAGATTGCCGCTTCGTACACCTGGCATCTACGGGGCTCGACTATAACAAAGGGGTACACGATAATTTAATAAAAGGAAATTTGTTTAAAGATATTGGCGGCACTGCAATTCTTGCGGGTGTATTTTCTGATGAAGCTACCGAAATTCATTTGCCCTACAACCCGAAAGATGAACGGGAAGTCTGCAGTGGCATGCAGATCAGCAATAATTTAATAACGGATGCCACCAATGAAGACTGGGGCTGCGTGGGCATTGGCGCAGGCTATACCAAAAACACCATCATTGATCACAATGAAATAGAAAACCTCTCCTACATTGGCATCAGCATGGGGTGGGGATGGAGCCCCACTGCCAATGCGATGAAGAACAACCAAATCACCGGCAATAAAATTCATCACTACGGTAAACACAACTATGATTGTGCGGGCATCTATACCTTAAGTGCACAGCCGGGCAGTATGATCAACGAAAATTATGTTGACAGCATTTATAAAGCTAAATATGCGCATTTACCATCCCATTGGTTTTATCTCTACGCAGATGAAGGCTCCTCGAACTTTACAGTAAAAGACAATTGGACGCCCTCAACTAAATACCTGCAAAATGCCAATGGTCCGGGAAATGTTTGGAGCAACAATGGTCCACAGGTAAGCGAAAATATCCGCCATGGTGCGGGCTTGCAGAAAAGCTACCAGTACCTGCTGAAAGATAAAAGTGCGACCCTCCAACAATTACCAATTAATATAGAGAGAAATGAACTGATCGAATTGGTAGCAAAAGAAGGTGCTGAGCTGGATTTACAAAAGCTTAAAAATATTCTTCAGCAAAACAACATGGATACCACCGCGATTTATCACTGGCAAAATCATTACGTTTTGTTTCAAAAAGTACAGGACATTTCTGTAATGAGTGGAAGGCTGCAAAATAATTTTCCTGAGGCAACCGTGAAAGTATACTATGAGCCCTTTTATGAATTCAACCGCTCTAATTGTAAAGAGAAATCTACTGCAAAGGAATGGGACCATATTATACTAACCGCCAACCTCGTGGCCAACGAAAACCTGCAGAAAGAGTATTTAAATTATCATGCCACCCAATTTACAAAATGGCCGGAACTGTCAAAAGGCTTTTGCAATGCTAATTTTCAACAGGTACTGGTGTACAAAAGCGGCCGGCAATTGATGTTGGTGATCAGCATTCCTAAAGGTTCCAGCCTGGACGAGCTCAATCCCAAAACGACAGAAAACAATCCGAGGGTAATCGAATGGAACAACCTGATGAAAAAATACCAGGAAGGTATTCAGGGAACAAAGAAAGGTGAAACATGGGTATTCTTAAATAAAATAAATAACTGGTAATGGCAACTATAAAAGTAAATTTTCTACGGAAATAGCTTGAGTGCATGAATAAAAAAAATAAACAATTATGTACCGGGCAGCATTGCTGCTATGTGGCTGCAGTGGCGTCGCACTTTTGTACAGTGGTACAAAATTGAACGACTTCAACTTACGCTAAGCTTTTTACCGCGTATAATAAATCACGAAAATCAAAACGAAAAAATGAATGGCATTAATATCTCATTTCCAAAAAAACATTTCCAACGGCAGGGTAAAGTCCCCCTCTCTTTTGGAGAGCGTTTAGTCCCGATTATTTCGAGGGGGTTAGGGGTGAGGTCAACCCTGGTACTACTACTGCTATGCATCTTTTTAACCATTTCCACCCAGGCTCAGCAAGCCACCTGGATCTGGTATCCCGGCGATTTTGAAATATCACTCAGCAATAAAATGCAAAACCGCCGCACCGATCGCAATACATTTTTTCCACCCTTCTGGAAAATGGATGCACATTATGTGTTGATGGATTTCCACAAAGAATTCGATCTGAAAACGCCGGAGGAAATCACCGTGTATGCTGAAGGGACTTACAACTTGAAATTGGACGGCAATGCTTTTGAAAGCGGTATCAATAAAATAACAGTACCTGAAGGCAAACATAAAATCAATGTGAAGGTTTGGAACCAGGCCAATGTGCCGGCTATCTATGTCCAGGGCAAAACGATCGTTTCAGATGCAAGCTGGCTGGTAACTTTTGAAGACAAAGAATGGATAGACGAAACCGGTAAAACATCCGACATCTCCGCCACCAAATGGCTCAATGCAGGAAGCTGGAATTTTAATGATCCCCTGCAACCGCCTTCCACATTCAGCTTACCCGTTAAACCCTTGCCTGCTTTATCAACGGTTAAAACCAACAAACAATGGTTGGTAGATTTTGGCAAAGAAACCTTTGGCTTTGTAAAATTACACGGCATCAAAGGCAGCGGGAAAATATCGCTGTATTATGGCGAATCCAAAGAGGAAGCATTAGCCATCGACGATGCCATGACACTTGACCGGCTTTCCTTTTCCAAACCCGTGCAGGCAGATTCTGTAATGGTCTTGTCCAAAGCTTTCCGGTATGTCAACATCATTTGTGAAGGAAATATCAGCATCGATTCAGCATCCATGCTGTATGAATATGCCGCTGTAAAAGAAAGGGGCAGCTTCGTTTGTTCTGATACACTCATTAATAAGATCTACGATGTTGCTAAGTACACACTCGAATTAAATACCCGTGAATTTTTTATCGATGGCATAAAAAGAGATCGCTGGGTATGGAGCGGTGATGCCAGTCAGAGTTACCTTATGAATTACTATTCATGGTTCGATAACCCGACGGTAACCCGTACCATGCTGGCGCTACGGGGCAAAGACCCGGTAACAGGGCATATCAACACCATACTCGATTATACTTTTTACTGGTTCATTAGTGTGTATGATTATTACTTATATACCGGAGATAAAGAGTTCATCGAGCAGTTGTACCCTCGCATGCAAACCCTGATGGAGTACTGCTTAAGCCGCCGTAATAAAAACGGGCTGGTAGAGGGTCTTTCCGGCGACTGGACATTCATCGATTGGGCTGCAGGACTCAGTAAAAAAGGAGAGATCAGTTTTGAGCAAATGTTGTTCGCACGCAGCCTGCAAACCATGTCATTGTGTGCGGCAATTGCGAAGGATAACAATAATGCCGTCACTTATAATAAGCTGGCAGAGGATTTAAAACAAAAGATATTTTCGATTTACTGGAATGCACAAAAACAGGCGTTGGTACATAGCAGGATAGATGGCCAGCCAACAGCCAATATAACCCGGTATGCAAATATGTTTGGAATCTTCTTCAACTATTTTACGGAAGAACAAAAACAGGCAGTAAAAAATCATGTGTTGTTGAATGATTCTATTCAAAAGATCACCACTCCTTACATGCATTTTTATGAACTCGAAGCATTGTGTGCAATGGGTGAACAATCTTATGTGTTAAAAGAAATGAAATCCTATTGGGGAGGAATGCTACAGCTTGGTGCAACCTCTTTTTGGGAAGAATATGATCCAACTAAAACCGGTGCAGCGCATCTCGCCATGTATGGCCGGAAGTTTGGCAAAAGCCTTTGTCACGCATGGGGAGCAAGTCCTATTTATTTGCTGGGAAAATATTATTTAGGGGTGACGCCAACCAAACCCGGCTACGAAACCTATTCAATACAACCACAGTTGGGTGGACTTCAGTGGATGCAAGGCAAAGTACCTACGCCAAAAGGGGACATCGAAATATACTGTAGCACCAAACAAATAAAAGTTAAAGGTGCAATGGCAGGGGTAGGGACGCTCCGTTTAAAAAGTAAAATAAAACCAACAGGGAAAAATATTGTGATGAGAGAAATAAAGAAAGATGAGTATGAAATAACGATTCAGTCGGGTTTAGAATATGTGATAGGCTACAATGCGATGTAGAATCTGCAGCAGCTCATAAAAAGAAGCGTAAAAGATATCCTGGCGATTATATTTTGTCTGACTGAAGTGGAAAATAACCATCGATTGTCAGAAAATAAAAGAGCCAGGCATTAGCAAGGTCAGGCTCCCCTCTCCTTTGGAGAGGGGCTGGGGGTGAGGTCTTTACAGTGCCCACTAAGAAATAAAAGCAATGAAAAAAATTATCATAACCATCACAACAGTCCTGCTCATCAAAGTAACTTTTGCACAAAATGCATTGGTAAATACTGCCGGCAGTAAATATGCGCAGTTGTCCGGCGTAGGAATAAGCGATGTGCAATGGACAAAAGGATTTTGGGCCGAACGCTTTGTCGTTTGCAGGGATTCAATGGTGCCCCATCTGTGGGCAACCTATACCAGCAAGGACATTTGCTATGCCTTTCAAAATTTCCGGGTTGCGGCTGGACTGGATACCGGGAAATTTCGTGGCCCCTCTTTTCATGACGGCGATTTTTATAAAACCCTCGAAGCGGTTGCGGGCTTGTACGCAACAACAAAAGGTAAGAAGCTCGATGAGATAATGGACAATGCCATCACGGTGATAGCAAAAGCTCAAAAAGATGATGGGTACATTTATACCAAATCCATCATTGAACAAAAGAAGTTGGGCAGCACAAAAATGTTTGATGATAAGCTCAGTTTTGAAGCCTACAATTTCGGCCACTTGATGACAGCAGCTTGTGTGCATTACCGTGCTACCGGTAAAACAAGTCTCCTGAGCATTGCCAAAAAAGCAACTGATTTTTTAATCACCTTTTATAACAATGCCAGCCCAGAGCAGGCACGCAATGCAATCTGTCCCTCGCACTATATGGGTATTACAGAAATTTACCGCACTACAGGCGACAAAAAATATCTTGACCTGGTGAAAAAACTTATTGATATAAGGGGAGCAAGCGAAGGTTCAGATGACAATTCGGACAGGCTTCCTTTTCGCCAGATGAAAGAAGTAAATGGGCATGCGGTAAGGGCAAACTATTTGTTCGCCGGCGCTGCTGATGTATATGCCGAAACCGGCGATGCTTCGCTTTTGTCCACACTCGACTTGATGTGGGACAATGTAGTAAACCAGAAAATGTATGTAACCGGAGGCTGCGGCGCTTTGTACGATGGACTTTCAATGGAAGGCATTTCCTACAAACCGGATTCCATTCAAAAGATACAACAGGCATACGGAAAAGACTACCAGTTACCCAACAAAACCGCACACAACGAAACATGTGCTAACATCGGCAATGTATTGTGGAACTGGCGCATGCTGCAGTTAAGTGCGGATGCCAAATACGCCGATGTGATAGAGTTGTGTTTGTACAATAGTGTCTTAAGTGGTATCAGTTTGGATGGTAATAAATTCTTTTACACCAATCCATTGGCCGCATCAAAAGACTACCCATATGATCTGCGCTGGAGCGGTGGACGTTCGAATTACATTAGCAAAAGCAATTGCTGTCCACCCAATGTAATCCGCACCATTGCTGAAACAAACAATTACCTGTATAGCGTTGGTGAAAATGGACTATACATAAATCTTTACGGAGGAAACAAATTGTCGACTCAATTAGAAGATGGATCAAGGCTTCGGTTGGAGCAACAAACCAAATATCCATGGGAGGGAAATATATCCATCACGCTCAATGGAGTCACTTCAAAACCACTTGCAATTAATTTACGCATACCAGCCTGGTGCAAAAATTATTCTCTTAATGTGAATGGAAAAACACAACCTGCTTCAGCGTTGGTGAAGGGTTACCTGCGGCTAAAACGTGCATGGAAAGCAGGTGATAAAATAGAATTGGTATTGGACATGCCGGCAACATTACTCGAATCAAATCCCCTGGTGGAAGAAACCCGCAACCAGGTAGCGGTAAAGCGTGGCCCGGTAGTATACTGCCTTGAATCGCCCGACCTGCAAGGCGCAAATGTTTTTGATGTAGTAATTCCATCTACGATAAAATTTCAACCGGTACCAATGAGAATAGATATTGGCAACGTAATCGCGTTAACGGGCGAAGCAAGATTGATGCAAAACAACCATTGGGAAGATGCTTTGTACAAAGAACTAAATACAACCACCAAACCGGTCAAAATCAAAATGGTCCCATATTATGCATGGGCAAACCGAGGCCAATCGGATATGACCGTATGGATGCCTTTAATGAGATAAGGTATTAAAAAAAGGCAATAATCACGGTGAAAACATGAACACAACAAATTATAATAAAGACTTCTTAAGCCCCTCCTTCGGAGGGGTTGGGGAGGCTCCTTACATATTATTTACAATAGTTTTTTCACTATTCTTCATTCCTTCACTTGCTCAACTGGTAGATAAAACACCTGCTGCAATACCGAATGCGCCGGGGATATACAATACTGAACCCTATGAAGATCCATTGGTAAGTGGAATCAATCGCGAAACCTCCAGGGCAACCGCCTATTCATTCACTTCAATAAAGGATGCATTGGAAGATAGCAGGGAAAAGAGCGGAAGATATCAATCATTGAATGGCAATTGGGATTTTTCATTTGCCTTGAAGCCGGGTGATGAGCCAATAGATTTTTACAAAAGCAAGGTCAAAGGCTGGAAGAAGATACCCGTGCCATCCAGTTGGGAAATGCAGGGTTATGATAAACCCATCTATAAAAGTGCGGTATATCCTTTCCGCCCGGCGAACCCGCCACATGTGCCAAAAGATTATAATGGAGTAGGATGTTATCAACGGTCTCTTTCTATTCCGGCAGCATGGAAAAACATGAACATCACGTTACATTTTGGCGGAGTTAGTTCAGCTTATAAATTATGGGTAAATGGAAAATTTGCCGGTTACGCCGAAGACAGCTTTTTGCCAAGTGAATTTAATATTACTCCTTATTTACAGGACGGAGAAAACATACTCTCTGTGTGGGTGATACGCTGGAGCGATGGTAGCTTTTTGGAAGACCAGGATCAGTGGCGACTTAGCGGCATTCACCGCGAAGTATATTTAATGGCGGAGCCAACATTAAGGATCGCTGATTTCTTTTGCCAAACAAAGTTGGATAAGGAATATAAAGATGCCGTACTCAGCATTCGTCCGCGGATAGAAAACTTAACCGGTAAGGAAGTGCCTGGTTATAAACTCAAAGCACAATTGTATGATGCCGATAATAAGCCAATGCTGGAAAAGCCTTTGGAAAAATCCACCGATGCCATCATCAATGAAATTCATCCCCGGCTCGACCAGGTGAAATTTGGTTTGCTCGAAACTACCATTTCCAATCCCAAAAAATGGAGTACGGAGAAGCCCCATTTATACAAGCTGGTATTAAGCTTGGAAGATAGCACGGGCAATGTGCTGGAAGTGAAAACCAGTAAGATTGGATTTCGGTCCATCGAATTCAGGAAGGGTGATAGTAAATTACTCATCAACGGCAAGCTCACTTATTTGTATGGCGTAAACCGCCCCGATCATCATCCCACAAAAGGAAAAGCTTTATCAAGGGAAGATATTTTGCAGGATGTAACAACGATCAAGCAGTTCAATTTTAATTGCATACGCTTAAGTCATTACCCAAGCGATCCTTACCTGCTCGATCTCTGCGACCAGTTTGGTATCATGGTCATTGATGAAGCCAATCTTGAAACACACGGACTCGGTGGTAAACTAAGTCATGATGCCATGTGGACCGGAGCATACCTCGAGCGCATCAGCAGGATGGCATTGAGGGACAAGAATCATCCATCCATCATCTTCTGGAGCCTCGGTAACGAAGCCGGCAGCGGCCCCAACCATGCGGCAATGTCGGCATGGATACACGATTTTGATATTACCCGTCCTGTTCATTTTGAACCCGCCATGGGCAGTCCCAAGGCCGAAGGGTATATTGATCCTTCCGATCCACGCTATTTAAAAGCAAACGATCATAGTCACCGGCTTCAAAACCCGCTCGACCAGTATTATGTGGATATGGTAAGCCGCATGTATCCCGCCATGTACACTGCGCCGTTATTGGCGAATCAGCATAACGGTGACGAACGGCCGATCTTCTTTTGCGAGTATGCACATGCCATGGGCAACAGTGTAGGAAACATTAAAGATTTCTGGGACCAGTGGCGAACTACCAAAAGAATTATTGGTGGTTGCATTTGGGAATTTAAAGACCAGGGATTGCTGAAGAAAGATTCCGTAGGAGTTGAATATTACGCCTATGGCGGCGATTTTGGAGAGAAGTATTTTGACAATTTCACCATCAAAGGTTTGGTGGCAGCAGATGGCCGGCCGAAAGCAGCGATGTACGAATGCAAGCGGGTATTTCAACCATTCGAATGTGAATTGGAAAGCGCTGAAAAAGGTTTGATAAAAATTATCAATCGTAGTTCAGTCAGCAATACAGATGCTTTTAGGGCATTCATCATCATTAAGGAAGATGGCAGGATCATCCTGCAAAAAGAATTGCCAACCATTCATCTTGCCGCGGGCAAAGATTCCACTATTGATATTTCTTCCATGCTGCCGAAGATGAGCGCCGATGCGGAATATCATGCAGAAATTCATTTTGTTTTACCGAAGGATGAAAGCTGGGCTCCAAAAGGATTTGAGATAGCTTCCAACCAGTTTCAAATTAAAAAAGCAACTAATACACCTGGTGAAAAGAGTACAGCTTCAAGAATTGCTGTTACCGAAAGTCTAAATGGAGTAAATGTAAAAGGGAAAGATTTCTCTATTCGTATCAACAGCATTAACGAAGGCGGATTGGCATCTTATATCTACAAAGGGAAGGAACAAATATTTGCTCCATTGCTACCTCATTTTACCCGGCCATTAACCGATAATGATAAAAGAGGCTGGAAGCCCAACCGGAAGATGAAACAATGGTACGAAGTGGAGCTAAAACTAACCGGCACAACCGTAAGCCATCTGCCAAATGGCAATATCGCCATAACAAACAATTTCAGTTTGATCCATGACAGTGCTTCAGTAAAATTGGTTTACACCATCAATGATAAAGGCGTAATAAAAGTGGATTATACGTTCAATGTAAAACCCGGCTTACCCAACCTGCCCAAGATTGGCATGCAAGGCGGCATACAAGGCAACAATGATAACATAACCTATTTTGGCCTGGGCCCCTTGGAAAATTATATCGATAGGCGATATGGTTTTGATGCAGGTATATACGATCAAAACATCACCAGCTTTATGGAGCCTTATGTTGTTCCGCAGGAGAATGGCAACCGCACAGATATAAGATGGATGTACTTGCACAATCCAAAAACTACGGAAGGGCTTTTAGTCGTTGCTGATAGTTTGCTGAGCATGAGTGCCTGGCCTTATACGGAAGAAAATATTAGTGCCGCCAAACATACCAACCAATTAAAAAAGGCAGGGTACATCACGCTGAATATCGACCTCGTTCAAATGGGTATTGGGGGTAATGATAGTTGGAGCGATGTAGCCGCACCGTTGGATAAATACCAGCTACCGGCAAAAGCATGTAGTTATAGTTTTTACCTAGTTCCGGCAAGCATCCGGCCAGCAGATATTAATACAATGGCAAAGAAAATAATATTCAGGTGATGACAATGGATAAAATTATTTTGAAAGGAATTACATGGGGGCATAGCCGCGGTATTACTCCGTTGCTAGCCTGTGCACAAAGGTTTTCAGAATTGAATCCAGGTGTGGAAATACAATGGACAAAAAGGACCCTGCAGGAATTCGCGGATTTTCCTATTGAAGAACTAACCAAACAATATGACCTGTTGGTAATTGATCACCCATGGGTAGGATGTGCCGCAGCAACAGAATGTGTATTGCCCTTAGAACGATGGCTGCCCGCAACATACCTGCAAGATCAATTAGAAAATACGGTAGGTTATTCTCATTTAAGTTACCAATATAATCAACACCAATGGGCATTGGCAATAGATGCAGCAACACCTGCAGCCAGTTACCGCCCCGATCTTTTTGAAAAAAATAAAGCATCCCTGCCATCCACTTGGGAAGACCTTATTGACCTGGCAAAAAACGGAAAATGTGCTGTACCGGCGATTCCAATTGACTTGCTAATGAATTTTTACATGTTTTGTATTGCTAATGGTAGCGCTCCTTTTTTAAATGAAACAGAAGTGGTGGATAAAGAAACAGGGCTCGCTGCTTTACAAATGATGATCGATTTGTATTCGCTGATGGATAAAAAAATGTTTGCTTTAAATCCTATCGGCATTGCAGAATTAATGAGCACCTCGGATGAATATTGGTATTGCCCGTTTGCCTATTGCTATTCCAATTATTCGAGAGTTGGTTATGCGGAAAACCTGTTGCTATATACAAATGTTGTTGAGTTTAACGGCGCACCTTTACAAACTACCATCGGCGGTACAGGGTTGTCCGTATCTGCATTTAGTGAAAACAAAGAGATCGCCGTAAACTTTGCTACCTATACCAGTTCTTCAAAATGTCAATCTACTTTTTATATGGAGCATGGAGGACAACCAGGACATAAGGTTGCCTGGACCAGCAGGGAAGCAAATCAACTTTGTAATAATTTTTTTAAAAATATACTCCCAGTCATGGAAAACGGATTCGTTCGCCCACGATACAATGGGTATTTACATTTCCAGGATCATGCGGGTGAGCCACTTCAGCATTTTCTATTGCATGGAGGCAGTCCGCTGGATGTTTTGAACGACATGAATCACTTGTACAAAAAAAGCTTATCAATATCTAAATAATTGTATGGAAAAACACTTACCATTAAAAGGGTTAACGGTCCTCGAATTCAGCCAGTACCTTTCGGGGCCGTCGGCAGGTTTACGGCTAGCCGACCTTGGGGCACGGGTGATTAAAATTGAGCGGCCGAAAGGTGGTGATGCTTGCCGGAAACTTGCCATAAAAGATCTGTGGGCCGATGATGGCAGCAGCTTATTGTTTCATACCATCAATCGTAATAAGGAAAGCTTTGCCGCCGATCTCAAAAGCCCTGAAGATATGCTGTTGATCAAAAGATTGATCAAAGAAGCCGATGTGGTGACCCATAATTTCCGGCCGGGTGTGATGGACAAGGTTGGACTGGATTATCTATCCATGAAAGCAATCAATGAAAGGATCATTTACGCGGAGGTAACCGGCTATGGTACAACAGGGCCATGGAAAAAAAGGCCGGGCCAGGATTTGTTATTGCAATCAATGTCAGGCCTTGTATATACCAGTGGAAATGAAAATGACAATCCTATTCCATTCGGCATTGCCATTGCTGACATCATTTGCGGCGCCCACCTGGTGCAGGGGATATTGGCTGCACTCATTCGCAGGCAGAAAAAAGGCGTTGGTGCACTGATTGAATTAAGCCTGCTGGAATCTTTGCTTGATTTCCAGTTTGAGTTGCTTACTACCTACTACGCAAGTAAACAATTGCCTAAACGCAGCGCCGAAAACAATGCACATCCGCTGTTAAGTGCACCTTACGGAATTTATGCAACTACGGATGGGTTTCTTGCAATTGCTATGGTAAATATTCAACAGCTTGCAAATGCGCTGGATTGCGAGAGCCTGGCTCCCTTTTCACAGGAAGATACTTTCAGTTGCAGGGATGAAATAAAAAATATTCTTTCAAAACATATTGCAACAGCATCGTCGGCTTACTGGACTGAAAAACTGCATGCAAAAGATATCTGGGCAATGGAAGTGCTTGACTGGAATAAAATTAAAGATCATCCCGCCTACAAAATTTTGCAAATGGAACAAACCATCAGTACCGGAAATGGTAAAGAAATAGTTACCATCCGTTGCCCGATAAGGATCAACGGGCAAAGATTGTTTTCTGCCATTCCTGCGCCCGAGCTGGGAGCCAATAATAAAAAAATAATTGAAGCACTTTCCTCAAAAACAAACGCATGAATTTATTAGAAGACATTGTTGTAATAGATTTCAGCCAGTTTTTGTCCGGCCCTTCTGCAGGACTCCGGCTGGCGGATATGGGCGCCCAGGTGATCAAGGTTGAAAAACCCGGCATAGGTGATATCTGCAGGGAACTATATGTCTCCGACGTGATGATCCATGGTGAGTCTACCATTTTTCACGCCATCAACAGGAACAAGCAAAGTTATATTGCTGATCTGAAAGCCAAAATTGACCTGCATAAAATCAAGCAACTCATCGCCAAAGCCGATGTGTTGATTCACAATTTCCGGCCCGGTGTAATGGAGCGGCTGGGCTTGGATTATGCTACAGTAAAATTGATCAACCCATCTATTATTTATGCCGCCATTAGCGGGTATGGCAGTGAAGGCCCGTGGAAAGATCTTCCTGGCCAGGACCTCTTGTTACAAGCTGCGTCGGGTATGACCTGGCTCACCAATGACAACGATAGTATGCCCACAGCCATGGGCGTTGCGGTGGTAGATATTCTGGCTGGTGCACACCTCGTGCAGGGCATCCTGGCTACGCTATACCAACGAACCATCAGCGGTGATGGAGCACTGGTGGAAGTCAGCATGTTTGAAAGCGCACTCGATTTTCAATTTGAAGTGCTTACCTGTTTTTTAAACGACAGCAACCAGCTTCCCGTTCGTAGTGCCGTCAACAATGGACATGCCTATATTTCAGCCCCTTATGGCATTTATAAAACTAGTGACGGGCATCTTGCTTTGGCAATGGGGAATATCATGGTGCTTGCCCAACTCTTACAGTGCACTGACCTGGAAAAATATCCTGATAGCAGTGAATGGTTTACTAATCGCGACGAAATAAAAACAATCCTGGCAGCACACCTGCTTACCCGTTCAACTGCAAGCTGGCTGGCCGTTTTGGAACCTGCCGACATATGGTGCTCCAATGTGCTGGACTACGGGCAACTGATGGAAGAGGAAGGTTATAAAGTGTTAAACATGGAGCAAACAGTAACCACCAGCAATGGATTAAATATTTTAACAACCCGTTGCCCCATCAGGGTTGACGGTCAAATTGTAACTTCGCCCATAGGTGCACCCACATTGGGTGAACACAATGAACAGGTGGATAGGCAGTTTATGATAGGAATGGTTGAAGGTTAAAGGTTGACGGTTCCAAGTTGAAAGTTGAAGGTTGAAGGTCAGTAGTCGTTAGAAGATCGAAAGTTGATAGCCGATAAAAAGTTTGGCGGAGAAGATGATGTGATAGCTGACAGCCGCTGATTGAATGTCGGTTGAATTAAACGCTTCAATTGCCCCGTTCTTCAGAACGGGGATTTAAACCAAAAAGAGCGTTTGGCTTTAGCCAAAAAACCATTTGAACGAAGTTAACGACCAACGATCAACAACCAACAACCAACAATCAACAACAAACCACATTACCCCACCTTACTAAAAAAGAATAACATTCGATTGCATGCTCAAAAAATTGATTGATACCCATGTACATATCTGGGATTTTGAAAAGGCCGATTACGATTGGCTGAAAAATGATGAATCCATCTTAAATCGTAATTACTCAATCGATGAATTTGATGAAGCCCGCGTGGAAGTTGGTATTACTGAAGCAGTGTTGGTGCAGGCGGCTAATAATTTTGAAGATACCGATCATATGCTGGAAGTAGCTGGTGATAAAGATTGGGTAAGCGGGGTAGTAGGGTGGTTGCCTTTGATGAACCCCGGCCAAACTTTAAAAGCTCTTGAGGATAAATATGCACGCAATCCATTTTTCAAAGGGATAAGACACCTGGTACACGATGAGCCAGATCCACAATGGCTCTTGCAGGATGAAGTGATTGAGAGTTTAAAAATTCTGTCTTCATTTAATTTACCGTTTGATGTAGTGGCCGTTTTGCCCAAACATATTGAAACAGCAATGGAAGTGGCTAACAAAGTGCCCGGACTTAAAATGGTTTTTGATCATATCAGCCAGCCTCCCATCAGCACCAAAGAAAAGTTTGGTCTTTGGGGGCAGTTGATGGAAGAAGCTGCTAACATGGACAACTTTTATGTGAAAGTGTCCGGCCTGGGTAATACCAGTAAAAATTTCTATCAATGGACTGCAGCGGATATTACACCTTATATAGAATTTGCACTGGAGAAGTTTGGTTCCGACCGGTGTTTTTGCGGGGGCAACTGGCCGGTATCATTATTGGCAGAAAGTTTTACGAACACCTGGGAAGCTTATATAAAAGTGATTAGCTCTTTATTAGATGAATCCCAGCAGGAAAAAGTTTTTTACACCAACGCACAAAAATTCTATCATTTGTAATAATGAAAATCGATTATCAACCAGTACTTCCGCAAACACCAATGCCCATCATCATCATTGGGGCAAGTGGAATTGTAAAAGATGCGCATCTTCCTGCCTATCAAAAAGCGGGTTTTAATGTGGTGGCCATTACTAACCGTACAAAAGAGAAAGCGGAAAAACTGGCGGCACAATTTAATATACCAATGGTGTACGACACGGTTGCGGACGCCGTAAAGAATGCGCCCTCTAATACAGTGTATGATATCACTATTATGCCCGATCAGTTTATTGAAACATTACACCAACTGCCCGATGGATCTGCAGTGTTGATTCAAAAGCCAATGGGAGACTACTTTGCACAATCAAACAATATCCTCGCTGTTTGTCGTGAAAAAAAGCTAGTGGCAGCCATTAACTGCCAGCTAAGGTTCGCACCTTTTGTAAGCGCCGCGAGATGGATGATTGACCAGGGATTAATCGGTGAACTGTATGATATGGAAGTACGCGTTACCGTAAACACGCCGTGGGAATTGTTCCCGCATGTGATGATTCATCCAAGGCTCGAAATTCAATACCACAGTATTCATCATATCGACCTCGTGCGTTCTTTTTTGGGTGATCCAAAATCAGTGATGGCTAAAACATTAAAACATCCGGCTAAAAGTTTATCGTCTACCCGTTCCACCATCTTATTCGATTATGGCGATACCATACATGCGGTGATCAATACCAATCACGATCATATTTTTGGAGCCACCCATGAAGAAAGTTTTATAAAATGGGAAGGAACCAAAGGTGCCATTAAAGCAACCATGGGCTTGTTAATGGACTATCCCAATGGAGTACCCGACAGTTTTGAGTATTGTTTGTTGGAACAAGGCAAACAGCCGCAATGGCAAAAGGTCGTTCTTGATGGATCCTGGTTCCCAGATGCTTTCATTGGTACCATGGCCAGCCTGATGCGTTATAAAGAGGGTTCATCAAACACATTGCCGACCAATGTCGAAGATGTGATCAAAACAATGGCGGTAGTGGAAAGCGCGTATATGTCGAGCGATGCAGGCGGAGTGGTGGTGGCGGAGAGATTTATGTGAAGTAGGGTGGAAGGTGAAAAGGTATATAAAGGAAATAAAGGAAGAAAGTAAAAAAAGTAACGGGGGTAAAAAAGTTAGCGATGTTTCTGCTATTTACTGTCATTGTGTGCGGATGTGTAATTTCTTTTTGAACCCAGCGTTAGTTCCTGGTCAGCTTCACAGGCGTCGCACTCTTCAACTGTGGTGCATGAAGGAGCTTTTGAACGCTCCGTATTGGAAAAAATTTTACTTAAAAACAGTCTTCAGTATTGAAAAGACAAAAAATATTCATTTGCAAATGAATACAAGAATTCTCAGGGTCAAGCCCCCCTCTCTTTTGGAGAGAGCCTGTCCCGAAAAAATCGGGAGGTTGGGGGTGAGGTCCTTAATCACTGTCAAAAATTAAACTAATCTACCAACCATGTTTTTTAAATCAACCTTTTTCGAAGACTATATCCTCAACAGCAAAAGAATAACCCTTGGCAGAACCATCACTGAAACAGATTTTGTGGTACATGCCGGCCACACGGGCGATTTCTTCCCCCATCATATGGATGCGGAATGGTGTAAAACACAACCATTTAAACAACGTATCGCTCATGGCACCATGATCTTCAGTATCGGCATTGGTTTAACTGCTTCAGAAATTAATCCTGAAGCCATGTCCAAAGGGTACGACAGGCTACGGTTTGTAAAGCCCGTATTCATTGGTGATACTATCCATTCAGAAATAACCATCTCGGAAAAAAGCGATTCAAAAAAGCCCGGCTATGGAGCAGTAACAGAACACGTTGAAATCATCAACCAGCATGGCGAACTGGTATTGGTATGCGAACATTTGTTGTCGGTAAAAAAGAGTTAATACCGGGAATATTATCATTATCAATTAAACAACTATCAATTAACAATTATGGCCTTAACGTCCCTGCCATCCGGCTCCGCTACATTGCATACTGAAACCGCAGATTCAGGAAGGAATAAATTATTAGTGCCATTTATCCTGGTAACCAGCCTTTTCTTTCTATGGGGAATGGCACACAACCTCGATTCTATTTTAATTCCGCATTTAAAAAAGGCTTGTGAATTAAATAACCGGCAATCTACGCTCGTAGATACCGCCGTTTTTTTTGCTTATTTCCTGATGGCCATCCCTGCCGGGATGCTGCTTAAAAAATGGGGCTACAAAAGCGGCATCATTACCGGCCTGCTCTTGTTTGCTGCCGGCGCATTTTTATTTGTGCCTGCGGCCAATACAAGAAGCTACGAACTTTTTTTGCTGGCATTGTTTGTTATAGGGTGCGGACTAGCCATATTGGAAACTGCCGCTAATCCATATGCTGCCATATTGGGCGCCCCGGAAACTGCAGGGATCCGATTAAATCTTGCCGCATCCTTTAACGGTCTTGCTGCAACAGTTGCACCGCTCATTGGCACGGCTTTTATTTTATCAGGTGTAGAGCATTCAAGTGTGCAGTTGGCGGCAATGCCGGCTGCAGAAAAACTTGCCTATTTAAACAGTGAAGCATCAGCGGTTAAACTGCCGTACATCATTTTGGGAGCCGTACTATTGTTGGTGGCGTTTCTATTTTACTTTTTTCATTTTCCTGAAGTTAAAGGTGATACAAGTGTAAGCAAGCCAATGGAATTCATAAAAACCTTACGACACAAGCACCTTGCCTGGGCAGTAATTGCACAGTTTGCCTATGTGGGCGCACAGGTTTGCGTGACCAGCTTTTTTATAAGGATGGCAAAGCAAGGTGGCGGCATTGATGAAAAAACAGCAGGCTATTACCTCGGAGTGTACGGCTTATTATTTATGGGCGGTCGCTTTCTTGGCACCTTCCTGTTGAAGTTTATTGCTTCAAATAAATTGCTCACCATTTATGCCATCATCGCCGCTTTACTTTGCCTGCTGGCAATTACAGGACAAGGGGCTTATGTGATTTATTCATTGGGTGCATTGGGTTTTTTTATGTCCATCATGTTTCCAACGATTTTTTCTTTGGGGATCAACGAACTCGGAAAGGATACAAAGATTGGATCCTCCTTACTGGTGATGTCAATTGTAGGTGGTGCTATATTTCCATACCTGATGGGTACGGTCATCGATATCTACGGCGATAATATTCAAATTGGGTACATCGTTCCGTTGGCCTGTTTTCTTGTGATCATCTTTTTCGGTGCGCAAGGCTATAAAGTAAAAATCCATGAAAAGCCTGTGGAACTCGTGTAACTGTAAACAAAAAAATAAAACGATCAATAGCCAAAAAGAAAGATGGGAAGCAAATGCCAATTCAATTCATTTATTTCCGTAGAAAGCCTGGAGCAAAATTCAAGATTCGATGAACAAAATAATTAAGATTGGTACACGAACAAAAATAAATGCTTGCCGGTGTTGTATTTTGATGGTGGGTATAGTACTTACCTGTTATTCATCAACAGCTCAAACAAAAGTGAACTCTGTTTACAACCTGGCGAATATTTTTAAATCACCTCCGCCGGCCGCCAGTCCGTGGGTATTCTGGTATTGGAACCAGGCAGTCGTATCAAAAGAGGGTATTACCGCCGACGTGCAGGCCATGAAAGATGCTGGTATCGGCGGCGCATACCTGATGTTTATAAAAGGAGCTGCCAACCCTCCGCTGATGGAACCCGCCGTAATACAATTATCCCCGCTTTGGTGGCAAATGGTAGGCCATGCAATGAAGGAAGCAAAAAGACTTGGACTTAAAATAGGACTGCATGTCAGTGACGGATTTGCCCTTGCCGGAGGGCCATGGATCACCCCCGAACTGTCAATGCAAAAAATAGTGTGGACTACTACAAATATTAACGGGGGCAAGGCGTACAACGATACTTTACAGCAGCCTGAAACCATCGAAAACTATTATGAAGACATTGCTGTTTTTGCTTACCCATCTACAAAGGATGCGGGGATCTCCACAAGAACGGTTAAGCCTTTGATAACAAGCAGCAAGGCTGATTCTGTGTTGCCTTTATTGGTTGTTCCCGGCAACAAAAAGAATTTTACCTGCGATGATTCCTGTTGGATACAGTACGAATTTCAGCAGCCGTTTGCCTGCCGTACCGTTACAATCAGCAGCCGTACCAATT
>JAOQAK010000016.1 GCA_025963635.1 Ferruginibacter sp.
TGCCTTTGCCGTTTCGTTAAAAAGATGGATGATCCTTTGTGAATAGTCGCGTTTTATTTTATTAAGGTATTCGTAAGCCTGCACCAGCATTACATCTCCGGCAAGCAGGGCGGTGGATTCACCGTATTTGGTATGCACCGTTTCACGTCCGCGCCTTAGCGGTGCCTTATCCATAATATCATCATGGATCAAACTAAAATTATGGAACAGTTCAATGGCGGTAGCCACTTCGAATGCATCGGGATTAATTTCGTCAAACAATTCATTACCCATTAAAATACAAACAGGCCTGATCCGTTTGCCGCCCAATGCTAAAATATATTGAGCGGGATCGTACAATGTGGCTGTATGGTCCGGAAAGTGCCTTGTGTTGAACTTTTCTTCAAATATTGCCGACCATTCTGTAAAAGAGTGCATAAGGTAACTGCTATGGTACAAAATTGCTGAGCTCTCCCGACCCAGCAACCTGTTTTTATAATTATTTTTTCTTTCTTGTTGTTGATTTTGCTTTAGCTGCATCCAGGGTTGCTTTGCCATCATCCTGTACCCAATGATAATCGAGTTGCCGTTTCTCGAGATTAGCCGCAACCACCTTAATCTTTACAGCATCTCCCATCCTGAACTTTTTACCCGTGCGCACACCTACCAAAGCATAATCCGCTTCGTCTAATTTAAACTCATCAAATTCGCTAAGATCTCGCACCGTAACCATCCCTTCACATTTATGTAAAACGGTTTCAACAAAAAATCCAAAACCCGCCACCCCGCTGATGATGCCGTCAAACTCTTCTCCCAGGTAATCTCTCATAAACTCTACCTGTTTGTATTTATTGCCGGCTCTTTCAGCTTCCATAGCTTTCCGTTCTTTATCGCTGCAGTGCTTGCACTTGTCTTCCATCTTCTTATCCGGTTTCAAATCCTTATCCAGGCATTCCTGCAATATGCGATGTACCATTACATCGGGATAGCGGCGTATCGGCGAGGTGAAATGGCAATAATGCTCAAATCCTAAGCCGTAATGGCCGATATTTTTAGATGTATAAACGGCCTTGGCCATGGTGCGGATACCCAATTGTTCCAACACATGCTGCTCGGGTTTGCCGCTTACATCTTTTAACAGGTTGTTAAAAGATTTTGCAACGGCAGCTTCATCGTGGATATCGAATGTATACCCGAACTTCCTGGCAAATGCGGCAAACACTTTCAGTTTTTCATCATCCGGCGTATCATGTATCCGGTAAGGAAAAGGAACAGGTTCTTTATTGATCTTAATCCGCGAAACATATTCCGCTATCGTTCTGTTGGCAAGCAGCATAAACTCTTCTATCAACTTATGGGCATCTTTGCTTTCCTTCACTACAATACCAATTGGCTTACCCTTTTCATCCAGCGTAAAACGTACTTCCTGCGAAGAAAAATTGATGGCGCCATTGTCAAATCTTTCCTTCCTATAATGCTTTGCAAGTTTATTCAGCAATAGGAGCGCCTTATGATGAAGGCCATCCTCCGTTTCGATGATCTGCTGTACATCTTCGTAACTAAAGCGGTGATTGCTGTGGATGATGGTTCTGCCGATCCATTTATGTTTTATCTCCCCACGGTTGGTTACCTGGAAAATAACAGAGAAGGTATATTTATCTTCGTTGGGCCTGAGCGAGCAAAGTTCATTGCTGATCTTTTCCGGCAGCATTGGATTTACCCGATCCGGCAAATACACGCTGGTGGCCCTTTCATAGGCTGCCTTATCTAAAATGCTATCTGGCTTTACAAAATGACTTACATCGGCAATGTGAACACCTATCTCGTAGTTGCCATTGTCCAGATTCCTGATTGAGATGGCATCATCAAAATCCTTTGCATCTACCGGGTCAATCGTAAAGGTTAAAATATCCCGGCAATCCTTTCTTTTTTTAAGCTCTTCCCGCGTAATCGTTTCTGATAATTTATCTGCTTCGTTCAGTACTTCCTGGCTAAAGGCCAACGGGAACCCGGTTTCGATCAGGAGTTCCTTCATCGCCATATCGTTAACATCGTCTGCCTTTAATATACTTACCACCTCACCTTCGGGTTTCTTGTCAGATTTGCCCCATTTTACGAGTCGTGCCACTACCCTGTCGCCATTTACTGCGCCGTTCAGTTTTTCAACAGGAATATAAAAATCAGGTATTGGTTTATCAGAAGCCGCTTCAAAAAATGCTACATTCTTATTTACCTGAACATTCCCGATAAAGGTAGTTCGCAGGCGTTCAGACACCTCCGTTACTTTCCCTTCCGTACGTCTGCCGCGTCCGCTATCCTTATTGATTTGCACTTTTACCGTATCGCCATGAAATGCGTGGTTAAAATCATTGGGCCTTACCACGATATCCTGCTCTAATCCTTCTACGATCACAAAGCCCATACCGCTCCTGGCGATATCTAATCTACCTTTTACAATTTGTGTTGTTGATGACTTTTTTGAACTTTCTTTTTTTTCTTTACTCATATTAATATTTCATTTTCAACCAGCTGGGTTGATGTCTCATTGTAATTTCTTGCAAGGATTGTTACAAATGCATTGGATAGTTTATATATCATTTCGATATTACCTTATGGGGTACTGATCAGCACCTTTAACCTTGCAGCCATATTCACTTTATTATGACTTAGATGGTAATCCGGGAAGTAACCTGGTGTGCTTTCATACTGAAATGCATCAATGATGGAGGCTGGTTCCGGGGTGCAAGTTACCAACTTATTGCAACATACGATAAAACCGGGTGCATTACGGGTGCATCGCAGCCACTTACAGACTACTGGGATAAATTCACAAGACTGATCTTTGCGGTTTTATTTGCATCCTGTTAAATTAATCTACCAGGGGTAGTATTTGTAAAAGACTAACCGTTTGCATTTTGGATATGAATCCAATAGAAGCATACCACATATTCGCTAACTTTATTAAAACATTGTTTATGGAAAATTACGACACCGTTGTGGCAGCTTTATCCGGTTTAAAAGCGAAGGGATATACCCTCGACTTTAACATCGCCTTTGATAATATTACCTGTAACGAGAAAGGGCTCTGCCTGAACCCGGATGAATTTGAGATCACTGAAGTGTATCGTTTTGAAGGAGAAACTAATCCAGATGACGAAGATATCGTGTACGCTGTCGAATCAAAAGATGGCTCCATAAAAGGCACCATGACAAGCGCATATGGCCTCTATGCAGACCCGGTGAGTAATGACATGATACAAAAATTAACAATGCATACCTGATTATTTATCCAAAACAAAAACCCCACTTATGGCTGGTATTCTTGACCGAAGAAAGTTTTTACATTTGAGTGCACTCTCCGCACCGATATTGGTATCCCCTAAAAGTATTGCAAATGCTTATAATATACCGGTTGTCCCGATCGTTATTTCTACCTGGGATGCAGGAATGGAAGTAAATGCCGAGGCATGGAAAATATTATCTGCTAACGGCAAATCCATAGACGCAATAGAAGCGGGGGCCCGGCAAATAGAAGATACCATTAATTGTTGTGTAGGATTGGGGGGCAACCCCGATAGAGATGGTATTGTTACACTGGATGCCTGCATTATGGATGAACATTCCAACTGCGGCGCTGTAGCGGGTTTAGAGCGGATAAAGCATCCCATTTCTGTGGCCAGGAAAGTTATGGAAACCACCCCGCACGTTCTGTTGGTAGGTAATGGCGCCCAGCAATTTGCCATAGAAAATGGCTTTCCGATGGAGCCTGCCAAACTTTCTGACAGCGCGGAAAAGGCCTATAAAGATTGGCTAAGCAATACGAAGTACGAGCCCGTGATCAACGTAGAGAACAAAAAAAATAACGGGCCTTCCGCACCCAATTTTTTCCCGGATGGCACCCCTAATCATGATACCATGGGACTGTTGGCAATGGACTCAAAAGGTAACTTATCCGGTGGGGTAACTACCAGCGGAATGGCTTTTAAACTCCATGGCCGGGTGGGCGATTCGGCGATCATTGGGGCCGGCTTATTTGTAGACAATGAAGTTGGAGCAGCTACCAGCAGCGGCGTTGGCGAAGAAGTAATCCGCATCAGCGGAACACACCTTGTTGTTGAATTTATGCGGCAGGGAAATAGCCCTAAACTCGCCTGTAAAAAGGCAGTGGAACGTATTGTAAAAAGAGACAGGCAAAAGGCAAAAACCCTGCAGGTAGGCTTTTTGGCAATGAATAAGAAAGGAGAATATGGCGCCTATGCCATTCAGAAAGGTTTTGTGTTTTCTGTGAAGAGCAATCATGAGAATAGAATCCATGATGCGGAGTATGTTTTTGGCTAAGTGGAGACGGTTGATGGTTGATTGTTGATCGTTGATCGTTGGTGGGCGGGTATGATTTGTAGTGGATGCCGCGATGTTCATAAATTCCAATCCTCTATCGGAGTTAAAATCACTGATTACCCATTATTCATTACTCACCACTCATCACTCACCACTCATTACTTATCACTCATTATTCATTACTCACCGCTCATCACTCATCACTCATCACTCATTACTGCATTCATGAAATACACGCTCGAAATTATCGGTTTTACTATTGAAAGCTGTATGCTTGCGCAATCTGCCGGTGCACACCGCATCGAATTATGTGATAACCCCGGGGAAGGAGGAACTACTCCGTCTTATGGTTTTATAAAGGCGGCGAGAAAAATATTGAAGATAGAATTGTACCCAATCATCCGCCCAAGGGGAGGAGATTTTTTATACAGCGAGGCTGAGTTTGAAATAATGAAATCCGATATCAGTATTTGCAAAACGCTGGGCTGCGATGGTGTAGTGATTGGCATGTTGCATATGGATGGTACAGTTGATGCCGAAAGATGCCTGCAACTTGTAGACCTCGCGGCACCGTTGGGCGTTACCTTTCACCGTGCATTTGACAGGGCCAGTGATCCGTTTAAAGCTTTGGAAGACATCATTTCTATTGGTTGCAGGCGTATTTTAACCAGTGGGCAAAAACCTACTGCACCTCAAGGCGCCGATCTCATTGCTGCTTTGGTGAAACAGGCTGCAGGAAGGATCTCCATTATGCCAGGCAGTGGCATCCGTTCTGACAATATCATGGCGATTGCCGAAAAAACAGGAGCAGTAGAATTTCATAGTTCAGCACGGACTTTTATTGAAAGCCGTATGCAATATAAAAATGAATTAATGTGTGAAAGGCTGCAAAATGTATCAAGTGACACGGATGAAATTGCGAAAATGATCACTTTGCTGAAAGAAAACAATCATCTTAATTGAACCCGTTTAATCTCAAAGAAGAAATTTTAAGGGAGCATTCAAAAGCGCAATGCAACAAAATCACAGAGTGGGTAGGTGACAGTCAAACTCGCTTTGACGAACTGTTTGATCTCTTTTTACATAGCGAGTACAGGGTAACTCAAAGAGCAGCATGGCCGCTCAGCTATTGTGTAAATACTCATCCATATTTTATTGAAAAAAGGTTTGCGGAACTACTTGGAAATTTAAGTAAGGCAGGCTTGCACAACGCAATTAAGAGAAACACCCTTCGGATATTGCAAAACCTTGATATTCCTGAAAAACACCAGGGCGAAGTAATGCATATATGCTTTCAATATGTGGAGTTGCCGACTGAAGCCGTTGCCATCAAAGCCTTTGCTTTAACTATACTTGGCAAATTAGCAAAACTGTACCCCGAAATTGTACCAGAGATAAGACTACTGATCGAAGAACAATTGCCACATCAAACCGCCGCCTTTAAAAACAGGGCAAACCGATTATTAAAAGTGTTTGGCTAATTACAGACTCCTTTTATGAAGGATGCTGATGGCGGAACCTTCTGCAACAAAAACGGAATTAGGGATGGCGTTTTGTAACATAGAAAAATTTTTGCCATACAAGGCGGCAAAATCGCAATCAATGCGATATTCTTTTACTGCAAATACATTCCAGGCCGGGTGATGTACAGCATATTCGTAAGTGGTGTTATTATTGTATTTTGAATAGCCCCAATAATGTTCTGCAATAAATTCTTCCTCACTTCCGGCAATCATGGGCGCTGCAGATTTTTCTACAGTGGCCTCCAGCCGGTTCCATTTATTTTTATATTTCCAGTGGTAGCCTAATCTAATTTCGTTATCAGCCTGATGGAGAAAATGCTTCATTGGTACCGTGCTGTACTGCTCATTATAAAGTGTATTGGCAATAACACTAATCGCCGGTTTCGGCACAAATTCCTTTATGAAAACGGCGCCTCTTTTCCATTCGCCCCGGTCATTGTACCGCACATAAAAACGGAGATTTACTTCTTCAAAATTAATATGAAAAGGCACCTTGTAACCTAATAGCCGTGTATTTGCAAACATAAAGCCGATAAGGCTTACGTACACATTCCCTTTATAAGCATCCAATTCAGTTTTGGGCGGCAGGTAGGGCATCAGCACAGAAGGATCAATAACATAGTTCGCCATTATCAAATCCTTCCATTCAGCGGTTAAAAATTCTGATCGCATGATAAAATAATGAAGATGGGCAGAATTATTTATTGAATAAGCGCATCCTTCGAAACATACAATCAATATAATAATGTGTGTCCCTTCTTTGTTTACCAGCGCATTGATCAGTACAACATTCTTACCTTAATAGTTTCCTTTACATCCCTCAATAATTCCAATGCATTTTTACTCAGATTTTTATCCACATCCAACACCACGTAACCAATTGCTTCATTTGTTTTAAGGTACTGCCCGAGTATATTGATTTTGTTTTTAGAAAGTGTGGTATTGATCTCACTCAATACGCCGGGTACGTTATTATGAATATGTAATATACGATGCGTGCCTTCCTGCGGTGGGAGGCTTAGTACGGGAATCGTATGAGATCCATAACTCACCCCTTTTTCGAGATAGTTGAAGAGCTTGGCGCTTACGTCATCGCCAATATTATGCTGGGCTTCCTGGGTGCTTCCCCCGATATGAGGCGTTAATAAAACATTGCTTAATCCCTGCAAAGGAGTGGTAAACCGATCGCCGTTTTTTTCCGGCTCCCACGGAAATACGTCAATGGCTGCTCCGCCCAAATGGCCTTCAGACAAGGATTTTGCCAGTGCATCGATATCCACTACTTCCCCCCTTGCGTAGTTGACCAGGATGCTTCCAGGCTTGAAGCTTTTAAGCAGGTTTTTATTGATCAGGTTTTTAGTGGTGGGTAATTCCGGTACATGCAATGAAACGATATCAGCCTTGCTCACCAGGTCTTTCAGGCTTTTACTATCTTCTGCATTGCCCAGTGGAAGCTTTGTTTCCGTGTCGTAATAAATTACTTTCATGCCGAGTCCTTCGGCCAACACGCTTAACTGGCTGCCAATATTTCCGTACCCAATGATACCAAGCGTTTTTCCACGCAGTTCATAGCTACCTGTTGCATCTTTTAACCAGACACCTTCATGTGCTGCCTTATTTTTGTCGATGATCTTCCTAATCAGCATAATTGATGCACCAATCACCAGTTCCGCCACGCTTCTTGTATTGCTATAAGGTGCGTTAAAAACAGCGACACCCTGTTTGGTGGCAGCTTTCAGGTCTACCTGGTTTACACCGATACAGAAACATCCTATGGCCTGTAATTTTTCTGCTGCTGCCAGCACTTTTGCAGTCAGTTGTGTTTTGCTCCTGATGCCTACCAGGTGAACATTTTTAATTTCCTTTACGAGTTGCTCTTCACTTAATGCGCCATTTAATTTTTTAACATTTACATAACCTCCCGCATTAAAATACTTTACTGCTACATCACTAATGTTTTCTAAAAATAAAATATTGATTTTCTCTTTTGGATAACTTGTTAATTTTTTGTCTGCCATGATTATTACGCCTTATTTTGCACAAATATATTCTATCTAAGTCTTATAATTTTTATGTACCGATCTTTTCGTTCATTTTTCAACAGGCTGGCAAACATGTTTTGTGGTTTTTTATTTGTAGTAAACAAGAAAAATATTCATACGGGTAGCGCATACCGCTATACCGTTTTGTCTGCATTTATTCTTTTCGGAGCCTGTAATTCAAATCCTCAAACTAAACCAGTAACTATACCGGGCGAATTTACCGTTCAATATTTATTGCCGCCGCCCTCTCCCATTACAGATGCTGAAAAAGAACACCTGCGCAGTTCCTGTGAAGCATGGTACAATACTAAGTTAAAGTCGAGCCGTTTCAATGGTGGTATTGTTGTTGCAAAAAAAGGAAATATTATTTTTGAAGCATATAATGGCACTGGCCACCCGGGCAGCACAGATACGATCACTGACAGTACTTCCTTTCACATTGCTTCTGTTTCGAAAACCTTTACTGCTATGGCTGTGCTGAAGCTGTGGGAAAATGGAAAGCTTAACATTGATGACGAATTCAGTAAATATTTCCCCAACTTCAATTACCCCGGAGTAACCGTACGAACCTTGCTAGATCACCGGAGCGGATTGCCCAATTATGTTCATTTTATGGAGAATATGGGATGGAATAAAAAAATAAATATCACTAACCAGGATGTACTGGACTTTTTAATAACGCGAAAAGCTGAGATACAGAATATTGGTACCCCGGATACAAGATTTGCTTATTGTAATACGAATTTCGCATTACTTGCTTTACTGATTGAAAAGGTAAGTGGCAAAAAATACGGCGACTATTTACAGGAAACTTTTTTTTCACCCCTGCAAATGAAACATACATTCGTTTACAACCATGCCGATTCTGGCAAGGTGACGATGAGCTACGACTGGAGAGGCAAATTAATTGCACAAAGCTTTTTGGATATGGTATATGGTGATAAAAACATATACAGTACACCCCGCGATTTACTAACCTGGGACAGGGCATTAACCAGCGGGCTTTTGTTTACCCCAAAAACATTGGAAGCAGCGTATACTCCTTATAGCAATGAAAGGGCAGGTATCCGCAACTACGGACTTGGGTGGAGAATGAACAATTATCCCTCCGGTAAAAAAATGATCTATCACAATGGCTGGTGGCATGGCAATAATGCAGCATTTATAAGGTTGCTGGAAGATTCCGCAACAATTATTGTGCTCGGCAATAAATACAACCAGGGCATTTACCATGCAAAGGACCTGGCAAATATTTTTGGAAATTATTTTGGTGATGCGGGCGAAGATGAATCAGAAACCGCCAGGATTGTGCAATCGCCGGTAAAGAAGCCAGCCGCTAGAACTGTACGCCAAAAAGTACCCACGACAAAAAAGAAGGTCATAAAAAAATCCACCGTCAAAGCAACTGCAAAAAAGAAACCAACGCAGCCAACGCGTAGAAAGAAACACTAATCACTACAATATTATCATCAGCTTTATCGCTTCCAAATAATAGTGATGAAGAAATTATAGTTCGATCTTGTGTACTATTTCTGATAGGTTTATCGAATTGGATTACTCAATTGGTAAATCCTCTATTGAGTAATATTCAGCGTCACCAGTTTCCCATCCATTGTAGTTGCTACAACTGTGTTCTTGTCCAATACCTTTACTGTATTTACCATCGAGTTGTCAATCTTATGTGCCCACTCAACTTTTTGTGTTGCCGGGTTAATGCAATATACCACCCCGCTTTTTGTTCCAAAGAAAACAAGGCCCTCTTTTTCTATCAGCATAGAAGGCACATGTTCGTACCCAAATCCACAGGCGAGTTTCCAGGCTACGGATTGCTTATCACGGCTTGCAGCATAAGCTACAATAGTATCCTGCATTGTTTTACCATAGATCCATTTACTGTCTGCAGATATGCCAATCGATTCACGGATGGTTGCATCATTATTTCTCCATAAGGTAGCACCACTGGTAGCATCAATCGTAGTGATATAACGGTCGGGCGCCACTACATACACTACACCATCTGCTGCAACCGGAATACATGCCGCGGGAGAATACATGCGCACAGAAGAACCATTGTTCCATTTCCAAATCAATGCACCGGTTAAACTGTTAACCGCGTAGAGGTTCCTGTCCCATGCGCCAAAAATCACCATTCCATTATATTCAATCGGGGTACTAACGACAGGTCCGTCAATTCCGGGGAATTTCCAGAGGATGTTCCCATTATTTAAATTCAATGCAAGAAAAGAATGATAGAAACCAGCAATAAAAACAGTATCCCCCCTAATCAACGGTGAGGCAAGTACTGCAGTTCCAGTTTCCAGTTTCCATTTCAGTTTGCCATTTTTAATGTCCACGCAATATATATTGCCATCTCCTGATCCAAACACAAGCCTTCCGGCAGAAACAGCAGGAGAAGAAAAGATAGCGGCGCCTGTTGAAAAACTCCATTTTTGTTTTCCGTCGTTCAAAGCAAAGCATGTCAGCACACCATTCTGATTGCCCACGATGACCTTATCACCCGCTACTGCCGGTGTAGAAATTATATTGGCAGCTGAAGAGATTACCCACTTTTCTTTTACCTGCTTATATTTTTGATTAATACTAAAATCCGGCCGGGTAAATTGCTTTTGCTGGTCATATTTCCTGGTTTCGATCTTTATGGCTGTCCAACTCTTTAATGTCTCTTTCCCAGGTCTTCTCTCGGTGAAAATCATAGAGTCGCTTCTTACATCTACTAAATTATATCCTCCAATTTCCGCTTTGGCCCGAAGGTTGGAACGGCCCATTACTCCCGGTATATCTTCAAAATTCAGCCTATTATTTGAATGACCATGACCGCAAAGAATTGCCCATGTGTTATGCTGGCGAAGGCGGTCAGTCACTTCGTACCAGTTATCCAATTGATTGTCTATCGGGTAATGATTTAGAAAAATTAATGGTTGCCCGGGTTTGAGCTTCTTCAATTCATCATCCAACCAGTTAACTGCATTACGGGGCACGTGACCATCACTCATTCGTACATAGGGCCCCGATGCACAACCAAGAAAACGAATCCCATCATATTCAAAGTTGAATTTATCATCGCCGAAGATAGTAGAAAACATTACTCCTCCACTTTCACTCCAGCCGGTATCATGGTTGCCGGGGATGATATACCAGGGGATATCCAGGCTATCCAATATTTGCTTCGCCATTTTCAATTCTTCATTAGTGCCCATCTCGGTAATATCTCCGGTGATGACTACGAAAGCAATATCCGACATGGCATTGATATCCCTGACAGTACGCCGCAAATCCTCTTCTGGAGTGTCATTGCCAACATTAATATGTGTATCTGAAATAAAAGCAAAGCGAAATGCTTTATGCTGTGCCGGCGCTAAAAAGGGCGTGACGAGCAACAAAAGAAAAAACAAATATTTCATAATCTATTTTCAAGGATTTGATAAAATAAAAACGGGAGCTTTTCAGCTCCCGGATTTGAAAAATATTGCATATTACCAGCCGGGATTCTGCATGGTAGCCTGTATGGAAACAGGATACAATAAAATCTGGCTTGTTGGCACCGCTGACAAATAATTTTTTGGATTAACAAACACTCTCTGCTGTGCAGCAGTATAAGGCATTATATATCCCTGTGCATTTAACCTCACAGCACCGTTGGCAGGCACTTTGGCGCCAAGAAATGAATCAGGATTAACATTACTGTCTAAATAAGTACCCTTTTTCCATCGCATAAGATCCTGAAAGCGAAACCCATCCATCATCAGTTCAGTCCTTCTTTCCCTACGTATTTCCCAAATTAGTGAGGTAACATCCGCGTCCTTTTTAGGATCGGTAAACGTTGTTCCGTTAATTGCCACATTTTGGCCGGCAACATATTGAAGTTTGGCCACACCTGCGCGTGCCCGTAAGCGATTTACTGACATATCCAAATCCGCCTGTGTAAATGTGTATTTGCCCATCTGATCCAGTTCTGCGGCGGCTTCGGCATAGTTGAGGTATATTTCGGCTAACCAAAATAAAGGAGCATCGGTAATACCCGTGTTAATCGCTGTGGGTATTGTTTTTAACTTATTGGTGTCTGGTAAAAACTTCGCGGGCCGGTAACCGGTACTGGCCGTTAAACTGTTTTTAACGTGTCCAATATAATAGAGATATGTAGAGTCTATCGTAAGTTTCAATCTATTGTCCCTATTCGCCATCACCTTGGTGATATCAGCATCTCCCTGGTATAGAGGAGAAAGGCTGATTGGTAACCCGTCAACAGCAACATAAGATTCTACAGCGGATTTTGACAAACCATTCATAGCCGTACTGCTGTAATTATACGCAATCAGGGAATGTTGCAATGTACCTGCCTCATAGCGCTTATAAAGTATGATTTCCTTATTACCTGCGAGGTTATCTGAGTTGTAAGTAGACTGGTAGTTTGCAGAAAGCGCATAGGATGCACTCATCAATAATGCAGAGGCGTCTTTTGATGCCTGCAAAAATTTGTCAGCATCCGTGAGCGCCAGTTCAGTATGGTATTTCCTGTAAGTTCCTTCGTATAAGCCAATACGTGATTTAAGCGCCAGCGCAACATCTTTATTCACTGTGTTATCCAAATCCTTTACTCTTAGATTGACAACGGCAAAATTCATATCAGCCAAAACACTATCCATTACCATCTGGCGACTATCCCTTGGCTTATATATCTGGGTGGTATCTGCAAAATCTATAGACCTGCTGTAGTAGGGTACTCCACCAAAGGATTGAACTAGTTTGAAATATTGAAAAGCACGAAAGAATCTCGCAACGCCTTTCCAATGATTTTTAGCTTCATCCGGCATGCTAACGCCGTCTATTCTTTCTAACATAATATTCGCCTTCCTGATATTGGCAAAAGACCAGTCAGCATTAGATGATGCCGTAGTTTGCGGAAATTGAGTGAATGTAGAAGCCGCCTGGTCATCCGTTAACGTGGGAAAATAAAAGTCGCCATTGGTCGCTGAACCGTTCCCGTAACCATTGAACATGTTGTAAAATTCCCAGTTATAGGAACGTACACTATTTTCATTTTTCCAGAATGAAGGATCTGTCAGGGTATCAGGGTTGGTGACATCAACGAATTTTTTACATCCCGTTGCACATATGATCAACACAAGCAGGAGTGGGAAATATATTTTAGTGAGTCTCATATCAAAAGTAATTAATCGTAAAAAAATTTAATTAAAATGTAAGTTGCATGCCAACAGAGTATGACCTTGAGAATGGCCAGTTTCTTCCTATAAACCCGCCTGTTGCACTTGCATCAGTAATTTCAGGATCGATAGGGGCACCTACATTGGAAATTTCAGCCAGATTTTGTCCGCTAAAATATGCTCTCAGCTTTTGTATTTTAAATTTTCCGGTTAACCGATCAGGCAGTGAATATCCTACCGTAATATTCTTCAAGCGGCAATAGGCAAGATTTAAAAGATATTTTGTTTGCGGAACAAAATTGTTACTTCCCACGTTTATGCCGGCGATAGGTGTAGTATTGTTGTTAGGATACAGGCGCGGATAGCGTGCATCCGTATTATCAGGTTTCCAATAGTCTAACTGATTGGCATATAAAATATCTAGGCCCTGGTACATTGGAAGTGCAACGTTGCCCACTCCCCACCAGTCGCGTTTGCCGACGCCTTGTAAAAAGATATCAATGTCCAGATTTTTCCATGATCCACCGATTCTTGCATTGTATTGATACCTTGGCTGGGTATTACCAATTACTTTTAAGTCACCGTGATCACTTAAAGTCATTTTGCCACCATCTATTTTGTTATCGCCATTTAAATCTTTATATTTTATATCGCCCGGTCCGAAAACAAAATTACCACTCTGTAAAACTTTTTGTGTTGGTGACTTGGCAACATCGTCTGCGGAAGTAAAGTAACTATCTGTTTCAAAACCCCAGATCTCACCGTATGCTTTGCCTATATAATTGAATGCTGTAGAAATTGAGTTATTTGGATTGTTCCATTCAGTAAACACTGTTTTGTAATCCCAGAAACTTACCGAGCCATACAGCCTTATATCTTTGCTGATAGGATAGTTGGCGTCTAGCATGAGTTCGTACCCTCTTGTTCTAAAATTACCCGCGTTCACCCTGGGGCCGCTTGTACCAAAAGTTGATGGCACACTGCTTGGCTGTATCATCCCCTGCGTATTTCTTTCATACCAATCAAACGTAAGCCCGATATGATTTTTAAACATTTTCAGGTCAGCTCCGAAATCCAGCGTTGACACCCTTTCCCACTTTAGAGAATTTGCTACTGCCAGGGGCTGTCCAATACTGGGAGTAAGCGCAGTACCTCCGGCAGTAAGCCAGTTAACAGTTGTTCCGTTCATTGAACTTATGAAATAATTTCCCCCAATATCCTGGTTCCCCAATTCACCGTAAGAAGCCCTGATTTTGAACTCAGAAAGTGTTTTCTTAAGCGGTTCCATAAAATTCTCTTCGCTGATCCTGTATCCAACAGAACCTGATGGAAAGAAAGCCCACCTGTCTTGTAACGGGAATGAAGATGACCCATCATAACGGTCGTTTACTTCCAGCAAATACTTTCCTTTATAATCATAATTGATCCTTCCAAAATATCCTGCAAAGGCCCTTTTACCATGGCCATTGGTTGGCCATCCATAAACACCTGATCCAGCAACACCAATGGACGGGTCGCCATAAGTTAATCCAAGTTCACCTTGTGTAGGATCTAATAACCCGCGGCGGGAAGCAAGAAAATTAATGGTTTCATCTTTTTCTGCATTGATACCTGCTGTCACCTTGACGTTATGATTCTTCGCAAATGTATTTTGGTAAGTTGCATAGGTGTTAAAAGTATTGATCAGCAACCGGCCAGAAGTGTAGGTTGCAGCGTTGGATGCAGCTGAAGAGATATCTGCTAATGAAAGGGTTCCTGCAGACCAATAATCCCAAGCCAAAATCGGGCCTCCTGTTTCATGACGGAGCGTATTATCTCTTGCCATTGTATAGTCTGCCCTTACATTGATATGTTTATTTATTTTCAATGTAGCACCAAAGTCTATTCTCTGGTAATTAGAAGTTACATTGGATTTACTGGCGCCGGCCATGTATGCAGAATTTGTTCTGAAATAATTTCCGTTGTATGTGCCAAAGGGAAAATAATTACCCCAGCGCCAGAAATAATACCAGTAATCCTGGTAGCCATATGGATAGTCATAGCTAAAATTACGGTTCAATGTTTTTACACTCACATCTAACCACTTGGTAGGGCTGGCATTTAACCCCACTGTAAAATTATACTTGTCAACCTTGTCAGGATTCATTTTAAAGATGCCACCGTCCTGGCTGAAACCACCGGATGCAAAATACCCGATTTTTTCACCCCCACCCTGGATGCTGATATTGTGTTGCTGAGAAAAACTGTATTTATTCAACATCTCTTTTTTAGGGTCCCATACTTTGAAGAAGTAGGCTCTGCCATCTACCGGATCGATGTCCCAATCTTCACCCTTTACCATTACATTGCCATTTTTGCCTGCAAAGTTTTTCTTCCAGTTGATAATCCCCTCCCTTAATTTCACCAGGTTCATACCAAATGTTTCCGGTGATGAAGTACCCGACCTAACACCTGCCTCGTTCAATCCTTGCAATTCATCCACAGGATCTGCAAAATCGGGCAATATGGTAGGTGTATTCCAGGAAAAATAATTGTTATAATTTACTGTCATCTTCTGGTTCATTTTACCAGACTTTGTTTTAATTAATACTACTCCAAAGGCCGCTCTTGCGCCATATATAGAAGTAGAAGCTGCGTCTTTTAAAACAGATATGCTTTCTATATCATTTGGATTGATGATGGATAAGTCCTGCGTTTCCACGTTATCAACCAGTATCAATGGCCTGCTGGAACCGTTGATAGATCCGATACCACGAATGTTGATAGAAGCCCCTGCGGTTAAACCACCATTACCATATTGAATGGTCAATCCCGGTACCACACCTTGCAGTGCACGGGTAGGATCGTTTAAAGGTTTGCTGCCGAAAGTTTTATTAACATCCACTACCGTTACAGCACCGGTGAGGTTTACCTTTTTTTGAGTACCATATCCTACCACTACAACATCTTCCAATACATTGGTTTGAGATTGTGTAAGAACAATGGTCATAAAATTTTCATCGGTAACAGCAACTTCTTTAGCTGTACGGCCGACATGAGAAAATTGCAGCACCTGGCCCGTGCTGGCCGAGATGGCAAACTTTCCCTGCGCATTGGATTGTGTACTCCTCGTAGTGCCTTTCACTGAAATGGATACCCCGGCAAGTGATGATATATCATCCCCGGTTACAACGCCGGAAATTAGCCTGTCCTGGGCATTACCGGAAAAACCCAGTAACAAAAATCCAAAACAAAGAAATGTTAAGTAAAAGATGTTTCTC
The DNA here is from genome assembly GCA_025963635.1 of Ferruginibacter sp. Lineage (GTDB taxonomy): Bacteria > Bacteroidota > Bacteroidia > Chitinophagales > Chitinophagaceae > Ferruginibacter. The sequence continues at coordinate 16,326 of JAOQAK010000016.1, forward strand.
ATAACAATTGTTTTAACTGTAAATAAATTGAAAACTGAATTTGTGGTTTGTATAAGGGGGATTAAATTACTTTTACCTGACAACCTTGACGCCCATTAAAAATCTGTCTTTATTAATTTTCAACTTTCGCTTTGCTCTCATTAATTCCTCCAATGTAAGGCTCAATAGCTGCATGCATCGGTAAGTTGCCATTCCATTCAAGTTGCTTTACTAAGTCTTCATGGATGATTCGCTATTGATATTAATGAACCTATGCGAAAACACATTTCCCGACAGTTTGCTCTAATGTTTCATTCACTTTATGGCGTTTCTTAAACTAGTGTTAAAATTGGTAATGTCAAATATACGAGAAAGAAATGCACAAAAACGCACAAAATTCAAAATAAAAATTGCATAATGTCGAAAATACCGGCATTAACCTGCAAAACTAAAAAGAAGACGTCCTTGTCATGCCTGGGAAGGAAACTTAGAATCTTCCATTCGAGGAGTTTTTAACAACATATTTATACGGAGAATGGCCCAGAAATGGTGACCCATTGCAGTATTGCACGGACATGAACTCGTTTTAAGGGAGACCATATTGTATAACGTAAAAAGAGGCTGCTCAGCTTTTGAGACAGCCTCTTTTTATTCAAGAGAATAGAATTCAAGATATTGTCGAATCCTGCTAACCGGGTGAAAGTCTTTGCCGTTAATTATAATCGGAAACAGACTTACAGAATACTATTTCTTTAGGTATCCATAATATTGATCATCGGTTGCACAGTCCCACCAAACAGGCATGCTCCAAATATTCACATCTGTGGCATGAGGATTTAAAGCAAGCGTATTGATAGAATTGTAATTTATTTCATAGGTTGGTGGCAGTGCCCAGCGGCGGATCCAGTACCGGGGATCAGTTTTAGAACTACCAGTCAACTGAGCTGCGCCTGTAAATAAAGGCCCACGATCGTAGCCGGGATAAACCACCCCGAAACTACCTACATCACCGGCACTAAAATTAAAGCGACGCATATCGTTCCAGTTTTCAATACTGCAACCCATGGCAATATATTTTTGCAGCATGATGTCTGCCATGGTAATATTACCCGCATTGGCAACTGCAGTACTTGCAAGATAAGTGTTGATGGCGGTTTGATCCATGGGCGCCATGTCGGGGTTGGTAGCAGAATAACCGGCAGCTTTCCATTGGGTAAGCTTAGCCTGCATCATATTTATATGCGCCTGGATTGCCGCTATATATGCTGTGTAAGCATTGGCAACATCACCTTTCCTCATGTACACCTCTGCTTTGATAAAATTCATTTCGTGATAGGTTACAATTTCCTGGTCAGATACGGGACGAACCTGGAACGAGCCTGTAGAAGCGACCACGCCGTCAGTAAAGCCAACTGCAGCAGCAGGTATGCCTGCACGGGTGGCAGTAGCCGGAGGATACCAGCTAACATCCGTTTGGCCCTGGGCCACTATACCCGATGTGGCAATGGCACTGCTGCGCATGTTCACATAAGCAGTATCGCCTGCATACAGGTAATTGGTACTGTTTATAAAGATCGAACCGGGTTTGTAGGTTACCACCACATTATTACCTGTATTGGTGTAAGGGCGCCCTGCCGCAATCTGTGCATTAATAAAATTTGTGCGGTCTGTTGCATCTGCAATGGCATAGGTAATATTTACAGACACTCCCGCATAAGACGGCGATACAATGGAAGTAGCACCTCCTTTAGCCAGGCGGTTTGCCAGGCTTAACGGTGCTGAAGCTGTTTGCGGACTGTAGGAATCCACTCCTATTGAACGGGTCCAGGTATAAGAGGATACCCTGTTATTGGCATCCAGCTTAACATTGGTCATATATGAGGGAACAATTTTACTCAGGCGGGGATCTGTAACGCCTACACTACGCATATTGGCCAACAGGTTATAATAGTACTGAGACATGCGTACGGTACTTCCATAAGCCGCATAGTCAAAATTGCCATTTGTTACAACGGGGTCACCAAGCAAATAATCCGTAACGGTGCTGTTATTGTAGCCTGGCCCCACCATATTATCGGCAATAGACTGAGGACCTTTAGACAAACAGTAAAGGATAGAATCCGCATTATAGAGGTCTGTCTTTTTTGACACTTTAAGCATGTAGCGGGCTTTTAATCCCCAGCACATTTTTATCCATTTATTTACATCTCCGCCGCCCCACAAATCTCCGGTAGCAAGTGTGGGTGCTGCAGCTTCCTGTGCTTTCGAGAACAGGCTGATGGCTTCATTTAATTTTGCCATACATCCATTATAAATTGTTTTGCCATCATCAGGTTTAGGGCTTGGGTTTCCTGTTCCTGCCTCTGTGTAAGGCATTTCGCCATATATATCCAGCATTTCCATATACCCCAATGCATGAAATACATCTGCCGCAGCCATATAATGATACGCACCTTGTTTCTGGGCTGTACCATACATATCCACCAGGTTGGAAGATACTTCCACAAACCAGGTTTGATAGGGAGTGGTTGAATTGGCGTTGGTGCATTGCCATGTGGTGCTTAATGTGTTCGGAGTGGCAGAGTTGGTATAATAAACGCCAGCAATACAGGAAGTACGGTAATTGGTAACGCCTGCAGTGTACTGGTAAAAGTGTTCAATCCAGGGCAACCGGTTTTGAACCGATACGCTTTGATTGTTTGGATTATCCTGATCTGTATTAACATCCAGCCATTTTTTACAAGAGGTAACACCCAACAACATCAGGCTGCCCAATATGATATATTTCAAATTTTTCATGATTTGCTTTTTTATTGATTATAACGAAATATTTATCCCAAAAGTGAAACTTTTTACTGCAGGTACACCCAGGTAATCGATACCTGTAGAGCCCGAACCGCCTGTTCCACCTGCCGCACTTACTTCAGGATCCATCCCTTTATAATTTGTAACGGTAAACAAATTGGTACCCGCTGCCGTTACTGAAATAGCTTTGATAACTTTTGTGTTCTTAAGCAGGCTGGTAAAGTCATAGGTTAATGACAGCGACCTTAGTTTCACCCAATTTACCGAGGTAAGAAAGTTATAGGAGTTGGCGGCGTAGTTTGCCCAATACTGCTGAATCAAATATGAACCTGCAAATGTTGTGGTACCAATTGTATAGTTTGTACCTGCATTATACGTTTGATTATAATCGGCTCCTGTGGTGCTGGTAACACCGGTTACAGTTACTGATTGACGGTCATTAAGCGTAGTTAGTTTACTTAAGCCGTTTGCAACCTGTGCATACTCTGTACCGTTAAACACATCGCCGCCTTTGCGAATGTCGATCAAAAATGACAACGAAAGTTTGTTGTAACGGAACGTGTTGTTAAAGCCCCCTATGAAATCCGGTTCACGGTTACCCACCACCGGGTTGTTAGTATTGAGTTTATAAAGGCCGGTGGTAGGATCTACCAGGTAGCGGCCGTCAGGTATTTCAACTCCTTTTGAGTTAAGTTCACGCAAATAAGACTGGCCCGTCATTCCAAGAAAATAACCACCATTGGGTATTGATGCTGCTTTTATTGTTCCAAATTGAGCGTCTGTAGGATAAAAATAAGCTACACCAGGAAGGAACGCTCCCAATCTGCCCCTGTTATAAGAATAATTCAACATCACATCCCATGTAAAATCTCTTTTTACTATTGGTTTACCGGTAACTGCTATTTCCATTCCCTTGTTAAGAACTGACCCGGAATTAAGTGTGCTGAAAATAAACCCGCCAGACTGAGCTAAACGGGGTTGCCCGATTTGATTTTGCGTTTCACTATGATAATAAGTATAATCCAAACCAATACGTCCATTCAAAAATTTAAACTCTGCTCCCAGTTCCCAGGAGTTCTGAATTTCAGGTTTCAAATCAGGATTACCTGCAGAGTACTGATTACCTACCCCGGTAAAAGAGCCAATGGAGATGGGGGAATTTACATATGTATTCGTAGCATACGCATTTCCATCCTTACCCACTCTTGCCCAGCTTGCCCTCACTTTACCGAAGGAAAGAATATTGTTTTTAGGCAGCAATTCAGTAAATACAAAAGAGCCGCTTACAGACGGGTAAAAATAAGAGTTGTTTTGTATGGCCAATGTTGACGACTGGTCGTTACGGCCGGTTACAGTAAGATAGGCGATATTTTTATAAGAGATGCCGGCCTCACCGAAAGCTCCTACCAGGCGCCTTCTTGTTGTTCCATCAGTAAAAAATTTATTGGTTGTGGCAATATTATTAAAGCTGATGGTACCGGCTGTAATAAAGTTGTATCCCCAATGGTTCTGACTCACAATGTTCGTGTTTTCAGACGTAGTTCCCAGCATCAGGTGTGTTTCAAAATCATTGAAAAATGTTTTATGGAAATTCGTCATTACTGTTGTTGTAACATAAGTATAGTTAAGCAGGTCTTTGCTCAAACGACCGTTCTGGTATAGTGGAGCCACCGCAGAGCCGGGCGTAATATAGGTATAGTCATTCGTTCCGTATTGGTCATACCCTAAACGTGCGATAACATCCCACCAGGTGGCAATTTTGTAAGTGGCGTTTAAACCTCCTGTGATACGCTTGGTTTGTGACGTTAATTTATCCTTGTTAATAATCCAGTAAGGATTGTCTATATCACTTTCCAAAGCAAGTGTTCCGGCGTATATCCTGTGTTGTGACCCGTCATCATTTAAATAATTATCAATATTATAAGTTTGCGGATAGGTATACAGAGATTGCATACTTCCCACCCCACTTCCATATAACCCGGCAGTAGTTAATGTTCTGTCGATATCAGCAATAGAATAGGCAACACTCGCATTTACTGTAAGGCGCCCGTATTTCTGTTCGCCATTAAACCGGAAGGTGGTCTTATCATAACTGGTGTTAGGTACAATACCAGATTGTTTGAAATTAGAACCCGATAGATAAAAAGAACTGTTCTTTGTACCACCGGCAACATTTACATTGTTATCATACACAATACCATGTTGAAAGAAGTTACCGATATTATCATATAGCGTATCTGCCGCTGTAATTTTTTGCCCCCACGAGTTGTACGAAGTTTTATTAAAAACGCCGTTGCTGGCGTAAACACCGTTTCCAAACTGAGTTTGCGTCTCAGGCAACTTAGTTACCTGGGAACTGCTTATTTTACTGGCGACACTAACCTTTACTGTGCCTTCTGCTCCTTTTTTTGTAGTTATAATAACAACGCCGTCTGCCGCCCTTGATCCATACAATGCCGCTGCTGCAGCGCCTTTTAAGACCGACAAGTTTTCAATATCTTCCGGGTTAACATCCATAATACGGTTAGAGTAGGTGGTGTTACTGCGTGACAGGCCATCAGTACCTGTATTACCGGTTACAGCAGTTGAGTTGTCATAAATAATACCATCAATTACAAATAACGGCTGGTTTTGCCTGCCTTCCGAAGTGGAATTACCACCACGGATGGTTATTGAAGCACCAGCACCAGCCGACCCACTAAACTGCGTAACGTTTACACCGGGAACTTTGCCTGCCAAAGAATTAATGACATTCGTGTTTTTATTTTTCATCAACTCCTGCGCATTCAAATCAGAAACCGAATATCCCAGGGCCTTTCTTTCCTTTTTTATACCCAAAGCCGTAATAACCACTTCTCCCAGGTCTCCTTTATCCCGCTGCAGGATAACCGAAATGGTGGAAGAATTTCCTGCTTTGATTTCACGGGGTGTAAATCCCACGGAACTGATTACCAGTACATCTTTCGTAACTGCACTAATGGTGAAACTCCCACTTTGATCAGTTTGGGTACCGGTTTTGTTTCCCTGTACCAGTACAGAGGCTCCCACTACCGGGTTACTGCTTTCATCCAATACTTTTCCAGAGATCTGCTTTTGCTGTTGTGCAAAGGAAAACTGGAAAAATTGGAGCAATAGAAAGGCTGTTAAGACAGTTACAACTTTTTTCATAACTAATTATTAGGTTTTTGTTTGAGTTCTATGATGATGATATTTGAAAGTGCTGGTTAGCTGCGTTTTAGTGTTGATTTGCTAAAACATAGCATTCTTTAATTCAGTTACTAAACATAATGCCCTGAGATTATTCAGCCCCTGAAATGCTGATCCCAGGGTTTACAACTTCACAGCTTCTATTGCCGGGCAATACAAGCTTGCTGCTGATTTTTTTACTTTGGTAACCGCTCCAGGCCCGATTGTATTTTGTGAGTTTTTGGAGATTTTATCCCCGGTAACAATTACTTCAATATTTGCCTGGCTGCTGTACTCAAACAATGCAGGTGTACTGTCTGCGATAAAGTTGGTATGGAAATCAGGACGAAGTGCGCCTGCCGTTTTTGTAATGCCGGCACTCCCCCTGCTTAAAGCAAACATATCCTCTTTAATAAGCGCTATGGCTTTTTGAGCAATAATATTCTTTCGTGTGTATACGTAAACTACATTAGGAGTATGGTGCCGGGGGTAAAAAGAGCTGGAAATAGCGCCGCCAGGTACATTTATAAGTTCTCCTTCTTTTTGCAAAGTTCTTTCAAGGGTACAGGGCATGCCTGTTGGCATGCTTACCTCTGCTAACCACACCTTGTTGTGCAAATTTCTCTCGTGAAGGATAAAGGCGTGGCTATCCGTTTTAAGCATTTAGTTTAGTTGTTGATAGCCAAATCTAAATAAAAACGGCAAAAGCCGCAAAATTAATTTGAATACCCTATTTATACTTGCAAAAAACCGCAAATATGAGCAGGTAATTGACAATTATTACTGCATATGTTACATTAGCACTGCGGCGAGGTATTAATAAAAAATCCCGGTAAGCATGGGGCAACCGGAACTATCTCATAAAAAGCAACAAATTTCATGATAATACAATTGTTGAAAAGGATGGCTATGAGTACTGCTGTACTTAGGTATTTATAACAATACCACCACGTTGGAAAAAAATCAGCATACGACTAAAGTTAGCGGGTTTGCAGTGGAGTAATTAAATGGAAAGGATAATCCCCGAATAGGAAAACAGCCAGATTAGCAAAATAAAATTTTATCCAAAAAACAAGTAACACAAAATAATGGCAGTAATGATCCCCACCAGGTCGGCCAGTAGCATGGCGCCTATTGAATAACGGGTATTTTTGATATTTACAGATCCGAAATAAACAGCCACCACGTAAAACGTTGTATCAGATGCTCCCTGGAAAATCCCGGATAACTTGCTTGCAAATGAATCGGGTCCAAAAGTAGTCATGGTACTCACCATCATCCCCCTGGCTGCCCCACCACTTAAGGGCCTTATCAACGCCGTTGGCAGTCCGTCAACAAAACGCGTATCTGCGCCAAAAAGGGCGAAAAAGCTTTTCATTCCCGTAATCACCGCATCAAATGTGCCACTGGTACGAAGCATGCTTACCGCGACTAATATTCCGAGTATGTACGGTATAATTCTAATGGCCGTATCAAACCCGTTTTTAGCGCCGTCTACAAACGCAGAAAATAAATCTATTTTTTTATATAAACCCCCTAAAACTATCAGTAAAAAAACAAGCAGGATCAATCCATTACTTAATTTACCGGAAAACAACTGGATACCTGCGGCATTAAGCCTGGTTACATATAAAACCAACAATGCAATAATCGCCGAAATGCTAAACACCCAAATTAATATTACCGGCTGAAATAGATTGATCTTTTGTTTAAATGAAACGATGATCATAGCAGTCATAGTACCAACAAATGTTACAATCATACAGGGAATAAAAACATCCGTTGGATCGGATGCATTTTGTGCAGCCCTTACCGCAATTACACTCACAGGAATTAAATTCAAACCTGCCGCGTGCAAACAGAGAAACATGATCTGCGAATTGGAAGCCACTTCCTTGTTTTGGTTGAGTTCCTGCAAACTTTCCATTGCCTTTAATCCAAATGGCGTAGCAGCATTATCCAGCCCAAGAAGGTTTGCAGAAAAATTCATGATCATATGGCCCATTGATGGATGGCCCTTTGGAATCTCCGGAAAAAGTTTAGAAAAAAACGGGCCGACAATCCGGGACAACAGCCTTATGCCGCCTGCCTTTTCGGCAATATTCATAAACCCGATGAATAGTGCAAGAATACCTACCAGTTTTAAGCAAATTTCTACAGCTATCCAACAGGTTTCAATGATACCATCTAATTTAAGTGGGTTGGCAGGATCGCTCGCTTTTCCACTTACCATCCAGGAAAATATCTGCGCATCTCCTAAGAAAAAACATTTGATACCTGCTACGGTTATTGCAACAATGATGAAGGCCGACCATATTCTGCTTAATGCCATATTCGTTTAGTATTTACTGTTTTTTGTTTCCGGTTTTTTAGCCTTGATTCCTTTTGATGGTTATGGTAATATGCTGAAAGCTTTCATCGCTAAAACCAGAGTGAAATTAAAGCTTTGAAATTAGCTATTTATATGGGAAACTTATATTTCCTTGCAAACCTTACCTTTGCAGCCGAAAATGCTAAAGGTGGAAGATGAAAGGTTGATGGTTGAGGGTTGAAGGTGGAAGGTTGAAGGTTGAGGGCTGAGATTGAGGTTATCGCTTTACTTCATTGAGTAAAAATAAATTAAACCATTGTTGCAAAACATTTTTATATAGGCAACAGGGTAATACTATTTGTGTCGAAGGACAGAAAACAAAAAACAATAAACAGTAAACAAATAATATCATGGCTTTACAAGCAGGCATCGTGGGATTACCAAATGTGGGAAAATCAACTTTATTCAATGCAGTCAGCAGCAGCGCAAAAGCACAGGCAAGTAATTACCGGTTTTGTACCATTGAACCTAACACAGGCCTGGTAAACGTACCCGACCCAAGAATGGATAAGCTTGCAGAACTGGTGCAGCCAAACCGCACCGTACCCACGCAAATTGAAATTGTAGATATTGCTGGCCTTGTGCGAGGTGCAAGCAAGGGTGAGGGGTTAGGAAATAAGTTTTTGGCCAATATCCGCGAGGTAGATGCCATTATTCATGTTGTCCGTTGTTTTGAAGATGAAAACATTTTAAGGGATGAGGGACCCATCAATCCCATCAGTGATAAAGAGATCATTGAAACCGAACTTCAGTTGAAAGACCTTGATAGCGTTGAAAGAAAGCTTTCCCGCATTGAAAAAATGCTGAAGACAGGCGATGCCAAATTAAAGCTTGAATACGATGTGTTATTGAGGTGCAAAGAACAATTGAACCAGGGCAAAAGCATCCTTACCATGAAACTGGATAAAGAAGAGAAAGCTGCCATTGCCGAAAATTTTTTACTGAGCGATAAACCCGTATTATATGTGGCCAATGTAGATGAGGCTTCGATGCATACCGGCAATAAATATTCAGATCAATTGATAGCAGCCGCCAAGGCGGAAGGAGCAGAAGTGATCGTTATGACCAATGCCATTGAAGCACAGATCGCTGAGTTTGAAAACCCCGAAGACAAGGCGATGTTCATGGAAGAATATAAAATGACCGAGCCCGCACTCGACCGGCTGATTCACACTGCTTATAAACTGCTCAATTTATCAACATACTTTACAGCAGGGGTACAGGAAGTAAGGGCATGGACCATTCACCAGGGGTGGAAAGCGCCACAGGCAGCCAGTGTAATTCATACCGATTTTGAAAAAGGCTTTATCAAAGCAGAAGTAATTTCTTACCAGGATTTTATTACCTACAAATCAGAAGCCGCTTGTCGCGAAAATGGCCGCTTACGGATCGAAGGAAAAGATTATGTGGTTCACGATGGAGATGTAATGCATTTCCGGTTTAATGTATAAGCAATGTAACTGTTTTTTTTGGCCGAATCATATCATTGCAAATCCACCAACCATATTGGTGGATTTTTATTTCTACAATGCCCCGGGCTGTTCTTTGCTTCTTCAATTTGGCGTAAGCGCAAGCACTTTTTGCTCCCACATTAGCGCATCTTGTTTTATATCAGCAAATACTTAATAATCTTTTAAATTAATCATTCATATTTTCTATCACCATTGCAGATGCTCCCCCGCCCCCATTGCAAATACCCGCTGCACCATACCGGGTATGCTGTTGTTTTAATACATTGATCAGTGTAACGATAATTCTTGCGCCGCTACAGCCCAGTGGATGACCAATGGAAACCGCCCCGCCGTTGACATTCACTTTGGCCGGATCCAGTTTCATACGTTTTGTGTTTTCAATACCCACCACCGCAAAGGCTTCATTTAACTCCCAGTAGCTGATGTCTTCCATTCTTAAACCTGATTTTTGCACTGCCTTTGGCACAGCCAGCGAGGGTGTGGTAGTAAACCATTCGGGAGCTTGCTCGGCATCGGCAAAACTCAGGATTTTTGCAATAGGCTTTAATCCGAGTTCTTCAGCTTTTTGCCTGCTCATTAACAATAACGCAGCTGCGCCGTCATTCATAGTGGAGGCGTTGGCTGCAGTAACTGTTCCATTTTTTTCAAAAGCCCCTTTTAACCCAGCGATCTTCTCAAATTTTACATTAAAGGGCTCTTCATCCCTGGCAAACAATATGGGCTCGCCATTCCGTTGTGGTATTTCCACGGGCACAATTTCATTGTCGAACCTGCCTTCATTTACTGCTGACTGCGAGCGCCGGTAACTTTCTATAGCGAAGGCATCCTGCTCCTCTCGTGTTATTCCGCAGGTAGCGGCACAAAGTTCGGCTGCATTGCCCATGGCTTTACCATCATACACGTCAGTAAGTCCATCTTTAGCGAGGCCGTCGATCAATTGCGTATTACCGTATTTATTACCCCATCGCATAGAATCTACATAAAAAGGCACATTGCTCATGCTCTCCATCCCACCAGCAATTACGATATCTGCATCACACAATAAAATACTTTGGGCAGCCAGTGAAAGTGATTTCATTCCGCTGGCGCATACTTTATTTACAGTAGTACAATTTACTTCATCCGGTAAGCCCGCAAATTTTGCTGCTTGCCTGGCGGGAGCCTGCCCCAGGTTGGCCTGTATTACAGATCCCATCAGCACATCATTTACCATACCGGGTGCCACACCTGCTTTTGCCAATGCTCCCTTTATCGCGATAGCGCCCAACTGCGTAGCTGTAAAATTCCTGAGTGATCCGCCGAAACTGCCAATAGGCGTTCTTACTGCGGAGATGATATAAACTTCTTTCATATGGTTTGATCGTGTTATTTAAAAATCTGAAAAAACCTAAATACTACCTGGTAAAAAGCGGTGGCTTTCCTCGAAATTGACATAGTAAAGTTAACCGCAAAGCCTTTAGGTTTTTCACATCGTTACATAGAAAAGTTGAAACGTTGGGATAACGAGTATTATGGGTGGCAGATTGCTATCTTTCCAAAATTATTAGAATTAAGTAGATGTTGATATTCCCCGGCGGAAAATTAAAAGCATTTAAATGATTTTTTATTAGATATGCCGTTATAACAAGTGTAGCTTTTTTTTTGAAAAATTTATTTTTGCTACAGGTTTGTAGCATTTTCTTATCAAAAATTGTTTTTGCTACAAGTGGGTAGCATTTTTTAAACAAAAATTATTTTTGCTACAAGATTTATTTGATATCATTTCATTGGATTAGGGATGATTCGCATACGCCATTATATATTGGTATTTTTTTTGGAATGCTAATTTTCGCCTCCCTGGTCGACGGGCAATGTCATTAAGTTAGAATTTGAATTGCCCCGCTCTTTAGGGCGGGGCTAAATTGAATTTTTGAAATACGGCTTTAGCAAAAAGAAATAAACCCATTATTATCACCGCCCTAAAGGAATGTTCAATTGAACTATAATCCATAACACTGGCAGTGCATTGGTGAACTATCTATTATTTCAATAAATTCTTTTAGTTCTTCTAACCCTGCCCGGTTGATTTTTGAAGAGTTATGAAAATCTTCCATTGGCTTCATAATTTTAATCTACAATTAATTTGCTTCCTGTAATTTTGATACATGCGTAAATCGCTCAACATTCTCCGCAATTCTTTACGACTCACCCTGCAGGAACTGAAAGTAAACAAGCTTCGTACTGCGCTCAGTCTTACCGGTGTAGCCTTTGGTATCTTCTGTATTATTGGCGTGTTGGCTACCGTGAACAGCCTGGAGCGCAATATCCAAAACGAAGTAAAAAGCCTCGGAAGCAATACGATCTATATTGATAAATGGGAATACAGCGGTGGACCTGATATGCCTTTCTGGAAATACCGGGCCAGGCCGGTAATGAAGTACCAGGAAATGAATTTGATAAAAGAACGCTCACAATTGGTAGATGATGTTACTTTTTTAATGCAGGCGGGCGGCAGTATAGCTCACAACGATGATATAATTGAAAATGTAAGGGTGTATGGCATTGTTGAGGGGCAAACCACGATACAGCCGCTTTCTTTTGACCAGGGTCGGTATATTTCCTCCGCCGAGTTTAACAGCGGTACTGCAGTTGGCTTAATTGGTTTTGACAATGCCGAACAATTATTTGGCACAGCCGAACGGGCAATCGGGAAGGATTTTGTTATAAAGGGAAAAAAGGTAAGTATTGTTGGCGTGATAAAAAAAGAAGGAAAAAACTTTATTGGGTGGGATTATGATAATTGCATCATGCTCCCTTATAAATTCTGCAAACAGATCATTGATGAAAAAAACGCCAATCCCGTACTCATTGCCAAGGGAAAAGAAACGGTGACCTCAGCAGCATTGATGAATGAATTGGAAGGCATCATGCGGCAGATCCGGAGAATAGGGCCTACAGAGGAAAATAATTTTTCATTGAATAGCGTGGAAGCTTTTAGCAAAGCGATTACAGGATTGTTTTCCACAGTAGATATCGTAGGCGGGTTGATTGGAGTGATCAGTTTGATCGTGGGGATGTTTGGTATCGCCAATATCATGTTTGTGACTGTGAAGGAAAGAACCAGCGTGATCGGGCTCAAAAAAGCGATCGGGGCTAAAAGTGCCAGTATCCTTTTTGAATTTTTACTGGAGGCTTCGATTCTCTGCCTGATGGGAGGTGCGTGTGGATTATTTCTTGTATATATACTTTCTATAGTGCTTACTATGCTTGATTTCCCGGTGTATATTTCCTTCCCACTTTTGGTAGGCACGGTGATTATATGCCTGGTAGTGGGGGTTTTAGCAGGGATATTTCCCGCTTCAAAAGCTGCGAGGATGAATCCTGTGGTGGCTATCCGCAGTTAAAGCGGGGTTTTTCATGATAGAAATCAGTATATCCCCTGTGTTAAATAATCAATTGGAACTTTGCAATAATCTATTTTTGCAAAATGCTGAGCCATCCCAATCATTCTCCTTTGAGGACCACCATTTTAGCCATAGAATCTTCCTGTGATGATACATCCGCTTCCATTTGCTGTGATGGAAAAATATTGTCAAATATCATCGCTAACCAAACGGTTCATGAAAAATACGGGGGAGTAGTACCCGAACTCGCCAGCAGGGCTCATCTGCAGAATATTGTTCCAGTAGTAGATACCGCGTTGGAAGTAGCGGGATGTAGTTTATCATCGGTAGACGCAATCGCTTTTACACAGGCGCCCGGCCTGATCGGTTCGCTGTTGGTAGGCACCCAGTTTGCAAAATCACTCGCGCTTTCACTTGATAAACCCCTTATCGCAGTGCATCATATGCAGGCGCATGTATTGGCTAATTTAATAGCTGATGAAAAACCTTCCTTCCCGTTTTTATGCCTCACCGTAAGCGGGGGCCATACACAAATCGTTTTATGCGAATCGGCCACCAAAATGAAAGTGATCGGCGAAACCATTGATGATGCAGCCGGGGAAGCTTTTGATAAAAGCGCCAAATTATTGGGGCTCCCTTATCCCGGTGGTCCGCTGATAGATAAATATGCCGCCACTGGAAATCCAAAACGCTTCAGGTTTCCGGAGCCACAAATCCCGGGGCTGAATTTCAGTTTCAGTGGCTTGAAGACGTCCATCTTATATTTCTTAAAAAATGCCGGAACCAGTAATGTATTCAGGGAAGAATTTACCGCTTCTGAGGAAGAAAGAAACAAATTCATAGCCGATAATCTTGCAGACATCTGTGCTTCCATACAAGACAGGATCATCAGTATTTTGATCAATAAATTAAAAAAGGCAGCAGCTGAAAATAATATCACCCAGGTTTGTATAGCAGGCGGGGTAAGTGCCAATAGCGGTTTGCGCAAAGCACTCAGGGAAACAGGAGAAAAAATGGGATGGAAAACTTTTATCCCTGCATTTGAATATTGCACGGACAATGCTGCGATGATTGCCATCACGGGCTATTTTAAGTTCCTGGAAAATGATTTCGCGGAACTAAGTGTCAGTCCGTCGGCGAGAGCAATTTGGTAAAGAACAAGTAATGAATTCGTGATTCTGCTATTATACTTTGGATCACGATCAACAACTATTTATAAAAAAATAAAAATACAATGAAGCGTTTATCAATTTTTTGTGGCTCCAGCCTGGGCAATAAAACAAATTTTAAAACAACCGCCACCCAATTGGGCAGGGCGATGGCAAAAAGAAAAATCGACCTTGTTTATGGAGGTGCAAATGTTGGATTGATGGGTGCGATTGCGGATTCAGTTTTGGCTGCCGGCGGAAGAGCAATCGGTGTGTTACCAGCCTTTTTACAGGAAAAAGAGCTTGCTCACGAGGGCTTAACCGAATTGATTTTGGTAGAAACAATGCATGAACGAAAAACAAAGATGAATGAATTATGTGATGGCGTACTTGCTTTACCCGGCGGGTTTGGCACACTTGAAGAACTTTTTGAAATGCTGACCTGGGGGCAATTAGGACTTCATAAAAAGCCGATCGGGATTTTAAATATCGACGGATTTTATAATAACCTCAACTTGCTCATTCGTACAATGGTGGACAATGGATTTTTAAAAGCCATTCACCGCGACATGCTGATAATAGATGAAAACATAGAAACTATCCTCGACAGGATGGCCAATTATAAAGCCCCCGTAGTAGACAAATGGCTGGTACCGGAAATGGTTTAAGGTAAAAGGGTGAATGGTGAATGGTGAATGGTGAATGGTGAAAACTTTAAGTATTCACCAATTTTGAAATGAAGAAGCGCTTTATAAAATCAGTTCCATTTCAGTGGAAGTAAAATACCGCGATAATCCAATCGAGAGCAAAAATGTATTGGCATACAAAGCATTTGTATCCACATTGATCACCGAAGTATTCTGATGGTTGTTTACACAGGTTACCTGGCTGAACAATGCAGAAAGATATTGCTCTTTGGAGTCTATTTCGCTACATCCAAAATGTGCCACTGTGCCAGTATTAAAATTGGAGATACAATATGCTACCGGTTCCTTGTTGTTACTCGCTACCTGCAGGGTGTAGTTACTTTGTGCTCTTTTGATACAGTTGGTGCTGTATTGCCAGGAGGGCTTCCATTCGCAATTCTTCCGGATCAGGTCCCAGTCGGGCGAGCGTAGGGTTTCTATTTCGATGGGCTGTAATTCACGCAAAACGGGTTTGCCCACATAACTGTTTAATTTCCGGGTCATCGTAAAACCAAAATGTTCATAGATCTTTTTTGCAGCAATATTTTGTTCAATTACCTCCAGGAGCACCTTGTTAACTCCCGCCTTTTTTAGTTCGCGGATGCTCTGCTCATATAACAGGTAAGAGAGTTTATAGCCACGATATTCAGGCAATATTCCACTGGCGGTATTGTAAGCCAGCTTTTGATCACCCATAATATCCACACCATTTAAAATAAAGCCTACCAATTCGTCACCGGCAAAAATGCCGAATGACAATTTCAAATCAATTGCTTCAGTAATTAATTTATCGGCGAACTGTTCCCAGGTAAGGAGTACGGGTTTATAGTAATTTTTAAAAGCTGCATTAAAACAATTCCATAATGAATGCACATCAATGCAAGCGAGGGACTCAACAGAAATTTGTGCCGTATGCATCGTGATTTGTTTTGGTTTTTTAAAAAAATCAGGCTGAACCAAATTCCCATTCATAATAATTGTGATTGCTATCGGGCAAAAAACCGTTTTTTAAATACAGGTGATTACCAATGACATTATCCTTTGCTGTTTCCAAAATCATTCCGCAACTATTTGTGTCCTGGCAAAGTATTTTACATCGATCGATCAAAGCCACAGAAATCTTTTTTCCCCGGTGTTCCGGCTCAACAAACAAGTCGTTCAACAACCATAGCGGTTTCAGACGGGTTGAAGAGAATATTGGGTATAGTTGAACAAACCCCGTTAACATTCCATCCTCATTCTCCGCTACAAATATTTTCGAATCCTT
Source organism: Ferruginibacter sp. (assembly GCA_025963635.1). Taxonomy (GTDB): domain Bacteria; phylum Bacteroidota; class Bacteroidia; order Chitinophagales; family Chitinophagaceae; genus Ferruginibacter. Next base: position 32,623 of record JAOQAK010000016.1, read on the forward strand.
ATTTTCCATTCTTGCCTTAAGAAAATTGCCCGAAGCGATAATATCCGATGTTTTCTCATAAAAAATCCTGTAGTTATCAAATAGGACAATTAATTCGTCCAAATCTCCTAAACCCGCTTCTCTGATCATCAATGATGTATGTTAAGGTTAATTACGTCAGGCAATTCGGTTGGATATACCCATTCAGGTCGTAAATCTTTTTATGAATTTTTTAACTAAACGAAAGTTTTCGTTTATTAATTGGTGCTGTAAATAGAATGATAATTCAAGGAATTAAAAAATGACTTATGTTGAATAACATAAAATTAACGATGAGCGGTGAGAAAGGCACCCTGAGATATTATAATCTGTGATTTGATAAGGTAAATAGTCTGTCTCCTTACCTCCAGGAATGTAAAATTGCATCTTAAAATTATATAAAATAGAAAGAAGCGAAGGCAAAATGTGCAATAAGTTTGTGAACATAAAGGATTTCACTATTCCGATGCTGCTAGCCTGTCTTTAACAGGGATAACTAACTTTAAGCCCGACCAGGTATTGTCCACTGCGCAAACCTTTATATCAACCAATCCGTTCGCCAGTGCAAGTTCTCTGATGATATCTTCTGTGACATCAGTTAACACTCCGGAAGCTTTCTTAGGCCATGATATCCAAATGATTCCGTTAGGCACAATTTCATTTTTTAAAGAGAGCAGGTCACATTGCAGATCCTTTGTTTTCACGGTAAAATAGTGAATCATATCCTTAGCAGGTTTCTTTTCTGAAGAAACCTTCACATCCGGGGGCATATCGCCCAACAAGGAAAAATAATTGGCGGGCGCATTTATCAAACGGATTTTAAACCCGCTCTTAATCCCCAGCTTTTTTACAGGTGGTGTACCGGAGTAACCTGCCGTATCCATGTTGATGTTTTTATCTCAGCTATTATTTTTTTGACTTACCTGGTCAACTAGTTGCAGGCGTTTTACAATACTTTGGGGAGGCAACAGGGTTCCGGGAGACAAAACCGCATTGGCTCCGATCTTTGAATAATCGCCGACCAGCGCACCAAATTTATCAATACCTGTACTAATGATCGTCAAATTATGAATAACCAATATTTCTTTGTCGTCCCTTTCATTATAATGATTGGCTGTAATGGAACCCGCCTCAAAATTAACGTAGCTGCCAATGATACTATCGCCGATAAAATTAAAATGTGCGATAGCGCTGCCGTTGAAAATGATACTGGCTTTGATTTCACAGCCCATACCGATTCTCACCGAATTTCCCAAATAAACCCCTCCCCGCAAGCAGGAATTCGATCCTATAAAACAATCTTCTCCAATAATCAACGGCGCTTTCAGAATTGCCCCCTTTTCTACCCTTGCTGTTTTATGAAGTGCAATCCCTTCTACAATTTCAAAGCTTGTATCCAGTTGTTCCATTAGCCCGGTCAGTATATTCCCAAGGTGTTGGGTAACCTGCCATGGGAACCAATCCTTCTGCGCTTTGAAGTGCCCGGGAAACAATTTGATAAACTCATTAATTGAAATCATTCTTATAAGCAGTTGGGAAATGTTCAAAGATAGTAAGTCATTCGCATTGTTCGCAGTTATGTCTTTCTCCTTCTTCCTTCCAATATCCTGTAAAAAGAACGGCTCCGGATCTCATCAATAGTAAGCCCGGTAACCAATGCTTCCGTTTCAGAAATGGCCCCGCAATTCATGGCTTTCAAAAAGTAATTCAATAATCCCTGGCCCGTAGCGGCGTCGTCGAAAATATTCCCGGTAAGCGTGCTGATGGCTGCCCGGTCAACAAATGTTTTTAGCCGGAAAGCCGCATCATGATAACTACTTAAAAAGAAATTGTAAGTAGCGGCATACCGCATTGGCACCTGGGCAGGATTTAAATCCCAACCCTGGTACAAACCGTTCACCAACGAATGCATCGTGTGCTTAAACCCAATTCGCCAGGCGTTGTGCACCGCTTCCCGGTTTTCGTTAAGTTGCTCAAAACTGAGCTGATCGCCACGGTGTGGACCGATCGGCATTACATTGGTAGCGCCGTCGCTTAGAAAAATGCCGGTGCCTCCCAAAGCTACCCTGGTAACATGGTGGGCAAAATCGCAAACAGGATGTGCCATGGTTTGGTATTTGGCAGTAATGCCGCAGGAAGCCGTATAGTCGTACGTTCCGAAATGTGCAGCTATCAAACGGCCTTCTCCCGCCCTTACAATCCGCATCAGCGGATTTCGGCCTTCTTCATCCATGATGATCTGCGTGGCTTCCACCATGGTTTCCATTTTTAGTGAACCGGCAGGTAACCCATGTTGTTTCTCAATAATTTCAAAGAGGCGGACTAATGTAGTTACCTGTTCAGGGATCGTCACTTTCGGTAACATCACTATAAAATTATCAGGCAAAATGCCATTTGTCTGCAGTAGCAGCGTAGTAACAAAAATATCCAGCGTACGCACCCCCCTGAATTTCATGTCTTCCGTAAAAGGTTTTATACGGATCCCGATGAACGGCGGAAGGGTTTTATTACTCATCCCAATGGCCAGTTCGTTCGCTGCATTTACTGCTGTTGCATCCTCCTCCGCATCAGGCCGGTTGCCAAAGCCATCCTCAAAATCAATCCGGAAATCTTCAATCGCTTCTGTTTCTAATTTTTTAATGATTTTGTTGTATACGGAATAAGATAACCAGGCAGCTTCCATTTTCCGCTCCGTTTCACTCATTGCATCCAGCTTTTTTGTAAGATGGATGATGTCCTTTTCAAGATGAGGAAGATGCGTGTAACCGTCGAGTTGCAATGTATTGGCAAGCGATACAAAATTGGGAGCATAGGTTTTTAAATTTTGCAGGGCGATTTCCCCCATCTTTACGGCGGTATCTGATTTAAAAAGATTAGCTCCGCCATATACAGTATGCACGGCCTGCCGGGCTGGTTTATCGCCGGGGTAGGTTTTTTGAAATTTTGCATTGGCAGATTGCAACTGTTTCAGCAGGAATGTTTTGTCCTGGTCAGAGATTGTAAAGTTCATAGTAGCGTTTAAGATCCGGGCCTCTCATCTGCGCCAGCCGGCGCAAAAGAAATGAAGAAGCTGAAGCCATGATGGGTAATTGTAAAACATTTCAGTTACCGGTTGCAGCGAGGTTTAACACCCCTTGTAAGTGCTATATCCAAAAGGGCTGATCAGTAAGGGAATATGGTAATGCTCAATTGTTTTTATTTCAAAAATGACTTCTACCGATGGGTAAAAAGTTTCTATATCGTAAGAGCCAAAATAATGTCTTACGTCAAAAGATATTTTATAAATCCCGAGTGTCAACTGTTCATCTTCCTGCAGCAGGTTGGTGAGCCTGCCTTCTTTGTTGGTGATTCCTTTGGCCACTTCAAACCATTCATGTCCCACCTGCTCTTGTAAAACAATGATAACGCCCCAGGCCGGCTTGCCTTTGTTGGTATCCAGCACATGCGTGGTAATTTGACTCATGCTACTAATTTTTGTAATCGAAGTAAAGTGATTTTATTTTGCTCGTCCATCGCTATCTTAATCTCAATACCAGGAGGATTCAATAAACGCTGCTTTAAAATTTGCAGCATTTCCGCGGCGGTTTTGCCGGTGGCGCATACGATGAAAATATAGCCGAACTTTTTTTCATATTCCGCATTCGCGGCTGCAAGGTCAGCAATCAGGGTTGGTGGTGCTGCATTTACGGCCACCTGTTCATCCGATGCCCATTGGGCTGTAGCTGCAAATTTTTTCTGCAAAGCCTCTACATCACCAATCGCCGGATGATTTGCAAAAGCCTCTTTCCAGTCTGTTTCAGAGCATTGATTCCATTGCTGTTCTGCAGTTTCCATCAACTCAACCAGGTCTTCCATAGGGAAAAGCGGGATCATCCTGTTAACCCAATTGGTTGAGCCGCAACACCTGTAGAGCTCGCTCCTGAGTTTATCTGTTGGCAGTTTGTTTAATTCATGTAAGGTCATCGATTCACATCTTTAAGCGGGTGAGCAACCTGAATTTTAATTTACAAATTTATATTTATTGTTCGAAAAATCACGGCACGCCCGCTCCCAAAACAAATTATACAAAATGCCGAATGAGGATGAATGCCAGCCCGATTCTTCTCAGAAGCTGTTTAAAAATAGTTTCGGGACTTATCATGAAGATTTTTAAAGCCACTAATTATACGAATTGACACGAATAAAATTAAATTAACTAAAAATCCTCGCGGATATTCGTGCATTCGTGGCTTGAAAAATTTAAACAGCTTCCCAGGCATTTTATAAAAACAGGATTAAAATACTTTACACCGGTTTGCCGTACAGCCGCATCCGGCTAATGCCTCCATCAGGAAAAATGGTAAGCCGCACATGGGTAAAGGGATCGGAAGACGCGATCTCCTTCTCAAAGTAATGCTCATGGTCGGCCTCAAGGTTTACCTGCGGTAAGATGATGGTCCAATCAATTTTATCATTGATCGTATCGATTGCTGAATCGGCAGCAATGCGGCATCCTTCCAGCATACAACTGTCGGGAAAATTGCCCTTGAAATGAGCCGTATCTATCAAAATTTTCCGGATGGTACCCTCATGTGCCAGGCGAACAATTACCCAGTCTTTATTGCCCGGGGTACGACTGCGTTTGGTTTCCCATCCATCCCCCATGTTTAAACCTTTGCCGGGCATGATGAGGTTGTCCATATGCGAAAAAAACATGTCATTACAGGCTATTGCCTTTCCACCATTTACCGCTGCGGCAAGATCTACCTCTTCTCCTGCGGGCACCTTGCTCCAATCCTTCATCACCTCACCGTATACTTTAAGTCTGGCCACACCGCCGTCGGGATAAATATTCAGTCGCAAATGGGTATAAATTGCATGATCGCCTATATCATAGAGATTTTGGGAACCTGGCTGCAGAGGCGATTTTGTAAGTATCTCTTTCCATTCAATGTTTTCAAAATCATCGGCACGGGCATCGCCGATATTGGCCGCCTCCAGTGAAGTGAACGGAGGATGATTTCCAAGGAAATGATTGGTATCAATATCAACCCCATATATTTTGCCGGGTGCAGCCAGCCGGATAACACACCAGTCGTGGCCCGGGCCCCGCTTTCTCCTCGATTCCCAGCCATCCATCCATTTTCCCCTTTCGGTATATTTATCCGGAATAAAAATACCGCGACCAGGTTTTAACAGGTTTTCCATCCCTGCAAAAAAATCATCGCTGCAGGCCATGGCTTTGCCACCCAGTTTTTCAGCGGCGAGATCAATCATTTTTGTAAAACCGGGTAGGGTCATAATTTAGTTATGTCAGGTGATGAATGTTATAAAAACTAATTTTTATCAGGCCAAACCTTCACAAACTTTTGGTGCTAGCGGCCTCGAATAAAAGGTAGAGACGCTATGCATTGGCGTATCCTACCAGAAAATCTCAATAGAAGCCGTTAAGAAATCAAGGCTGTTTGTTTTTTTCACGAGCGGGGGCGTAAAAACGAATGATAATAAATTTCGTCAATTAACGCAAAATAATTTCCCCTGCATCCAGTTGCACAAACATTCCTTTATCATAAACTTTCCTTCCTGCAATATAGGTTTGATCCACCGCACCGTATAATTGTTCGTTCAAATACGGAGTAATTTTGTGCTTGTGATGAATGATGCTTTCCGTTACTGTAAACATTTTTGCTTCATCAAAAATTACCAGGTCGGCATCATATCCCTTTTCTATCCTGCCCTTACTTACTTCCTTACCGATCAGTTTTGCAGGGTTTTCACAAAGCCATTTCACCACCTCTGTAAAAGCGCAATTGCGCTTTTTTGCGGCCGTCCACAAAACAGGGAGAGCAAATTGCAAAGAAGCGATGCCTCCCCAGGCTTTCATAAAATCGCCACTTTCTACTGCTTTCAAATCAGGTGTAGCCGGTGAATGGTCGGTAGCCACAAAATCAATGAGCCCGCTTTTTAATGCTTGCCAAAGAGCGGTATTATTCTCTTTTTCACGAATGGGTGGCGCACATTTAAATTGCGTTTCTCCATCCGGGATATCTTCTGCATTGAAGTAAAGATAATGTTGCCCGGTTTCAACAGTCAATGGCAACCCTTGTTGTTTCGCCTTCCTGATCTGCTCTATTGAATTTGCCGAAGACAAATGCACGATGTGCACCCGGCAATTAAATTCTTCACACAAACTGATCATTAAGGAAATTGCATCATCTTCCCATTTTGCCGGGCGGCTTGCAAGGTAATTCCTGTAAGATTTTACGTCTCCCGAAGAGCGTTGCAGGTTGTCCGTTAATTCGCAATGCACCAGCAACGGCAAACCATGCTTTGCAATCACCGGCATCACTTTCCTCAGATCTCCCTCGGTTACATTGGGAAATTCATCAATACCGGAATGTGTCAAAAAAGCTTTGAAACCAAGCACGCCTTTTTCGATCAATGGCTCGATTTCATTTTCATTACCTGGTATAACACCGCCCCAAAAACCAATATTCGCATGCGTTTGCCCTTCCGCAGCTGCCAGCTTTTTGTTGAAAGCTTCTGCGGTCGTAGTAACCGGCGATGAATTCAGTGGCATGTCAACAAGGGTGGTAATTCCCCCTGCAATCGCGGCTTTAGTGGCTGTATCAAATCCTTCCCAATTTGTTCTTCCCGGTTCGTTGATGTGTACATGCGGATCAATAACACCGGGCATTAGTAAATGATCACCTGCTTCAATAAACTGGCTAATTTCTGCGGCTGGCATCGCTTTACTTACGTCCGCAATGATTCCAGCCTCTATCGTTACCCAGGCTGGGTTGATCCCGGAGGGTAACACTACCCTGTTGCTATGTATTACCAGCAATATTTTTAATTTTTTGGGGTTGTTAAATGAAACGCTAAAAATACAAAACAAAAATTTAAATTGTGCGTTACCGGCTGCAGCGTTAAGGGCAGTTGACTGTTTGAGAATTTAAATAGCAAATATGCTGACTGCTTTGATTTATGGTATCCTGGGTTTTATATTGCTGATGCTGATCATCATGACTTACCAGTTTCACGCAATAAAGAAAAACAAAGCCGGTACAGATATTTCTGAAGAACATACTGAACGCATTTTACTTTCACAGGGCTTTATTTACACCTCAATTGTTTTGGTCGTTGTGCTGTTGCTGGCATTTACCTGGTATACTGTGAAGGGCACTCCCCGCGAAGGGCACCTGATGGAATGGTTGAATATAGTGGTGAGATTGATGCACATCACCTTTGGTATCGCCTGGATCGGTGCATCTTTTTACTTTGTTTTTTTAGAAAACGCATTGAACCGTACCGATAATGTGCGTGACGAACTTGCCGGTAATCTCTGGGCGGTGCATGGAGGTGGTTTTTACTATCTTGAAAAATACAAAGTAGCGCCTAAGATCATCCCCAAGGATTTACACTGGTTTAAATACGAAGCCTATTTTACATGGCTATCCGGCTTTAGCCTCTTATTTGTGGTATATTATTTTAATGCGAAGGCAATGTTGGTCGATAACAATGTGTTCCCTATAGGATCCGCCGCCGCAATCTCTATCGGTATTGGCTCATTTGTAATCGCCTGGTTTTTATATGATCTTTTGTGCAAAACCCCGCTTGTTAAAAAAAATGCATGGTTTGGAGTAGTGGGTTTTCTCATCGCGACAGCTTTTGCTTTTTTCTATAGTCACGTTTTTAGCGCCCGTGCGGCTTACATTCATTTCGGCGCAATGATCGGAACGTTGATGGCTGCAAATGTTTTCTTTATCATTATCCCTTCCCAAAAGGCAATGGTAAAAGCAGCTAAATTGGGCATGCCGCTTAATCCTCAACTAGGTAAAAATGCACTCACCAGATCATTGCACAATAACTATTTCACGCTACCAGTGCTGTTTGTGATGATCAGCAATCATTTCCCTACCACCTTTGGATCTCGGTATCCATGGGCGATCCTCGCAGCCATTTCGGTAGGTACGGCGGGCGTAAAACACTATTTAAATTTAAGGGAAAAAGGCCGGTACAATATCTGGGTTTTGCCGGTTTCGATACTGGTGTTGCTGGCCGCAGCATTTATCACAGCTCCGCCGATAGATAATTCGGCCTGCAATAAAACAGTGAGCTTTACAGAAGTAAATGCCATCATTAATAACCGCTGCATCACCTGCCATTCTTCCAAACCCACCGACAATGTTTACATGGCGCCGCCAAATGGCGTAGTATATGATACTCCCGGCGATATTGCAAAATTGAAAGACAAAATAATGCAGCGGGTGGTGATCACGAAAACAATGCCTCCGAATAATAAAACCGGCATTACACCCGAAGAGCGTGACCTTATCCGCTGCTGGATAAACCAGGGAACTGTGGTAAAATAGAGAAGAATTTTTTGTCCGGGCAACACAGCAATGGGCATCATCATTGCATCGCCCTCTTTTACGGTATACCAGCTGGCAACACTACCGGGCGGATAATCCCATATCGACCCATCACTAAATTGACTGATTGCTCATGCTTGACCGACACCGATGACCTATCGGCAATAGATGTTTTCTTCAACCTTCAACCGTAAACCTTCAACCTCAAACTTTTTTATTACCAGTGCCCTTTAAACATTGGCTTGCATGCTAGTACAAGGCCCACATAAATCTGGCTGAGCTTATCTTCCGGTGAGTTGGACAGCATTTGCCCTTCATTGCTTCTCCACGAACGTTTCTTAAAGCTTCCTGAATATCCGGCCTGTATCCCGACGGCATTGGAAGGATTCTTTGGTGATTTCACATTGAATCCAACGCCCAGCCGGTAAACGAAAAAGATATTATTGAATCTCACCGACTGAATGTTATTTTGAACGGTAGGTGATTGCAGTACATCATCAAAACGAACGGCAGAATTGTCTTTATAAAATATAGCCTGGTAAGCCTGCACGCCAAGACCAACAAGCGGGTAAAGCATCAGCCGGTCGCTTTTTAGTACATCATACCCGATATCGCCGCTAATTCCAATGTACCGGATGGTACTGCTCTTTTTGTTGTGGTTGCCGCTCATGCTGCTTCCAATGTTTAATCCACCTTGAGAAACGACCCCGTTGTTTTCTTTAAGCCAGCCAAGTCCCAGGGTAGCGGCATGCTCTTTCAATTGTTCATACTGGGGAAATTCAGCAACCCGGCCATTCAGCCCGTCAAATTGTTGAAAACTGGCACCGATACTACGGGTGATCATTGGCATCGGCTTCTCACTTTTGTCTTGTGCGCTGGAAGACAGAACGGTTCCAAGCAGCAGTAAGGAAAAAATAATTTTCATAATAGAGATTTTATTTAATCCAATACAAACCGAATGCCCGAAATGTTGCACGAGTGCAAAGGCAATTTTTGAGGAAACTGTTTTACAGGTGAATGGGAAATCCCCAAAATATTAGGCATTAAAGAAGAATTTGGAGCTAAATGGGTCTATTTTTTAAGGGAAGCCTTTACCCGTTTTGACATTGACACATGTGAGTAAATGACCGGGATGGCACGGGTTATGATCCTGTTGAGATCGGCATCGGTTATTTCAGTTTTTGCCTTTTTTAAACTGTCCAGCATTCCGGTATGATCCTGCAGCATTTTATCCGCCCATCCCTGGGCCCAACCTACACTATCGGTATTGTTGATGCTGCTAATGGTATCAAACTGGGGCATTTTCAAATTTGACTTCATCGACAGAAAATACTTGATGTCCTCATCGAGGCGGTTATGATCTTTCAACATCATTAATGCGTGCTCTTTTACATTATTCGGCAATCCTTTGGCAATGGCTGCATCTAAAGAAGCTATCTCCCTGGCATTCTGCAGTACCAGGTAATTTAAAAAGCTTTGCTCAGCAACCGTGGTGGAAGTCTTTCCTAACCCAACAGTAGTATCCATGGCTGCAGGTTTATCACTGCCCAGCGAATCCGGACTACCCGTGGCCGATGTGTTATTGCCATTGTTGCAGGCGAATAACAATGCCATCGCTAAAAAGATGGTGTATGTTTTAAGAAATCGATTCATAATGAGTTGTAATTTATTCATTAAAATTCGAACAACGGCTGATCGATTCAAATTTGCAGAAGTACATGTTATTTCACTTGTTATTTCCCCTTCTCCTTCATTTTTTCATTTTGATACACGGACGGATTTACATTGAATTCAGCCTTAAAATATTTGGCAAAGTACTTAGGGTTGTTGAAACCCACCTCGTAGGCAATCTCGGAAATACTCAGCTGGCTTTTCTCCAATAGGCGTGCCGCTCTTTTTAATCGGATAGACCTTATAAATTCAATCGGTGCCATACCTGTGAGGGAATTAATTTTCTTATAGAGACTAACCCTGCTCATGAATAATTCACGGCTAAGATCTTCAACAGAAAAATCAGGCTCGCTAATATTTTTCTCCACCACTTCAAGGGCCTTCTTGATAAATTTTTCGTCCAGTGAAGTAATGGTAATCTCTGTTGGATTTACGTCAATCTGTTTCTGAAAAAGTTTGCGCAATGCCTCCTGCCTGGCCAACAGGTTTCTTATGCGTGATTGCAAAATCTCAAAATTGAACGGCTTGCTCATATAGTCATCCGCCCCGGTGTCATAACCTTCCAATTGATGCTCTTCGGCTGACCTCGCAGTTAAAATGATCACCGGTATATGAGAAGTTTGTGTTTCGGTTTTGATTTTTTTACACAACTCGATGCCGTTCATTTCGGGCATGTTTACATCGGTTACCACCAGGTCTGGCAGTAATTGCTGCGCTTTTTCCAAGCCCTCCTTTCCATTAGGAGCTTCGATGATATTGTAAAATTCCCGCAGGTTATCTTTTAAATAAAAGCGAAAATCTTCGTTATCCTCCACTATTAACACCGTGGCTTTTTTTGAATTCCGCCTTGAGCTGCTTGCCGCCGGTCCAGCTTCTGATTCATCACTAACAATTGTTTCAGCCGCTTTCAAAAGCTCCGTATGATCTGTAGAGGCGCTAAAAACCTGGGCATTGGGATTTTGTATGCCTTGCTGGGTTAAAGGCAGCAAAATGGTAAAGCAACTCCCCTCTTCAGGTAAGCTTTCTACCTGTATACTGCCCCCATGTAAACGAATAAACTCCTTAGTGATTGAAAGGCCGATACCACTGCCCTGGTTTACAATGCCTCCCGGCGTATCCAGCTGGAAAAAATTTTCAAATATCTTATCCTTCTTTTCAGCCGGGATGCCAATACCCGTGTCTTTCACCCGGATGCGGACTTTGCGGGATGCTGATTCGTTTGCCGGTCCAACAATCAGTTCATCAACGGTAACGATCACCTGCCCCTTTTGCTGGGTAAATTTAAAAGCATTGGAAAGCAGGTTAAAAAGGATACGTTCCAACTTATCCTTGTCGAAAACAGCCTCCAACTCTGGTACCGCCGAATTGAACGAAAGCTGCACCTGCTTTTTCTCTGCTATATCAGTAAAACACGCAACGGATTCCTTTATAAATTGCACCATATCACCTTTTGAAAGATTGAGTTTTACTTCCTGCACTTCCAGTTTCCTGAAGTCGAGCAACTGGTTCACCATATTCAGCAATCTTTTGGCATTTCGTTGTATCAATTGAAAATGAAGTTTCTGGGCAGGTTCTTTCGTTTGCTGAATTATTCTTTCAAGAGGTGTAATAATTAATGATAAAGGCGTTCGGAATTCGTGACTTACATTGGTGAAGAATTTTATTTTCATCATGTCCAGTTCGTGCATACGGGTGGCTTCCTGCCGCTCGTGTTGGATCTCGTATTTAAGCCTTGCTTTTTGTAATACCAGGTAACGGGCAAATAATAAAATGCCAACAATTACCAGTAGATATAGAAGAAAAGCCACTGGTGTTCTCCAAAACGGTGGCAAGACTTTGATGGTGACGAGTTTTATTTCATTTCCCCATAGGCCCTGTTCGTTGGTAGATTTTACAATAAAACTATAAGTGCCGGGATCGAGATTGGTGAAAGTTGCTTTTTGCAATTTATCATCCGTAGTGAGCCATGTCTTACTAAATCCTTCTAGTTTGTAAGCGTATTTTTTCTTTTCTGTATTGGAGAAATTAAGGTCGGCAAATTCAATTGAAAAAACGTCTTCTCTATGCTTCAGCGTAATAGCCCCGGTTTGGTTGACGGCCTTTGTTAACAGTACCCGGTTATTGACCGTTTCGCCCACCGCTATACTTTTGTTGAATACCTGGAAATCAGTGATTACAAAATGGGGCTCATTCTTATAGGCAACCAGGTTCCCCGGGTGAAATATATTGAATCCATTAGCGCCCCCAAAAATAAGTTCCCCCGCCCTCGTTTTTAATGCTGCATTCTCATTAAAAGCTTTCCCCTGCAAGCCATCTGATTCATCATAATTTTTAGCGGCAATACTTATTGTACCGTTTGCGCCAACGCTTACCTGTATATCAGCAAGACCTTCTGCTGTACTGATCCAGAGATGTTGTTTATCGCCTTCGAGGATATTCAAAATGGCATTGGCCGGCAACCCGTTCTCTACCCGGAAATGTTGAAAAGATTTAGTTTTTGTATCAAATGCATTTAAGCCGTCCAGGGTACCGATCCATATCAGCCCACGGCTATCCTGCATTATACAAATGATATTATTCTGACTAAGACTTTTGACGTTATTTGCCTCGTGGTTAAAATATGTAAACAGACCGGTGGTGTTATTGTACACCGCTATTCCGTAAGAAGTACCTATCCATACATTTCCCTCCTTGTCTTCAGTGATTTCTGAAATATAATTTGAGCGAAGTGAATTTGGCTCAAATGCCTTATAATGATAAAATATATTCTTTGCACGGTCCATCCGGTCCAGGCCCCCGTTAAGCGTGCCTATCCAGAAATTCTGTTTTGAATCTTCAAAAATTTCGTACACCCGGTCATCACTTAAACTTAATGGATTGGCCGGGTCATGCCGGTAATGAATAAAGTGGCTTCCTTCCAGCCGGTCGAGCCCACCAAAATAAGTTCCTATCCAGAGCTGTTGGTTACGGTCTATGTAAAGGCTTACAATTACATCATTACTCAAGCTGGAAGCCACGGCCGGATTGTGCATGTAATGAGTATAAGTTGATTTTGCCCTGTCGAAATAAATGAGCCCGCCTCCGTTGGTACCTATCCATAAATTGCCTTTTGCGTCTTCAACAAAACGGTTTACATCATCATAAGGAAGGCTATTTTTGTTGGTCGGCTGGTGTTTGTAATGCGGAAATTTGAGGTTATTTTCAAAATAATAGCAAATGCCTTTTTTATACGTGCCGATCCAAATAATCCCAGTATCATCTTTGTAGGATGCGATAATGCTGTTCTGACTAATGCTTTTATTGTCATCTTCATTATTCACAATATAATGAACTGAGTTGCTGGCTTTGTCCACCACATTAATGCCGCCATGATCTGTACTGATCCATATCTTGCCCTTGTTATCCTGCAGTATACCGGCCACATTGTTGTTGTTCAAACGGTACTTGCCCTGGTCTTTGTTGATAGCTTCCAATTCCCCCGTAGCGGGTGTGTAACGGATTACACCCTTAGGATCGCCAATGGGAAAAATCCATAATTCATTTTGTGCATCGATAAAAAGGCCATAGTTAAAAGCCTCATTCTTAAAAAAGCTATTTACTGCCGTGATGGTAACCGCAACTTTGTTTTTTTTATTATCCAATTGTTCAATAACACCATTCGCCTTAATCAGCCAGGTGTTTCCGCGGACATCTATCGACAGGGCGGTTATTGGGTTTGCGGTCGAAGGAATTGCGTATACCAGTGAAGTTTTCTTATTGCCGGCATGGTAACGGTAAATTTTTTGTTGGTTCATAAGGAACCAAAAATCACCCTCCTTGCTCTTTATGATATTGGTGATAGGTGCAACCGGTAAGGATAATTTTTGCAACGCCTCATTCACGTGGTTATCAAAAGATTCCGTAGTGATATCAAATATGGTAAAGCCGCCCCTGGTATCGATCCATAAGTTGCCATCGGGGCCTTCCAGTATTCTTGATATATAATCATCATTGAGCGAAGTGCTGTCGCGGGTATCGTGTTTGAAAACCTTAAATTTATTGCCGTCGTACCGGTTAAGTCCTGCCATCGTTCCAAACCACATAAAGCCCTTTGCATCTTTGAAGATACAGTTCACCTGGTTATTAGATAAGCCCCTCACTGCGTCGATTCTGTTGAACTGGTACGGTACCGGCTGAGCATATATAAATAGGCCTGCGAGGAATAAAAAAGAGAAAATAAGCGGAATTTTATATCGCATATCGGTATTTAAAGCTGTCTTTTATAGTCACCATGGGATAAAATATGGCCACAGATTGTGCCCTGCTGTAGCGATGGAGTTTGACTTCATTGCAATACAGGTGATGGTATTTTGTTGATGTATACTTACTGCAAAAAATCTGTTTAAATGCAGGAAAGTATAAAAATAAACAATCCCTACCTACTTATTGGTTTTAGCCGTGGAAACAATAAAACGGTACACGTAATCCGATTCGATATTCTTTGATTCGATGATTCCAAATGCTGTAATGGACCGGAGAATTTAGCGTGTTTTATAAGAATAATGCATTACTTTGCTCCCCTAAATTTCATCCTTATGAGCCACCACAAAAAGAGTGAACACCATATCCGGTCATATAAGATTGCTGCACAAACCGCAGGCCTGGTTGCCTGTATATTCATCCTGCTTCTTTTTGCCGGAAAGGGCGTACCATCAGTTTTGGCAAATGATGCGGACGAATTGATTCCATTTGCTCCTTTCCTTTTATTAGCGGTTTCGGGATATATAGTGAGCTGGTACCATGAATTTGCGGGCACACTCATTATGACAGGTGCAGGTATTATTTTGCTCGTGTTTTTTGTGATGAGAGGTGATACGGCAAGCGGCTTTATGTACGGATTGCCCTTTATTGCTGCAGGCGCAATATTCCTTTTACACATCAGCAAACGGGAGCATCTAAGAAAACACAATAGTGGCCGGGGCTGAAATTTGCAGGTAAATATCCTGGGAAAGTTCGATGGCTAGTTCACCATGCTCTTTAGACGTTTCTCATCCAGGATGGTGATATTGCCATCTTTTATTTCAAGCAATTTCTCTGTTTTAAAGTCGCTGAGGGTACGAATAAGCGACTCTGTTGCCGTTCCTGCGATATTTGCCAGGTTTTCTCTTGAAATATGAATCGAAAATTGCCCGGGCGCATCCTCCCGATATTTATGATGAAGGGTTACCAAAGCCTCTGCTACTCTTTTCCGTAGAGAATTATAAGCCAGGCCAAGCAGCTGCTTTTCCTTTTCACTTAAATTTTTGGCCAACATCTGGATGAATTTCTGTTTTATTTCCACATTTTCGTTGATCAGTACTTCAAACTCTTCTCTCGGGATAAAAGCGATATCAGCATCTTCCAGCGCTTCGGCGGTTTCCTTGTATACAGATCCTTCCATCAGGGCCGTGTAGCCCATGAAGTCGCCTTTATTGTAAAGTCCGATGGTTAGTTCTTTGCCATCATGATGGGTTTTAAATATCCTTACTTTGCCGCTTTCAATATAAAACAACCTTGCAGGATGATTTCCTTCGGAGTAAATTACCTGCTTCTTTTTGTAGTGATTGACATTCCTGTTCTTTGTGAAATTTTGCAACATTTTTTTCACTCCAAACTCGCACAAGCCGGAAGACGAGCATTCCGGAAAAGCAGTATTGCTTTGTTTAACAGGAGTTACTTTGGCGAGTCTGCGTTCTACCGCGTTTAGCAATTCTATATCGGTAAAGGGTTTGGTAATGTAATCGTCTGCGCCCATTTCCATTCCTTTCCTGAAATCACTTCGTTCGGTTTTGGCTGTTAAAAAAATAAAAGGAATAGTCTTGAGCTCAGGTTTTTTATGCAAAAGATGCAGCACACCATATCCATCGAGTATTGGCATCATTACGTCGCATACTATCAGATCGGGTTGCTCTGATACCGCTTTCTCTACACCTCTTTTTCCATTTTCCGCAGTAGTTACTTTGTAATTGGCCATCTCGAGAATCTCGGTGGTGTTTTCCCTCATTTGAACATTATCTTCAATCAGCAGGAGGTGTTTCATATATCATTGGTTAAAAGGGTAAAAGCCAGAACGGGTAATAAATACAGGCTATTTGCCTCAAAGTTCATGGCGAGGCCTGTTTCTCACTAAGCAGGTTACTTGTTGGGATAGGATAGGTCTACTCCAGGGCACAAAATTAGAGCATCCGGCCCATTCCTGCGAAAACATTTCACAAATGAGCCTTACGGCGATTTAAAACGAAAAAGATTTACTGATTAACCAGGATAATTAACCTCTTTGGGAAGAAAAAATCATTTAAGAGCGGAAGGTTTTTTTATAAAAACCAATGACACGGAATTGATGCAATATCGCAGTCCGGTTGGCCTGGGCCCGTCTTCAAAAACATGCCCTAAATGCGCTCCGCACCTGCTGCAGGTAACCTTTGTGCGGTCCATGTTGTAACTGTTATCGTTTTCATCCACAATGGCGTTTTTACTAATGGTTTGCCAAAAGCTTGGCCAACCCGTACCGCTCTCAAATTTAGTAGCGGAGCTAAACAACTCCTGGTCGCAACATACGCATTTATAAATACCATTTTCATGATTATTCCAATACTTGCCCGAGAACGCCCGTTCGGTGCCCTCCTTCCGGGTAACCTGGTATGCTTCGGGAGTAAGCGTTTTTTTCCATTCTGCATCGGTTTTGGTTACAGTAAAATGATGTGTTTGCGAAAATGCCGCAAAAGTGGCTACCGTCAATATCATTGTTAAAAAGAAGTACCTGGTCATAAGTATATAAATTGTAGTAAATGAATGTACAAAAATTACGAAAGTGGAAGCATACAGGTTTTAATAGTGATAAACTTTTAACAGTTTCAACAAAATGGCCGCTGTGTTGTAATTTATAAACAAAAATATTTTATCATGGGAGTCTGGAGCCAGGTTGCACAATATCTGTATTTAAAGAAGAAGGATCCGAATGCACCTAATACAAAATTCGTGAAGTACATGCATGGTATCAACAGGATTTCTATCTTCCTGTTTCTTGCAGGAATGATTATTCTTATTATAAAATTATTCAGAAGAGGATAAGAAGGACAATCAAGGGGCAATAAGCAATCATCACCGATGAACGGGAAATGATTAATACGCAAGCAAAATGATCCAGGGTGACCATCAACCTTCACCTTCAACCATCAACCTTCTGCAGTCAAAAACCTGTAAATACTCTCTGCAGCATTTGCTGAGGCATTCCCCCCCTGGCTTAATAAGTTTTTTAAAGCCCTATAATCTTCCTTTAGTTGCGCCTTTTTAGCGGGATCGAATAGATTTTTTTTTAATTCCAATGTCAGATTTTCAACGGTCATTTCATCCTGGATGAGTTCTTTTACAACTTCTTTATCCATGATGAGGTTAACAAGACAAATGTATTTGATCCTAATCAGCCGTTTGGCAATGTGGAACGAAATGGGGTTGCCCTTGTAGCACACTACTTCCGGCACACCAAACAAAGCAGTCTCCAAAGTAGCGGTGCCGCTGGTAACCAGTGCAGCCCTGGATTTGGCCAATAAAGGATAAGTTTGGTTGATCACCGAAGAAACATTTTTATAAGGAGCCAACAGTTCATCATAAAAAGCAGGTTCGATGCCTGGCGCCTTCGCAACAACAAAACTATAGTCCGGGAAATCGTTTGCTACCGCAAGCATGACAGGCAATTTTTTTAGAATCTCCTGCTTCCTGCTGCCCGGCAACAATGCAATTACAGCAGAGTTATCGGTTTCTGCCCTGACATTCTCCGCCCGAAATTCATCTATCACCTGTACCAACGGGTGGCCCACATATTCCACCTCGAAATTCCATTTTTTGTAAAAAGCTGTTTCAAAAGGCAAGATGACCAGCATCTTATCAACATCTCTTTTAATGGCCTTCACACGACTTTCCTTCCATGCCCACACCTGTGGCGAAATATAAAAGATCACTTTTATGTTTTGCCTTTTTGCCCATGCAGCAATTCTTAAGTTAAAGCCGGGATAATCAATCAACACCAATATATCAGGTTTGTATTGAACAATATCTTCTTTGCAGAAGGCAAGATTTCGAAAGATTGTCCGCAGGTTTTTAATCACTTCAATAAAACCCATAAAGGCTAACTGCCTGTAATGCATCACCAGTTTGGCACCCGCGGCCTCCATTTTATCGCCGCCCCAGCAACGAAAATCTGCTGCAAGATCCAGAAGTTTCAATTCTTTGACGAGGTTACTGCCATGCAGATCGCCACTCGCTTCTCCTGCTATAATGTAATACTTCATGCTGCAAAATAAGTCTGCAATTTAACTGAAACTATGGCAAGCCGCCACAATACTGCTAAAAAGCAAATTTGCAAACCACAGTTTACTTAACTACCCGATAACAAATAATGGCGTCCCCGGATGTAAAAAAGATCTTAATCCAACAACCTTTGCAAATAGCGTTGTCGAAAGGCTTTGATGAGTGGTAGAGTGTGCTGAATAGTTCTGAATATATTTGCAACATCCGGGGCTAAGAATCTTCTCCTATTTAAAAATAAACAAGAAAATAGGATAGTATACAAAAATACTATTAGCTTTGCAACAGTTTACTACGCAACTATTGATATATGAACTGTAAAGAAATGCCGGATACATTGGGGTTTATGATTGTTCATACAGGTAAATTACTGTTGAAAACAATCAACGGTACATTTTCGGCGCTAACAAAGGAGATTACTTTCGAACAGATGGGTGTACTCTATTATATTTCACGCAGCAATAATAAAGAGATGATTCAACAGGATATTGCTGAGGTGATGGATAAAACAAAGTCGGCTATTTTAAGATCGATTGATATACTGGAAGAGAAAGGATTTGTGAAACGCTTGCCAGTAGCAGGGGACAGGAGAAAAAATGTAATTGAATTAACTGAGAGCGGAAAAGCGGTAATTGAGAAAATGCACGAAAATTTTATGGAACGTGATCAGATATTAAAACAAGGAATTGATCAGAAAGACCTAGAGACCTGCATGTTTGTTTTATCAACCATTCAGCAAAAATGCAAATAACCTAAGGCAAATTATTTTAAAAAATTTTAGTTTACCCAATAAATTTTATCTATTTTTCAATGGGCATATGCCTAAGGAAACTCTTTAAAACAAAGCGATGAGTAATAAAACACTGATTGACAAGGTAATGGCTTTTAAGACTGCCGACAAGTTGAAAGCCGCAGACATTTATCCTTTTTTCCGGCCTCTCGAGTCTGACCAGGATACAGAGGTGATTATTGATGGCAAGCGTGTTTTGATGTTTGGATCAAACAGCTACCTGGGATTGACCAATCATCCCAGTGTAAAAGAAGCAGCAAAAAGAGCCATCGATAAATATGGTAGCGGTTGTGCAGGTTCGAGATTTTTGAATGGTACGCTCGACCTCCATCTTGAACTGGAAGAAACCCTGGCACAGTTTGTAGGTAAAGAGTCTGCCCTTGTTTTCAGCACGGGTTACCAGGTTAACCTGGGAGTAATTTCCGCTCTTGGCGGCAGGAATGATTTTTTGTTTTCAGATGAACTCAATCACGCCTGCATAATCGATGGAGCACGTTTATCCTTTTCAAAATTGTATAAATATGGTCACGCAGACATGGCGCATCTTGAAAAATTACTTGCAAGTGTACCATTGGAAGCATTTAAAATAATAGCTACCGACGGTGTGTTCAGCATGGAAGGAGATATCACCAAACTAAATGAAATAACGGCCCTGGCCAAAAAATACAATGCCACCGTTTTTGTGGATGATGCACATTCACTGGGTGTATTAGGCCCGCAGGGCCAAGGTACAGCAGCACATTTCAATATTACCCATAAAGTAGATTTGATCATGGGAACCTTCAGTAAATCCCTTGCATCTATCGGAGGTTTTATTGCAGCAGATAAATGTGTGATTGAATATCTAAAACATCATGCCCGCTCGCTGATCTTCAGCGCCAGCATTTCACCGGCTGCTACTGCTTCTGCCCTTGCAGCACTCAATGTGCTAAAAGAAGAGCCACAAAGGATCGAAAAACTTTGGAACAATACGCATTATGCGCTGGAATCCTTTACCAAGACTGGCTTCGATATTGGAATGACCGAATCTCCCATCATCCCCATTTTTGTAAGAGATAACGAAAAGACATTCCTGATGGCCAAGATGTTGATGGATGAAGGCATTTTTGTTAACCCGGTAGTATCACCTGCCGTAAACAGCGATTCTTCGATGATCCGTTTCTCTTTAATGGCTACCCATTCCTTCAAACAAATTGATTACGCGATAGAGAAAATTAAGAAAGTTTCTTTCAAGTTAAAAGTGCCACAATTAAATAAGGAAAGAGCATGATCGCAATCAAACCCGTATTAACAAAGGCGGAGCTGGCATCTTTTGTAGATTTTCCTCATAAATTATACGAAGATGACCATAATTATGTGCCTGAATTGCACATCGCTCAGCGGGATATCCTTACGCCGGGTAAACATCCTTTCCACAATCATTCTGTTATGCAACTTTTTTTGGCATACGAAGGAAAGGAAATTAAGGGTCGTGTTGCGGCTATCTTAAATAATAACCACAATTCTTTTAAAAAGGTAAGTGACGGTTTTTTTGGCTTCTACGATCTTTACAATGATCCGGAAGTATCAGAAAAACTTTTAGCGGAGGCCGAAAAATGGCTCGTAAGTAAAGGTGCAACTACTATGATCGGACCGGTAAACCCTTCTACCAATGAGGCTACAGGTTTATTAATAGAAGGCTACGATTCACCCCCGGTAGCTATGATGACCTACAATAAGCCTTACTATCTTGATTTGTTAACCGCGTTTGGTTTCAAAAAAAATGTAGACATTTTAGCATATGACCTTCCTACAAACGTCGTAGATAAAAAAACCCTTCGGTTAAAGGAAGCATTACGCCAAAGATTTAAGGATAGAAACATTACAATCAGGAATATCAACCTGAAAGATTTTAAAAATGAAGTTCAAAAGATATTGAAGGTGTACAATGCGGCCTGGGAAGACAATACAGGTTTTGTACCAATGACTGATGAGGAATTCAAGTACCTGGCAAAAGACATGAAGATGGTGCTGGATAAAGACTTTGCACTAATCGCAGAGCATGAAGGAACCGTTATCGGCTTTGCCCTTGCCATACCTGATATTAACCAGGTACTGATTAAAATCAAAAGGGGTCGTCTTTTACCTACCGGCATATTCAAGTTATTACTGGGTAAAAAGAAGATTAATTATGTAAGAGTACTGGCCCTTGGGGTAAACAAAGAATACAGGAAAGCGGGGATAGAAGCATTTTTCTATGCAGAAATTATTCAAAAAGCCATCGATAAAAAAATAAAGGGCGGAGAAGCTTCCTGGATACTGGAAAACAATGAAATGATGAACAAAGGGCTACAAAAGATGAATGCCACAGTGTACAAGAGGTATAGAATATTAGAAAAATCAATATGAGCGACAGCGTTTTAATTACAGGTGCAAGTGGATTTTTGGGTTACCATATTATTCTAGCAGCAATTGAAAATGGACTGGAAGTATATGCAGCAATAAGAAAGAACAGTGATATCGGGCACCTGAAAGAATTGCCCTTAAAATATCTCACACTCAATTACGAAGACGCAGAGGAGATGAGCAGGCAGTTAGCCGATAACCGGATTAATTATATCATCCATGCTGCAGGCGTTACCAAGGCCACCCGGCAGGAAGTATACGACCAAATCAACGCCAACTACACCCTAAACCTTGCAAAGGCGGCGGAAAAATCAGGCTACCATTTTAAAAAGATGGTTTTTATAAGTAGCCTTGCAGCAGTAGGCCCCTTACCTGATGATCGTAGTAAAATAACAGAAGAAACTACCCCCAACCCCGTTACTGCTTATGGCCGAAGTAAGTTACTGGCAGAAATTGGCCTGGCAGCTATGGCAATCCCAACTGCAATCTTACGCCCTACTGCAATATATGGCCCAAGAGATAAAGACATTTTTATAATGGTTAAAACGGTGAATAAGGGCCTCGATCCTTATATCGGAAAAACACTTCAGCTGTTAAGCTTTGTACACGCAAAAGATGTGGCGGATGTGGCCGTGGCGGCAGTCCGTATACCGAATGCCGTGGGGATTTATAATATTACAGATGGCAATAGCTACGACCGTTACCGGTTTTCAGATATTATCAAAATAATATTAAAAAAGAAAGCATTCAGGTTTCATATACCACTTCCGCTGGTGAAACTACTTGCCTATTTTTTAGAAACAACCAATGGCTGGCTCAAAAAACCTTCGGTCATTAACCGCGAAAAACTTCATGAATTGGCAGCTAAGAATTGGGTATGCGATATAAGTAAGGCTAAGAAAGAATTGGCCTATGCTCCGAAATTTGATTTGCAATCCGGGTTAGAGGATTCCCTCTCGTGGTATGCAAAAAATAAATGGCTTTAATTCTTATTAAACAAACATTTATCATTAAAACATACAATATGAAACAACACATCACTCCCGCCGAAGGACGATTGGGTATTTTGATCCCGGGCCTCGGTGCAGTAGCCACCACATTCATAGCAGGTGTGGAAGCCGTTAAGAAAGGAATCGCAAAACCAATCGGCTCTTTAACGCAAATGGGTAATATCCGGCTGGGAAAAAGAACTGAAAACAGGTTTCCGGCGATCAATGATTTTGTTCCACTGGCCCAACTGAGCGATATCGCTTTTGGTGGCTGGGATATTTATGAGGACAATGTTTATGAGGCGGCAGTGAATGCGAAAGTACTTGAAACCTCCTTGTTGCAAGCCATCAAAACAGAACTGGAAGCAATTAAACCAATGAAGGCGGTTTTTGATCGTTCTTATGTTGCTAATCTCGATGGTACCAATGTAAAAACCGGCGCTACCAAGTACGACCTGGCAATGCAGGTAATTGAAGACATCGAAAATTTTAAAATCATTAATAATTGCAATCGCGTGGTGATTGTATGGTGCGGTAGTACTGAAAAATACATCCAGTCAACCGATATCCACAGCAGTATTGAAAAATTTGAAGCAGCGCTTAAAAACAACGAACCCCTGATTGCACCAAGCATGATCTATGCTTATGCGGCTATCAAAAGCGGTGTGCCTTTTGCAAACGGCGCTCCTAATTTAACCTGCGATATTCCTGCATTGATAGAACTGGCGAAGGAAACCCAAACCCCCATCGGCGGAAAGGATTTCAAAACCGGCCAAACCTTAATGAAAACAATTTTAGCCCCTGGATTGCATGCAAGGGCATTAGGTGTGAGTGGCTGGTTTAGTACCAATATTTTAGGCAACAGGGATGGCTATGTACTGGATCACCCCGATAATTTTAAAACAAAAGAAGTTTCCAAACTGAGTGTACTGGATGAAATATTCAGGCCCGAATTAAACCCGGATCTGTACGGTGAAATGTATCATAAAGTCAGGATCAATTATTACCCGCCGCGTGGTGACAACAAAGAAAGCTGGGATAATATTGACATCTTCGGCTGGCTGGGTTATCCAATGCAGATCAAGATCAATTTCCTATGCAGGGATTCGATTCTTGCAGCGCCAATTGTATTAGATCTTGCTTTATTACTTGATCTTGCAAAACGTTCAGAAATGAGTGGTATACAGGAATGGTTATCATTTTACTTTAAATCACCGCAAACATTGCCTGAATTAAGTCCTGAACACGACATTTTCAAACAACTGATGAAGATGCAGAACACATTGCGTCATATCATGGGTGAAGACCTGATCACGCATCTTGGCTTGGATTACTACCAGGAACTTGTTGAAACATTATGATAAAATTTCATACACTCGTTGCATCTGTACTGGGTATTGGTTACGTAGGTAAAGGCGGAGGAACAGCAGCAGCGGTGGTGTATTGTATTATTTGGTTTTTACTGCCTGCCGGTTATGAAAAAAGTAACTGGCAGGTTGTAATTACACTGCTTATCATTGGTATTGGTATATGGAGTTCGAACATCGTAGATAGTATTTGGGGCACAGACAGCAGCAAGGTAGTTATAGATGAAGTTGCAGGAATGGCGATCGCTTTATTATATGTACCACAGCAGCTGCAATATGTGCTGATTAGCCTTGTTGCGTTTAGATTCTTTGATATCGTAAAACCGCTTGGAGTTAGAAATTTAGAGATATTGCCCAGGGGCTGGGGCGTAATGGCGGATGATGTTTTAGCAGGAATATATGCTCTCCTGGTGATTCAATTGTGGATGTGGATAGCGACTTAACCGGACGAAAATGAAACTATTCCTTAAAGCAAATGTTGCTTCCCTCACCGCAAGTTTCTTCGACTACCTGTTAACTATTGTGCTTAAGCAATTGTTCCTTGTAGATGCGGTAATTGCCAGTATACTGGGGACGGTCTTTGGAGGAATTATTAATTTTTTAATCGGCAGACACTGGGTGTTCAGGGCTGTGAAAACGCCTTTTTTTCACCAGGGCAAAAGGTACCTGCTTACCTGGACAGGGAATTTGATTTTAAATGCTTTGGGAGTTTTTGTGTTGATAAGGCTAGCCGGGGTGAATTATATCATCGCAAAAGTAGTCACATCAATAACGGTTGCAGTTGCTTATAACTACCCTATTCAAAAAAAATATGTTTTTAAAAATATTGATATTGATGAAAAGGACTAAAATAATAATGATCACTTCATTATTATTTACCTTGACGTGTTGTGGATTTTTAGCAAACAGTCAAACAGTTGTAAAGGGATTTGTAAGGGATGCAGTAACAATGAAGCCGATTCAATTTGTGAGTATTTATTTTGAAGGTGGTAAAGGAGTAACAACAGGCGAAGATGGCAGTTACTCAATCATTACTTACCGCGATAAATTGAACACTCTAAACTTTTCTTTTACCGGCTACAAAAAGGTTACACGGAAAGTGGCTATCGGGAAAGAGCAGACTATCAATATAGAACTTGACCTGGCTGAATCTTTAAAGGAAGTTACGGTAAAAACCAGGAAGCGGGCTAAATACAGGAACCGTGATAACCCGGCGGTAGAATTAATTGATCTTGTAATTGAAAATAAAAATAAGAACCGGATAAAAGCTTATGATTTTGTACAATACCAGCAATATGAGAAACTGTCATTGTCTCTAACCAATAAGCCTGAAAAACTTATTAAAAACAGGCTGTTCAGAAATTATAAGTTTATCCTCGAAAACATCGATAGTACTACCATTGAGGGCAAATCCCTGTTGCCCATCTATCTTGAAGAAAAGTTGTCGGAAAGATATCTCCGGAAAAATCCGGAAAAAGATAAAACCATCGTGCTGGGTGAAAAAAAGGTAAATTATGGTGATTTCCTGGATGATAATGGCATCAGCCAATACCTGAAGAGATTATATGAGGATATCAATATTTACGATAATAATATCACCATCCTCACCACCCAGTTTCTGAGCCCCATTGCTGATATGGGCCCGAGTTTTTATCGTTACTTTATTAGAGATACCGTGCAATTGGAAGGTATCAAACTTGTAAAGCTTTATTTCACGCCACGCAATCCGAACGACCTGCTTTTCAGGGGTACCATGTTTATTACGCTGGATGGGAATTATGGCGTTCAAAAGATCAGCATGACCATTAGCAAAAATGCCAACCTGAACTGGACCAGGGAACTCAGGATTAACCAGGATTTCGAAAAAGCAAAAGATGGCCGTTTTCATGTAATTAAAAGCAGTATGCTTACCGAATTTGCGCTTACAAAAAATGCTTCCGGTGGTGTATTGGGCGAAAGAACCGTTTCTTTTAAAAACTTTTTAACGGATGTTCCGGCGCCCGATAGTATTTACAATGCCAAAGACCTGGTGAATAAAAGCGGTCCTGTCACCGCCCCCGATAGCTTCTGGATAGCCAACCGGCATAGCCCGTTAACAACAGTTGAAACAAAGGCCTATTATAATATCGACAGCCTGAAGAACATGCGCTCCTTCAAGCGGTTTGGAGACCTGGTTACCCTGGTGTTTTCCGGCTACAAATCCTTTGGTCCGTGGGAATTGGGAAATACCAATACCTTTTACAGTTTCAACCCTGTGGAAGGATTTAAACCAAAAGTGGGCGGCCGAACCACCCCGAAATTCAGCAACTTTATTTACTTCGATAATTATATTGCATACGGTTTCAAAGATGAAAAGTTTAAATACCTGGCGGCGGTAACCTATTCGTTCAATCACAAATCAGTTTATTCTTTCCCGCTCAATTATTTGAGACTTAGTTACCAGTATGATACTAAAATACCGGGACAGGAATTATTATTTGTCCAGGAGGATAACCTGTTGCTTTCCTTTAAAAGAGGCAATAACAACAAATGGCTCTACAACAATTTTTTGAAGGCAGAATATGTAAGGGAGTTTGGAAAGAATATCAGTTATACATTTGGGTTTAAAAACTGGAAACAGACCCCGGCAGGCGATATCATCTACAAAAAAGTTGCAGATAATTCCATTGTAAAAGATCTTACCACTTCAGAATTATCCGCCGAGATAAGGTGGGCGCCTAATGAGCAATTTTACCAGGGAAAAAATTTCAGAATTCCCATCATCAATAAATACCCGGTCTTTAAATTTCGTTTTATCGCTGGTGTAAAAGGTTTGATGAAAGGCGAATACAATTACCAGAATATTAGCCTGAACCTTGAAAAAAGATTCTATTTATCACAGTTAGGGTACACGGACGTAACGTTGGAAGGCGGTCAAATTTTCGGGAAGGTCCCTTTTCCATTGCTTACGATCCATAGGGCAAACCAAACTTATGCTTACCAGATCAACTCTTACAACCTGATGAACTTTATGGAGTTTGTAAGTGACCGGTACGCTGCGGCCAACTTCGATTTCTATTTTAATGGATTTTTCTTCAATAAGATACCACTTATAAAGAAGCTGAAACTGAGGGAAGTGGCAAGTTTCAAAGTTTTGTATGGTGGTGTGAGGGATGAAAATGATCCGGGTAACGGAGAAGGCCTGTTAAAATTCCCAATAGATAATAATTTAGGAAATCAAACGACATTTGCATTGAACAAGGAACCTTATATAGAAATGAGTGTTGGTATTGCCAATATTTTCAGGTTGTTAAGGGTTGACTTGGTACGCCGTTTGACATACCTCGATAACCCTGGTATTGCCACCTGGGGTATCAGAACAAAAGTTAGGTTTGATTTTTAATTATTAAAAAACTGTACAATGGAACATCAATTGGTTAGAGACAGGCTTCAAAAAATAATTTATGTGGTGATCAATCCATTTGTAAAATGGCTGATCAAAATAGGCTTTACGCCCAATATCGTTACCATCACCGGTTTGATCCTGAACATTGGTGTTTCCATTATTTTTATTATGGGCGCTGAAGAAGGTCACCGTGGCGACCTGTCGTATGTAGGTTGGGCCGGCGCGTTAATTTTATTTGCTGGTTTATTCGACATGCTCGATGGCCAGGTGGCAAGACTGGGAAATATGAGTTCTACTTTTGGTGCATTATTCGATTCCGTGCTTGACCGGTATAGTGAACTGATCATGTTCTTAGGCATTTGTTATTACCTGGTAGCGCACCACTATTTCTTTAGCTCTCTGTTCGCATTTATCGCATTGATCGGCTCGATGATGGTGAGCTATACCAGGGCCCGGAGCGAGGGGCTGGGAATTCAAAACAAAGGTGGACTGATGCAGAGACCAGAACGGGTAGTGCTAACAGGAGTAGCTGCGCTGGCATGTGGAATCATTGGTAATTTTATAGGAGGCGATTTTAAATATTTTATACCGGGGACATCTTATCAATTGTTTGAAACAATGTCTGTTTTTACGATGCCAGTAACCATAATGGCAGTATTAACGAATATCACAGCATTTAAAAGATTGGCTGATGCTAAGAAAGCCCTGGACGAAAAAGACAAAAAACAAAAAGGAGCATGGCAATAAAAAAAAATCTTTTAATTATATTTATCTTTTGTTGTATTCGTTTGACAGGCTTTGCACAGGAAAAGACATTTCCAATACCTAAGGGAAATACAAAACAATTATTTTATCTTCAGCGAACTCCGAACACCAACACCATCGTTTATGAACTAAACTTTAAGGATGGCATTTTCGACACGGAAAATCCCGTGCAGTCATTTTGGCTCAGGTACCAGGAACATGGACAAAGAGAGGAGCTCAGTTACATACAAAGGAAATTCGCTTATGGGTTAAAAAGCAGGAAGATCTCGGAAAATAATTATGAGTTAAATTTTGTTTCGTATAAAAAATATAAGATGTATTTAAGGATGGGAAATGATAACAAATTTTATGTTTACGCAAAAATCAATCAGCATCCGGCAATACTTACCAGTATTTTTATAAAAATAAACGGGGGATCATTTTGGTCGCCCAATATTGAATATGTTGAAATTTCCGGCGTTGAACCTAACAGCCGTTCTATTGTAAAGGAAAGAGTGAAGATTTGATGAATTTGAACAACAATTATGTAAGATGAAAAGAAATTATGTATCCAATACGGAGGAATCAATAAGAATGTTCAGGAGCAATCTTTTTGACAATCTATCCAAAGTTCACTTTACTGTGCCCCTGTATATTTATATTCCGGCCATTGTATTCTTTTCGTACAAAGCATTTACTTACCATATCGGCATCCCGGCTTTTGCACTCTATTTTTTGGGCGGCCTTGTTGTGTGGACCATTACAGAATATATTTTACACCGCTTCGTTTTTCATTACCAGCCCACTTCTGAATTCGGTAAAAAACTTCACTTTATTTTTCATGGAGTGCACCACGATTATCCCCGTGACAAAATGCGCCTGGTGATGCCACCGTCCGCCAGTATTCCATTGGCTATGTTATTCTATTTTTTATTTTCCCTGGTGCTGGATCAGCAGTTCCTGTTCGCATTTTTCCCTGGTTTTTTATTAGGCTACCTTATATACGATATGCTGCATTATGCCATGCACCATCATAATTTCAAGAACGGCATTTTAAAAAGGATCAAGCAACATCATATGCTGCATCACTACCAGGATCCCACAAAAGGATATGGAGTAAGCTCATCATTATGGGATATCATTTTGAAGTCTGATTTTACCAGCCAATCCAACAAAAGTTGATGAACAAAGAAAAAGCTGGTTTATTTTCCACTCAAAGTATTTTAATTGCGCTTGTTGTTTCAATTATTTATCTCGTTATCTCCTTCTTTTTGATCGGGTTTAAAACTGATCAACTGGTGCTTGCCAGCATCTTTAACTTCGCCTTTTTTTTATCTCCTGTAGCGAGAAAATTCATCATAGGTTTTTCCATATTTATCGTTTACTGGATATTGTTTGATTATATGAAAGCATTCCCAAATTATGCTTTCAACACAGTACGTATCCAGGAACTCTATGATGCAGAAAAAGCATTGTTTGGTTTCTCTTTCCATGGCAGCAGGATAACCCCTAACGAATTTTGGCTGCAGAACGGTACTACCTGGCTGGATATTATTTCAGGAATTTTCTACCTATGCTGGATACCGGTACCACTTGTATTTGCAGCCTATCTCTTCTTTAAAAACAAAGACCTGTTTCTGCAATTCTCTTTAACATTCGTTTTAGTAAACATGATTGGGTTTATAATTTACTATGTATACCCAGCTGCTCCGCCCTGGTACTACCAGGCAAACGGCGCCCATTTTATACCCGGCACCCTCGGCAATACGGCGGGATTACACAAGTTTGATGATTACTTTAACATCATGATTTTTCATGGTCTTTATGCAAAGAGTTCCAACGTATTTGCCGCGATGCCTTCATTGCATTCTTCTTACCCGCTGATCGTTGTTTATTTTGGTATTAAACAAAAACTCGGCTGGGTAAATATCCTGTTTGGAATAATTGTACTGGGCATTTGGTTTGCGGCGGTATATACAAGTCATCATTACATACTGGACGTATTGGCAGGAATCGCCTGCGCCATTGCAGGCATGGTGTTTTTCCAGAAAGTACTGCTCCACAGTAAGCATTTCAATAAATTTTTGAGTAGTTACAAGGCCAGAATTTAAGCCTTAGACTTCCCCTCTCTTCGAAGCAATATCAAACAGTTGGCGGTAAAAAAATGTATTGCTGTTGTAAACAATATTCGTTCGCAGCAGGTCATTAAAAAACCGGTCACAATTGTGAACCGGTTTTTTTACGATTGCTTGCCAGCTTTATGATACCCTGCTTATTTCTAAAGATTAAACAGCGGTATAAAAGTCATTGTATAAATCTGATTGTTTACTATCTCAGGAATAACATTTCCCTGTACTTAGGCAAAGACCAATGTGCATCATCTACCAACAATTCAAGTTTGTCCACATGATACCGGATTTCGTCAAAATGCTTTCCTTTTACATTGTCACAATAAGCGATTGCTTTGTCTCTTGTATCGGTAATTTTATTTGATTTTTTCCTTTCTTCAATCATGTTTCTAACACCGGTGCTCATAGCATTGATGTGATTGCTGATCTCTTTCAGAATTTCCATTTGATTGGTATAGGCATCTTCTCCTAAGCCAGCTGCCTTTAGCCCGTTGATATTTTCAATTAAAATATTCTGGTACTTTACAGCAGAAGGTAAAATCAGCGAGGTGGCCAGTTCACCCATCGTTCTTGCTTCAATCTGAACCTTTTTGATATAAGCTTCGAGCATGATCTCATGACGGGCTTCCAGCTCAGCATGGGTATAAATATCATTTGCTTCGAAAAGATCCTTTGCTTCTTTTGATAAATAAGCATCTAAAGCCAAAGGAGTTGTTTTTACATTGGGCAACCCTCTTTTCTCTGCTTCGTTAGCCCACTCTTCGCTATAACCATCTCCTTCAAAAAGAACCGTTTTACATTCTACGATATATTTTTGAATGACGTGCATGATGGCTATTTCCTTCTTATCGCCACCTTCAATAAATGCATCCACATCTTTTTTAAATTGTTTCAGCGTTTGCGCAACAATGGTATTCAATACCGTCATATTGATTGCACAGTTGGCAGCAGATCCTACGGCGCGGAATTCAAATTTGTTACCGGTAAATGCAAAAGGAGAGGTACGGTTTCTGTCGGTATTATCCAACATCAGTTCCGGAATGGTTTTATGGATATCCAGTTTCAGCATTGCCTCATCCTGTTCATCAAATTTACCACCAACACGGGTTTCTACCTGGTTGAGCACTTCGGTAAGGTATTTACCAATAAAGATGGAAATGATCGCAGGAGGAGCTTCGTTTGCACCAAGCCTGTGATCATTACCTGCGCTTGCAATAGATGCTCTCAATAGAGCTGCATAATCATGCACCGCTTTAATGGTATTTACAAAGAAGGTTAAAAACATCAGGTTGGTCTTGGGCGTTTTGCCGGGGGCGAGTAAGTTAACGCCGGTATCCGTTGCAATGCTCCAGTTGTTGTGTTTACCACTACCGTTGATTCCGGCAAATGGTTTTTCGTGCAATAACACGATCAATCCATGACGCTTAGCCACCCTGGTCATCACATCCATCAATAGAGTGTTGTGGTCTACCGCAAGATTGGCTTCTTCAAAAATCGGGGCACACTCAAATTGCGAAGGCGCTACTTCATTGTGACGGGTGCGCAATGGAATTGCCAATTTATAGGCTTCCTGTTCGTAATCTCTCATGAAAGCATAGATCCTTTCAGGAATAGCGCCAAAATAATGATCTTCAAGTTGTTGACCCTTTGCAGGCGAATGGCCAAATACGGTACGGCCTGTCATTACAATATCCGGACGGGCATTGGCCATGGCAGCGTCAATTACAAAGTATTCCTGCTCCCACCCAAGGGTAGCCGTAACTTTTGTAACATTTTTATCAAAATACTGGGCTACATCAACGGCAGCTTTATCCAGCGCAACCAGGGCTTTTAACAAAGGCGTTTTCGCATCCAGTGATTCACCGGTATACGAAACAAAAATGGTTGGAACACATAAAGTTTTTCCATTACCAATTTCCATAATGAAAATAGGAGAAGAAGGATCCCAGGCTGTGTAACCGCGGGCTTCAAAAGTTGCTCTTAAACCGCCTGAAGGAAAAGAAGAAGCATCCGGCTCCTGTTGAATAAGGGCGCCACCTTCAAATTCTTCGATCGCTGTGCCATCTCCCTTTAATGTAAAAAATGAATCATGCTTTTCGGCAGATTGATCAGTTAAAGGCTGAAACCAGTGTGTATAGTGGGTAACACCCTTTGTTTCCGCCCAGGCTTTTAAACCATTCGCAATCTGGTTACCCATATTGCGGTCAATTTTTTTACCACCCCTGATTGAGGATACCAAACTTTTGTAAGCCTCATCACTTAAAAACTGGCGGGCAGTTTTCATTGTAAACACATTTTCACCAAAAATTGCTGTAATTTTTGCGGAGGCTTTAACTGTTACTTCCGGATTTGCCCGTAAGTTTTCAATTGCTTTAAAACGTAGTGACTGCATCTCTTTTTTATAATTTAGGTGCACAAAATACGATAAACAATTAAAATATCTCGTGTTTATTTTGAATAATTCAGTTTTTAGCCTGTATTTATCGATAAAATTAAATATTAATTAAAACTGCCATTTATAATTTATCACCTTCACAAAAAACAAAGATTGACCTTGTATGGTGTGTTGGCTTATACCAATACGTTCTTAAATTCATGTTCTGTATATAGATAGTACAACTGGAAAGAACAGCTTTCCCCGGAACAATTGCGGTGTGCACACATATCTCTACACCACAAATTCCAGGGGAGCAGCCAATTTGATTTACCGTCGCTGGACGACATAGCTGCGTTAAATAATAATAATCATCCCATCGGGTGATAAAAAAGGATTACAGGTTGTACTTTCGCACTTTCTTAAATATTATGGAAATAACAGTTACTACCGCGGAGCAACTCCGGCTTACTGCCGAAGAATTTGAATCAATACAACAAAAGCTGGGTCGGGTACCCAATTTTACTGAACTCTGTTGCTTCAGCGCTATGTGGAGTGAACACTGCAGTTATAAAAACTCAATCAAATTGCTGAAAACCCTTCCCCGGGAAGGAAAAAAGATGCTCGTTAAAGCAGGGGAAGAGAATGCCGGTTTGATGGATATCGGTGATGGTTACGGTGTAGTATTTAAAATAGAAAGCCATAATCACCCAAGCGCTATTGAGCCTTTCCAGGGAGCAGCAACGGGTGTGGGCGGAATTCACCGCGATATTTTCACGATGGGGGCAAGACCAATCGCTTCGCTAAACTCTTTGCGTTTCGGGAATATTTCCGAGGCCAAAACCCAGCATTTGTTAGCCGGGATAGTCCATGGGATCGGTCATTACGGCAACTGCTTTGGCGTGCCAACGGTTGGAGGTGAAATTTATTTTGAAAATTGTTATCATACGAATCCGCTCGTGAATGCCATGAGTGTTGGAACATTAAAAAACGGCGACACCATTTCCGCTACTGCTGAAGGAAACGGTAATCCTGTTTTTTTTGTTGGAAGTGCCACCGGTAAGGATGGTATTGGGGGCGCTTCATTTGCTTCGGCCAATATCACGGCAGATAGTGCCGAGGATCTTCCCGCAGTGCAGGTAGGCGATCCCTTCCAGGAGAAGAAATTGCTGGAAGCCTGTCTTGAAGTAATAAAAACAGGCGCCATTGTGGGCATGCAGGATATGGGCGCTGCAGGCATCATCTGTTCCACCGCCGAAATGAGTGCCAAGGGAAACTCAGGCATGCGGATAGACTTAGACAAGGTTCCCATGCGGCAACAAAACATGAAGGCCTGGGAACTATTGCTGAGTGAAAGCCAGGAAAGAATGTTGATGGTAGTGGAAAAAGGAAAAGAAGCTGAAGTAATAAAAGTATTTGAAAAATGGGATCTTCCCTGCAGCGAAATTGGTGAAGTCACCGGAACTGGCTTGCTTGAATTTTATATGAATGGAATATTGGAAGCCACCCTTCCGGCAGTTGAACTGGTTTTAGGCGGCGGCGCTCCGCAATATGACAGGGAATCTACACGACCTGCATACCTTGACCAGGTGGCGGCATTTAACCCCGATACCATTGAAGTGCCCGTTGATTTAAAAGAGATAGCAGAACAACTGATTCAAATTCCAAATATTGCCAGTAAACGATGGATCTATACTCAATACGATAGTATGGTTGGTGCAGGAACGGCCAGCACCAATGAACCCAGCGATGCAGCGATTGTTATCGCAAAACCCACCAATAAAGGGCTTGCGCTTACAACAGATTGCAATAGCAGGTATGTGTATGCAGATCCCTACAAAGGCGCCATGATGGCCGTAGCAGAAGCAGCCAGGAACATTGTTTGTAGCGGCGGCCAGCCGTTGGGTATTACCAATTGCCTCAATTTCGGTAACCCATACAACCCGGAAGTATATTACCAGTTTGTAAATGCCATCAAGGGAATGGGTGAAGCTTGTGTGAAATTTGACACACCGGTTACTGGCGGAAATGTGAGCTTCTATAATCAGTCGCCCGAAGGTCCGGTGTATCCTACCCCAACAATTGGAATGGTAGGTTTGCTGGAAAATGTGGACGATAAGATGACCATGGATTTTAAGAAAAATGGCGATATTATTTATTTAATAGGACAAAGCAGGAATGATATCAATTCATCAGAATACCTGCATAAAATTCACGGGGTAGAGTTTAGCCCGGCCCCTCATTTCGACCTGGAAGAAGAATTCTTCCTTCACCGGGTGATAGAAGCCCTTATTGGTGAGCAATTGATTGCTTCGGCACATGATGTAAGTGAGGGCGGTGTTTTTATAACACTCGCAGAAAGCGGTTTCAACAGGAACCTGGGTTTCGAAGTGGCAAGCAACCAGGCTTTGCGTAAAGATGCATGGCTTTTTGGTGAAGCACAAAGCAGGGTGATTGTTTCCGTTGATATAACCCATGTAAACGATTTTGAAGCCAGGCTGCTTGCCTTAAATCAGCCGTTTGAAAAGCTAGGGACGGTTACTAAAGGAGAGATGATCATTGATGGAGAAAACTGGAATTCAATTATTGAATGGAAATCTAAATATGACCAGGCCATTGGAAATTTCCTTGCCGGGCATGAATCGGAGCAGGCTTTGATCACTTTATAATTCAAAGTTGAAGGTTGAAAGTTAAAAGTTCGTAGACCTTTAACTTTCAACTTTCAACCTTCAAGCTTCAACCATCAACTCACCATGCAAAAGAAAATCGCCATTATAGGTGGAGGTAATTTAGGATCAGCAATTGCGGAAGGCTTAATTAAAAGTAAATTCTGCAAACCCGCCGATATTACGATTACTAAAAGGAATACAGCCACGCTCAATTCAATTTCGCTGAAAGGCGTGAACATAACTTCAGATAATGAAGCAGCCGTAAGAAGCAGTGAACTGGTGATCCTTGCCGTTAAACCTTTCCAGCTAAGTGATGTATTGAATGAATTAAAAAAAGCACTAACGCCAAAACATATGCTGGTTTCGGTGGTTACCGGCGTGTTGCTCAATGAAATTGAAACCATTGTAGATATAAAACTCCCCCTTTTCAGGGCCATGCCGAACACAGCCATTGCCATACAGGAAAGCATGACCTGTATTAGTTATTCAAATGCCACGGCCAAAAACATCAGCTATGTAAAAGACCTTTTTGCTACGCTGGGAAAGGTGGTGGTAATCGATGAAAAATTAATGGATGCTGCTACGGTGCTGGGCGCCTGCGGAACCGCTTTTGCAATGCGGTATATCCGGGCCAATATCCAGGGCGGTATAGAAATCGGATTTGATTCCGCTACTGCTAATTTGATTGCTGCACAAACTGTAAAAGGAGCTGCTGAATTATTATTTCAAAAAGGCACTCATCCTGAACAGGAAATCGATAAAGTAACCACACCAAAAGGCTGCACAATTGTTGGACTAAATGAAATGGAACACCAGGGATTTAGTTCTTCCCTGATCAAAGGAATTGCCACGAGTTATAATAAATTGGTGAAGGGGTAGAAGAAAGTTGATGGTTGGTGGTTGATGGTTGATGGTTGATGGCGCATTGCCATTCTCCGTCTACCTTTCTCCTATAGCCTTTCAACTTCTGCCTTTTACCTTCTGCCTTCCACCTTCTACCTTCTTACCTAGCTGCTCTCCGGTAAAAATAATAAGCCAAAGTTCCGAATATCAGGTTGGGCACCCAGGCCGCTAAGAATGGAGTAAAGCTTCCCTTGGTAGCAAATACCAGCGAAAACCGGCCAAAGAGAATATACAATACACTCAGCACCACTCCTACTGCCAGGTGAAAACCACTTCCGCCCCGAACACGACGTGAAGCCAGCGTAGCTCCGATCATTGATAATATAATCACTGAAACGGGTATCGCATCGCGGTTGTAGCGTTCTACCAGTAGCGAATTGATTCCCTCGGAGCCCCTCATTTCTTCCTTCCTGATCAGTTCCTTTAATTCGGGGGTAGGCAGCCGATCCTTCAGGTACTCATCCTTTCTTAAATCGAGGGGTTTAAAATTATAACTCATTAACAGCGTAGAATGATGCTTTATGCTTTCTTTATCATTTTTAAAAAATCTTTCCATTACACTGTTCATCCGCCATTTTTTAGCACCAGTATCCCAGGCAATGTTATCAGCCCGCAGATTATAATTTAAACGATTGTTATCAAATTTTTGGATAAAAAAATTGCCGCCGGTTTTGCTCGTGGTATCGTAGTATTTAATACCTGCATAAGAGTTAGAATCGAGCCTGAAATAATAGTTCTGAGGAAAAGACCTGGCATCTCCCGGCGCATAATAATCAACATATTTTGCTTCAAAAGTACCCCAGATGGCATTGGCTCTCGGCAATACAAACTGGTACCCCAGCCAGAGGATCCCTGCCAATAAAATGCTGCCGATCCAATAAGGCAAAAGAAAGCGCCGGAAACTAACCCCGCTGCTAAGGATGGCGATTACTTCTGAACGCTCGGCCATCTTTGCAGTAAAGAATATTACCGCGATGAATACAAATAATGGGAAAAGCATTGCATCGATACGGGGAACAAGGCCAAAATAATAATCTGTAATGATCTTACTTACGGGTAGCTTGGATTTCACAAAATCATCCGTCTTTTCACTGATATCTATTACTACCACTATCGCGGTAAACAATATCAAACAAAAGAAAAAAGTAGTCAGGTATTTCTTCAGTATGTAGCTGTCTATTTTCTTCATTTAGTTAAATCCGCACAAAACTAACCTAAAAGAAGGAGCGGAAGAAATTGCGATTGGTATGGATTTGTGAAAACTAGTTTAGGGAGAAATGTGCTTATTCCAGTATTTTCACTTCAGTTCTTCTATTCATTTGTCTCCCCTCTTCGTTATCGTTTTCGGCGATGGGTACGGTAAGGCCATATCCTTTGGCGGTAACTCTTTCCGGGGCGATGCCTTTGGTTAACAGATAAGCTCTTACAGTATTGGCGCGGTTAGTGGACAAGATCAGGTTGGCCTCTGCTTTACCAACATTGTCAGTATGGCCGCCGATTTCGATTCTTTCATCATCTTTCCTTTTCAGGTATTCAACCAATTCATCCAGAACTGCATACGCTTCCGGCTTTAAGGTCGCTTTACCCGATTCGAATGTACAATTGTCCAGCACAAAAGATTTAGGTGCTTCAAATTCAATGTCCACTTTAAAACTAAAACCCTTTTTGTAAAACTGGTTATCCTTTAAACCCGGTATTTCCAATACATTATAACTGGTGGAATCATGAAATCCTAAAATAAATATTTCATATTTATCACCTGCGGGAAGTTGAATCGAAAATTTGCCGGTAGAATCACTTAAGCCCTGGTATTCCCTATTGTTTAATTTGCTTCTGAAAATTACGATCTCATGATTGAGCATTTCACCGGATTTTGCGTCTGCAATGGTTACACTTACCGGCGCATCCTTGGGCAAATTTGATTGGGTAGTTTGTGCCGATAAAAACAGCGGCACATAAAAAATTGCTACTAAACAAATAAAGAAATTCTTCATAGTGAGATGGTTAATAGTTATTTTTAATATAATTATCAGACTGGATAAAGAAGCTAAAGTTATATAGACTTACTCTTACAAAGATAAAATTCTTATAGCCGCTGCTGCATCCGGATAACCATTTCCGTTTTCCAGCTATTGAAATCGCCCGCAATAATATGTTCCCTTGCGTTCTTTACCAGCCAGAGATAAAAAGCCAGGTTATGGATGCTGGCGATGGTAAGTCCGAGCATTTCCTTTGCTTTTATTAAATGCCTCAGGTAAGCTTTGCTATAGTAATTGCTCACTTCACAGTCGATTCCCTCATCGATCGGAGAAAAATCATGTTCCCATTTTTTATTATCAATATTAATTACCCCGTTGGTGGTAAAAAGCATTGCATTGCGGCCATTCCGTGTGGGCATTACGCAATCAAACATATCTATCCCCAGGGCAATGCATTCCAAAATATTCCATGGGGTTCCCACACCCATTAGATAACGCGGCTTTTGAACCGGCAATATGTCGCAACAATGCTCCGTGAATTCGTACATTAATTCCAAGGGCTCCCCTACGCTAAGTCCGCCAATGGCATTGCCGGCAGCATTTTTGGAAGCAATGAACTCAGCTGAAGCGGTACGCAAATCGTTAAAGGTACTTCCCTGCACAATCGGGAACAGGTTCTGGGTATATTCATACTTATCAGGCGTTGTATTAAAGTGTTGAATACAACGGTCGAGCCATCGGTGGGTGAGTTCCATGCTTTTTTTTGCATAAACATAATCACTCGGAAATGGCGGGCATTCATCAAAAGCCATGATGATATCGCCGCCGATGATTCGCTGGATATCCATTACTTTTTCAGGGGTAAACAAATGCTTACTGCCATCTATATGCGATTGAAAGATTACGCCTTCCTCGTTTATCTTGCGGTTATTGGCAAGCGAAAAAACCTGGTAACCACCGCTATCCGTCAATATAGGTTTATCCCATCCCATGAACCGGTGCAATCCGCCTGCCGCTTCCAATGTGTCTAGCCCGGGACGTAAGAATAAATGATAGGTATTGCCGAGGATAATCTGCGCTTTTACGTTATTCACCAATTGTTGCTGTGTGACTGTCTTCACGCTTCCCACCGTCCCTACCGGCATAAAAATAGGAGTGAGTATTTCTCCATGATCAGTGGTGATTTTACCGGTTCTTGCCTTGGTAAGGATATCGGTGTATTGTAATTCAAATTGTAGTGCTGCCATAAAGAAATTGCCACGATAACCACGGGCGGGCTGCAAAATTATTGTTTATTAATTTAAACCACTTTTTTGCAAACCAATGCTGTTCTACGCACCCATGAAGCAGTTCAGCTAACAATGCATTTTGCAGCCGTTCATAAATTTCAATCGTCTAATGGTTACTATCATTTACCTTTCCGATCCAAACCCCGGCAGCAAACCGCCTTGCTATTAAACTTAATGGAACCCTTATTTTTGCAGTCATGAACCTAACTAACCTCCTTAACTGGCATGGCATTATTTTTATTTTTTTATGCGTTATTGCTCTGATACAAATCTTTTACTACCTGTTTTTCTTTGCCCGTTTAGCCTTTTATAAGGCTACCATTAAAACCAGCCTTCATACACACCCGGTTTCTGTGATCATCTGCGCCAGGGATGAAGCAGCAAATCTAGCAAAAAATCTTCCCGGCTCATTGGTGCAGGAATATTCAACAACTCACGAGGTTATCGTGGTAAATGACAATTCATTTGATGATAGTAAATACCTGTTGGAAGCATTTGAACGGCAATTCAGGCAATTGAAAGTTGTCGAGTTGAAGCAGGAAGCCAAACTCATCCCCGGTAAAAAATTCCCTTTGAGCATCGGTATCAAATCGGCGCAGCATGAAATTGTGTTGTTAACGGATGCCGATTGCGTACCGGCCAGCGAATACTGGATTGATAAAATTCAGGAGACCTACGACGACGATACAGAGATCGTTTTAGGATATGGAGCATATCACAAAAAAAGTGGCCTGCTAAATAAACTAGTGAGGTGGGAAACTTTTCATACTGCTCTGCAATACTTTACCTATGCCCTGGCGGGAAAGCCCTATATGGGAGTTGGGAGAAATCTGAGTTATAAAAAAACAATCTTTTTCAGACACAAAGGATTTTCTGCGCATAAGCATGTGGCCAGCGGCGATGATGATCTTTTTATCAATACCGCGGCCACAAAAGACAACACAAAAATCAATATTTCCGCCGAAGCCTTTACCCTGAGTGAACCGCCGGGTTCCTGGTCGGAGTGGATAAAACAAAAGAGACGGCATTATAGTACGGCTAAATACTACCGTCCGTTGCACAAATTCCTGTTGGGATTGTATTCAATGTCTCATTTTTTATTTTATCCTTTGTTGCTTGCGGTCATCTACCTTATTGGCTGGCAATGGGCCTTATTGATTTATGGCATCCGTTTTCTTGTTCAGGCATTTGTTCTTTACCCGGCTATGAAAAAACTGAATGAAAAAGACCTCTTCCCTTCATTTTTATTATTTGATATCTGGATGTTTTTTTATTACTTTATTTTCTCGGTTACATTGATAAAAAAGCCGGGGGCCGGATGGAAATAAGAAAAATGAGTAATGAGTAATCAGTAATGGGTCGGTGCCGTGTGCTAAATTGCGGCCATCCATTTGAGGCGAACAACTCATTATTCATTACTCATCACTCATCACTCATCACTCATTGCTCATCAATTCTCACCATGGAAATATTAAAAAAATACTTCGCAGATTTTACTGAGGCACAATTACTCCAGTTGGCCGCCTTAAAAGATCTGTACGGAGAATGGAATGAAAAGATCAACGTGATTTCGCGTAAGGACATAGACAATTTTTACGAACACCATGTACTCCATTCATTGGCCATTGCTACTCAGTTTGAATTTGCTGCCGGCATGCAGGTAATGGACCTGGGTAGTGGAGGAGGATTTCCAGGTATCCCACTGGCAATTTTTTTCCCGGGCACACAATTTCATCTTGTTGACAGCATTAATAAAAAATTGAAAGTTGCCAATGAAGTAGCTGCTGCCATTGGCTTACAAAACATCAGCACCCAACATTGCAGGGCGGAAGAAATTAAAAACCGGAAATTTGATGTGGTTGTTTCGAGGGCAGTTGCGCCGCTAAAAGACCTGTGGATATGGAGCAAGCCTTTATTAAAGAAAGGAACAAAACCATCCGGGTTGATTTGCCTGAAAGGCGGCGATTTAACCCGGGAAATTTACGAAAGCAATTGCAAGCCACGCATTTGGGAAGTGGAAAAGATTTTTGAAGAGCCTTTTTTTAAAGATAAATTCTTGTTGCAAGTGGCAATATAATGTGTGTTTACAATTGCATACTCACTTTAGGGTATTGTATTTTACCTAATTTTAAGTCACCTTTACCGCTTATGGATATATCAGTAGCAATCGTAGAAGACAACAATGATATACGCAACGCACTTGAGCAAATCATTGAAATGGCAGATGGCTATACACTTGCCGGTTCTTGCGTAAATGGTGAAGAAGCAATTGTTCATATTCCACTGATGAAGCCCCAGGTAGTATTGATGGACATTAACCTAGGAGGCATTAACGGGATTGAAGTGGTGCGGAAGTTAAAAGAAGAACAGCCAGACACTTTGTACATGATGTGTACGGTTTATGAAGAAGACGAAAAGATATTTGAAGCACTGAACGCCGGTGCAAGTGGTTATGTGCTTAAAAAGACCGCACCCGATAAATTACTCGATGCCATTAAAGAATTATATGAAGGAGGAGCGCCAATGAGCAGCCAGATTGCAAGAAAAGTAGTGGCCACTTTCCAGAATAAAACTTCTACCATAGTAGCCAACGACTCTTTAGGCGTTTTATCCAGGAGGGAAAAAGAAATACTGGAATCACTTTCTAAGGGTTTACTATATAAAGAAATTGCCGATCAGTTGTATATCAGTCCGCAAACCGTGCGGAAACATGTTTACCATATCTATGAAAAACTTCATGTAGGTAACCGTATTGAAGCTGTGAATAAATTTTTTGGAAGATAATAAATCCCTCACTGACCACTATTTTGCCCCGAACGAGTATCGGGGCATTTTTATGTAAGAAACTTCCATAGCCATCGATCCGTTTGTGGTGTATTACCAATGGGGAAATCATGAGTATGGCCTGAATACTCAAATCCATATTTTTCGTAAAATTTTTGCGCCCGGCCATTATGCTCCCAAACTCCCAGCCACACCACTTCATAATCGTTATCCTTTGCATATTGCATTGTATAATCCATCAGTTGCTGCGCCACGCCTTTGCCCTGGAATTCCTTTAGTACATAAATTCTTTTCAACTCCAGTGATTTCCACTTTTTCATGAGGGGCAAATTGGAATAATCTTCCATTAACCGTAAATAACCGATTGCTTTTCCCCCTTGTTCCGCCAGGTAGTAGAAATCGCTGGGGTTTTTCAATTCTCTTTTTACCTGTTTTAAATTGAAATATGCTTCCAGGAACAACGCCATGTCTTCAGGGCTACAGGTTCCTGTAAAAGTATCGTAAAAGGTTTGTTTGGAAATTGCCGAAAGCGTTTCCGCGTCTGCCAATGTCGCCCGCCGGATGGTGATTTGCATGATAGAAAATTAATATGGACTGATTTTGAATAAATCCAGGCATGCCTCATGTGCGTTCTTTGATAGGTTTCAGCAGTTAACTCATGCCAGTAACTACCAGTTTAGCTGCAGTAAATTATTTCGCTGGTCCACATCGGCCATTCGCTTTGATGGATCGATCTGCACTTTTTTTAAATCCAACAGCCGTCTTTTGAATTCAACAATATAGGTGGGATGTGTCCATTTCCATTCTTCATGAACTACTCTCGGTTCCGACTCATTTTCGGAAGGCTTCGCACCATACATCAGGTTAAGCGGAACATAGTGCATTTCGGAGCTGCTATCCTTAAACGTGAGCTGAATATCAATGGGCATAGACATTTTGCCTTTGTTCACCAACCTTATTTTGGATATTCCCCCTTCTTCCCACAAACTGTCAATTCCATAATCAATCGTTTTTACCGTGTTAATCCAGTACTCTTTATACCAGTCGAGTTTAATACCGCTCACATCTTCTGCAAGCTTTACAAAATCACCTGGGTTGGGATGTTTGAAGCGCCATTTATTATAGTATTCTTTCAATATCTTATCCC
Source organism: Ferruginibacter sp. (assembly GCA_025963635.1). Classification (GTDB taxonomy): domain Bacteria; phylum Bacteroidota; class Bacteroidia; order Chitinophagales; family Chitinophagaceae; genus Ferruginibacter. The sequence continues at coordinate 75,922 of JAOQAK010000016.1, forward strand.
GAACCGCTCCCCCGACAATATAACCAAGCTGCTCAATAAAAACGCAACCCTTGTAATAGGCCGCACTCGCAGATGCAAAATTGGAGTTGAAATGATCCGCATGGGTGGTAAGCGGTTCTTCAAGGCCGCTTTTGACGAGATTATAATAGCGGGCATAGTTTGCCTCCTGGGCAAAACCTTTTTCATTGCCAAGATCTGCATACACTCTCCTCCCGGCGTACTGGGCAAACCCCTCATCCATCCAGGCATATTCAGATTCGTTGGTGCCGAGCATTCCCTGGTACCAGCTATGCATGAATTCGTGCATGGCCCCTCCAACATCCGCCAGTAGGGTCGCCATTGGATATTCCATTCCGCCATCTCCGCCACGTATAAATGAATATTGGGGATAAGGGTAAGCACCAAAGTTTTTTTCAATATAGGGAAGGGCATTTTGAGCCATGTCGAGCAATGCCTCCCATTTTTGAGCATCTTCGGCCGTAGATTTATACAATACATGAATCACGAGGCCATCCCTTATTTTACGTGAACTGTGCTTGTATTCCGGGTCGGCTGCCCACATAAAATCATGGATATTATTACCTTCAAAATGCCAGGTCCGTTTCGCTTTGGCAGATGGCTTTAACGCAGTGCCGGCATTATCATAACCCCACCCTATTTCACCTGCATTTAGCAATACTCCGGTACCACCCAATTTGTAATTTTTATCAATGGCAATAGTAACATCAAAATCGCCCCAAACTCCATAAAACTCCCGTGCTATATAGGGTGTAGGATGCCATCCTTCATAGTCATATTCACAAAGCTTGGGATACCATTGGCTCATGCTGTAACGCACACCGGTGGCAGGATTGTCTCTTCCGCTGCGGCGTATCTGCAGGGGAACCTGGGCCTCAAATTCCATTTCCAGCGTTACAGTAGTTTTGGCTGCGATGGGCTTGGTAAGATCTACTTCAAGGATGGTTTCGTGGTATTTAAAGGGCTGGTTTACACCATTCATCTTTAAGGAAATGATTTTCTGATAACCTATTTCATCTTCCTTTAATTTGCTGATGCGGTCTTTTATCCTATCGTCCCAATCCGGTTTGCCATTAATCAGCAAATTCCCCAATTCACGACTGCGGACATCCATACTACTGTTGGGTTGAAACGCATTAAAATATAAGTGGTAAAATATTTTCGTCAGTACATCGGCTGAATTATTGGTGTACTCCAGCTTTTGTTTGCCCGTAAAGCGATTGGTAGTAATATCCATATCGATATTCATGGTATATTTCACATGCTGTTGCCAGCGGTCTGGCTGGGCTTTCAAAGAAGACGAACAACAGAGTACAGATACAAGAAATACAAAGAAAGCTTTGCTCATTTTATAAATTTAAGATGGGCAAAATTCGGGAAATTGAAGCGAAAGTAAAAGTTAATTAGCAAGTAGCCAGGGCGGTAGGGATACCTGCTTCCAGTATCTAAACTTCCTTCGGCTTGTCCGCATGCTGCAAATGAGATTACCGTAGGGCTTTTCTTTTATTGAAAATAAATGGTTCTATCCTATTTTTGAACAATGCAAATACAGGATCTATATACTATTTATTCCCAGCATCCTTCCATTCAAACCGATACCAGGAAACTACAAAACGGAGATTTATTCTTTGCTTTAAAGGGCCCAAATTTCAACGGCAACCAATTTGCCAAACAGGCGCTGGAAGCCGGCGCTGCTCATGTCATTATCGATGAACCCGTAAATTTTGAAGATACCCGATTGATATTGGTACCCGACGCATTACAAGCCCTTCAGCAGCTGGCAAAATACCACCGCAATCAATTCTCCATTCCATTTATAGCCATCACCGGCAGTAATGGAAAAACAACTACCAAGGAACTGGTGAGTGAAGTGCTTTCGGGCCGATACATCACTTATACTACAAAGGGAAACCTAAACAATCATATTGGTGTGCCGCTTACAATTCTCTCCATTAAAAAAGATGCTGAAATGGCGGTAATAGAAATGGGCGCCAATCATCAAAAAGAAATTGAAGGATATTGCCAATATACCCTGCCAACCCACGGCATTATTACCAATATCGGCAAAGCACATCTCGAGGGTTTTGGTGGTGAAGATGGGGTAAAAAAAGGCAAGGGCGAATTGTTTGATTATCTAAGAGCAAGCGGTGGCACCGCTTTTATAATGAATGACTATGATTATCTAAGAGAAATGAGCAATGGTATCCCGGTTGTAAAAACTTATGGAACCGCCAATGCTGAAATAACCGGTGTTGCCGATACAAGCGCTCAATTTTTAGCAGTGAAGATAACCGGTGGCATCGCATTGGAAAAAATTACTACCCACCTGGTTGGAGATTACAATTTACCCAATGTGCTGGTAGCAGTCGCAGTGGGCAACCATTTTAATGTTCCGGAAGATGCCATTAAGGCTGCACTGGAAAATTATACGCCTTCCAATAGCCGAAGCCAGTTAATTGAAAAGGATGGTAACCAGGTGATTGTAGACGCCTACAATGCAAATCCCACAAGCATGAAAGCGGCCATCGAAAATTTTGCCAAAATGGAAGGAGAGAAGGTTTTGTTATTAGGAGGAATGATGGAATTGGGAGCCGAAAGTATTGCAGAACATATCGACATTGTAAGGCTTATCGACCGGTTTCCGTGGAAATCTGTGGTGCTGGTTGGTGGAGATTTTGGTAAGCTTGATCATCCCTACCTATATTTTAGTGATTCATTAGCAGCTAAAGATTGGTTACAGCAACAACATTTTAAAGGGGTGAAATTGTTGGTAAAGGGATCGAGAAGCATGCAGATGGAAAATGTGCTGTAGAGACGCAATGCATTGCGTCTCTACGCACCATTATCCAAATACTGCTGCAATTCAGATTCTGTTTTTATCAAAACATCCCTTACTTTACTTCCCTGGTTGGGGCCAACCACACCCGCAGCTTCCAACTGGTCCATCAGCCTGCCGGCACGGTTATAGCCTAATTTCATCCTTCGTTGCAACAGGGAGGTACTGCCACTCTGGCTCGCCACAATCAGGCGGGCTGCATCCTCAAACAAAGAATCCTTATCATTCAGATCAAAATCTTTTCCTTCCATTTCCTTTTCATCCACATATTCCGGTAAAAGAAAAGCCTGTGCATATCCGCGCTGACTGCCGATAAAATCAACTACTTTATCCACTTCCGGTGTATCCACAAAGGCACACTGGAGGCGTACCAGTTCGCCATTGTAACTGATCAGCATATCACCCTTACCGATCAATTGTTCGGCGCCCCCCGCATCTAAAATGGTACGACTATCGATCTTACTGCTCACTTTAAATGCAATCCTTGCAGGGAAGTTGGCTTTGATGGTACCGGTAATAATATTTACACTCGGCCGCTGTGTGGCAATGATAAGGTGCACCCCTACTGCCCTGGCAAGTTGCGCCAGTCGTGCAATAGGCATTTCTACCTCTTTACCCGCAGTCATAATCAGGTCGGCAAACTCATCCACCACCAGCACAATAAAAGGCAGAAACTGGTGACCTTTTTCGGGGCTGAGCTTTCTCGCAATAAACTTTTCATTGTACTCCCTGATATTGCGGCAACCTGCCTCTTTGAGCAGGTCGTAGCGATTATCCATTTCAATACACAATGCATTGAGCGTATGCACCACCTTTTTTGTGTCGGTTATGATGGCGTCTTCTTCTCCCGGCAATTTTGCCAGGAAATGTTTTTCAATGGTTTTATAAATACTTAGCTCAACCTTTTTCGGATCAACCAATACAAACTTTAATTGAGAAGGATGTTTTTTATACAACAACGACACCAGTATCGCATTCAATCCTACAGATTTACCCTGGCCCGTTGCACCCGCCATCAGCAAATGCGGCATACTGGCAAGGTCAACGATAAAATTTTCATTATCTATCTTCTTGCCAATAGCAATGGGAAGTGAAAAATTGTTATTCTGAAATTTTTCTGAAGAAAGCAATGTCCGCATGCTTACGATTGTTTTCTTGGCATTCGGCACTTCAATTCCAATGGTGCCCTTGCCCGGAATGGGCGCAATGATACGGATTCCCAACGCAGCAAGACTAAGCGCTATATCATCTTCCAGGTTTTTTATCCTCGAGATGCGCACACCCGCAGCAGGAATAATTTCGTACAAGGTTACAGTAGGTCCAACCGTTGCTGAGATCTTCTGAATTTGTATATCATAATTCTTCAGCGTATTGATAATCTGGTTTTTATTGGTTTCCAGTTCATTGGGATCCTGAACGATCTTCTCGCTTCCGTGCGCTTCCAGTAATTCAAGTTTTGGATACTTGTAATCCCGCAGATCAAGTATGGGATCATAAGGCGTATCAATCGTCTGGTGTTTTAATGAAGAAACCGGCAGCGTTTCTTTTTCAGGTTTATCCGGAACGCTTTTAATTTCCAGCTCTATTGGAGCTACCTCCTTATTTTTCTGTTCCCTTCCATTATTGAAGACTTGCGGCGGATTGAGTTCACCAGGTGAAGGCTCCAATGTTTCATTCAATACTTCGGGTGACTCTTTTTTGGGTGGTGTTACCGTGAGGGGCAGTTCCCTTTCAATCATTTGGATATCGTGGTGTAAAGCCAGGTTGTCCATATCCTGAATAAAAAGCATCGCTCCGTCTCCCTTCAACTGATTTCCTCTTGCTTCCATATTTTCCGTATCCGTTTCATCTATTGGTGCAACCTCATCAAAATGAGTGTCCATCATTTCCGTTTCGCCCGTTTCAGCAGGCATAAAGGCTGCTTTGGAAGGCAACTTAAACACAGGATTGAACCTCCAGATAATATAAGCCAATACGGATACGGCCAATACTGCCAGCGTACCTAGCTTACCAATGAGCCTGTACAGCCAATCACGGCTGGTATCACCTGCAGATCCACCAAACGGAAAGGCGTTGCCCTGCATGATAACCGAGGCCGTTACGCTTAACAAAGGCAGTCCTACTATAAGGTATTTTAAATTGCGGGGAACAGAAAACACTTTTTTGCCAAAGAACAGATTTACGCCGACTACAAAAAATAAAGTGCAGATTAGGTAAGAGGCTACTCCAAAGCCATGCCGGATAAAAACTTCTGAAATGAATGCGCCAAAGGTGCCCAGCAGGTTTTGAACCTTGATATCATTGACCAGCACCATTTTGTAACTGAATTTCGCCTGGTCTTCATCCCAGGTAAAAAGGTAGGATGAAAAGGCAATAAAGAACAGGAAAGCCAACAGCAAAAATATAGTGCCGGTGATTTTATGTGTACGCTCATCTCTCAGTAATTCCTTTACTGCTACTTTTTCTTCTGTTTCAGTCTTTAATGTCTCCTTAGCGGAGGCTTTAGACTTAGGGGATTTTACTTTAGTGGCCATTAAAACAAAGATAATTAAAACCAGTGCCGAAAGAGCCTTTGCCTGTAAAGGATTTGTCAAAATTAATCCACGAAATTGTGTAAGTTTGAAAAAAAACTTGCTGCCTTGATCAGATTTATCCTTATTATTTTTTTTTTATTCATTCCCGGCTGGTCATTTGCACAATTATCCAACGATAGTAACTCCATAGACATCTCTACAATTACCGAATCGCAGCTGATAAGCGATAGGTGCATGATCTATGTAGACAGCACCGGGAAGACAACTCCTGAAAATATTACGAAGCAGGCCTGGCAGCCTCTTACCAATTTCAATTTAAACAAATACATTCCCAACAGCTGGATCACGAAACCTATCTTCCTGAAATTTACGCTGGAAAACAGGGGAGATAGTTTGAAAAAGATTTATTTTATTACAGGCACTTATGTGAGAAGGATGGACCTTTTTAAACTGGCTCCCAATGGTGAATTACTGCAATTAGAAAACGAAAGCCGCCGCGACGGATTTCAACCAATTGATTTAAAGGGAAAAGGAAAACAGGAATTTATCACCAGTTTTAATTTCACAAAAAGAAACCTGAACTACATTATACCCCAGGTAGTGAACGATGATTACTTAATTAAATTTAAGAAGCTAAGAAATATCAAAAATGATTCCCAACTCCCCATCGGATTTTTATTAAGCGGTGTGCTGTTGATGATGATCTTTTTTACGGCGGCCAATTATTTTCAGACCGGCAGAAAAGAATTTTTGTACAATTGCTGCTATTCTTTTTGCATGTTTAGCCTGGTATTCTTAAATACATTACTCGAAAAAAAAAGTGGTCTTTTTAGCAGCTTGTTTCATGAATATTTAGATTTTGTGTTACTGGCAAGTGGAACAGTTTTTTACATTGCTTTCACACGAAAATTTCTCGAAACCAGGGCAAACTACCCTTTACTGAATAAAATATTTGTATTAGAAGAAAAAGTGGTGATGGTTGTACTTGTAATCTTCACCTTCGTTGTATTTTTTACCAACAATTTCCAGTTGCAGAAATCTATAGAGAACGGGCTGAAACTGATAGTGCTGGTCATTGGCATCGTATACATCGTGATTGCATTGGCTCAAAAGAATAGTCTAATGAATTACCTTGCCGTTGGCAATGCGATCCTTATTTTCTTTTCCATCATTTCATTTTTGCTAATCCTTTTCCCATTTAAAAATACAGGCATTTTAACCAGTGCAATGATCTATTATGAGGTTGGTATTGTGTGTGAACTCATCTTTTTTCTACTAGGGCTTAGCTATAAGAACCGTGTAGAATTGATCGAAAAGATCAAAGAACAGGAATCGCTAAAAAGAGAAGCAGAAAAGCAATCTTATGAAACAAAGCTGGCCGTTCTGAATGCACAGCAAAATGAACGAAACCGCATCAGCGCCGATATGCATGATGACCTGGGTGCCGGGGTTACCGCTATCAGATTGTATAGCGAACTGGCTAAAAAAAGAATCGGCAAGGAGGTGATCCCTGAAATTGAAAAAATATCATCCTCCGCCAATGAGTTGCTCAACAATATGAACGCAATCATCTGGACAATGAGCAGCAGCAATGATTCCCTGGACAATATGGTGGCCTACATACGGGGCTACGCGTTGGAATATTTTGAAAATACCGGCATCAATTGTCATATCTATCTTGAAGAAAATCTCCCGAAAATTGCTGTTAGCGGAGAGATCCGGCGAAATATTTACCTGGTGGTAAAAGAGGCACTCAACAATATTCTGAAGCATTCCGGCGCAACGGACGTAAGCATCACCCTGAAAAGAGAATCGGGCGGACTCACACTTTATATCCAGGACAATGGCAAAGGAATTGATTTTGAAAACCTGCGCAGGTTTGGAAACGGCTTAATCAATATGAAAAAACGAATGGAAGCAACCAGGATGTATTATAATATTGAGAACAATAACGGTACATTGATCACCCTCCATAGCAAGCTGGAATTTTAGCCTTTATTAAATATTCCTATTGCCATCAGCACCCATCCGGCAATTAAACAAAGGCCCCCGATTGGAGTAATGGCACCCAGCCATTTAAAGTTTTGCTGCCCCATGGCTTCAAATGCAGTCAGCAGGTAGAGTGAGCCACTGAAAATCAATATTCCAAAACAAAACAGGCGGCCAGACCAAAGCATGTAATTATTGGGAAACTCTCTAAATAAAATACCGACTGCCAACAAGGCAAATACATGATAAAACTGGTACCGCACGGCTGTTTCAAATATGGCGAGGTACTTTTCGCTGAGTACCTGTTTTAAGGCGTGTGCGCCAAAGGCACCGGCAGCCACCGCGAGGGCACCCAATAAAGCGGCTGTTTTTAAAAAGAAAGTCTGCATTCAATGGGTTTAAGAAGTGATATTTGAAATTATGGAAGGAAAAGCGTTTTGATCGAGTTCGGCAGATTTTACCGCGAGTGTTGCCTGACCATAAAACGGCTCCCGTTCCCGTAGTTTTTGTTCGATGAAGAAAAGCAACTCGGCCCGGTTGAGCTTTTTTAACAACGGCCTGGTCTCTTTTTCCAACAGTACTCTTTCTAAAATTTCGATGGGACTACAGATAATATAGATGGTTGTTCCATGTTCGTTCATCCATGGCATATTGTCGAAAAAACAGGGAGTGCCCCCGCCGCAGGCGATGATGGTATTCTGCAGCCCGGAACAGTTTCTCAAGGCGGCGGCTTCCAATTTTCTGAAATGATCTTCACCCTTTGTTTCAAAAATTTCTGCAATAGTGCTACCAGTTTCCTTTTCTATTACTCCATCCAGGTCGACAAATGACAATTGATTGGCTGCTGCCCATATCTTTCCCCAATGCGTTTTTCCGCTGCCCATAAATCCAATGAGGAAAAATTTCTTATCCTTACGTGCATTAAGAGGAATACTGCCTGGAGCGTTCATATCAATCTGGTATTCTTTCCTGCAAAGAAAGTAAATAAAAAATAATGTGTTTACGAAATTTGACTGCTGGCAATTTCACAAGCGGCTTCCGGAGGGATCGGGGGCTTATTTCTTTTTATAATCCCCTCTTTTCCATGCCTGGATAAATTCATTCCAGGCAAAGGGATTAAATATATTCATCGGGGGTATCTGACCGGAATAGTAGGATTTTGCAGCCTGGTTGGTCAGATACCTGCCGGCAGCTTCCCTCCCATCCTGCGGCAATGTTGCCATTAAAATCCTTCTTTTACTTTCATCATTGTTTTTGCGGGCAATCTCCAGGTTATCATCCGGCACTACCGTATTCATAAAATCCCGCTCAAACTGTTCCTTCGAGGGCCTTGATTTGATAATCGTTGCGGCGAGATAAACGGTATCATTTACCATCAATTGCAAAATGCTGTACTGGCTTCCTTCGATATCTTTCGGGATGGTCACTAATTTTGGTTTAAAACCCACACTCGAAAATTCAATCCGGTCACCTTTCAACGCTACGATGCTAAAAACTCCCTGGTTATTGGTCATTGTACCACGGTTGGTTCCTTTGATGGTTACACTTACAGATGGAATCCCCTGCAGACTATCTGCTGTCATCACTACACCATATAGTTGTACCACGGAATCTTTAAATGTTTCAAATTGAGCTTTGGAGGCAGTGGGGAAAAAACAGGAAGCAGCAAAAAGAAAGTATAGTATAAGTTTATTCATGTACTCAGCCCTCAGATGATTTATTATGATTATGTTTTGTTGCCCCTTTTTTGATGCACTCAATTACCGTACGAAGCTACTGCAAGTCAGGCGCAGCGATAATTGATAAACAGTTGCTGAGTACCAAAAATAACAACATTCCTCAATTAATTAAACAAAGTAAGGTGTTCAATGTTTAATTTTGCCGCTCAACCCGGTTTTTTAACAAATAATTGAACCATGACAAACGAAGATATACTTAAAGCATTAAGTAATGTACAGGAGCCGGATTTAGGGAAAGACCTGGTTACATTGAACATGGTAAAGGACATCGCGATTGATGGCAAAAAAGTATCTTTTACCGTGGTGTTAACTACTCCTGCCTGCCCGTTGAAAGACCTGATTATGAATGCCTGCATCAATGCAGTGAAGCTGTTGGTGGATAAAGAAGCACAGGTAACGGTAAATTTTACCAGTAATACCAGCAGTAACCGAAAGGATGCTAAAACGCTTTTAAAAGGTGTAAGAAATATCATTGCCGTAGTAAGTGGAAAAGGTGGTGTAGGAAAAAGTACGATTGCCGCTAACCTGGCGCTCGCATTGGCGGAAGGTGGCGCCAAAGTAGGACTGATGGATGCCGATATTTATGGCCCCAGTCAGCACATTATGTTTGGCGTTCGCGGCGACAGGCCGCTGATGAGGGAAGTAGACGGGAAGGGCATGATTGTACCGATTGAAAAGTTCGGCATCAAGGTGATGAGCATCGGGTTGCTGGTAGATGAAAAACAAGCGGTGGTTTGGCGTGGCCCAATGGTTAGCAGCGCCATCAAGCAGTTTGTGAGCGATGTGGATTGGGGCGAACTGGATTACCTCGTTATCGATATGCCGCCAGGCACCGGCGATATCCATTTAACGGTGGTGCAAACCGTGCCGGTTACGGGTGTAATTGTTGTAACCACTCCACAGTTGGTAGCATTGGCAGACGCAAAAAAAGGCATCGCCATGTTCGGACAGGCACAATTGAAAGTGCCCATTATCGGGCTCGTGGAAAATATGAGTTATTTTACTCCGGCAGAATTACCGGAAAATAAATATTACCTCTTCGGAAAAGACGGTGGTAAAAATTTGGCGGAAGAGTTTGATATTCCATTCCTCGGACAAATTCCTATTGTGCAAACTATTCGGGAAGGCGGCGATAGTGGAGTGCCGATTATGATGAGCGATGATGAGATCACTAAAAAAGCATTTACAGATTTCGCCGGAAATGCCGCAAGGGGAATTGCCATGAGAAATGCCAACCTTGCCCCTACTGAGATCCAGCAGGTAATTGAGATGGTGTAATGGTGAATGGTTTTATCGTGAATGGATTTATCGTGAATGGTCAATCGGGAATCGTGAAAGCTTTAAATAGTTTGTTGGAAAGCAAAAATTTTGTTTAGGAATTTTGTTTGGCACAAACAGAAGTTTTTCAATAAAACATCGTTGTGTCACTTGTACTTTCTCAGCAATGGGGAGCGCTGGACAGCTACCATTAACTAAATTGCACCGCAGAGTCACCATTGACCATTGACCATTGACCATTCAATGTCGTTTAGTTAAGCTACAATTGTTTGTAATTCATGGATGGCGGTTTCTTTTTGATTTTATTTCTTGGGAATTTTCTGTTCGGTCTTATGATTTCTGTGGTAGATTTCAGAATTTTG
>JAOQAK010000018.1 GCA_025963635.1 Ferruginibacter sp.
ATTGAAACCACAGGACACCCAAACATCCTGAAGTAAACTAAACCCTCAGCTGTATTGGATATTCAGTACCAGGTCCGGGTGCAGGCTTTTTACCACCGGGCAGTTGTCACCGGTACGTTGTAAAATAACCCGGTCCTGATCTTCCAGAACAAGTGTGACTGGAAATGAAACTTTAACATCTATTTTAGAGATTCTACGGGGGTCATTTTGCATTGTTTTCTGCACTTCAACCGTTAATCCATTTAATTCTATATGCATGTCATTTGCCTTGATCGCCATAGTGGTCGCCATACAGGTTGCGAGGGCAGTGCATACGAGGTCGGTGGGTGAAAAACGTTCTCCTTTGCCGCGGTTATCAGTGGGAGCATCTGTTTCTATATGGGTTCCGCTTTGCAAATGTTGGGCTGTGCATCTTAAATTACCCTCATATAGAATCGTTGCTGTCATTGTGCTATTTTTGTATAAATTTACTGAAGTAAAAACCTATTATGCGTAAATTATTTTTTATTTGCCTGGCAGTAATTGCCACATTACCATCGTTAGCTCAAAAATCAAAAAAGGAAAGGAAGGATGAACGCAAACAAAGAATCAATGCGCTCATTAAACAAGAAGAAGAAGGTGTAATTGCTTATCACAAACACAACGCCTTTGGATTTAAACTTACTTCTGACGGTTACGGCGCTTTCTTTGAAATAGGCAGGTCTACATCGATCAAAAAAGCTTTATTATTTCAATTGGATATTTCTGAAAGAAAGCATCCAAAAGAAGACAAGCAAACCAATCCCACGCTACCAACATCTCCTTTTATTTATGGCAAAATAAGTTATTTCTATCCCGTTAAATTGGGTGTGCAGCAGCAAATTTTATTGGGCAATAAAACCAACCGCAATGGCATAAGTGTTACGGGCAACTTTGGTGGAGGCTTAACGCTTGCTTTATTAAGGCCATATAATCTTGAGGTTAATGATCTTTCAAAAGGCAAGCGGAAGCTGATAAGGTATGAGAGTAATGACAGTACCCTGGTTTCAAGTTCAGGACAGGCTACCTATGTACCGGATAGTGTTTTATTTACCAACGGAGGGTTACTCATCAATTCGCTGCAGGTATCCGGTTCGGGCCTGGGAAAAGGTTGGGGGCAAATGAAAGTGACACCGGGCCTGTACGCAAAAGCAGCTTTGCGCTTCGATTTCGGAAAATACAACGAAATGCTCAATGCTTTGGAAGTGGGGTTAACCGGCGAAGTGTATAGCAAGAAAGTTCCTCAATTGGTATATTCAAAGCCTAAGCAATTTTTCCTCAGCGCCTACGTAAGCATTATGTTCGGCAGGCGTAAATGATTGAACGGATAAATAAACGATTTCAGGATAACATAGTTGCCCGCACTGCCAAAGCTCTTTATTAATGTAAACAACACGTATTTTTGCATTCCCGTAATTTAGGGGCAGGGGAATGAAGGTATAGGTGAACCATCAGTGTAAATAAATGTTATTGCTTATGTGTTTACCGCCTGAAATCATTACAGCTATTTTTAAAAGATTATAATTTAAATCAATGATAGAATTACCGGTGATTGATGGTGTAGTGGAACAAAAGCCAAAAAAGCCAAACTGGCTTAGGGTAAAATTGCCAACTGGCGAAGATTACCGGCATGTGCGCAATTTGGTAGATCACCATAAACTTCATACCATCTGCGAGAGCGGAAATTGTCCTAATATGGGAGAATGCTGGGGTGAGGGAACCGCGACTTTTATGATTCTCGGAAATATTTGTACAAGAAGTTGTGGTTTTTGTGCAGTAGCAACAGGGATGCCGGAGCCGGTAGATTGGGACGAACCGCAACGCGTAGCCGAAGCAATCCATTTGATGAAGGTAAAACACGCGGTGGTAACCTCAGTTGACCGGGACGAGATAAAAGATGGCGGAAGCATCATTTGGTACAATACCATTAAGGCCATCAAAACCTTAAATCCTACTACTACCCTGGAAACGCTGATACCCGATTTTAAGGCAGAAGCTGAAAATATACAGCGCATCATTGATGCTGCCCCCGATGTAGTTTCTCACAACGTAGAAACAGTGGAACGGCTCACTAAACAGGTACGTATACAGGCAAAGTACAGGAGAAGCCTGGAAACCCTGCACATCCTTAAACAAGGCGGTATGCGAACCAAAAGCGGCATCATGCTCGGACTTGGTGAAACCAAAGAGGAAGTGATACAAACCCTGCACGATCTACGGGAGAGCCGGGTAGATGTAATTACAATCGGTCAATACCTTCAACCAAGTAAGAAGCATTTGCAAGTGCAGCGTTTTGCACATCCGGATGAATTTGCCGAACTACGGGAAATAGGTTACCAGATAGGCTTTGATTACGTGGAAAGCGGACCGCTGGTGCGTTCTTCTTATCATAGCGAAAAGCATGTGATTGCTGGCTGGGGAAGAAGTAAATGGCTGGAGGAAAAGACGATCGCAGGTTGAAGGTTTGGCGTTGAAGGGTAGTTAAAAAATTTACATAAAAAAAGCAACCAATTATTACTGGTTGCTTTTTTATTTCTTTCTATTCTGATTGATAAATTATGTGTCAAATTGAATGACAGTCATCTTGCAAAGCAAAGGGATTTAATTGACAATAACGATCCCGTCAATGAAGTACCAACCTTTAACCTTCAACCATCAACCTCTAACCGGTTATGACTTCATCTTCCAAACCAATGCACTTGCGCCTAATATAGCGGCATCTGCTTCTTTTAATTCACTAAATAGCAATTTTACCTTATTTTGAAAAATGGGCAGCAGGTTTGCCTCCATGCGTTTTCTCGTAGGGTTCAGTAAAAGGTTTCCTGCCTTGGTTAGTCCGCCAAATAATACAATGGCTTCGGGCGATGAAAACATGATGAAATTCGCAAGGGATTCTCCCAGTATTTGCCCGGTGAAATCGAAGATGCTGTTAGCGATTGTATCGCCTTTCATTGCACAGTCGTACACCGACTCACTGGTTAGTTCATTGATGCTGTAATTGCGCAGGAGGCTTTCTTCCTCAGGGTGCGCAGTCAGCATCTCAATCGCAGTTTCCCTTACGCCCGTAGCGGAAGCATACGATTCAAGGCTGCCCCTCATTCCGGTCGCTTTATGCAACCTCCCGTTAGGCCGGATGATAGTATGTCCAAGTTCACCTGCAAAGCCATCATGCCCCAGCACTATCTTGCCGTCAATCACAATACCACTTCCTACTCCCGTGCCCAAAGTGATGGTAATGAAATCCTTTATATTTTTTGTGCAACCATACATCATTTCACCAACCGCCGCGGCATTCGCATCATTGGTAAGTTTGGTTACCATACCAAATTTCTTTTCCATCAGGTCGGCAATGGGGATAATGCCTTTCCACTTTAAATTAGGCGCATATTCAATGGTGCCCGAATAAAAATTTCCATTGGGTGCGCCCATGCCGATTCCTACACAATTTGCTATGCCACCCACTTTTTGGATCATTGGGTATAGTTTGGCATATAGGTCGTCTATGAAATCTTCCACTATCTCATGTTCATTGCTGGGTACCCGATCCTGTTCAAGGATTTTTCCATTGTGGTCTACGATACCAAATTTAGCGGTGGTACCTCCCACATCAATTCCTACAGCGTATTTTTTTGTCATAAAGCCAATGCATTTGATTATTAACTTCTCCTTTATAAAACTTTTCGATTAGTAAAATAATGGATTGTGTTGCGAATAGTGATCAAAGATGAAAGCCTCTTTCTACCACAGTGAACATGTATTAGTGGCCTCCTTCTGCATTTAAAGCATCATAGTCAATACCCTGTGATTTCAAAACAGATTTGGCCCTGATCGCATAAAAGGCAAGGTAAGCAAAGCATACAATACCAAGGAGGTAACTATTTTGAATACCGATCTTATCGGCAAGCACCCCCTGCAAATAACTAACGATACCCCCGCCCATAATCATCATGATCAGCAAGCTGCTGCCCTGGCCTGTGTTCTTTCCAAGGCCAGCTACTGCCAGTGTGAAAATACATGGCCATAAAGTGCTGCAAAATAACCCCACACTTATAAATGCGTATGCGCTCACCATTCCTTCTGTTAAAATACCGATACAAAGGGCAACAATACCCAGTCCTGCAAAGATCAGCAACATCCTGGCGGGATTACCCTTACTTAAGATATCACCCACGATCATCACCGCAATCACGAACGCATACACGAAGAATTGAGTAACATCATGCTGTGCAATGGTATTCACCAAAAGGAACACTCCAAAAGCGAGATAAGGCATTAAAAAGCTAAGAATTTTTTTCCAGCCCATGCTTACATCGAAAGCACCTACGGCACCTGTCCATCTTCCAATCATCAAACTTGCCCAATACAATGATATGTAAGGAGCTATTTTTTCTGTTGGTATTGCAAGATGTTGTTCCATATATGCCGGTAAATTACTTGCTGTCGATACTTCCACTCCCACGTATACAAATATACCGATCATCCCCATCACCAGTTGCGGGTATTGCAATGCAGATGCCTTGTGTAATACTTTGCTGTCTGCAATCGCTTCCTTTTCAGCAACCTGGTCAAGATCAATTTTATTGGGAACGGAAGAGAATTTAATAAATACAGCCACCAGCAAAAAAGCCAGGCCGAGGATCAGGTAAGGTATTTTTACACTTTCAATGCTGGCAATTCCTGAACTGGCGGAGACACTTCCAAAAATTGCAAAGCTCACTAGTAAAGGCCCGATGGTGGTACCTAAATTATTGATACCGCCTGCCATTGTAAGTCGCTGTGAACCCGTTTTAGGGTCACCCATTATGATTGCCAAAGGATTTGCCGCAATTTGCTGCAATGAAAAACCAAGACCTACAATAAAGAGGCCGGTGATCATTAAAGTAAAAGAAGAATTATTTGCGGCGGGATAAAATAGTAAAGTACCAATCGCCGAAATGATCAATCCTACGGCGATACCATTTTTATAACCCATCTTATTTAACAGATCGCCTTTGATGAATTTTGATATTAAAAAATATATGATTGAACCTACTGTATAAGCAACATAAAATGCAACGGATACCAACTGGCTTTGGGCCTGTGATAAACTAAATGCTTTTTTAAATACTGGTATTAAAATGTCATTGCTGGCTGCAACAAAACCCCAGAAGAAAAAAACGGTGATAAGGGTGCCAAACTGTGACCATTTGGTCGTTTCGTGTGAGTTGGTTTGTGGGCTCATGATAGAATCGTTGGTTTAAGTGGCGCAAAGTAGAATATTTTTAGCATAAGGAAAAATATTCATTATGTAAGTTGTTTATAACAAAAACCGTCTAAATTTGAAAACGATTAAAAATCATCTGTTCAATGGAAATACTACACATAAGTGCCGAATGTTATCCAGTAGCAAAAGTAGGCGGGTTAGGTGATGTGGTGGGAGCGCTTCCTAAATATCAAAACCAACTCGGGCACATTGCAAAGGTGGTAATGCCGATGTACAGAACCAAGTTTTTGTACGAACATGATTTTGATATTGTACACAAAGGCTCTTTTGGAATGGGCACTTATTGGTTTAATTATACCATCATCAAAGAGAGAACCAACAAGCTTGGTTTTGATTTATACCTCGTTGATATCAATGGGTTGTTAGATAGAGAATCGGTGTATGGTTATGGCGACGATACCGAGCGTTTTACTGCGTTCCAGATTGCTGTGGTGGATTGGATGTCGCAATGGCAGCACCGGCCGGATATTGTACATGTGCATGATCACCAGGCCGGGCTGGTTCCTTTTATGATGCAGCATTGCCTGGGCTACCGGCATTTAGCTGCTGTACCTACCGTGCTTACCATACACAATGCACAATACCAGGGACAGATGGGTTGGGACAAATCAGGATATATTCCCAATTGGGATACCTGGGAATGGGGTAAGCTGGATTGGCGGAATAATATCAATCCTTTGGCATGTGCAGTTAAATGCGTAAGACAGGTTACTACCGTAAGCCAAACTTATCTCGAAGAAATGCGCAGCAATGCGAATGGGTTGGAAAATTTGTTTGAATATGAAAAAGGGAAATGCACCGGTATATTAAACGGGATAGATACGGATGTATGGGATCCTGCCGTAGATACCTATATAGATCCGAACTTTACTAAGAAAGACGCTGGCCTTGGGAAACTTGCAAATAAGAAGGTGTTGTGCGATGAATTTAATTTAGATATCAGCAAGCCCTTATTTATTTTTATCGGAAGGCTAGTTCACGAAAAAGCGGCCGACCTTCTTCCGCAGGCAATTTATGATTCAGTTTACCATATGGAAGGCAAAATGAATTTTTTGTTGCTCGGCAGCGGAGATGCCAATGTGGAATGGGAACTTGAAAACATGAAGAGCCAGTTAGTGGGTTATTATAATTCTAAAATAGGTTACAATGAAAAACTAAGTCACCAGTTATACGCGGGTGCGGATTTTTTACTGATGCCCAGCCGGGTAGAGCCCTGTGGCCTGAACCAAATGTATGCGATGCGTTATGGAACTGTTCCAATTGTAAGAAATACCGGTGGATTGCGGGATACCGTTATTGATTTTGGTGATCCTGGTGGCTATGGCATCCGCTTTAATGATGCCACGGTTTGGGATGTCACTTACTCAATACACAGGGCATTGGAAATGTATAGCCAACCCGAAATATTTAAGGAAATTATTGCCACGATTATGGAACTCGATTTTAGTTGGGAAACGAGCGCAAAGAAGTATATCAAATTATATGAATCAATAAAATAAGTTTTATTGGATCATGAATTTGTTTGTAATTACGAAATTGTAACAATAAATTTACTCAATCAATAACTTGTCATATATGGAAAGCGCATCAGTAATAGCCATTGTTTTAGGCGGGGGAGCCGGATCAAGATTGTATCCCTTAACCGCAAGCAGAAGTAAGCCCGCCGTACCTATTGCCGGTAAATATCGGTTGGTGGATATCCCCATTTCTAACTGTATCAACTCCAGCTTAAACAGGATATTGGTGCTTACGCAATTTAACTCCGCATCGCTCAATAAGCATATTAAAAACACTTACCAGTTCAGCCTTTTCAGTAAAGGTTTTGTCGATATCCTTGCAGCTGAGCAAACGCCCGATAATCCTAAATGGTTCCAGGGAACAGCAGACGCAGTAAGGCAGTCCCTGAGGCATATCGTTAACTATGACTTTGAATATGTTTTAATTTTAAGTGGCGACCAGTTATATCAAATGGACTTTACTGAAATGATCGATAATCATACTGCTCATGGAGCCGATATATCGATCGCAACCATACCTGTAGGCGACCGGGAAGCGCCGGAGTTTGGCATCCTGAAATCAAATGAGGAGCACCTGATTACTTCCTTTATTGAAAAGCCGGCGAAAGAATTATTGAACGAGTGGGTAAGCGACACGGGTGATGATATGAAAGCGCAGGGAAGAAATTATCTGGCTTCGATGGGTATTTATGTATTCAGCCGCAAGTTGTTGTTCGACCTGCTTGAGTCAGAAAAAAAGGATGCGACGGACTTTGGAAAAGAGATCATCCCTAGTTCTATTGAAAAATATAAAGTGATCAGTTACCAATATGATGGCTACTGGACGGATATCGGGAACATCCATTCTTTCTTTGAAGCCAATCTTTCACTCACGCTTGATCTGCCGCCATTCAATTTATTTGATAATCAAAAAGTTGTTTATAGTCACGCCCGTATGCTTCCTCCTGCAAAGATCAGTGGTACCACCCTGGAGAAGACTGTTATTGCTGAAGGCTCCATAATTAATGCAAGCAGGATCGAAAACAGTGTGATCGGTGTAAGAAGCCGCATCGGGCACGGATCAACGGTAGTGAGCTGTTATATAATGGGGAACGATTACTATGAAACTTTAGCGGAAATAGAAAACAATACGACTAAAAATATCCCTAAGATCGGCATTGGTGACCGGTGTTATATAAAGAACGCGATCGTTGATAAAAATTGCCGGATCGGGAATGATGTTCGAATTAATGGTGGGGCTCATTTGCCCGATACAGATCATTCGTTGTATACTGTAAAAGATGGTATTGTAGTTTTAAAGAAGGGATCGGTTTTAACAGACGGATTCGTTATTTAGTCTCTCAAATAAATTAAAACATCCTCAAAACGGATGTTTTTTATTGTAGTTTTGCAAATGTGTATTTTTTACACAATTTTATACTTTTAAACGCTTGCTATGTCAGAACTTCTTTTGCCAAAAGAAAAACTCACATTTAACCAGATTGTAAATATGAGTTTTGGCTTTTTTGGTATTCAGTTTGGATTTGCCCTTCAAAACGCCAACGTTTCACGAATCTTTCAAACCCTTGGTGCAGAAATCGACAAAATCGGGATTTTATGGATTGCTGCTCCCATCACGGGATTTTTGGTGCAACCCATTATAGGTTATTTGAGTGACCGCACCTGGCATCCACGGTTTGGGCGAAGAAGGCCTTTCTTTTTTGTGGGAGCAGTACTGTCGTCTGTTGCGTTGATATTAATGCCACAGTCGACCGTGTTATGGATGGCAGCGACATTGCTTTGGGTGTTAGATGCGTCTATCAATATATCCATGGAGCCTTTCAGGGCTTTTGTGGGCGATAAACTGGCTTCATCCCAGCGAACTACAGGTTTTGCCACTCAAACTTTCTTTATCGGCCTGGGTGCGGTTATTGCATCTTTATTGCCCTATATCTTCACCAATGTTTTTGGAATTGCCAATACGGCACAGGCAGGTATCATTCCTCCTTCAGTAAAATATTCTTTTTATATCGGTGGTTTTGTTTTCCTTACTTCAGTGTTATGGACCGTATTTACCACCAGTGAATTTCCACCGGAAAATATCGAAACCTGGGAACAGGAAAAATTAAGAACAAAGGGTTTGTTCAAAGGAATTGTGGAAATCACCCGGGGTATTTTTACAATGCCCAAAACTATGTTGCAATTAGCAATTGTTCAATTTTTTACCTGGCTCGCTTTTTTTTCGATGTGGATATACACCACTTCAGCAATTGCACAAAATGCATATCAAACCACCGACACTACTTCCAAAACTTTCCAGGATGCAGGTGATTGGGTGGGAGTGATGTTTATGGTTTACAACGGGATCTCCGCGATCACGGCATTTTTGTTGCCCATGCTGGCCAAACGTATTGGAAGGAAATACACACACATGATCAGTTTGATTATCGGGGGAGTGGGGTTAACGTCGATGTTTTTTATTCATTCGCCGCAGGTGTTGTTATTGCCGATGATAGGTGTTGGCCTTGCCTGGTCTTCTACCTTAACAATGCCTTATGCCATACTTGCGGGCGCTTTGCCTGCACACAAAATGGGTTTTTATATGGGGGTATTCAATTTTTTTATTGTGATACCACAAATATTTGCAGCTGCAATACTGGGCTTTTTTATTAAAAGTCTCTTTAATGAGCAGAGTATTTATGCTATGGTAATCGGGGGGATATCCATGATCATCGCCGGCTTGCTATGTGTGATTGTGACGGATAGGGATGATGAAAAAATTATCGTATAAATTTACTTGATTATTTATGAAAGCTACAGTTATTCTTACCAGTTTATTGTTGATCTGTTTTAGTTGTTTTGCTCAAAACGAGTATAAATGTTACCCCACCAATTGGTGGACCGGCATGAAATGGAATAAGGTACAAGTGATGCTACACGGAGAAAGAATCGCAGCAAAATTTCCAATGATAAAGATGGGGCCGGCAGGAGTAAAACTGGCGCCAGGCGTAAATCTCGTGATGATCAATCGTGTAGAGAATCCCAACTATGTTTTTCTTGACCTTGTGATTGATGAAAGTGCAAAGCCATGTAAATTCAGCTTCCCTTTCCTAAAGGATATTAATCTTCAATATGAAATAAAGCCACGCAGGAAGGCAAAGGGAAAAGATTACGCACAGGGGGTTACTTCACGTG
Source organism: Ferruginibacter sp. (assembly GCA_025963635.1). Lineage (GTDB taxonomy): Bacteria > Bacteroidota > Bacteroidia > Chitinophagales > Chitinophagaceae > Ferruginibacter. Next base: position 9,973 of record JAOQAK010000018.1, read on the forward strand.
ACTTTATTTACCTGATATTACCTGACAGGTTTAGTAACGGAGATGTTTCCAACGACCGGGTTGCCGGGATGAGAGACCAGACCTTAAACCGCGATACGGTATTTAACCGTCACGGCGGCGATTTACAGGGCATCACCAATCATCTTGATTATTTGCAAAACCTGGGAGTCACTACATTGTGGCTCAATCCCGTTTGGGAGAATGATATGCCCAACCGCACAGAACATGGCTATGCTTTTACTGACCATTATAAAATAGATCCAAGGTTGGGAACTGAAAAGTCGTACCAGCAATTGATAGATGCAACTCATGCGAAGGGTATGAAAATAATCCAGGATGCAGTGTACAATCATGTGGGATTGTATCATTTTACCGTGCAGGATCTTCCAATGAAAGATTGGCTGCATCAATGGCCAGCTTATACCAATACAAATTTCAAAGACCAGGTACTTTTTGATCCTTATGCATCACCCGTTCAAAAGAAGATAATGGCTGATGGTTGGTTTACCACCCAAATGCCGGATATGAATCAAAACAATCCTTTTGTGGCGAATTTCCTGATCCAGCATGCGCTCTGGACAGTAGAGGAATTTGGAATTGACGGATGGAGAATTGATACGTATGCATATAACGATCTTGAATTTATGAACCGCTGCAACAAAGCACTGATGGATGAATATCCGCAGATCACTTTGTTTGGTGAAACATGGGTTCATGGTATCCCTAATCAAAGTTTTTTTGTGCAAAACAATTACAACATTCCTTTCAAAAGTAACCTGCAGGCCCCCACTGATTTTCAAACCTTGTGGGCCATGCAGGATGCTATGACGAAAGATTTTGGCTGGACAGACGGAGTGAATAATCTCTATACTACTTTGGCACAGGATTTTGTTTACAAAGACCCGATGCGCAATGTGATCTTTTTAGACAACCACGATATAGCCAGGTTTTATTCCGTGGTAGGAGAGGACATGAATAAGTATAAATCTTCCCTGAGCTGGTTATTTACCTGCCGCGGTATTCCGGAAATGTATTATGGCGATGAATTGGCCACCACCGGATTTACAACGCCCAATGATGGATATGTGCGGCTCGATTTCCCAGGTGGTTTCCCTGGCGATAAGCTCAATAAATTTGAATTGAGCGGCAGAACTGCAAAGGACGAAGAGATATGGCGACATGTACACGCCTTGGCCAATTTCCGAAAACAATCTTCAGCAATTACTACGGGTAAAATGATGCAGTATTTACCGGAGGATGGCTTGTATGTTTACTTCAGGTACGATGCATTGCAAACAGTAATGGTAGTAATGAATACTGCTAAAACAACCAAAACTGTTTCATTTGCAAAATACATCGAACGAACAAATGGCTTTTCCACAGCAACGGACATTGTTACAAAAAAACGTTCCGGCCTGGATGATTTTGCGATTGATTCTTATAAAGCGGTGGTGTTGGAATTAGGGAAGTAACAATAAAGGTCGGACGGAACGTCAGACCGATGGATGTTGACCTCACCCCCAACCCTTCTCCGAAGGAGAGGGGAGCATGACCCTGGCGCTTTGGATGTCTTTTTTGTTGGCCTGATGTTTTTAAGGGGGGCCGGCCCCTTGTTCGATTCGAAGCTATAAGCGATTTCTACAATAAAATGGGAAAAGATCCACAATGGTATGTAGTACAAGGGAGTGACACAACGATGTTGATCAATGAAATTCTGCTGGTTAAAAAATAAATTCTTTTCAGATAAGTTGATCTACAACAACGTATTCCAATACAACTGGCTAATCCATTTTTTTGAATCTTCATCCTGATCACTTCCAAAATCTTTTATTCTTTCATCGAGGATGGCTTTAACCTGTTTGGCGGTATAGTACTTTTTTACTACGATAGGTTTGATCGTACTCTCATTAGCTGCGGTTACTGTTAGTTTGGTTGCAATCATTGAAGCATACAAGCGGGGTATGGTTACGCCCAATATCATACCCGGTAAGCCATTGATGGTGCAGGGACCGCCACTGATGGTTATTTCATCTGTATAAAAAGCAAATACATATACGCTGTCTAAAATAATGCCAACGGCTTTGCGGCAGTTAAATCCTGCAATCAGGCGACTTTCATTGGTCATTTTCCACTGGATGGGTTTGATGCTGTCTTTTACATTTAAAAGAGTTCCAAACATATTTTTTTGTATGTAGGTTTGACCAGCAGAAAAATCATTGTACCATTCGTTGTCATCTTCACCCCGGCGCAAAAACTCGGGCACCTTCGCTTTTTTTTCATCATAGTGGTCAAACTTATAAATGCTTTTATTATCGGCAAAGCTAAAATTATAATAAGCTGTTTTAAAGGTAGGCATCTGGTCTTTCAACATTTCTGCCCAGCTGCTGGTGCCCATGGTTTTCTTCACATTAGTGATCACCTCAAACTCGATGGTACCCTTGCTAATAAATTGTTGTGCATCTGTTTTTGCAACGAAAAGGGCAAGTGTAAAAAAGCAAAATATTTTGTGTTTCATAAGTATAATTTTATGGTTTTGCTGCGGGTGCCGGTTGTGCTGATTTGTTTTTAAAATCCCATGCGAATCCAAACAGCCAGTATTGGCGCAAGCGTTCATTGCTTACTTCTGATAATGTATTACCGCTAAAGTTCCTGTTGATACCGGTGTTTTGATTTAGGATGTCCCTTATGCTAAAATAGACTGTAAATTCATCTTTTTTAAATGTTCGTTGCAGCCGGGCGTTCCAAAGCTGGTTGCTCAAATTGTCCCGGAACTGCGGTGTTTTTTGCCGGACATAATAGGTGTAATCGGTTTTAAGTGACCAAACCTTTTTGTAATACACTGTTGCATAAATTCCTAAATCGTTGGAGTTGTACTTATTTACCGCTTTCTGCTGCTGGTTGCTGTTACTATTGTACGAGAACCTGTTTGAAAGCGAAACGTCATACACCTTGTCTTTGGCTTTTGATAAGTAAAAGGAGATACCTGCATTCAGATTTTTGGATATACTATTTACACCATTGATGATTTCTATATAGTGGCTGTAATTTCCATTCGGACTTAGCTCAAACCTCAGATCAAGTTTTTTGATTTTCATGCCAAAACCTCCATAGAATGAAAAGTTATAGTTTCCATTGGTGTTCACGGGTTGGCTGATGGTTTTTCCACTGTCTGGATAAATTGTGCGGCTGTTAGTGATGGCATTGCTGGTTTGTGAAAAATTCACCGACTGGTACATATATACGTCCTTAAGAAAATCATAGGTTTGGTTAGACAAATTGAAATTGTTCCTGAACGACGGCTTCAGCAGTGGGTTGCCAAGGTATTGATTAAAGTAATCATTGTTATCTCTTAATACCTGCAACTGGTCAATACGCGGTTGAGTGGTATTACCATTGTAATTAAATCGCAGGTTGTGATTGTTTTTATAAGTATAGGTAAGGGTTGCGTTGGGGAAGAAGTTGGTGTATTTGCGAAGGTATTCCTGTCCGAGAGTTTGATCCGTTAGATTAAAATGTGTAAACCCGATACCCGAACCAAAATTATATTTTAGTTTTTTGAAGTTATAGCTAATCCTGAAGCCTGGTTTGTTGACGGTGATCTTTTGATCAAACAGGTTGGTCAGCGAATCCACCATCTGATCATACTTACCGGAACTTGGTGAAAAAGAATAAGTTTTCTGATCATTATTGCCACTTGCAATACTTGTCTCATAATTCAATTCAAGGGAATATTTCTTGCTCAGTGGTTCGGTGTATACCATTCTTGCGAGCAACTGGGCGGACCCTTTATCGTAATCTTTCTGCTGATCTAATATTTGGCTGTAAGATGCAAGTCCACCTTTGTAAACTTCATTGTCCGACTGTAAAAAATTGGTGCCCTCCGTATTTAAAGAATTCCAGTTAGCGCTGAGGGAAAATGTTCTTCTTAATTTTTTAAATTTATGTTTGAACAATGCCGACCCGCTATAGCTTTGCTTGTCAGCGTTGGTGCTTAAATCCCTGTCGCTGGTATTTTTTATATTACCAAACATATCGGTATTTTCCGATGTTCTGTGAGATTCGCTTTCTGTGTGATAGATGCCTGTTTTAGCAGAAATGCGCAATGAATTTGATGAATCGATCTTCAGGTCATATACCGCATTCAGCTTAAAGGATTGCTTATTGACATGGATGTTTTCAACCGAATTATCGTTGTAAAACGAATCATTCAACTGTGTTTGCCTGAAAGCTCTGATGGTGTTTCCATAGTCCTGCAGATTATACTTTGGTGATAAGGACAGGCTTTGTACATCATTCCATTTATTGGAGTACTGAAGCCCGACATTATTATTTTTAAAAAGGCCGTTTTGGGTGTCTACCCATGGTTCATCATCATTACTGCCCTGGAAATTAAAATTGATATTGCCATCATCATCCGCACTCACTGAATAATTCTCATTATCACCGCCATATTTTTCATTGTCTTGCCAATTGAGGCCATTCTGCCCCGTATTTCCGTTTAAAAAGTAACCGGCCAGTTTCCTTTTTCCTTTAAAAGCATTCAGCAGGATATTGTTGTTGTACCGGTCTTCAATCTTATTTTGCAGACCACCTGACAGATCTATCTTTCCAAAATAACCGTGCTTGCGGTCATCTTTCAGTTTAAGATTAATTGTTTTTTTTGTTTTGCCATCATCAATTCCTGTAAATTCCGACTGATCGCTCTTTTTGTCATATACCTGTACTTCTTTTACCGCATCGGCCCGAAGGTTTTTGATAGCCATTCCGGGATCATCACCAAAAAATTCCTCACCATCCACCAATACTTTTTCAACGGTCTCGCCCATGGCTTTTATTTTTCCATCCTTATCCACCTGTATTCCCGGCAGCTTCTTCAGCAGTTCTTCTACGTTTGCATTGGCACTTACTTTGAAACTGTCAGCTGTAAAAATAGTTGTATCACCTTTGATCCGCATGGGTGCCCCACTTCTGACAATGAGTTCCTGCAACAATTTGGTTTTAGAGGTCACTGAAATTTTGTTGAACTGTAGCCCCGTGACAGGTACAGTGATGTCATCAACAAAATCAGCAAAATATGGATGGGTAACAAGCAAAATATAATTGGTCGTTTTAACATTGTGGAATTCAAAATTGCCCTCTTTATTAGTACGGGTAAATTTATATAAGATGGAATCTCCGGCGGTTAATAATGCCACTACCGCATTGGGGATTTCTTTTTTAGCTGCGGTATCCGTGATTTTACCGGTGATGGATTGAGCAGATGAAAACAGGGACATTACAATAAAGACTGTAAATAGAAAGACAGCAGTTTTAGTTTGCATTAGAAGGTGTTTGGAAGGGATTATTATTATTAGGTGTTAAAAGTCTACAAAATTTTACCAGATGTTTAATCATCAGTCATAAATTTAAGTTAACAAATATAAATTCAGATTCCGACGGAGCTGGCAATATTCCATCAGCGGCATCTAATGAGAGGTAACTGGCTAGAAAATCAATGATAGGATTGATAGAATGATTTACGCGGGATAAAGTGCAATGACAGTTTTCATTGAAACATACAAATAATGAGTACACGCCCAATTGAGGATAAAAAAGTCTTTTTTCTACGAAATGAGTTAAGATAAATATTGTGGGAGAAAAATCAGCAGATATCTTCGATGAGCATTGAAAGATGTTAATTCATCATCAGCACGTTTACACTTCTTTGAAGGATATTAAAAGCAATTTCGGCCATCAGGTTTTCTTTATCGAGGGTTGGGTTTACTTCGGTAATCTCAAAACAACATATCTTCCTGCTCTGCATAAACTTACTGATCAGGTCTTCCGCTTCTCTTTCTTTTAAGCCGTTGCCTACCGGTGTGCCTGTGCCTTTAGAAATGGAAGAATCCAGGCTATCAACATCAAAGCTTACATAGATGTCTGTGCAGTCGGATAAATAGCGTAATACTTTGCGGCTTACACTTTCAGCCCCATTGCGCCTTACTTCATTGGTCGTTATCACTTTGATACCATACTTGTCAATCAACGATTTTTCTTCTTTTTCAAAATCCCGTAATGAAATAAAAACAATGTCTTCAGGCAGAATCTTAGGATAAATCTTACCAATATTTTTTAGCTGATCCCATATTTTCTGCGTTCTTTCATCAAGTGTATGTGCACTGGATTCTTTATTGTCTTCGCCCATTGCGGTGGCCAAAGGCATGCCATGCATATTGCCCGTGGGGGTGGTATAGGGCGTGTGGAGATCGGCATGTGCATCGATCCAGATAACTCCTAGTTTGCTTTTAGGTTTAGCCATTTTAATACCGGCAATGGTTCCGCCGGACGTGCTATGGTCGCCACTGAGCACCACAGGGAAAAAATTGCTTTTAATAGATTCACATACAGCTTTGCTAACCTTTTCATACAAGTTTAAAACACCATGTATTCTTTTGCCATAGGGCGATTGGATAGGTTCGAATAGTAAATTGTTTTCCACTTCAATTTTTTCTGAAGGAAAATGCACAAAGAAATTGCTCATAAAATCGAGTGCGGCAATTTTGATAGCGTCTACACCAAGACTGGCGCCACGGGTGCCCGCACCAATCTCGCTTGGTACTTCTATCAGTTTGATATTCTTCATAAATTTTTTTTACCCAGTATAGAGCACATGGCACCAGGAAAGTAGTGTAATAAAATAGCAATCGTTGCAGTATGGAGCAAAATTATAACTTTCCCGCCAATGGGTCGCTTCCTTTGAGCGTGCCCACTGTTTTCAGCGGTTTGAAACGAACAAACATTTCTTCGCTGTACCAATTTTCCTGCCTGGTTTTCCGAATCACTTCTGTATGCTCGCGCAACTGGTAGGCGAACTGCTTCATCAATTCTTTGCTTTGCCAAACGCTAAAGGTGGCCTGTTTTACAAAGGGCATTTCCCCGATCCCGATGGATGTAATAAAGCCGTCCGCTCTGTTCATTTTTGCTGCTACGCCGTTTACATTTTTCCAGAAGGTATTTAGCTTCGTTAGCCGGATGGTTGCCCGGGTGAGTGTTGCAACCGGACCATCGTACGAGGTGTTCTTCGCAATTTTTCCAAACGGTTCACGGCCATCCCACTGGCCATGGCCTTCAATGGGCTCTAAAAAGATTGTCCATGTTTCACATTTAAAAAATTGCAACCATCTTCCTATAAATGAACCGTACAATCGATCCATTAAATATTGCTGGTCAGAATTATTTGTCGCGGCAGGCTGCGTGCAAACCGCGAATATGCCCCATTGCTGCCAGTCCGGGTGTTTATCAAAACTGCCGTTTTTTCCGCATCCCAACAATTTGTAGAAAGTGATGTTTTTATTCAACCAAAAAGGGAACCGGTGCACTGCCATTGCCGATAAGGCGAAAAACACGTAGCGTTTGGGATATCGTATAATGGTGAGCGTAACCTGCATACTGCAACCTAAACAAGAATTAGCATACAAATGTTGTTAAATCAAAAAAGCCTCCTTTCCGGAGGCTTTTTTGAAAATCTTGTTTTCGAATACTATGCAGTTTTTACTGTTGAATACTTTCACTTGCGTTTTGCTCTCCTTTCATACTCTTTCTTTTAAATAGAGAAGCATCTATTTTCCCGAACCGGTAAGAGAAATTCAATCTAACCATTTGTGGGTCACGCAGCCTTGTGTACTCCTGTGTAAAATACTGGCTGGATGAATACTGGCTCTGGATCCTTGTCTTGAAAATGTCATTTATACTCAATGAAACTGAAGCAGCATTATTTTTCAGGAAGCTTTTCTTTACCGCAAGGTCCATTCCCCATGATGCATTGATATAACCCTGTGAAGCACTCTGGCTCTGCATCATTGGCGGCCCGCCCATCATCCCGCCATTGGTATTCACCGGCAGGTTGGTTCTGGATTGATAAGTGGTAGTGAACTGTATGGCAAAGTTGGATGGGAGTTTAAAATTGCTATTGAACTTTCCAAACATGCTCCATAAGGCGGCCTGCGCTGTACTGTTGGTGACATTGCTCGTGTTTACTTTTGAATTATAAACATTGATATTGGTGCTGATATCCCACCATTTGGTAAGATAATTCTGAGCGGTTGCTTCCGCACCTGCAGCATAGCTGGAGTTAGCGTTGATATAGGTATTGAGCAGGTCTGTATTGCCGGTGAGTGGATTCACTTCCTGCGCCAGGTATCTTGTAATCAGGTCAGTGGTATGCTTGTAATAGATTGAACCCAAGAAAGTATTGTTACCAGTAAATGTTTTTAAATACGACAGTTCCAACGCCTGTGTAAATTCCGGTTTTAGACCGGGGTTTCCCCTGGTGATATTTAGTTTATCAGTATAATCGGTAAAGGGAATCAGCTGAAAGAAATTCGGCCGGTTAATCCGCCTGGTATAACTCACCTGGATATCTTGTTTGCTGTTCAGTTTCTGGCTCAGGAAAACAGAGGGAAATAAACTTACAGCGTATTTGTTTGAAAACTTGTCGCCGGTATTCAGCAGTTCCCCATTGTAACTGGAACTTTCTGCACGTACTCCCAGTTTATAGGTGAAATCTTTGATGCTGCTACTGTAAGTAGCATAAGCGGCATATACATTGTCGGTATTTTTATAATTGCTGACTGCAGATGGGATTACAATATAATCCTGCAGGTTATCATCGTAGACATAATTGCTGTTATTATTAACCCTGCTACGAATGGTGGTTCTGACACCTGTTTCCAGTTTGGAGATTTTAGAAAAAGGCAACACATAATCGGATTGTATCACAAGGTTTTTATCGCTTCCAAATCCATCTGCCTTTTCAATATCGCTGTTAACAATAACCCCTGATACATTGGCAAAATAGTTAGTGGTGTAAAACGAATTGTTATTGTTTTTTCCTCCAAAATAATTAGCATCAATGGTTAACTCCTCACCATCTTTCGGAAAGATATGTTTAAAGCCAAACACTAACCCCTGACCGTTAAACTCACGATGGCCCGTAGTCAGTCTTTCACTTGCATTGCTTATTTTGCCGTTGTAATACAAACTATCGGTTGCGATAGCAATGGTTTCATTTGGATTAAAGGCGCCATGCACTTTGATAGCTGAAAGAGAAATCGTGCTGCGGTTGGTCACAAAATAATCAATGCCCACTTTGCCAAAAATAAATGCCCCCATTGTCTTATTGTAATTGTTTTGAAAGATGGAAGTTTGCGGGGTATCCAGCAGGTTTAAACGGCTGGTGGTGCCGGAAGTGCGGCCTTTATTCTGGTTAACATTGATTGAAGCACTGAGGTTAAACTTATTTTGACGCACATTGAAATCGAGGCCGCTGTTGATCCCGCCGCGTTTATCAACGCCTGCTCTAATGTTGCCGTTGTAGCCGGATTTTTTATTCTTCTTTAAAACAATATTCAATATTCCTGCTCCACCACCTGAAGCATCATATTTTGCAGAAGGGTTGGTGATCACTTCTACGCTTTCAATTACATCCGCCGGAATCTGGTCGAGTGTAAGCGTGGTAGGCCGCCCATCCACTAACAGTTGCGGAGCGCTGTTGCGCATGGTTACATTTCCGTCAATGTCTACATTTACAGAAGGTACATTCCTCATGACATCCAGGCCGGTTCCTCCTGTGCTCATAATATTTTTTTCTACATTAAATATTTTCTTATCCCCATTCAGTTTTATGGATGGAGAAGTTGCTGTTACCGTAACACTTTGCAATTGTTTTGCATCGATGCTGAGTTTGATATTTCCGAGGTCTTTATCGAATGATGGCATCGAACCGGCACCAGGCATACCCCCGGGCATTGCTGTAGGGGATTTAGGAGCCGAAGCAGCGGCCATTGCCGGCACAAATGAAATGGGGAGAGTAAAGGCTGCAAATCCTGTGGCACTTACCTTTAACTGGAGATTACCCATGATCGGAAGTTGGTCAAAATCAAAGTCACCGTTGCTCCTGGTGATCATTCCTTTCACTAACACTTCTTTCGTTTTTTTACTAATGGTATCAAACTTTTTTTGCATCACCATCAGCGAGGCATCGGGCACGGGCTTCCCGTCGACATCTAATATTTTACCATAAATATGGCCAACGGACGGAGCGGCAGTCCTTGCACCTGGCTGCATGCCTTGTGGCATTTGGGCTCTAAGTACCGTTGCTAAAAGAACCAGGCTAATAATTGTCAGCAGCTTTTTCATGTATCATTTTTTAATTGGATACAAATCTACTTTGCTGTGAACGCCATAATTGGCAAAAGAGATAAGTGGGTGAAATGTTGCGACGAAAAGCCCCTGCTCACCTAAAGTATGGCGGTCAGTTAATCCAATGATGTGTGAATTGTCGAAGATGAGAGAGAATGCAGGCTATTGAAACGTGCAAAGACGGACCCTATAGTTTCCCTGTGAGTAAACTTATGGCATCCTTATAGTTATCGCTTACGGGCAATTCTATTGCGCCAATAAACACACTTGATTTTCTTACAGCAGTAATAAAGGCGATGCCGATTATATATGATTTATGAATGCGCAGGAAAGCCGAGGCTTGTAATTGATCTTCAATGGTTTTCATTGGCATCCTGGTAACCACCGGTTTTTGCGAACTCTTTAAATGAATTTTTATATAATCTTTTAAGCCTTCAATATAGATGATATCATTGGTGGTGATTTTGACCATGCTGTAATCTACGTGTACAAAAAAATACCCCGTATCATTGGATGATATGGTTTCTTTAGGTGCCTGCCGCAGATCAAATAATTCCTTTGCTTTATTACAGGCTTTTATAAACCGGTCTACCGATACAGGTTTTAACAAGTAGTCAGTCACATCCAGGTTAAAGCCGTCCAGTGCAAATTTTTCGTAGGCGGTAATTAGAATGATCATCGGTTTTACCGTCATACTTTGAATAAACTGAAGGCCTGTTAAACCGGGCATCTGGATATCTAAAAATATCAGGTCCACTTTTTCCTGTTCCATTACTTTCATTGCTTCCAAAGCATTGTCGCAACTCGCTATCAATTGCAGGTAGGGGAGTTTGCTGATGTTATCCTCCAGCAACTCAAGTGCAAGCGGTTCGTCGTCGATGGCTATGCAGCGTATCATCAGGATAAATGTATTTGAAGCGTTATGGTAAATAAGTGGTCGTTTTTTCTGATCAGTAAACTGTGTTGCCCGTTATACAACAACTCCAGTCTTCTTTGCACATTGGAAAGGCCAATGCCCGATGCTGTGTCTTTTATCTCTTCTGATGTCGGATTATATTTATTCTGTACTTCGAAAAGCAGGTTATTTTTTTCTGCAGCCAGGCTAATATTTATTTGTGCATGGTCAATCATTCCTGTGCCATGTTTGAAAGCGTTTTCTACGAAAGGGATCAATAGCATTGGTTCAATAAAATACATTTTATCCCCCGGCAGCATGCTGGTATGGATGATTACTTTTTTGCCAAAACGCTGCTGCTGCAGATCAATATAGCTCTGTAGGTACTCAGTTTCTTTTTCCAGTGATACTTTTTCCTCCCCGGTTTCATAAAGCATATAACGCATGAGCGAAGATAATTTTATCAGCGAAGGCTCCAACTGGTCTGATTGTTTTCTTGCCAGTGCGACCATATTGTTCAAAACGTTGAACATAAAATGAGGACTTACCTGTGACCGCAACAGCGACAGTTCAGTTTTAAGAAATTCATTCTCTTTTTCTTTGGCAAGTTGGTCTGAAATAATCTTGTCACGGATAGTTCGATATGCAATACTGCAGGCCAGTATGAACATGAAAATGAATACGCTAAAAAAAATATGTTTCCGGAATGTGAAAAATCTATCCGGATTAAAATTCGTCCGCAACAACCAGCCCTGGCCAACAAAAAATGCAAAGCACAGTAGGATCACCAGGCAATATTCCATGTACTTCTTTTTGTAAAATATCCGCGGAATCAGTACCAATGCATTTAAGTAAAAAAAGCAGATGAGCACACCGTCGTTGATCCTTGAAATAATAAAGTTAGCCTGGTCGTTAGCAGGTTGGGGGTGTGCGGTTTCATTAGGGTTATAGGTAGGCCTTAGTAGGAAAGGAAGGGAAAATAACAATACCCATGCTGCCGAATGCATCAACACAATTATCCATTTGTTCGTGTACCACATGGGTTTCATGGCACCAAATTAGTGATACATTTCAACAATGGAATCGATTTCCAAAATCCTGCGACGAAACCCGCTCTTTTGGCTACCAATAGGTTTTGCAGAGGGCGCCGGAACTGTACAGGAAGGCAACCGGGGTGCTTTTTCCAGGGTTTCGACAGGAGAAGCATAGGGGTAAGGATTTTTGTAAAAATCCCCTCTTCCGTTTTTTACTGATTTGTAACAAATCGAATCTTACAGTATCTTTAAGGACTAAAATTAGTACAGTTTTTTTGACCATTTTTCAAACAGTTCAACCTGAACGTTAAAAAATTTTAATTATGCAAAAATTAATTACGGTAAGTGTAGACACCAAACAACTGCTTAAGAACACCGACAACCCCTTTAATATCAACGAGGTGGATGGTGTGAATGAATTGCTGGAGCAGGGATGGGAAATAGAACAACTCGAAATTGTAAAAGGTGAGGCTGGAGATGGCGAAATATTGTTTCTTGCTGTTTTGAATGATGATGCTATGTTTGATGATGATGATGAGGACTATGATGAAGAATTCGGGTTTAATGAAGATGATGATTTGGACGAAGATGAAATGGACGAAATTGGAGATCAAAAGGCGCGGTAGCCGCCATTCTTTTGGTGAATACCGGGGAATTCGGAGGGTGAGATGATTTGAACCCGAAGCCCACTTTATGAAAGCCAAATTGAGATATTGCCGGGTTCAATGCTGAATCCGGCAAATTTTTATTGGAGAATACATCATGCTCATTGCAGCGGCAATTTTAAAAACCTTATATGAATTACTGGAAAATTAGCTTGCTGTCTTTTGTTTGCCTTTTTGCCGCGGTAAATGGTAGAGCACAAACTAAAGCACCATCATCGGAAACGATCTTAACAACTGCCTACGCCCAGGCGGTAAGAGAACACAAGAATGTAATGGTTATCTTCCATGCCTCCTGGTGTGGTTGGTGCCGTAAGATGGACAGCAGCCTGAATGATAAAGCCTGCAGCAAATTTTTTTCTGATAATTATGTCATATGCCATTTAACGGTTGATGAATCCAAAGGAAAGGAAAACCTCGAGAACCCGGGTGCGAATGATTTCAGAAAAAAATATAATGGCGACAAAGCAGGCCTTCCTTTTTGGCTAATTTTCAACGAAAATGCTCAATTATTGGCCGACTCAAAAATGAGTTCTGACACTGGTGGCGCTGCAACTGCAGGAGATAATACCGGCTGCCCGGCGAGTGACAGGGAAGTAGATTACTTTATCAAGGTGATAAAAAAAACATCTGATCTTACGAATGAGCAGTTGTCTGTGATCGCAAAGCGGTTCAGGCAAAATGAGCGCAATTAATGAGTGAATTTACCCAGCCTGCCTAATGTATCGAAATCCATCTACAGGAATTCAACCGGTACCCTTACAAAATTCGATCAATTAAAACTTCATCTTTGACTTGTTAAAACCAATCCTTACTAACCATACTACTACTTCTGAAACCACATTAATCCTTATGAAAGCTGGTCATGGTAAACATGATTAACGTCTATGAAAAACCTTCTGCAATGGAGGTTTTTTTTATGAGCTGCGGTGAGGTTATAAGCCTGTGCTGACTGGTAAGGATTTGGCCCGTCGATATTACCATCCTTTATACTTCATAAACTTACATCTGCTAACAGGAAAGAATTTTAGATTCCCGGATCGTCCTGGCCGGTTGTAGAAATGTATTTATGACAATTCCCCCTTTTATCTACGAGCCGTGCTGTCGGCGGTGTATATCTTTGTGCTGTTAAAATATTTCAATCCTATAACATACCAATATCCTGAGAACCTATTAATCCTATGAAAGCCAATCATGCCTTTGCATGATTCATATCCGTGAAAAACCTTCAGCAGTGGAGGTTTTTTTCATATGGTTTACACAAGTTGATTTCTTGTGAGCAGCATTTTATGAGTTGCCGCAACTTGAAAAAAAATGATAACAAATGGCTGTAGAAAAGTATTTATGACAATTCCGTTCATTTATCTATTACATACCTTATCTTTAGTCTTTAGCTTTGTTCTGTTAATATCCAATCCTTAGTAATCCAATCAATATCTCTGAAACCATATTAATACCTATGAAAGCCAGTCATGCTTAACATGATTATAATCTATGAAAAACCTTCAGCAATGAAGGTTTTTTCGTTTGACATACTCCCTAAACAAAAGCCGGCAGCTTTCAGCGTGATCTTTTAAAATAGGGATGGCTCATAAGAGATTGCTTCTCCTTTTCCCGGCACCGGAATAAATGGCTGGAAGTCTGCATTGGCCGTGGTGCATTGAATATTCATATAGGTACAAGTCGTATTGCCGAAAAAATTGGCTACCGCTGCATCAGCGGCATCTTTACTGTGAGCAATTTTCACCAAGCCATTTAAAGCCACCAGCCTGGTGGGGTCAAAAAATACCCAGTGCCCCCCGATATAGGCTTCAAAACATGCATGGAAATCAGGAGGCACCATGTTCAAGGCGTAGCCGGTAAAATATCTGGCGGGGATATCCAATGCCCTGCATAAGGCAATGCCGAGATGAGCAAAGTCCTTGCACACACCTTCCCGCTGAATTAAAGTATCATAGGCCGATGTGCCCGAATCGGTAGCACCGGTGATGTAATCAGTATTATAGAAGATCCAGTCGCTGATTGCAAGTACTTTGGCATATTCATTCGAGAGAAAACCAAATTCCTTAATAGCAAATTTTCTTAGTTTGTCAGACTGGCAATGCCTGCTTGGAAATAAATAGGGCACTACTTCCGTATCAAGTTGACAGATTGGGATGGAAGGCAAAGATTCTGCTTCTTGTATGACGCTATATTGCGTTTCCACCGAAGCCTGGTAGGTAATGGTAAAAAAAGTTCCCTGGTTTGCCACGAGCCGTATGTATCTTGAATCGCTGTTAGCAAGCGTAAATTCCCGGAAGTTTAATAAAGGAGAGATGAGCAGCGATTCTTCAATGATATGCTGGTAAGATGTAGAGGAAGCTTGTATATTGAAAATGAACGTGGCATCAGAAAAAACTTCGTAGGATAACTCACTAAAAATATTAAACTTCATGGTGCAAATGTAGTGTTATAACTAATCCTCTTTTGCCTGCATTTCTTTTTAATGGGTTAATGTACACTTTAATTTTTTTTTTCTTAAGTTCATTGTGAAGCATTGCACACCTTAGATTTAATTGTTGGGAGCGAGTTTTGTATTTACTTTTTCGGGTGCATAAAAAAGGCACCTTCTGAGGTGCCTGTGTTATATATTGACTACGGATTACATTTCAAGAAGTTTATACATCTCATCCAGTTTGGGGGAAAGAATAATTTCCGTCCGCCTGTTTTTTGCCCTTCCTTCAGGAGTTGAATTGGTATCTAAAGGATCAAAAAAACTATGCCCGGATGCGATTACTCTAACCGGATCAACTCTGTAATTATCTACCAGGATGCGTACAATTGAATTTGCCCGGGCAGTACTAAGATCCCAGTTGTCTTTAAAACGACCGCGAATAGGAATACTGTCTGTATGGCCTTCAATATTTACCGAAACATCTGCGTTCAGATTCAGAACGGCCGCAAGTTTAGATAAAGCATCTACACCTTTCGGGTTAACAACGGCACTTCCGGACGGAAATAACAGATTTTCAGAAAGACTAACGTACACTTTTCCATTTTTTTGAAGCACTGTAAGTTCATTGGAATTAAAGCCTTTCAGCGCTTCCGACATCTTATTCTTTAACTGTTCTGATTGACTCCTTTGTTGGGCAAGCAAGGTTTGTAATTGCTGCAATCTTTTTTGCTGCTGCTGTAAAGTTTTTTCTGACTCGGATAATTGACTTTGCTGGTTGGCCGTTTGTTGCCCCAATTGTGAGTTCCGGTTGTTGAGGTCGGTGATTTTTTTGTTAAGCCCGGCCATATCGTCCTGCAATTTCGCTATTTGATTTGCCAGTTGAGCACTATCGGCACGTAAATTAGCGGTCTCCAGCTGCGATTGCTTCAATACTTTTTTTGAAACACAACTTGAAAACCCGATCAGGCCTAACAAGCCGCAAATGAGGTATTTTTTCATACATATTACAGCATCAAAAACATGCCAAATTTATTGACATTGGAATATCAATCGTGTGTTCTGCTGTGGGGCAGCCTTTTCTTTGAATGTTGATCATAATACCCGGCGAATATCCACATTTGCTTATGGTTTTTCCTGTGGTAAACAGATGTTTAGTTTCCGTAAAAAAATATCTTCTTCAATTTCCTGCACTTCACCTGGTGCAAGATCATTTAAAGCCAGGTCTTCAATAGAAATTCGGATCAATCTTTTGCAACGATGATGAATTGCCCCGAGCATTTTACGCACCTGGTGAAATTTGCCCTCAGTTAAGGTGATCAGCAACCAGGTATGTTGCCCATACATTTTCGTATCGCATGCATATTTATATAAGTGCTCCGGATGGTCCACGATTGCAACGTTGCAGGGCGGAGTAATATAATCCGTTCCTCCCTTTACCCGGATGGTAATTCCATTTTGCAGCAGGTGCAGATTTTCCTCGCTTAATACATTGTTCACCTGCACCAGGTAGGTTCGTTTATGTGGCACTTCGCCTAAAAACAATAAACGGGTGATTCTTTTGTTAGTGGTTAATATCAGCAAACCTTCGGAGTGATTGTCCAGTCTGCCAATTGCATGTATTCCTTCAGGGAAATTGAATTGCAGGTCACCTAATAAACGCACGCCATGTGAACTTACAAACTGCGACACCATATCATACGGCTTATTAATTATAAAATACCGGTGTGCGGTTTCTCCCATGATGGCGAATGATTTTTCGGCAAAAATAGCCTACTATTACGAAGCTGCTGTTTACTGGTCGATGTAAACTTCGTCCGGCGGTTAAACTATAAACATATTATTCCCTTAGATCAATTACCACTTTGGCATTTTTTTGTTCTGTAGAAGAAATAAATACTTCATAGCGTTTGTTCTGTGCAGTTACAATCATCAGCGAAGTATTGGGAGGAATGGAACCCAGGTTATTTGCCACCATCACCAATTCATGATGCGGATGCGCTTCATCTACCGTTATATGAAGCGTAACGGGTTTGGCGGAAAGTCCGGCCCGTGAGACGGCCAGGCTGTTATTATGATAAATCGTTACGGTATCTCCATCTATTTCTCCATTGTCATATAATTCAACAAGGATCTCTCCGGAACGGGTTTCGATTTGTTTGAAAACCAGATTGGCCCTCGATGATATAACTTTTGGCAAAGAAATGGAAGTCTTTTCCTTGATCTTAGGGCCCGAAATTGTAGGCGTATCCTTTTTAATTATCTGAGGGTTTACCGGTGCAACTTTTTTGGCTGTTGCAATAACAGGGGGCGCCTTCTTTACTACAGGTTGGGTTACCGGAGGCACCTGTTTCGTTATGGGTTTTCGCGGTGGCGGCGTTTTTAACACCGGCTTTGGTTCAACGCATTCCCGTAGCGTAATATCATCCATGGCAAAATCATTTCCACAGCCACCTTCTTCTTTGTTTTCAACTTTCAAAAATATGCTGCCTCCATCCGCCGGCGTTTGAAAAATTGCGGCATATTGCAGCCAGGTAGCGGTGCCGGTTGGCTGTATATCCCCGGTTGAAAATCTAGCCAGTTCGGTTCCCGCGATGTTTTCAATAAGAAATCTGAGATTGGGCCGGTTATTCGTGCAGTCCTCATGAGGTTTGCAGACATTCACAATCCAAACCGCCAGTTCGTACCTTGTATTTGGGGATAAGCCCCTGAGCGGGGTTACAAAAAATAAACCTGGCGTGTACGCTGCATTTACCAGCAGCATCTTGCCTCCATTGCCGGTGTGATCTTGATTTAAGGTTACCCAGTGCCCACCAAAACACCCACCGGTTGAACTTACAAGCGCATAGTTGCCGTCTTGCGGGCAATAGTCATCTACTTCACGGTAATTGGCCCTGGAAGATAAATTAAAGGTTGATCCGTTGCCATCCCCGAAATCGATGTGCAAAGCAGGTGGCTGCAAAACACATCCTTCCTGGGCGTGCAACTCATAGGATGCGCATAAAAAAACAATGCAAAAAAGAAGGCAGCTTACTAATAATGCTCGTTTCATCTGGCAGGTATTACACATTACAAAAATATGATGAAACGATATTACTATGTTCGGCCTTTTTTAGAATGAATTAATATATGAATGGCAGATTTTAATGGATGAAGTTCAATCGCCATAGGACGGCCAAAAGGTGCGCCTTAATGCAACATAATTATGATGACAAAAAGGAAGACTGAAGGTTTAATAAAATGAAAAGGCGGAGAATATTTGAAACAAATTGGCCGGTATTTCAACAGATGAAATAACCGGCCAATGAGTGTGCAAAACTGTTTGAATTAAAACTGATTTCCGATCTATCGGAGCTTTGCTATCAGGTCTTCATTTAATTTAATGTAATCGGCGTTTTTTGCTGCTTTCGACAGTTCCAATGATTGGGTTGCTGCGGTAATAGCCTCTTGCTTTTTACCTAATTTGGCCAGGCAACTTGCCCGCTGGTAATGAACAAAAAAAGCATCGGGGTTTTGTTCTGCTGCTTTGTTAAACCATGTCAATGCCTGGTTCAGGTCTTTTCCATTATCCATATAATACATCGCTGCATTAAAGTAAGGCAGGTTATCCTTGGTCATGATGGTATTGATCTGGCTCATAACCTTAGTGTCTACATCTGTTGCAATCGGTAAGGTAACAGCTGTTTTGTCCCAGAGGAGGTTAAGGTCGCAGGTGCCTGATTTTACATTGGCAAATTGCATGGTGAAAGTTTCCACGTTTTCATTAAGCGAAACGGGTTTAACATTTACTCTAACCACGTCATTCTCTTCCTTGTAGGCAGCGGGAGAGGTGATGTCCAGTTGTTTTGTGATGATCAGGGTCCAGGTGTCTTTGCCGGGAATTGAAACAAGGCCATATTTGCCGGGGGCAATTTTTTTGCCGCCAATAATTACTTCATCACCAAACGTGAGGGTGGTTGCCTGGTTGGCTCCTGTGCGCCATACCTTGCCATAGGGAACCAGGTCGCCCATTACCGTGCGGCCTTTTACATTTGGCCTGGAGTAGGATAACTCAATGACGGATAATCCGAAGTTCTGCTTGACAGTTTGGGTGGTGCTGGGCTGCGGCGTGGTAAGGGTTTGGCCAAAAGAGGTATTGGCCATACTTCCTATGAAGATGGCAATAACGAACAGTATTTTTTTCATAATTTTTTTTTGAACCGCTAAACTAATCTGAATTGCCCGATTAACGAACTTTCTTATTAAAATTTTGCGGGCTAATTATACTGTACCCTGTTTGCTGAGAGCGCTTGATAAACGCTTTTGCAGGTGACATGATAATTGCGTGATAGGAGGGTGAAAAGTTTGAAATCTTTTAATAAAGGGCAAAACTGCATCAACTAGAAAGAAAATGTACCACGGGTATTCCATGATTGAAATCAATTGCCTTCCCCTTCATCGCCTTCCTGTTCATTTTGTCACCTGTAGCAGTTTATTTTAGCCGGATGGTTAGCCATCAGCGGTATTGACTTATTTTTGAGCCTTATTTTCAAAACAAATAATTTACCTCTAATGAATACCATAAAAAAAGTTGCGCTGATTGCATGTTTCTTTTACCTGCCGTTTGCCGGGATGGCCTGGGGCGTGGAGGGACACCGGATCGTTGGCCAGGTGGCAGAAAGCTATCTTACCAAAAAGGCAAAAAAGGAAATTGAGAAAATCCTTGGTACCGAATCCATTGCAATGGCAAGTAACTGGGCGGATTTTGTGAAGTCTGACTCAAGCTATAACTATCTGTATAACTGGCATTTTATAAATTTTAAAGCCGGCCTGAATGCTGATGCGGTGCAGGCTTATCTCGACAAGGACACTGCCACTGATGCATATACAAAAATTAATTTCTTGGTGGCGGAATTAAAGAATAAGGGTCTCTCGCCCGACGATAAGGTATTGTATTTGAAACTGCTGGTCCATTTGGTGGGAGATATTCATCAACCGATGCATACCGGCCGGCCGGAGGATCTTGGAGGAAACAAGGTAAAAGTGATGTGGTTTAATGAGTCGAAAAATCTTCACCAGCTTTGGGATGATCAACTGATCCTTTTTCAGCAGCTGAGCTACACCGAATATACCTGTGCAATTAATCATGCCACAGAAGAACAGGTGAAGGAGTGGCAGCAGGAACCTGTCAGCAAATGGGTGTACCAGTCTTACCAGGTAGCTGAAAAAATATATGGCGATATAAAACAGCCCGATCAAAAACTCAGTTATAATTATAATTTTAATTATGTTGCCACATTGAATCAGCAGCTTCTAAAAGGTGGTGTTCACCTGGCAGGACTACTGAATTCAATATTTGGGTAAGGATAGTAGCAGCAGTGAGATTTGGTTTTTCCGAATATTCGCCTAATTTTTGGAATTGTTTTACGATGTAACCATCTTCCTGTTTATCATTGCGAAAGTTTCTTTGGGAGGGTTTTGCTGATTATAAAGGCAGAACTTACTATTGCTGTTAAGCTGATCCACAAAGATAAACTGTACAAGTGGGCGACGCAAGAATGCTGCACATAGCGCTTCAGCCCGGACAAAAAAATACATTGCAACGCATAAAATGGTATCCGGTTTGATGACAGGAAACTACTACCATCAACATGACAGGACAGAAAAAGTTTTTATTGATATTAGTGCTGGGGTTGATTACTGCGATCGGTCCTTTTTCTATCGATATGTACCTGCCGGCATTCACCAGCATCGCAGCAGACCTGCACACCACGGTAGCGCATGTTTCCTTATCCTTATCAAGTTTTTTTATAGGAATCTCCATCGGGCAGTTTATATATGGCCCGTTGCTCGATCGTTTTGGCCGAAAGAAGCCCTTGTATGTGGGACTATCCTTATACCTTGTGGCGTCTGTTTTTTGTGCAATGGCCGGTTCCGCGGATAGTTTAATCGCACTGCGTTTTTTGCAGGCGCTGGGCAGCTGTGCAGGAATGGTGGCTTCGAGGGCAATGGTGAGAGACCTGTTCGATGTGGAAGAAAATGCCAAAGTTTTTTCATTGCTGATGTTGGTGGTTGGCGTATCTCCGATAATTGCGCCTACACTGGGAGGCTATATTACGGCCTCTTTGGGTTGGCACTATGTATTTATACTTTTAACCATTATGGCGGCCGTGATACTTGCAGCTGTTCATTTTGTTTTACCTGAAAGCAGAAAGGCAGACCCGGACTATTCCCTGAAACCGGCTGCTATTGTGAAAAGCTTTTGGGGGGTATTGATTGTGCCCCAGTTTTATACCTATGCCTTTACCGGTGCGGTTGCGGCAGCCGGCCTCTATGCCTATATATCCGGTTCACCCTCTGTTTTTATGGAGATTTATAAGGTATCGGAAAAACAGTACGGGTGGATATTTGCGCTTGTAGCTGCCGGTCTAATTATTTCTAGCCAGGTGAATAGTTTGTTGTTGAGAAAATTCAAAAGTGAGCAGATCATACCGGTCGCCCTTTTTTGTCAGTGTATTAGTGGTTGTATCCTTTTCCTTGGATCAGTGTACGGCTGGGTCGGCCTTGGGGCCACCATTTTTTTCATTTTGATTTTCCTGAGTTGCCAGGGTTTTACCTTTCCGAATTCCTCTGCTTTGTCAATGGCGCCATTTAGTAAAAATGCCGGCAGTGCATCTGCCTTAATGGGAGCCATACAAATGGGCATCGGGGCATTTACTTCAGCGGTGGTGAGTTTTTTAAGCAATCATACTCCGCTGCCGATGACTGGCGTTATGCTTTGCTGTTCCACGGTAAGTTTTTGTATTCTAATGATCGGGAAAAGGATTATCCGCTATAGGGCCCACCTTCGCAAAGTAGAGGAAGAGACAGTGAACATGAACTATAATTCGTGAGGGGGTGGTTAGTGGTATTTAGTACCAGTATATAGAGTGTAGATCATTAGCAATACCCAGGCAGTATTCAGTTAGAGGGATTTTGATGCGGGATACAGAACTTGCAGATTGCCTGCCTATAATTTTACTATTTTATTAATGATGATCTTTTGATCAAAACTTTGACCATGCTGCCGTTGCTGCTGAATTTGTCTTACAACGGTCATGCCCTTAAAAACAGTACCAAAGGCGGCAAAGCCCAAACTATCGCCTGCGCCTCCACTGCCGTAATCAAATTGTGTTTGATCACCAATGCAAATAAAAAATTCTGTATTAGCGGTACCGGGGGTAGTGCGGGCCAGGGAAATGGTACCATTTGTATGAGATAGACCGGTTTGTTTGGTAGATTCGTGAACAATCCCCGGAACGTTGGGGTGTTGCTTATCATTCGTTTGCCAGATGCCGCCCTGCACGAGGCCTACATTACCGGCGGTACTAAGTCCTTCCAGCATTACCACCCGGTAAAAGGAACTGTTGGTGTAAAACCCTGAATCAACGTATGAAAGAAAGGCGGCTACTGTGAGGGGAGCTTTTTCGGGAAATAACTCTACCTCAATTTCACCCAAAGCTGTATAAATTACAATATGAGGATTTTTATAAGCAGGCTGGCCGCAACCAACAAAAATGGCTAAAATAATAACCAGGAGAAGTTTATTCATAACCCGTGGGGAGGGTTTAAGATCATTGCAGGAAAAGCCGGGTGTTAACTCCGGAGCAACAGGCATTTAAATGATCACTTTCTTACAATACGATAAAAAAATGATCATCTGTACCGTTTCGTTATACTGTAAGTCGAACATTGGTAGCACTGGCTCCTTTAGGACCCATCTCCACTTCGAAGGTAACTTTACTGTTTTCCTTTATATTATCCAGGAATGCGTTCATGTGTACAAAGACACTCTCCTGTGATTCCAGGTCCTTTATAAATCCATATCCCTTTGCTTCATTGAAAAAGGTAACGGTACCTTTCCTGATAAGGTCTGCGGGGTCGAATGCTTTTTGTTTCGGAACACCAATTTCGATGTCTTCAACATTTATTTTTATTTTCTTTCTTGGATCAGGAGGAGTGGAGGAGAGGTTGCCGTTTTCATCAATATAGGCAAGCATATCATCGAAGCTTTTACCTTCTTTAGCATTGTCCCTTCTTTCCTGCTTTTTCTCTTCCTTATCTTTTTTGCTTTTTTGCTTTTTCTTTTCTCTTTCTTTTTTACTCCATGTTTCCTGTGATTTAGCCATAATTCTTTTGTTATTTATAGGTTTTTGTTAATGAAAATGAATAATTGTATACCAGGACACCTCCCTGTTTTTGAAATATTCGCTTTATATTCAATTAAAGGTACAAAATTTCCATGCCTTCTTCAAACGCGATGTCTAAAATGTTTGCAATATTGCTGCCAGTCAGTGGATTACCAAAATCCATGGACTGGCGCCTTGGTTGTTTTGTGATTTTGTGTTGCGTGAAGAAGCCGTTTAAATCCCTTGTGATTACTCGTATCTAATTCGGCTGAATGGCCAGTGAAGAAAAATACTGGCGTGCCGGACAGTAGAAAAAATTATATTTATGCAGGTTGAGTTGTATTCACGTGAATGGTGAGTTTGGTGAGCTGCAAATTTCTCAGGAACATTCAAGGGCAATGTTGTTAAAGAACAAGTGCTCTCATATCTGGCAGAATTCAACCTGAATTATCTTCATTCATAAAAACAGTCATGGAATTAACACCTGCATATTTAAATCGCCTGGTAATGGAACGGCGGTCGGTATTTCCCAGGCAGTTTGACACCACAAAAAAAGTTGAAGATGACATCATACAACAAATTGTAACAAATGCAACCTGGGCACCCAATCATGGCCAGGGAGAGCCATGGTTCTTTAAAGTATTTACACGTGATGGGCTGCAGGTGCTGGCAGATATGCAAAGCAGTTTATATAAGGAGGAAGCAGGGGAATTGTTTAAAGAAGATAAATTCCTTAAGCTTCAGCAGCAACCCCTTCTTGCGTCACATATCATTTCTATCGGAATGAAAAGAACCACCACGAAACAGATTCCGGAGATTGAAGACATTGAAGCCGTTGCCTGTGCAGTACAAAATATTTATTTATCCGTTACAGCTTATGGTTTAGGAGGTTATTGGACCACAGGCGGTGTCACTTACCTCGATAAAGCAAAATATTATTTTGGACTGGGAGATGCCGATAAATTGCTTGGCTTTTTTTATATCGGTCATATCGCGATCTCATCACCGGCTGGCAAGAGAAAACCCATTGAAGAAAAAGTGCAGTGGGTAACGGGGTGAAACGAGTTTGGCGGATGTGGTTTGTATGATATTTAATTCGCTGGTGTATTGGAAAAGAAAAACATACTAATTTTTTGGATGATTATGAATTTGGTTGTCATTAAAAGCTTCCAATTTACATTGCTTTGCTTTCTTATAACAGAACTTCGGGTGCATGAATAAATTATGTAACGAATCACTCCCGATTCATCGCTACACACTGGCAACCCTGATTATTATTTTGCCGTTTAAATCTGAAATGTAGTAACTTAATATATTGTTATTTGTTCCACTCGTACGGTCTTTCTCAGGGTTAAATTTTCATTAATGAAGAATCTCCTGGCCACTTGTTTTTTTATAGGAGTTGTGTCTACCTCTTTTGCCAATCATACCAAGGGGGGGTGGATTTACTATAAATATGTAGGATCAGGTGGAGCTCCTAATACTGCGAGGTACGTGATAACTCTAAAAATATACACGGAGTGTATCCTTACATCAAACCAGTGGTGTCCCGATGTAACCATTTCTATTTTTGATGCAGGCACCAATGCTTTGTTTGCCAATGTGAATGTGACCAACAGTGCAGTAAAAGATATTCAAAATTGCACAAGACAGGAATGCCACGAGTGTATCACCGATATTCCTAACATTTGTTACAAAGTGGCAACCTACGAGTTTGCGCAAGACCTTCCCCTTCAGCCAGCAGGGTATATTATTTCCTACCAGCGATGCTGCCGTATTGCAAACATCATAAACATGGCTCCCGGCTCCAGCACCATTGGCGATACCTGGGCGGTTAGCATCCCGGGCACTAATGGCAATGATCCCCTCGCGTATAGAAATTCAAGTGCATTGTTTTCGCAGAATGATACAGCGATCATCTGCATGAACAATAGTTTTACATTCGATTTTAGCGCAATCGATCCGGATGGCGATTCGCTTTCCTATGCATTTACTGACGCCTACTTTGCGGGGCGTGGGAATGGAGCACAATGCAACGGCCAATCGGACCCTCCGCCATTTTCATTTGTAAATTACATGGCCCCATACAGTGGAACTCAGCCCCTTGGACCTAATGTTACCATAAATCCTGTATCTGGTATTGTAAGCGGAATTGCTCCCGTGGAACAGGGTACTTATGTACTTACCTGCACGGTTACTGAATTTAAGAAAGGCACCAACATAATCAAATCCTCCGTTCGTAAATCACTGCATATAAGTGTAGCAGATTGTTCGTTAACACAAGCGATATTGGATTCTGTATATTTTAGCTGCGACGGGTTAACGAAGTCGTTCACCAACAAGGCTGCGGGCGGTAATGTCAAGTCATATTCCTGGGATTTTGGTGTAACCGACGCCAGCGGTGATACCTCCAATAGTCCCTATCCCACTTTCACCTTTCCCGATACCGGCACCTATGTTCTGAAATTGATTGTCAACAAAGATCTTCCCTGCTCAGATTCCGCCTTGGCTATTGTAAAGGTTTACCCGGTTTTTGCACCAGCCTTTACAGTGCAGGGGCAATGTAAAAACACGCCCATCCGGTTTTTTGACAAAACCACTACTACCTATGGGATAGTGGATTCCTGGCGATGGGATTTTGGAGATACATCTTCGGCCAGTAACATATCCACCTTAGCCAATCCCGATCATTTTTACGCAATAGAAGCAAATTACCCCGTAGTGCTTACCGTAAGCAACAGTAAAGGATGTTCTGGTACGGTAAATAAAACAATTTTGATAGCGGATAAACCCGCACTGGGTATCACCAATGACACCCTGATCTGTAATATCGACACGTTGCAATTAAATGCTATGGGGCTCGGCACTTTTGTATGGAGTCCCAATTATAATATCAGTAACCTTACTTCTCCTTCTCCGCTGGTAAGTCCTAATATTTCCACAAAATATTATGTGCGGCTTACTGATCCTTATGGCTGTACCGGAAGTGATTCAGTTATCGTGAATGTAAAAAATTTCGTGACCCTTCGGGCCGGAAATGATACCACCGTGTGCCAGTTGGATCCAATCGTTTTGCAATTATCGGGGGATGCACTGCATTATACCTGGACTGAAAGTCCGGCCACGCAAAGCCTTAATGATCCTTCCTTGCAAAACCCTGTGGCTACCGCTTCAGTCACCACCCGTTACCATGTTATTGGCAATATCGGCAAATGTATTGCCCAGGATGATTTGAATGTAAAGGTGGTGCCCTATCCAAAAGCCTTCGCTGGTGCGGATACTTCCATTTGCTTTGGAACAGTTGCCCGATTACATGCGACTGGCGGCAGCCTGTACTCCTGGAGCCCGGGAAATTATTTAAATAATCCATCGGTGGCTAATCCGGTTTCTTTTAATCCGCCCAGCACTATCCGTTATACAGTAACCGTGAGAGATACCCTGGGATGCCCAAAGGCGGTAACCAGTTCTGTACAGGTAAATGTTTCGAAAATCGCTGCAGATGCTGGTCCGGCGGATACAACCATTGTCCTCGATCAGCCCCTGGCACTGAATGCAACAGGTGGAACCATTTATCAATGGACTCCGGCGCAGTGGCTTAGTAATAGTAACATTTTTAATCCTGTAGCGTTACCGCTGGATGATGTTGGATACATTGTGAAAGTGACCAATTCCACCGGCTGTTATGATTACGACAGCATTCACGTAAAAGTGTATAAGGTAGCTGCAGGCATTTATGTGCCCACCGCATTTACACCTAATAACGACGGCCGCAATGATTTTTTCAGACCTGTATCACTTGGTTTGAAATCGCTCGACATGTTTAGGGTGTACAATCGTTGGGGGCAGCAATTGTACAGTGACATTAATATTGAATCGCAGGGTTGGGATGGTACATTCAAAGGCAATAAACAGGAGCCAGCTACTTATGTATGGTATGCCGAAGGAACTGATTACAGAAATCAAAAAATTAATAGAAGAGGATATGTGGTGCTGATACGTTAACGCTCACCCTCAGAAAGATAATGACGATTTTTGGAAATACGTTTACCGGTATCCAGATAATGTTGCATTTATGGTAATACCTTTTTCCTTTTTTACCTACTATCAAAAAACGTATTCTTATCAAATGTTCCTGGTTACCTGACTCACCTACAAAATTCTGCCGCTTACCGCCTTTTTCCTTCTCATCGCCTAATGCATCTTTTTGGGGTTCTATGGCTACTATACATTTGTAGTATAAAAAACACGCAAAATGGAAAAGAATAAAGGGTTTAAAGACAGGGAAAGCGGAAGGGTTATCGGCGGGTTGATCCTGGTTGCAGTTGGGGCGGCTTTGCTTTTACGCAACATGGGTTTCTTTTTGCCGGGATGGCTGTTTAGCTGGCCCGTGATTTTGATCATGGTAGGTATTTACATCGGGTTCAAACATAATTTCAAAAATAATTCGTGGATCATTGTTACGGCTATTGGAGGGTATTTCCTGGTGAGCAGGTATATCCCGGGTTTAGGGCTGGAACCGTTTTTTTGGCCCATGGTCATTATTGCCCTGGGCATAGTATTTATATTGAGGCCACATCGGAGTACCTGGACAGATATTAGGTCAGAGATTGAAACGGATAAAATGAAAAACGTAAATACAGAAGCCTTGTATGAACCGGTTAAAGCCACTACCCTGGACAGGAGCGATTACCTGGTTGTGCGCTCCGTATTTAGCGGCATTAACAAAACCGTCGTATCCAAAAACTTCCAGGGCGGCCATATCTCCTGTGTTTTTGGTGGCGGGGAAATCGATCTTAGCCAGGCGGATATAAGCGGCCCCGTAACTATCAAAGTGGAGATGGTGTTTGGTGGCGCAAAATTAGTGGTGCCTCCGCATTGGACCATTCAGAATGAAATCGAGGGGATATTTCATGGGATAGATGATAAGAGAAAATTTAATCCCTCCATCGGCATCAATCCTGAGAAAGTATTAATCTTAAAGGGTTCTGCTGTATTTGCCGGAATTGAGATCAAGAGCTTTTAATGTCTATGGGCAAGCAAGCCAATAAAAGTGAGTTACGTTGTGTTAAGAAAATGAAAATAAAAATGCAATTTTCCCAATAATAATGTATAGTAACCAACGGAACCATCGTTTTAAGTAAAGGGCTCCTTCACCATTGTCCATTCACAACTTTCCTTCATACCAAAATTATATACCATGAATTGGTTTCTTGCAAAACTAGTATTCCGTGTCATTTGCGGTTACGGCAATCATACCCCGCAATTCGATGAACAACTTAGGTTAATTTATGCGGAAGATGAATTGCATGCATTCCATAAAGCCCGGCTGCTTGGCGAAGGCGATTGTATCAATGAAGAAACCGGAACTGCCGTAGATGTTCACTGGAAATTTATCGATGTGGTGGAATTACACGCTTTGGAATGTACAGCAGATGGTGCTGAAATTAATTCCGTAATTAAAGAAGAAGCCGATGCCGAGATGTACATTCGCAGTATTAGAAAAAGGGCTTCCCAGTTATTACAGCATAGCCTGCATCAGTTCACCGGCATAAACAGTATGGTCATTGGCACTTAATATTTCTCCCGACCGGAAAGTAAAGATCGTTTTCGCCATAGTATTTTTTGTATGGTGGTGCATCTGGTGCGTGTTACATATAACAATCATCCAGGATTTTGGTATTGTTTCTTCAAGAGCTTTGGCAGACGGGCTCATCAGTAATGTTTTGCTCGCTGCCGCCTGTTTGCTGGTGATCAATAATATGCGTTATTATTTGCCCAAACGGGAAAAGTACTGGTATGTACTCGTGATTAGTATTGCGGTAAGCGGACTCTGGTTGTTGCTGATGAGAGTAAGTTTATGGGCGCTGTATAAAGATGATATGGTGTACATGCATTCCTTGTCGCATACTTCTAATATACGGTATGCCATTGCTTTTTTAATGATCGGATGTTGTACCATGTTAAGCCTCGTATGGTACTCACAAGTGGATCAGAAAGCCGATCATCAACACAGGCTGGATATGGAGCGGCTTGCACGGGAAGCAGAATTAAACAAATTGCGGCAACAACTTCAGCCGCATTTTTTATTCAACAGTCTTAATTCAATAAGCGCTTTAACGGGCAGCCAACCGGAAAAAGCAAGGCACATGATTCAGCAACTGGCAGATTTTTTACGCGGCACCTTGAAAAAGGAGGAGCAACAATGGACCACGTTGGGGGAAGAACTGGAATATCTCCAATTATACCTTGATATCGAAAAAGTGCGGTTCGGTTATCGGCTTCAAACCAGGATTGAGTGTGCTGAAGATGTTTTAAAAATGAAATTGCCATCGATGCTGCTTCAGCCGCTTGTTGAAAATGCAATAAAATTCGGACTGTACGATACCATTGGGGAAGTGACTATTTTTATATCTGCAAAAAAAGTGAATGAACTGCTGGAGATCACGGTGCAAAATCCGTTCGATGAATTAACAGCTGCCCCCGTTAAAGGAACAGGCTTTGGGTTGGCTTCCATTAAAAGAAGATTATTCTTACAATTCGGCCGGTATGATCTTTTACAGATTAAGAAACAAGCGCAACAATTTATTACAATAATCAGCATACCCCAACAACATGAAAGCAATTATAATTGACGATGAGCCTTTGGCCAGGATGATGGTAAAAGAATATCTTCAGCCGTATACGCATATAACAGTGGTGGACGAATGCAGCGATGGTTTTGAAGGGTTGAAGGCCATACAGCAGCATCAACCTGATCTTATATTCCTTGATATCCAGATGCCCAAGATTAATGGTTTTGAAATGCTGGAATTGATTGATCATCCGCCCGCCGTTATTTTTACCACCGCGTTTGAAGAGTATGCTATCAGGGCTTTTGACGCACATGCTGCAGATTATCTGCTAAAGCCATTTAGCAAGGATCGTTTTGATAAAGCCATGCAAAAATTGCAGTTGCAAAATGTAAACACGGCACCAGCAGTTGCAGAAACGGCGCTTAGATCAGCGGTACAAAATAACCGGGTCGTGGTTAAGGACAATGGAAAAATAAAAATCATTCCCATAACAAATATTCAATACCTGGAAGCAGCCGACGACTATGTAAAAATATTTACACAGGAGGGCATTTTTCTGAAGAAAAAAACTATGCAGTATTTCGAGGATAGTTTGCCCCCGCAGGAATTCATTCGCATCCATCGCAGCTATATCATCAATGCCCAGTTGATCACCCGTATCGACCTGCACGAAAAAGAAACGCACCTGGTATTGCTCACCACAGGAGCCCGTTTACCTGTTAGCAAGGCAGGCTATGCGAGGTTAAAAGAAGTACTGGGAATTTGATTAGCGGCAATTCCGGTGTTATTGGAAGTAAGCTCGTTGTGAAAGTTGAGTAGCTGACTAATAATCCGGAAGAAACGTATGATTGGGGTTTCTTTCCGGTAAAGATTTCGTTACACCATTTTAAAAAGAATACCGGCTGTGGTTCGCCGGCATCCTATAATAAAAAAATCATACTTTTTTCAGTTTCCATTTACCTCCTTTGAAAAGGATATAGGCGGCGATACTGATTGCAGTTTCCGCTACCGGAATAGCGATAAAGACGCCTACCGGCCCCACGCCTAAAGTTTTTGCCAATAGCCATGCAAGGGGAATCTGGAAAAGCCAAAATCCAAATAAATTAATGATGGTTGGAGTGCGGGTGTCACCGGCACCATTGAAGGCATTTGCCATTACCATCCCTACACCATAAAAAATATAACCTGCACTCACTATCCGTACAGCAAGCACGGCATAATTTGCTACTGCTGTTTCCCTGGTAAAAAACGAAATAAAATATGGCGCAAAGGCGATCAAAATAATCGAAACCAAACCCATAAAGATAATATTGTATTTAGCGGTCTTAATCACCGATTCCTCCGCCCGCTGTGGTTGCAATGCGCCCAGGTTTTGGCCAACAAGTGTTGCTGCCGCATTACTCATGCCCCATGCAGGTAATAAAAAAAACATGATCAGCCTGATGGCGATCTGGTAGCCGGCGGAAGCGTCACTATGCCCTGTTGTTACTACCAGGCTTGCCAGTACTATCCAGCTTCCTGAGCCAATCAAAAACTGTAAAGTGGCGGGCCATGCGATATCAATAACGGAGCGGATAATTTTCCAGTCAGGTACAAGGTGTTTAAGGGTGAATTGAATCAGCCGTTTGCCGTTAAATAAATAATACAGTTGATAGCAAACCCCAATGCCCCGCCCAATAGTCGTTGCCATAGCAGCGCCTACGACTCCAAAGGAAGGCACCGGTCCCCAGCCACGAATAAACAGCGGGCATAAAATGATGTTACAAATATTAGCCAGCCACAGGCTTTTCATGGCCATCATTGCATCGCCGGCTCCACGAAAGATTCCATTGATTAAAAACAACAGCATGATCACCATACTTCCGCCCATCAGGATCCGCGTATAGCCGACACCGGTTGCGATGGCATCTTCTTCTGCACCCATTAGTCGTAGTATATCATCCGAATAGATAAATCCTGGTATACTGATTACAAGTGTAATCGCAAGGGAAATAAATATAGCCTGCATACCGGCTTTAGAAGCAGCTTTTTCATTTTTCTCTCCAATCCGCCTTGCTACCATGGCAGTTGCAGCCATGCTGATGCCCACCGCCAACGAATACACGATAGTAATAACAGATTCTGTAAGCCCTACTGTAGAAGTGGCATGCTTACCTAAATGGCTGACAAAATAAATATCTACGACTGCAAAAACACTTTCCATACACATTTCCAGTACCATGGGTATGGCTAATAAAATAACGGCTTTGCGAATACTGCCGGTAGTATAATCCTGCTGCTCACCATTAAGCGATTGACGGATTAATGCAAAAATAGATGCTATACGATTGGTTGTTAATTGATAAGTCGACATGAAATTCTTTTTTGAATTGATATGAATAAGGGAAACAGGAGCGGGCTGCCGCCGAAGAAGTAGTGAATGAAAGTTGAACCTGTTTGAAAGGTCCCTTAAAAGAATTTCATATGCTTAAATTGAAGAGTGCAAAGATTATAATTTTTTTTTAGAAACAAATACTTAATATATAAATTTTTAAGAGCCGTTCTTTTGCAGGGAGGTATTAGAAAGCTCATAGACTAAGAACTTCTTCAAGGATGTACAGGTTTCCAGGGTATAAGATGTGAAATGATAATGGCTAGAGAAATCACTACGCTAAAAGGTAATAAATGATCGATGGTAAGACTTCCACATAGGATTTTAAAAATTTGATCTGTCGCGAACTCACCTAAAGTGATTTCCGATATTTGAGGATTGCGTTGCAGTGCTGAATTATAAGAAAAAAATCTTTTACGCTGAAGCGTGTAGTATCAAGGCATATACTCCCTCCCCCCAATGGGATATTGTTTTGTAAAAGCTTGTACCAGGTTCCTAAATGGACTTAAGATGGAACACTTGCCGGAATGCCTGCAGAGGGTTCAAATCAAACCCAACGGCCGTTTTTTATTTCTTATTGTCCCAGTTATTTTCCATACCATCATAGTTCTCTTTTGATATGGTCGACTTTTTTTTAGGCTTTGAGTCTCCCTTCTTTTTATGGGCATTGATATTATTCACCAGTGAGTTCTTTACGCCGAGTTTATTTTTCTTCGCCGGTGCTTTTTTTGATGCTTTCTTTTTAGGAGCTGCTTTTTTTGCGGTTGCCATAATCTTTTTCCCAAAAAGATTTCAAATAATATGCCCGTCCAATTTGTTCATGATATAAACCAGGGCTATCGTACAATACTAAACAGAAGGGGTTTTACTCTTGAAAAAGTAAAGCATGGGATTTTTAAATGAGTACTTTATTCACACATGATTTTGCTCCTGGGAAGCAATATAACAGCTACTTCGGCCTTAGGAGTGCCGGTAAATTCTTCAACTTTTGTTACAATTCTCCTACGATTCCCATTACCAGCATTGCAGCATTTCTTGCAGCGATTTCATAAAAATGCATCATATCGCCTCTTGCCTTATTGTTCGCCTTGTCGCTGAGACTTCTAATAATTAGAAAAGGAATATTTTGTTGATAGCAGGTTTGAGCAATAGCAGCTCCTTCCATTTCAGTAGCCGCAGCATGCAGCCGGTTGCGTAAACGTTCGGTAACTACTGCAGATGACACAAAGGTATCACCTGTGACAATGGTTCCTTTTTTCACAACAGGCATTTCTGCGCCTTTTTCCCTGTTTACCCTTTCAAGTTTCAGTTTGCCGACTGCAATGAGGGCTTTGGTGACCAGGTTGCTATCACAGTCGAAGAACAAGGGATTAAGTTGCCCGCTTACTGCATTACGGGTTGGCCCATATACCATGCCTGTGTCGGTTAATGAACCGTAATCATGATACGCTGCCCGTGTTGCAATAACAATATCACCCGGCGCGAGTTCGCTATCTATGCCACCTGCTATGCCTGAGAAGAGAATCTCATGCGGGTTGAAATGTTCAATCATCAGTGTGGTTGTAATGGCGGCATTAACCTTTCCTATCCCAGTTTGTGCCAGCACTACTGCTTTGCCATTCAGCATGCCTTTGATGAAATGGATGTTTTGAATAATTGTATCGGATTTACTTTCCATGCTCTTTTGCAGCAATGCCAACTCGGGCGGAAAAGCTCCTAATAACCCGGTTACCTCTTGTGCAGTCGTCCACAAGCTGCCACCGATCATTACAATTAAAAGCAGTGATTTTTTCATGTAAGTTTTTTAAATGATTAACGCAAGGATGGCAAAAATATCAATGATCCACAAAGCCATACTTATTTTACTGGTTTTACCTGCGGCGACCTTTAAAACGGTCCAGCTCAAAAAACCCCAGATGATCCCCTGCGTGATGGAATAGGTAAAAGGGATCAGCACCATGGCAATAAAGGCAGGAATGGCTTCCTCCATCGCTGGCCAGTTGATCTTAATAACCGGTTTCATCATAAAAACGCCCACTAATACCAATGCGGGTGCGGTTGCAATGGCAGGTACGGCGCTGATCAGGGGTGATAGAAAAAGAAATGGCAGAAACAATATTGCACCGGTAATCGCAGTAACACCAGTTCGTCCTCCCTGGTCAATCCCCACTGCGGATTCAATATAAGCTGTGCCCGGACTACTGCCCAAAAGTCCGGCAATGGTAGTGGCAAATGCATCTACTACCAGCGAACGTTTTATATTGATGGGTTCCCCATTTTCATCTAATAAACCTGCTGCTTCGGACAGGCCTACAAAGGTGGATAAGCTATCAAACATATCAGTAAACACAAAGGCGAATATCACAGGCACCATACTCCATCGAAGTGAATGAACTAAATCCAGTTTAAAGAGCAGGCTAAAATCCGGCAAGGCAACGATTCCCTTGATTGAGATTAATGGAACAGTGCCTGCCCACCATCTTCCGATAGGCCAGGCCATCAAACTGGTTAATACAATGCCGGCTAGTATCGCACCTTTTACTTTCCTAACCAGCAAAACAGCGGTTATCGCCAGCCCGGTAACAAAAGTGAGTACGGGGGCGGTTAATTCGCCAATACCAATGATGGTACCGGGGTTGGATATTATAAATTTCGCGTTAACCAACCCGATCAGGGTAATAAATAGGCCAATCCCGGCGGCAATGGCATAGCGTAGTGTTTTAGGGATTGCCTTTACAATATAAGTACGGATATTAAATACAGACAATAACAGGAAGATAATGCCGGACCAGAATACTACGCCCAGCGCAACAGGCCAGGGTATCTTCAAAGCAAGCACGGCAGTAAACGTAAAAAATGCATTCAGGCCCATCCCCGGGGCTACCAATATGGGGCTGCGGGCATATAATCCCATTGCAAGGCTGCTAAAAAAGCATACCATAATCGTTGCTGTAAGTACGGCTGGAAACGGCATACCAGCCTGGCTTAGTATTGAAGGATTCACCACTATAATGTATGCGGTAGCCAGGAAGGAAGAGGTGCCTGCCAGTATCTCGGTAGAGAGGCGACCAGGTTCCTTTTTTAAAGATGTAGAGAAACGCATAACATTCATCGGTTTTGCCAAAGATAATACGCCGGAGTTCAGCATTTACGAATCTGCAACATTTGCTGATAAGGATATATTTAAAAGGATAAATTAGTTTGCTCCCCGGTTTGTATTAAGCAAGTATGTAACAGAAAACCTGCATATGATTAATGGCATGTGATGAATCTCGGCCCAGGAATGTAAATCGCGATGACAAATAGGCGGTATATAACAAAAAAATAGCCCTCCAGTAGAAACTGGAGGACTTTAACGATTGCTTGCTATATGAAAATCTTAATAATTTGTTAACTTAATTTTTCCGGTAACTTCCTACACATTATATTTGCGCCCACGAATGATTGATTGCTTTTTTAATAACTCCTTCCTTAGGCCCGTCTTTCTCATACAAATGTAGGACGGGCTTTTATATTTATCAATTAACTTCTTGCCCTTTTAATGATGGTAAAACACTGGTTTTCATTTGAAATGCATGCCACTACTGCATTTTAACATAAGTTGGTAATGACAGCCATTGTGTAAAATATACATACTAATTGCCGGAAATGAGTTGGTGTTATATGTAAAAAGGCTGATCCTGATTTTTTAGTGATTCCTTTTCAGATAAGTAACTGTGTGATTAATGTCTTTTACTCTACCTATTCTTCGGCGAAGAGGTAGCCTTGCTTGAACAGCTTTTTATTTATTCGCGAAATGCCTGCACAACAAGTGTACCTACATCCAGACCGGTATAGTAACTGCCTGTTGCCAATTCTTTGCCATTGTGTTGAGGGCACCATTTAGTTGAAGCGTGCATTTCCCATGGATCTGAGGCTAAGCACGTTGTATCCGCCCGGCTGCCCGAACTGCATAATGGAAGCGCTGCTTGTGCCACCTCCACTAAGCGCTACGCCAAACTTATTCCTGTAGGACACATTCCCTATGCCACATCTCCTTCAGTACCAGCCAGGTCCCAGTGGTTTAAGCCGGCTACGTCCGGCCTCGCAGCGGGTGTAGTGGTACCAATACCTACATTTTGTGCCTGTGCAAAAAAGGAGTACAGGCAAATGGTAATCAGCATAATATTTTTCCTGGTTTTCTTTTTGGGAAGTAAATTTAATTCCAATAAGATCAATTAATTTATTTATATGTATTTCAACCGTTCTTCGTGGACAACTGTGTTGATTAAGAATTCAGCCGCTAATCTTTCAGTTAAATTCATTTGATTGCATTGTGCAAACCGTTAGCATGACTTCCAGTCGTGGAGTTTAACTTTATCACTAAATATCTATCTTTAAGCACTCTACTACCTTACAACTTAAATTGCCAGTTATGAAAAAACGTTTTGCTATCATCCTATTGGTATTAGTTATTTCCCACCCCGCTTTTTGCCAGCAGGACGATCTCATCGGAAAGGATGCGGAGATGCCAATCAAACATCCTTCATGGATTATGCAGGGTAATATTTATGAAGTGAATATTCGTCAATATACTAAAGAAGGAACGTTCAATGCTTTTGCAAAACATCTTAGCCGTATTAAGGCAATGGGTGTACAAACCTTGTGGTTTATGCCTATTAATCCAATCAGCAAGGCCGATAGAAAGGGAACCCTTGGAAGCTATTACGCTGTATCAGATTATACCGGCATCAATCCTGAATATGGAACCATCACCGACTGGAAAAAGCTGGTTCAGTTAATTCATAGCATGGGGATGAAAGTAATCATCGACTGGGTTCCTAATCATACCGGCGCTGATCATCACTGGTTAACCGAACAACCGGATTTTTTTGCGAAAGATAGCGCCGGGAAAGCAGCCGTAGCAGTGGATTGGGCAGACACAAGGCAATTGAACTACAACAACATGGTGATGCAGGATAGTATGATCAATGCAATGAAATACTGGCTCATCAAAACAGGCATTGATGGATTCAGGTGCGATGTGGCCTGGAACGTTCCGGGTACTTTCTGGAAAAAATGCATTTCACAATTAAAAAAAGTGAATCAAAATATTTTTATGCTGGCGGAAGGCGATAAGCCTTATTTAAGCAGGAACGGTTTTGATGCCGTTTATCCCTGGGACATGTTTCATATGATGATAAAAGTAGCCGCGGGAGAAAGACCGGCGTTTGCATCAGACAGCATCAGACAGAAAGTGAATGCCTCCTTTGCTAAGAATACGATCCAAATGTATTTTACCAGCAATCATGATGAAAACAGCTGGAATAAATCCGACTACGGCACTTTTCCGGGCCCCGTGCATGCACCTTTTGCTGTTTTTACACAAACCATGGAGTCGGGCGTTCCCCTGATATATGGAGGACAGGAAGAACCAGTGTTACGGCCACTTGAATTTTTTGAAAAAGATCCAATGAGTTTTGGGAGATTTCAAAGAGCGGGTTTTTATAAAACATTGCTTAGTCTTCGAAAAAGAAGCCCGGCACTATCCGCAGATGCATCTTTCAGAAAAGTTTGGGTTGGGGATGATAAAGCTTTGTATGCTTTCGTAAGGGAAAAGGCCGGTAACAAGATATTTGTTATATTAAATTTGTCACAAACTGAACAGGTGATCAATGTAAAGGACAAAACTTTATCAGGCAATCCTTACAATGTCTTTATGGGTACCAAAGAACCGCTGAATGGTAAATCATGGAAAATAGAACCCTGGGGATATGTTGTGTACGAGTACATCGCGGTAAATAAAAAATAGGAAAGCTCAATGTATTAATTTGTAGGGCCAGCATATCTGAACAGCGAATAAGCCTGCCCGCTATTTCAACTCCTCATTAAAACAGTCGGTGATTTGTGCAGCGCATAATTTCCTCAAACCTGTGAGTAAAGTCCAGGGCGCCTGTTAAAAAAAGCCCTGGAGATACCCACAGTTATACGCAAAAAAATAAAATAAAAAATATGATAATGATCATTGTTTTTATTTGCTAATGTATGCAACTTTATAAAACAATCAGCATTCACAAACAAGGAAATTGCCGGTTAAAAACCAACGAGGCAAACAGCGAAATTTTAAAAAGCGCTTATCAAAATTTCTTTCAAAAGTGGTGTTGAAACGGAAGGCGGACATATAGAGGACCTAAATCTGTTACACTTACTATTCAGTAAGGGAATGCAACTAATTAATTTTTGCAGCAAAAAATAGCAGCTATATGTTGCCCGAAAAATAGAAACCTTTGAAATCATTTATGGAGGATTTGTCTGACAATTCAGACAGTATCAAGATTGCTTGCCAGTAATGTGAAAAGCTTCCTCAAGGGAAGCTTTTTCATTTCAATGATTTTTCATCTCCCTGGCGCACTTCAAATTTTTAGAATTGCAACACACCAGTAATTCCCGCGAACACAGATTAACTTGCTGCACCGGCGTAACCGTTTTCCATCCTTTCCTAATTTATTAGCAGCTGACAGTTGTTCGAATGATACATAGTTTCCATAGTTAAACTGGAAAGGAAGTTAAACGCTTCTATCACAATACCTGGGCATTATGCGTGATTTTGCTTGTAGTCAGGCCCATTTAATGTAACCTCAAACCTGCTTACCCCTTTGTAGAAATAGTACGATACACATAAATAATCTTATTCTACAACCCAGTTTTTTTTTAAGATTGACATTTGCTATGTAATTGACAGGCACCTTAAACCATCTTTACAGATAGATTCCGGCATTCCATATTACTTACACAAAAAAAGACTTATTTTATGAAATCCCTTATGCTTCTCTCGGATCAGCAATTGGTTCACCTTTATTTGGATGGCAATTCGGCGGCACTTTCAGCGCTTGTTGTTCGCTACAAAAGCAAATTGTACACCTCTATTTATTTGCTCGTAAAAGATAAATACCTGGCCGAAGATATGTTCCAGGATGTATTTATCCGTGTGATAGACAAGCTGAAAAACGGTCATTATACAGAAGAAGGAAAATTTTTACCATGGATGATGCGCATTGCCCACAACATGTGTCTTGATCACTTCAGAAAAACAAAGCGCATGCCGGCCATAAAAACCAGCGATGACGTGGACATTTTCGAAACCCTCAATTTTGCCGTGAAAAGTGCCGAGGAATGCATCATTACAGAGGAAACTCATGACCGGGTAAGAAAAATGCTCGATATGCTTCCACAAGACCAACGTGAAATAATTATCATGCGGCATTATGCAGACCTCACCTTTAAAGAAATTGCTGCCTTAATGAATATCAGCATTAATACAGCTTTGGGACGCATGCGGTATGGATTGATTAACCTACGCAAAACAATGGTTGAAAAGCAGATCGCCTTGTAGTTGTTAAATCAAAAGTAAATTCAACATCAATATATTTTCATAAAAGCCCTTCCCAGCATGCAATATGGCAGACCACAGTCTGCCATATTGCATTAATACCAATCCCCAAAAGAGGTTTATAATTTAATTGCTGTGATTTACTTTTTTAAGCCAGCTTTCTTAGCCAATTCATCCAGCGGCATGGCAATCATTCTTCCTACCGGCTGATTTCCTTTATAGGTAATCACTTTAAGCATCACAGCATCTTTTGGTGGAGTAAGCATGCCCGTATATTTCGGGTAAAATTTATCAGGGAAAGAATTGTCGAAGCTATAGTAAATAGTGAGATCGTCTATTTCTGTAGCTAACTCAATACCCAGCTGGCCTTTATTATTCTTTGCGGTGAAGATTGGATCGTACATGCCAGGTGAGTACTTTATTTCACGGATATCATAGCGTTTGAATTGTTGTTCTACTCTTTGAACAAAACTGTTCCAATTCTTTTTTTCCTTTGGAGACCAAACGGATTCGGCAATTGCAAAGGCTCTCGGCCAGGTCATATACTGCAGGTGACGCACATTCGGTATTTGTTCCGTCCATATGTTGCCTTGTCCACCCTTTATATATTTCGCATCTGCACCTGCGGGTACCGGTTCAAACTGGTAGGCTTTACTTAAACGCAAGGTTGCATATACTTTTGGTTCAATAATGGGATCGCCCTGCATGTAGTCGAGATATGCATAAGTAGTTGGGCTCATGACCACCTCGTGTTTTAATTTTGCCGCTTCTATGCCTCCTTTTTCTCCGCGCCAGCTCATTACCGCCGCATTCTCAGCAAGGCCGCCTTCCAGTATTTCGTCCCATCCGATTAGTTTTTTCCCTTTTGAATCGATGATTTTCCCAACTCTTTTTTCAAAATAGCTTTGCACTTCATGCATTGTTTTTAAGCCTTCCTTTTGCATCAGCGATTTGATGGCATCACTTTCTTCCCAAAAGTTTTTAGCACACTCATCACCACCCACATGAATGTATTCAAAAGGAAATATTGCAGCAATTTCTGTAAAAACCTTGTCAAGAAATGTATATACTTTTTCGTTCGCCGGGCAAAGGCTGTTATCCACCAATGCTGTGAAAGTACCGTTTCCACGCCAGTCCATTATCTTTTCACCCGAGCGTACACGGTACTTATCAGCACCCGCTGTGCAGGATAATTCTGGGTAGGCAACAATCGCAGCAAGACTGTGGCCCGGTACATCTACTTCAGGAAGAATATTTACAAACCGCTCTTTTGCATATTGAACTACTTCCTTAATATCCTCCTGCGTATAGAATCCGCCATAATTCAGGGGTTCATCAGGCAGGGGTGGAGTGAAGGCGCCGAAATAACCTGTCTTATCTACCCGTTTAGATCCCTTTGTTGTGAGGTTTGGAAGGCTTTTAATTTCTATCCTCCATCCTTCATCATCGGTTAAATGCCAATGCAACAAATTGAATTTATAGCGTGCCATCTGGTCAATAAAATCTTTCACTTCCTTCTTTGTAAAAAAGTGCCGGGATACATCGAACATTAAGCCCCTCCACCCAAAACGGGGATAATCAGTAATATCTACACAGGGTACCTGCCATTTGCCTGCGACAGTTACATCGCTTTCAATGGAAACCGGCAATAATTGAATAAGGGTTTGAACCCCATAAAACAAGCCTGCAGGTTCATTTGCCTTTATGGTGATGATGGTAGGAGTTACTAAAAGCTGGTAGCCTTCTTTTCCAATTACCTGGTCGGCGGTTTTGTTCAGCACTAACCTGATTTGAGCCGTAGCTGCCTGAGCGCTTACAGAAACGCTGTACCCTGTTGGACTGCTTAATCGTTGTTTCAAAAAAGTTAGGGTAGGTTGCAATGCTGCATCGGCGGGCGCTTCGATCAATATTTTCGCCGGAAGTTGAAAGAAGCCATCATGCTGAACCATTTTTACCGGCTCGGGAAGGATTGCTACCCGGCCATTTAAAGGTTGTGCGCCAGTCATAATTCCTACCAGGCAAAAACTTACCATTACTATTAATTTTTTCATATGTCCGATCAGATTTGTTTTTTTGAAATGAAAACCATCTGAACAAATGTAGGGGATAAAAATTAAAAATAATATTGCGGGGCGTATGGCTTTGGCCAGTTAACTGGCAGGTGCACTGTAGAAAAGTTAGTGAAACAGGTAAGTACAGGCGTACTTAACAAAGGGCCGGTCAGACGAAAATGCCGGCAGGCATTAGTGAATTATTAATGCTGTAGTCACTTAATAAAAGAATTGCCGATAGGTTTACTTACCGGAAGAGGAAACGAAAGCAGCGGCAGTATTATTATTTGTGCAAACGCTTAAACAATAATACTGCGAGCTTAATTTTTATGGAGAATGAAATTAGAGAATGATAACGCTGTTATTGCCACCAAATTCGTTCGGCTGCTGGCTGTCTGCTTCTGGTTCGTTAACCCACTCAGTTGCATTTACTTTATATTTAAACTCATGCTGAGATCCTTTAGGCAAAGAGACATCGCATGTAAAACTTCCGTCCTTTTTTTTGCTCATCACTATTGAATTTTCCCAATCACTATTTAAGCCCAAAATTTCGATTGTTTCAGCATTTTCAGCATTTACAGTGAATTTTACTTTACAATAATCTTTTGTCTTAAAGTATGTTTTTTGTACCATTAGTTTAGTTTTATTTAAAAATTAATCCTCATTGCTTAATACTAAAGTTAGCAAAAGGTAACCCGATGCAAAAAAATGTTATATACAACAATGTTAATATCTACGCTCTGCGATATTGATTGGTGTTCCTAATAGAATCATTTTTTTATGAATTATTGTTTGTTGGTATATATACCTGCCTGACTCTAAAAACTTATCAGAAAATTTTACGCAATCTTATATGTTGGTATGCAATGGGGATAACTTAGGCGAAATTAAATCTTGCTGCGAAATAAAACCCGTGTTGATTTCTTTGTTGGAAATACAAATAACGGCTATTTGTAGATTAGATATCGCCTGTCTGTTTTTCCAGCACGATAAATTGGAGCGCTTGTTTCGGGATGCCAAATGAAGGACTACTGGGGAACGGAATGGTTTCACCCGTAGCGTGGTAGCCATGCCGTTTATACCATTCAATTAACTCAGCCCGTGCATCAATTACTGTCATGGTTATTACTGTGCAGCTCATTTGTATTGCATAATTTTCTGCTGCACGAAGAAGTTGTTTTCCAATACCGCGGGATTGTATTTCAGGTGACACGGTAAGCATACCCAGGTACAATTGTGTCTCGTATTGTTGCAGGTACACACATCCTATCATTCTGCCTGCTTCATTGTTGGCCACCAATATCACTGCGCCCTTTTTTGCAAAATCAATTCAATGGCTTTCGTGTCGGTGCGAATTCCGTCCAATAAGTCCGCTTCCGTTGTCCATCCTTTTTTTGAACTTTCTCCGCGGTAGGCACTGTTAACCAGTTGTACAAGTTCTTCTATATCATTATCTGCCAGTTTTGAAATATGCAAGCTTGGTGCCATAATTTTAATTGTTGCTCTTTGCAAAAAATCAATTGGGTCACTTTAAAACATTGGTTCCTTACGCCAGTCTTGAATATACCGCCGTATCCTTGAAAATGCCATTGAAGAAAAAGTTTTCCCTGAAATAAGCATCCCGGGTAAAGCCGGTGCCGGTCAGCAGGCAGGCAGAAGCCGTGTTTTGGGGATTAATATGTGCCTCGATACTATGCAGGTTAAGTGAATTAAACCCGGTTTCTATCACTTTCACCAATGCTTCCTTCATAATCCCTCTATTCCAGAAACCTGGATGTAGCATGTAGCCGATCTCAGCACGATAATGTTCTTTTATGAGCCGCCAGTATCCGATCGTACCAATTAAGGTAGATGGATCTTCGCTGGTGCAAATGGCCCAGGTGATACCATCGCCGGCGTTCAGTGATTGTATAATCCGGTTAATGAAGGCCTCTGCATCTGTAATACTTGCGGCTCTTTCTTTATCAATATACATCATAACCTGCTCGTTGCTGCGAAGTTGGAAAACTTCATGTGCATCTCTTTTATTCACCGGCCGCAACAACAGGCGGGTAGTTTCTATTTGCAGGATGGGGGAAAAATCGGGTTGTAACATCTGGGTGTTTTAAAGTTGGAAAGTAGGTAATTTTTTAAAGCAATTTATGGCAGTCATCTTATCAAAGACAATAATCAACGTCAAAATTTTAGCATCCGCCTGAACTGCACCAACTTCAACAGCCGTTCAATCAACTTGCGATTGCTAACAGCCGCTTAAACAAATATTTGTTTTATATTTAATCCCAATTATGAAAGAATGAATACAAATGTTTTCGATCAATTGCACAGCGAAGGATTTATATCAGGCGATTCGTATGAAAAAATTCAATTGCAGCGCAACAAAGCGCTTGTTTCTGTTCATTGGGAGATAAAGACGCTGCTTTATCTTGGTATCCTGCTGTTTAGTGCAGGCCTGGGCACGTTGGTATATAAAAATATTGACTCAATCGGTCACCAGATTACTTTGCTTTTTATAGCACTGGTGTGTACCGGGTGTTGTTATTATTGTTTCAAAAATAAATTGCCGTTTTCTACCGGTAAAGTGGTTGCTCCCAATTCATTTTTTGATTATGTGCTGATACTGGCCTGTTGTACTTTTCTTACTTTTATTGCATACCTGCAATTTCAATACAACCTGTTTGGCAACCGCTACGGATTGGCTATTTTTTTTCCAATGCTGCTTTTGTTTTTTTATGCCTACTATTTTGATCATGCAGGTGTTTTGAGCATGGCCAT
The DNA here is from genome assembly GCA_025963635.1 of Ferruginibacter sp. Classification (GTDB taxonomy): domain Bacteria; phylum Bacteroidota; class Bacteroidia; order Chitinophagales; family Chitinophagaceae; genus Ferruginibacter. The sequence continues at coordinate 54,456 of JAOQAK010000018.1, forward strand.
TGTTAATCTTGCCGCCTGGGTGGGTATTACGATCACACCGTTGCAGGTGTTAACTTCCAATGATTTTAATACCAGCCCGGTTATTTTTACCGGAATTGCATTGGGTATATTTTTAATGATCATCGCCTGGGCAACCAGGAAAATGAGCATAAAGGATCATTTTGAGTTTACTTATGCCAACTTTGGCACTCACATTCTTTTGATTTCCCTGCTTGCTGCACTGTTCCATTTTGAAATCCTTAATATCATTTGGTTTTTATCATTAGTGATCAGTTCTTATTTTTTATATCGCAAGGCCGTCCTAAACAGCTCCTTTTATTTTGTACTCGTCATTGCGTTCTATGTTTATATTGGTACAAGTTATGTTGTGTTGAATTTTCTGGATCGCCTGTCAGGTTTTAATGAAGGATCTTTGTATGCGGCATTTTTTTATTTTATCATTTCGGGGATTGTACTGGCGTTGTTTTTAATCCGGTGCAATAAAAAATTAAAAGAAACATGCTAGCCTATAATACCGTATGGCTGAATAATTTATTTATCCAGGAACAGGCTGCCGGCGCCTTTCATCAAACCTGTTTAAAAAAGGACGAATTGAATGGCATCAATCGCCATTTTACTGCAGGTTTTTATACGCCCAATTTCTTTATCAGGATTGGCCTTTTTATTTTAACGACAGTGATCCTGCTTTTTTCTTTCGGCCTTTTTTCATTGGTATTCCTAGGTTCAATTGAACATGCGGTTGGCGGCATTGCGATCTTTTTTGGTTTGCTGTCTTATGCGGCATTGGAATACATCGTGCAATCTAAAAATCATTTTAAATCGGGTGTAGATGATGCATTGACCTGGATCTCGGCCATTTCATTTGCGGGCGGAATCAGTTACCTGTTTAATGCAGGCGCCCTTGCAAATTGTTGGATCATCTTTATTATTTGCGTGTATTATAGTGTACGGTTTGCAGACAGGGCGATCAGCATTGCGGGTTATATTGCATTGCTCGGTATTTTCTTTTTTGCCATCTTACCATGGGGCGTAGCCGCAAAAGCCGTTCTTCCATTTGTGCTAATGGCAGTTTCTTTTGGCTGTTTTTTTATTACAAAGCGAATGCAAGGCCTTACTAAGAACATGCTATATCAAAACTGTTTACAAACACTATCTGTTTCTGCGCTGGCCACTGTTTATTTATCGGCCAATTACTATGTGGTTAGAGAAGCAGGAAATGCCCTGTTCAACTTTGAAATTGCTGATGAGCAGCCCTTGCCATTTGGCTGGATATTCTGGATTTTAACGCTGATTATTCCGCTTGTATATATTGCCAGGGGAATTCAAAAAAAAGATAGACTATTGATTCGTCTCGGATTATTACTTGTGGCTGTGATCGTTTTTACGGTGCGCTATTATTATGCATTCGCAGCAGTTGAAATGATTATGGCAGTAGGGGGAATTATCCTGATTGCCGTTTCATATGCTTTATCACGATACCTGAGAACTCCAAAACACGGCTTTACAAATTTTGATATAAATCCCCTTGCTGAAAATGGAAAAATGCAATTGGAGTCAATCATCCTCGCACAAAGCCTTTCAATACAGGCAACTCCAGAAAGTAAGGGTTTTGGCGGAGGCAGTTTTGGAGGCGGCGGCGCAAGCGGCGATTTCTAAAAACGATTGGTTATCATTATTTAAAAAAACGATTGGTAAAGGCTGGGGGCGCACCGTAAACCAGTATTACTTTATATATAATTTATAGGAACCTGTTATTTCAGCGGCGCCCTTTTTATCCCACACCCTAAAATTTACAACAACAGTGTTCTTCCGGGTTTTTGGATCGGTAACCTGCGCATTTAAAGTAATATAACGGGCTTCTTCCGTGGAAACACCCGTTTCATCAAATGCAGCAAACAAGTCTTCCGAGTTTGATATTTCTTTGCCGTTACTAAGTTTTATCACCTGTTTACTTCCGGGGAATACCCCGCCGCCTGTCTCATTCCAGCCTTCTTCAATAATTAAGATCATATTTACATTCTGGTTCAGGTCGACTTTGTTATCTTCCGGCACAAGATTTTCATCGTCAAACATAAGATATGCGTCACTCACTTTAAACCCATTGATCTTTAGTTGGATACCGTTTTTGATGAGGTTATTAGTGGCGGAGGCAGTTCTTACCTTCCTGGCGGGTTTCTTTCTTTGTGCAAAAACCGGCTCCCCTGCAAAAAAGAGAATGGCTAATAATAGTATGGTACTACAATTGAAAAGTTTCATTGGCGCAATTTTATACAATTTTGAATGTACAACAATAATTTTATAAAAAGCCTGGTACCCGATTTCGTTTTATTGTTGGTTGTTTTAAAACTATTTTGAGTCAGATTTATTGAATAACAACATGTTTTTCATTTTAATTTATTGGAGTGTGATTTGCTATACTGGCACCATTCAGTAAATATTAAATTTATGACAGACGGATATGATGTGTTAGCAGCTGCAGCGCTAAAAACCTGGCAAAACAAAATGCAGCGGAAACCTTCCCTGTTGAATCACCTTTCTAAAAATATCCAGGTAAAGATAAATGGCTGGATACCTGAAAAGATTCATAAGGCCATCACGGCTACCATCAAGCAAATGATCCGGGGCGTTTTGTTTGGAGCAAAATATACTACCTCCGGCCCTTTATTGAACGCAGCCTTAAGAGAACGGGAAGAAGTCGTACAGAAAAAAATTGACTGGTATAGAAACACAGCAGCGATCGAAGGAGGTATAACCGGTGCAGGTGGCATCTTGCTGGGCCTCGCGGATTTCCCAATCCTGATCGGCATCAAACTAAAATTATTGTTTGATATCGCCGTGCTGTATGGTTTCGATGTAAATGATTATAAGGAAAGAATTTACCTGCTGCATATCTTCGAGCTTGCTTTTTCAAGCCAGTCACATCGCAGGATGGTTTATAATAAGATGGTCAATTGGGAACAACAGCGGCAAAATTTGCCGGAAGATATTCACCAGTTTGACTGGAGAAATTTTCAACAGGAATATAGGGATTATCTTGATATTGCCAAAATGGCCCAGTTGATACCCGTCATCGGCGCACCCGTTGGCGTGCTGGTAAATTATCGCCTTATTAAAAAACTGGGAGAAACAGCTATGAATGCTTACCGGATGCGATTGATCAACACCGAATTATTATGAAAGATCTTCTTACAGCCAGCGAAGTAATAGTGTATACGGATGGGAGTTGTCATACTCAAAAAAGAATGGGTGCATGGGTGGCAATTCTGTTATATGAGAACAGGGAAATTGTTATCCGGGGAAATGAAGCCGACACCACTCATAATCGTATGGAATTGACAGCAGTAATAAAAGCTGTAGAATATGTATCGGCCAATTTCGGCAAGGTGCATATCCAGGTCTTCACGGATAGCCAATATGTTATGGGACTTCCTTCAAGGGCAGAAAAATTGATGGCCGATAATTTTGTTACGAAGGATGGAAAGGAGCTTCGAAATGTTGACCTTCTCCGGCAAATGTTGATGCTTTTCAAAAACCATTCAATCCATTTGAACAAAGTCAGGGCCCATCAGAAAAAGAATGATACAATGAACTACAATATCATAGCCGATAAAATTTCAAGAAGTTTAACAAGAACCGCGGTAAAAGAGGAGCGGTTTTTGCCTTCAGCCAAAGAGTGAATTTCTGTGAATTATACAAAAGATAAACAGATTTGTGTAACAACCCGCTCAATGGCATTGAGCAGTTTTACATGGCAATTTTATTTATTGTGAATATCATTAAACCTGCTGAATCTTTCAAATGATTTACCTTCGCGCCAATTTTAATTACTTTATGAAAAAGCCCTTGAGAGCATCCTTTGTTACATTGATTTCTGCGATCTTATTTCTTTACTGTGCCGGTTGCAACAATGCAAAAACTGCCGAAATACTCCAGGCGACTGAAAAAACATCACCTGGTAAAGATTCCGCAGCACCCACTCTATCCAAGATAGATACTGCTGATTACAACAAGAAAATGTTGGCCCTCAGTAATTATGATACTACCGGGAAATGGCCGGTGAAAGCTCCTTACCCCTTGCCCGGAGCATTATTGCCATACCACAGGATCGTTGCCTTTTACGGCAATTTATATTCGAAGCGGATGGGGATTTTAGGTGAATTGCCTAAAGAGCAAATGTTGAAAAAATTACAGGAAGAAGTCGCCAAATGGCAGGCTGCCGATACAACGATGCAGGTAATTCCTGCACTGCATTATGTGGCGGTAACGGCGCAGGGAGCACCCGGAAAAGATAGCAAGCACCGGATGCGCATGCCTTTTCACCAGATAGATACCATAATGAACTGGGCAAAGCAAATTGACGCAAAGGTTTTCCTGGATATACAGGTAGGGCATAGTTCAGTTAAAGATGAAGTGCCAATGCTGGAGAAATATCTTTCATTACCCAATGTTCATTTAGGTATCGATCCCGAATTTTCCTTGAAGAACGGTGAAGTACCCGGCTCAAAAATCGGCACTTTCAATGCCGGTGACATCAATGATGCAATCGACTTTTTAGTGAATATAGTTCGTAAGAACAATCTTCCGCCCAAAGTATTGGTGGTACATCGTTTTACCCAGGGTATGGTAACAGGTTATGATAAAATAAAAGTTTTGCCTGAAGTGCAGGTGGTAATGGATATGGATGGCTTTGGCGACAAGATTTTGAAAAGATCTACCTACCTGAGATACATTTATAAAGAGCCGGTTCAGTTTACCGGGTTTAAATTGTTTTATAAAAACGACAATAAAGCCAACACCAGCGGGATGTATACACCCACAGAATTATTGAAATTTACTCCAAAGCCAATTTATATTCAATATCAGTAAACCGGCGATTTTTTTTGCTTATTGCAAATCCTTTTAAACCCATGAAGTATACTTTAATTGCGTGCAGCAGTGTCCTGTTTTTAATGACAGGATGTTTTTCAAATTCCAGTAACGTAAAAACGGAAGCGACCGCTGCCAAACCGACAAATGAAGCAGTTGGCTCTAACAAGCCGATGGCGAGCCTTGCAGCTATTCTTGCAAAAAAGGAAGTGCCGGTTTTATGCTATCATCATATCCGCAATTTCCGTGCGGGCGAAAGTGAAAGCATGAAAAGTTATTCGGTAACACCTGCCGCTTTCGCCGAGCAAATGAAAGCCCTCCATGATAGCGGTTATCAAACTATTTTACCCGACGAGTTGTATGAATACCTGGTGCACGACGGCACTTTGCCAGCGAAGCCGATCATGCTAACTTTTGACGATACAGATGCAGAACAGTACACCATCGGCGCCACGGAAATGAACAAATACGGTTTCAAAGGGGTATACTTTATAATGACCATCTCTATCAACCGGCCCCGCTATATGAGCAAGGAACAAATTAAAAATTTGTCTGACAGCGGCCATGCTATTGAAGAACACACGTGGGATCATCATATGGTGACCAAATACAAAGGGGCAGATTGGGATAGCCAGCTCGTTATCCCTAAGACCAAATTGGAAGCTATCACAGGTAAACCTATAAAATACTTTGCCTATCCTTTTGGTTTATGGAACCAGGCCGCCATTCCCGAAATAAAAAGCCGTGGCTACCAGCTCGCATTTATCCTGTCTACAAAACGAGATTCTACAGAACCACTGTACACCATCCGGCGCATGATTGTACCGGGTACATGGTCAACTCCCGGAACATTAAAAGCAATAAAATCCACTTTTAATAAGTAGGTTGCGCTTTGCGATTTCATAGAACGGCCGTTGTTCACCATTCACGGTAGCAGGATAACAATAGCTCAGTCTCGCGGTAGTCATTGCGCAAACAAATATTCGTATCAGCATCGTATCCCATCTTGTTTTTATAGCTGATAACAGGTTCAGTAAGCTTTTTTCATGTTGCCTGCATAAAATCGATGCCCATTCGATGATCGGTTCCATCGCAGCAATGTGCATGGGCATCAGGTTTATCTGCAAATTCTCCAAGATAAAATTTGGGTGCGCCTTTTTGATATTCCCGTTGATAGTTCGTCAGGTCCGCAAAATTTCACTTCTTCTTTTTGACATCCAGCAATACTCGAATGGCTCACGTTGTTGCTTCCACTTTTCGGATTCTTCAATTCAGTGGAAACTATAATTTCATTATATTTAAATTCCAACCTGGAATAATATGAAAAATAAACTACTGCTTTTTTTATGCTGCTTCCTTCAATCGGGCATTTTTGCACAGCAGGAAATTGATACGAACATGATAACAGCTGCTTCTAAATTATTCGACCTCAATTTCACCGCACCCGAAAAAGATTCAATGATCGATGGATTGAAAGACAATGTTGTTCAGTATCAAAAGATGCACAAGCTGCCCATTCCAAACAACCTGAATTACCCGTTTGCCTTTGTTCCGGCTCCGCCAGGATTTGTAATTCCAACTAAACAAAATCTTATCCGATGGAACATCCCACAAAATGTGACTGTGCCAAAAAATAAAGATGAACTGGCATTTTATTCCGTGTTACAATTGGCATCGCTTATCAAGAACAAGAAGATCAGTTCCGTTGCGTTAACCCGGTTTTTTATCGATCGGTTAAAGAAATGGGGAAATACCCTTGAATGCGTCATCAGCCTTACAGAAGAACTCGCATTGCAACAGGCTAAACAGGCAGATGAAGAAATTAAAATGGGCAACTACCGTGGACCGCTGCATGGCATTCCTTATGGACTGAAAGACCTGTTTGCAGTAAAGGGCTATAAAACCACCTGGGGGGCGGTACCTTATAAAGACCAGTCAATTGATGAGGATGCGTTTGTATATACACAATTAAAAAATGCAGGCGCAGTATTGTGTGCAAAGCTGACGTTGGGTGAGCTTGCCTATAATGATCTTTGGTTTGGTGGCAAAACACGAAATCCCTGGGACACCAGTCGTGGTTCGAGTGGTTCTTCTGCTGGCTCTGCGTCGGCCACTGTTGCAGGGTTATTGCCATTTGCAATTGGTACTGAAACGCTCGGTTCTATTGTATCACCTTCCAATACCTGTGGTGCCACCGGGCTAAGGCCCACATTCGGTTCTATCAGCAGGAGTGGGGCAATGGTGTTATGTTGGAGCCTCGATAAAACCGGCCCGATCTGCAGAAGTGCTGAAGATGCTGCAGTAGTATTTTATTACCTGAAAGGCAGGGACGACAAAGATGCGAGTGCTGTGAATCGTGCATTCAATTATACAGGAAAAGTAAATTTTGGAAAACTACGCGTTGCATATATCGCCAACTATTTCAAAAAGCTTCCCAAAGATGCATCGCAGTGGAAGGTTATTGAAACTTATCGAAAATTAGGAGCAGATGTGACACCGGTCGATTTTCCGGACTCATTGATCTATCCTGTTGAACTGGTGAGTGTTATTCTGAGTGCAGAATCAGCCGCGGCGTTTGATGAATTAACAAGGAGTAACAGGGACGATCTGATACGAAGGCAGGATAAAGACTTTTGGCCAAACTCATTCAGGGTGTCACGAATGATTCCCGCAGTTGAATACATTAATGCCAACAGGCACCGCTCTGAGCTGATCGGATCGATGAACCAGTTCATGAAAAACTATGATGTAATCATTGCTCCTACCTTCGCAGGTAACCAGCTAAGCATCACCAATCTTACCGGCCACCCGGTGGTGGTTTTTCCCATTGGCTTTACCTCAAAAGGATTGCCTGAAAGCATAACGCTTATCGGTAACCTGTACGAAGAAGCGACCATACTTGCTGCCGCCAAAGCTTACCAGGATGCGACGCTATTTAATAAGCAACATCCCGCGATGTTTATGCATTAGTGTTTAAATTAAAAATTAGGAATTTGAAATTAGGGAAACCAGGCTATGGTCTCGTTTTCTATTTGCTGCAGTGCCTGTGAAATAACTCAGTGCGGCAATGAATAAAACCTCCATCATGAATAAATTATTATTGCTTGTTTTATTAACCATGACTTCCATTGGATTCTCTCAAAAGAAAGTAGCCGACTTGTTGGTGTACAACGCCCGTATTTACACCGTTGACAGTTTGTTTTCTGTTGAGGAAGCCATGGCGGTTAAGGATGGGAAAATTATATCCATCGGGACAACCCACAAGATAACAAATGAGTTTGCGGCTAAAACTGTTTTGGATGCCGGGCATGCTTTTATTTATCCCGGGTTTATTGATGCACATGCGCATTTTCTTGGATATGGACTCGGTTTACAAACCGTTGATCTAACCGGCACCAAAAGTTGGGAAGAGATTCTCGACCGGTTAAAAGAGTATGCTGTGAGCCACCCGGATGGATGGTTAACGGGAAGAGGTTGGGATCAGAATGATTGGGATAAAAAGGAATTTCCTGGCCGGGAAAAACTGGATGAGCTATTTCCATACCGGCCGGTTTTCCTAACCAGGGTTGACGGGCATGCAGCAATTGCGAACGGGAAAGCACTGGCTGGAATTGTACCTGGGATGAAACTAGCCGGGGGCGAAGTGGAAACAAGAGATGGAAAATTAACCGGGATATTAATTGACAATGCGGTAGACCTGGTAAGATCAAAAATTCCGCTTCCTAATCTAAAACAAAGAAGGGAGGCGTTTTTAAATGCACAGGCAAATTGTTTCAAAGTTGGACTAACTACTATCGACGATTGTGGCTTACAATACGATGAGGTAAAACTGGTGGAAACCATGCAAAAGAAAGGAGACCTCAAAATGCGTTTATACATCATGTTAAGCGACAATACTGCAAACTATGAAGCATTATTTAAACGTGGCATGATAAAGACAGATCGATTAAATGTGCGGTCTTTTAAAGTGTATGCAGATGGAGCCCTGGGTTCAAGAGGCGCCTGCCTGTTGGCTCCCTATTCAGATAAGTCAGGGCACTACGGTTTTCTATTGAGTACGCAAAAGCACTTTGATGAAGTGGCGGGTAAAATTTATAAACACGGTTTCCAGATGTGTACACATGCAATTGGCGACTCGGGCAACCGCGTGATGCTGCAGATTTATGCGAAATACCTCAAAGGCAAAAATGACCGTCGCTGGCGAATTGAACATGCACAGGTCATCAATGAAAATGACTTTGATCTGTTTGGGAATAATAGTGTCATTCCATCTGTGCAGCCCACGCATGCCACCTCTGATATGTATTGGGCAGGCGATAGGCTTGGCCCCGAAAGGGTGAAAGGCGCCTATGCATATAAGCAGTTGCTTGAGCAAAATGGATGGCTGCCGCTGGGCACCGATTTTCCCGTGGAGGACATCAGTCCCTTTAAAACATTTTATGCGGCTTGTATAAGAAAAGATGCGAAAGGATGGCCAACGGAAGGTTATCAAACAGCCAATGCATTAACAAGAAAGCAGGCACTGATGGGAATGACGATTTGGGCTGCAAAAGCCAATTTCGAAGAGAAAGAAAAGGGAAGCCTTGAACCGGGAAAATTCGCAGATTTTGTAGTGCTGAACGGCGATTTATTGACAATGAATGAAGAAGAAATTTTACAAACCCAGGTTTTGAAAACATTTGTGAATGGGGGGTTGGTGTATGAGAAAAAATAGTAAGAGTTGCATGTTCGTTCCATGGGAACGATTAGTAGGTGGCAAAAGGTTTATGGAACGAACGTATTTCTCCTCATCGCCATAAACGCCTCGTGCAGTTTTAACACCTGTGGTATCACCAGTTGCTGCTCATCATTTGTAACTACATAATCACACAAACGCATTTTAATTCCTTCATCGATTTGCTTTTCCATTCTGAGTTTAACTTCTTCCCGGCTGATCTGATCTCTTTTCATTACCCGTTGTATGCGAAGGGTAGCTGGTGCATACACGCCAATTACATAATCGAGTTGCTGGTGTGCACCGCTTTCAAAGATCAGTGCTGCTTCTTTAATTGCATAGGGGGCTTTTTGTTGCAGCATCCATTGCCCAGTGTCACGCAAAGTGGCAGGATGAACTATGGAATTCAGCAGCGCTAATTTTTCTGCGTCATTAAAAACCAGGGAAGAAAGGTATTTCCGGTTTAATGCGCCATCGATATAAGTTTCATCACCGAATAATTTTCTCAACTGTACTTTCAGTTGTTCATCTTCATTCATCAGGCGTTTGGCTGCATCATCTGCATAATAAATAGGTATGCCAAGCACCTCGAAAACTTTCGATACGGTGCTTTTTCCACTTCCCATTCCGCCCGTGATGCCCACTTTTAAAATCATTGAAAAAATATTTTCGTAACGATGATGCGTTAAAGATAATTAGCTTATTTTGATTACCCGAATTCGAACATCGAATTGCACAGAGAAGGGGAAATCTTCAATTGGTGCGAAAAAAACATTGTTCCGGATTGTTAATGGGATGACAATAAAAAACCAGCCGATTTAAAACGGCCGGTTAAGTTGTTAAGTTGATTTTTGGGAAGGAATCCAAAGTTGATTTCTCCGGAGCCCGGTCATTCCCGAATGGTAATGTCCCTAGGCCTTGGTTTCTGTTGCAGGCTTATTGAGGCTTGCAGACATTTCCATACTTACTGTACTTTTTTCAATTTTCAGGTAACTCCCCGGACTCACTTCCAGCATCAAAGTACCATCTTCATTTACTTTATTGATCGTACCGTGGATGCCCGCAATGGTAACTACTTTATCGCCCTTTTTGAGGTCGCTTATAAATGTTTTCTGCTGCTTTGCTTTTTTGGCCTGCGGACGGATCATAAACATCCAGAAAACCAATATCATAGCGCCCATAAAAATCAATGAATAGCTGCTGCTTCCCTGGCCTCCCTGGCCCATGGTTAAAAAAATTCCTAGTAATTGCATGTGTTGTTTGTTAATTATTAAAAAAATTGGTTTTCTATTTTGCAGCTGTAACGTCGCCGGTTAAAATTAACGGCGGGAATGCAGGTTTGGTATTGGCCATCACCGTAACGGTTTTTTGATTAGGTCCCACCTTTCCCTGGCTGTTGAACACAACTTTTATAAAGCTCGTTTCGCCGGGCAATATTGGTTTTTCAGGTTTTTCCGGTACCGTACATCCGCAACTGGCTGAAGTGCTGGTGATCACCATTGGCTTTGTTCCCACATTTTTAAAACGGAAATTATAGGTAACTTTTTCTCCCTCGGTTACCTTGCCGAAATTGTATAAGCTGTCGATAAGCTGCACCACGGTAGTATCTAACAAAGCGGTTGCTTTTTGTTGCACCGCATCATCCACCACCTTGTCATTTCTGCGCACATTACAAGCGGCCAATGCTGCGGTTGCTATTAAAATCAAAGTGTATCTTTTCACTGATAGTTTTTATCAAAGTTATAAAATAAGCGGTTGGTGATCGATCATCGCCCGCCAAATTTAATTCGTAATTGCAATATCTTAAGGGTAAGCGTAATGGAAGCGCTTACAGCGTGCTGTTCCGGAAATTCTTCTTGTGAATCTTCCCTTCAATGGTTAACTCCTTGTGGATATTATCCAGTATACCGTTGATAAACTGTCCGCTTTGCGGGGTGCTGTAATCCTTTGCTAAATCAATATATTCATTGATCGTTACCTTGGTTGGAATGGTTTCAAAAAACAAAAATTCACTGATGCCCATTTGTATAATAATCAGGTCAAGCGCAGCAATACGTTCAGCATCCCAGTTTTTCAACTTCGGCTTCAGCAATTCCATGCTCACTTCCTTTTTGTCGATGGTGGTTTCCAAAAGGTTTTTAGCAAAATCCCATTTCTCTTTACTCACCATTTCGTTGAAATCATAGGTGGAGGGCTTTTGTAAAAAATTCTGAATTAAAATATTCATCATCTCTGCGTCGTCGTCCCAATTAATAAAATGCTCTTCCACATGGCTGATGAAATTTTCGTTAGGCAGCATCAGGTTGGTAAATATAAATTCCAGGATGTCTTTTTCCCCTTTTTTGTCTCTCGACTGAAGGCCGATATACTCCTGGTATTCTTCTGAGGCTATTAAAGCCAGGTAAGTCTTTCGTAATAATTCTTCGTCTGCAATATGCTGAGGTTTAAACTCCGCCACGGCAGCCTTGTAGCCAGGTTCTTCAAGTATCTTCCACAATAACTCGTTGCCGACAATTTTTGTATTAATGTTGAGGTCGTTCTGTGTAGGGAGATGTTTGGAGGCTTTTTTCAGCGCATCCTTTTCTGCATAACGGGCTACTTCACTGATAAAGTAAACGAGGTATACAAAAAGCTGGCGGGTTTGATCTATTTGCTTTTTTAATAAACTAACTGCCTGGCCGGGTTTTAATTCACTGCTAAAACTGTCTAGCGTATAGAGGCTCTGCATCACTTTAACCCTGATATTTCTTCTACTGATCATTTCGGAAAGAACTTTTGAAGTGCGAAGGTAAACATTTTAGCCACCTTTCAAAATATGCAGCCGTATTCAAGCGCTGCTGCCAAAGCGGGTTCGGCTGCATTTGGCTATAAACTGCTGTTTATTGAAATCCATTCCAGGTATTTGTCACAACTGACAAAATTCCGGCCGCCCGGTAGTACATTGGCTGACTAATTTTCATTAAAGTACGACTGTGTCATTTTTTTTGCGCCAAACTCTGACAACAATGCAATTAAGCTCTCTTTGGTATGAAATTGGTGTACCTTCGCCTGCCCGGCAAAATCAGCAGGGACGATATTATTCTATTAATCAAAAATCAATACAATTATGGCTAACAAGCTAAAAATTACGCCTTTGCACGACAGGGTAATAGTACAACCCGCAGCGGCTGAAGAAAAATCGAAAGGTGGTATCATTATCCCCGATACTGCAAAAGAAAAACCACAGCGTGGAACCGTGCTTGCCGCTGGTCCTGGCAAGAAAGACGAACCGGTTACTGTTAAAACTGGTGATACGGTTTTGTATGGTAAATATGCCGGTACGGAAATAACGATCGAAGGCGCTGAATACCTGATCATGAGAGAAAGTGATATTCTGGCGATCGTATAATTTAATGTGAAAATGGCTCAGTGGCTCGATGTGAAAATTAAATCCATAAGGCTGTTAGCGTTTTCTAATTTTCTAATTTTCTAATTTTTTAATTTTCAAATTAATTCACAATGGCAAAGATGATATATTTCGATATTGACGCCCGCAACAAAATGAAGAAAGGCGTTGATACATTGGCAAATGCCGTAAAAGTAACACTTGGACCAAAAGGTCGCAACGTAGTTATAGAAAAGAAATTTGGTGCGCCACAGGTTACCAAAGATGGTGTAACAGTTGCTAAAGAAATTGAACTGGAAGATCCTATTGAAAACATGGGTGCACAAATGGTAAAGGAAGTAGCGTCTAAAACCGGTGATATTGCTGGTGATGGTACTACAACGGCTACCGTTCTTGCGCAGTCAATTATTTCTGAAGGTTTAAAAAATGTTGCTGCCGGTGCTAATCCAATGGATCTGAAACGTGGTATTGATAAAGCTGTTACAGCTGTAGTGGGCCATTTAAAGCAGCAATCACTGGAAGTGGGTAACAACAGCGAGCAAATTGAACAGGTTGCTTCTGTTTCTGCCAACAATGATCCTGCAATAGGAAAGTTAATTGCTGAAGCAATGACCAAAGTCGGTAAAGAAGGTGTAATCACTGTTGAAGAAGCAAAAGGTACAGATACTACTGTTGAAGTAGTTGAAGGTATGCAATTCGACAGGGGATATATTTCTCCTTACTTTGTAACCAACAGCGAAAAGATGGAAGCTGAGTTGCAGAGCCCTTATATCCTGATCTATGATAAAAAGATATCTGCAATGAAAGATATTCTTTCTATCCTGGAAAAAGTTGCACAAAGTGGCCGCCCATTAGTGATCATTGCTGAAGACCTTGATGGTGAAGCATTGGCTACACTGGTGGTGAACAAATTGCGTGGCACTATTAAAGTGGCTGCAGTAAAAGCACCCGGTTTTGGCGACAGGAGAAAAGAAATGTTGCAGGATATCGCTATCCTTACATCAGGTATTGTTATCAGCGAAGAACAAGGTTATAAATTAGATAACGCAGATCTTACTTATTTAGGTTCTGCAGATTCTATCGTTATTGATAAAGACAACACAACCATCGTAGGTGGTAAAGGCGAAAAAGAAGCCATCACAGCAAGAGTAAACCAAATCAAGGCACAGGTGGAAGTAACCACTTCTGATTATGATAAGGAAAAATTACAGGAGCGCTTGGCTAAATTGAGCGGTGGTGTTGCTGTGTTGTACATTGGTGCAGCTACAGAGGTTGAAATGAAAGAGAAGAAAGACCGTGTAGATGACGCTTTACATGCTACAAGGGCAGCTGTTGAAGAAGGAATTGTACCAGGTGGTGGAGTTGCTTTTATCCGGGCAATCGCTTCTTTGGATAACCTGAAAGGTATCAATGAAGATGAAACAACCGGTATCCAGATCATCAAGCGTGCTATTGAAGAGCCATTGCGCCAGATCGTTATCAACAGCGGTATCGAAGGCAGCATTGTAGTACAGAAAATCAAGGAAGGAACAGGTGATTTCGGCTTTAACGCACGTACAGAAGTGTACGAGCAAATGTTACAAGCCGGTGTAATCGATCCAACCAAAGTTACCCGTATTGCTTTGGAAAATGCAGCCTCTATCGCAGGTATGTTGTTAACTACAGAATGTGTAATTGCCGACAGGCCTAAGGAAGAAGCAGCCCATAACCATGGCGGTGCTCCCGACATGGGTGGAATGGGTTACTAATTCCGTAGCCATTCATTGATTGATTTTTACGAGTGTAATTACTTTCCCTCCTGCAATTTGCAGGGGGGATTTTTTTGTGCCAGCCAGGAAGCAATGAGCAGCATCGTTGTGTCACTCCCTTGTGCTGCATACCAGTTGGGAACTTTATAGAGCGGGTAAATTAATTTTGGTAGCTCATCTGTGTCAAATCACGAAGTGGAACGTAATACATAAACTCCTCAGCCTGGGTTTATGTCGTCACGATACCGGGATATAAAACGCTGATAAATTCATGTGCCTTATAACCCTACCCATTCATTTTTAAACTGACTAAAAGCTCACACCCTTCGCCGGGATGGGAATTAATGACTACTTCACCCTTGAACAAATTGGTTCTGCTGATGATATTTTTCAACCCAATGCCATTTCTTTTCACCGCAGTATCAAAACCAATTCCGTTGTCTTTAATCCTCAGCCGGAGAATTTCCTTGTTCTGGGTTAACCCGATAATAACTTTGGTGGCTTTTGCATGTTTGAAAATATTGTTGATTTGCTCCTGTACGATCCGGTAGACTGAAAGGCTTAATTTTTCACTTAATAAAGTTTCATCAATACCTTTCCATTCTCTTATAAAGCGCAAATCATCGGCTTGTTCAATCTGGGTTATCATTTCCTCCAATGCACCTGTTAAACTGGTTTCACCCAAAGTGGGGGGCAGCAACGATTTGGAAAGCTTGCGGATTTCCTGCATCGCTATATAAATGTAATTCCTGCTATTGATCAGGATATCTTTTCTTGGATTTTCGTCACTTATTGCAAGATCCATATACAGCATAGACGTAGCCAGTATCTGGTTAATATTATCATGCATTTCTTCCCCCAAAAAGGATCGCTCCCTTTCCTGTGCACTTATTACGGCATCCGTTATTTCCTGCTGCTTTTTGAGATCCTCTTCTACCAGTCTTTCTTTTAGTAACACTCTTTCTGTAACGTCCAGTACACTTACCCGGATGAGCGGGCGGGCGGTATTGGTAAGCAAATTGAGCCTTATCTCGCAAAAGATATAATTGCCGGCAGAATCATTGATCACCCACTCAAAGATGGGGCGCTCACCATTCATGGTGGCCCTTATAAATTCCAACAATTTTAAAAGCGATCTTTTCCCATCCGGCTGAAGCAACGGACTAACATTCTGGGGCGACTTGGCGAGCAATTCTTCCGCCGTATAATTGAGCAGCTTCAGCGCATTATCATTGTAGTCCACAAAAGACATTGTTACCGGATCAATCACAAAAAGTGCTTCAGGGGCTGTTTCGAAAAACTCCCTGAAACGAAGCTCATTATTGATCAGCGCTTCCTCTGCCTGTTTGCGGTTAGTGATATCCGACCGGATGGATACGTACTGGTAGGGTTTTCCTTCTTCATTCATCAGCGGAACAATGGTACTGTCTACCCAGTAAAAGCTGCCGTCCTTGGCCCTGTTTCTATATTCCCCCTTCCATACTTTTCCACTGGCAATGGTAACCCACTGATTACGGATGAATTCTTTTGAATGATACCCCGAATTGATAATCCGGTGGTCCTGTCCAATCAGTTCTTCCCTGCTGTATTTTGAAATTTTGCAAAAATTAGCGTTCGCATGCAAAATGATGCCTTTTTGGTCGGTAACGGCAACAATGGCAGATTCATCCAGTACATATTTGTAGTCCTCAATTTCCCTCAAGGTTTTTTTTAGGTTTTCCTCAGCCAGTTTTCTCTCTGTAATATCCTGTACCAGCGACATAATTGTAATCACCTTCCCCTGTTCATTTTTTAAAACCGAATTAAACCATTCGCACCATATTACCCGCCCATCCTTTGTATAATTCCGATGCTGGTGTTCATTACGGGCTGTCTGGCTAGGAATGAATTGCCCTGTTGTCGCGAATATTTCCGGCCGGTCTTCCACGTACACCAAATCATAAGCGTTCATTTTATTTTCCCTGAATTCTTCCGGTGTCCATCCAAAAATTTCCACGGATTTTTTTGACATCGATCTTATTCCGAATTGATCGTCCCATTCAATATAACCCAATGTTGAATTTTCGAGAAGAAACAATAAACGATCATTCGTTGCCTTTAGTTCCTGTTCGGCAGCTTCTTTAGCCATTTTTGCATGCTTTCTTTCCAAAGCCTGCGAAATAGCAGAAGGCAGGCGGCTTAAATTGCTTTTAAGCACATAGTCATCACCGCCCTTCTGGAGAACAGTCACGGCAAATTCTTCTGATACGGTTGCAGTAACGAGGATAAACGGAACATCAATACCTGATCCCTTTACCAGTTTAAGCGCTTCGATTGAATTAAAGGAAGGAAGCGAATGGTCTGATAGAATAATTTGGGGAGAAAACTCATGCAGCGCTTTTTCGAAATCTGTCCTTTTGTTGACTACCAGGGTTTCATGGTGGAATTTCCCCTTTTTTAATTCTCTTTCTACCAGTTCGGCATCAGAAGGTAGGTCTTCGAGGTGTAATATTTTCAATGTATTGTTCAAAGTCTTCCATTATTTAATGATTTATTCCGGCGATTGATTCAGCAGCATCCAGTAAAAACCCAGTTCCATGATCGCCTTTGTGAAGCCTTCGAATCCAACCGGTTTAACAATGTAGCTATTTGCTCCCAGTGCATACGCTTTTTGAATGTCAGGATTTTCTTTGGAAGAGGTAAGCATCACCACCGGAATTTTTTTTGTGAACTCATCAGTTTTAATGACCTTTAAAACTTCGAGGCCATCTACTTTGGGCATTTTCAAATCAAGTAAAATCACATTAGGTTTGTTATTGGTATCGCGGTTTTCGTAGATACCCTTTCCAAATAAAAAATCAATCGCATCGGCACCATCTTTTAAATGAATAATATTGTTGGCAATCTTATGTTTCTGAAGGGCACGAATGGTTAGCTCTGCATCATTTGTATTGTCTTCAACCAGTAGGATTTGTATTTCTGCATTTTTCATTATATCAGTTTAGGTTTAATTTGCCGGAAGGGTGAAATAAAATGTTGCCCCCTTATCTGGTTCGCTCAAGGCCCATATCCTGCCATTGTGCTTGTGAATAATCCGTTGTACAATGGCCAGCCCAACTCCTGTTCCGGGGAATTCTTCTACAGAATGTAAGCGTTGAAATACCCCAAATAGCTTATGAGCATATTGCATGTCAAAACCCACACCATTATCGCTTACGGAATACACCAGTTCATTGTTTTCGCGTTTTGAATTGATTTCAATTTTAGCATGCTGGTTGTTACCAGAATATTTAACTGCATTGGAAACCAGGTTAATCATAACCTGTTCGAGCAGGGCATGATCTGCCATTGCAGGCAGTAAATCGCCAAAGGTTATTTCGGCATGGTGTACATTCGACTGGCTAATCTCTTTAACGATGAGTTCTGTCATTTTATTCATGTCAATCAGCGACTTTTCCACTTCTTTTCTCCCTAGCCTCGAAAAAGTAAGCAGATCATCTATTAGCACACCCATTTTGGTTGCATTCTCCTGAACTCTTTTCAGTAGTCTTTTTCCTTCTGCATCAAACACCTTGTCGTAATCTTCCTCCAATATGCTCGCATAGCCATGTACCGCCCGTAGCGGCGCCCGGAGATCATGGGATACGGAATACGAAAAGGATTCCAATTCTTCAGTACGTTCCTTTACTCTTTTTTCCAATTCTTCGTTAAGTACCAGGATTTCTTTTTCTACCTGTTTGCGTTGTGTGATATCAGCCCTGATCGCTACATACTGGTAAGGCTTTCCATTTTCATCAAGAAACGGAACGATGGTAGTATCCACCCAATAAATAGAGCCATCCTTGGCGCGGTTTTTTAGTTCACCTCTCCATATTCTGCCCTTGGCGATATTGACCCAAAGACTGCGGATGAAATCCTTATCATGGTAACCTGAGTTAATGATCCGGTGGTCCTTGCCAATGAGCTCTTCCTTGGTGTATTTCGACACCTTGCAAAAATTATCATTAGCATATTGAATGATTCCTTTTTGATCGGTGATGGCGACAATGCTGGCCTCATCAAGCGCAAATTTGTAATCTTTCAATTCCTTTAATATCTGTACTAATTCACGTTCCTGCTTTCGGCTGTCCGTAACATCTTTATAAAAAACTGTTAACCCGTTGGCTGAAGGATATGCCCTAACGAAATACCAGGTATCCCGCGGTGCATAAAAACTTTCAAATTCAACCACCTTTCCCGTCTGCATTGCCTCGTTGTATTTCTGCCAGAAGATGGTTTCTTTAACTGTCGGGTTCACGTCCCACATCAATTTGCCAAGTGGTTCACGCTCTTCCATGGAATTAATATCCATGGCCGTTTCATTTAAAAAGGTATAACGCCAATCATTGTCAAATGATACCACACCATCGCTGATACGGTTTAGTACCGATTCTTTGTCTTTAATTGCTTTGAACGCTTCCTTTTCTGCTATTTTTCGCTGGCTTACATCAATACTAAGAATGAATATACCCTGGGGCACCGGTTGTATGCTAACTTCAAAAAAACTGCTGCTTCCGTCCGGAAAGGTGAATTCTGTTTCAAGTTGTTCAGTCACTCTTTCGGTCATACACCGTTCCATTACTCTAAAGAGTTCAGTTTGTTCAATGCCCGGAAATTTCTCAAAAATACTGTGTCCCAGCAGATCTTCCTTTTCACACCTGCTATACCTGGCAAGTGTATCGTTTACATAAGTGTAGCGCCATTCGTAATCATGAATTTGTGCTCCTCCCACCAAATTGTCAAGCGTTTGGCGAAGCTGTTCTTCGCTATTGATCAACTTCTCCTCCATTAGTTTTTGTTCTGTGATATCCCGTGAAATTTTTGAAGCCCCGATAATATTTCCAAGAGCGTCCCTGATGGGTGAAATGGTAAGGGAAACATGGATCATTTTACCGTCTTTCCGGATCCGGACAGTTTCGTAATGAACCACGCTTCCTCCTGCTACAATGGTTGCCGATATATCTTTTTCACTATCAAGCAGGTGAGGTGGTATAAGAATAGAAATGTGTTTGCCAATGATCTCCGCAGAACTGTAGCCGAAAATAGTTTCCGCGCCTTTGTTCCAGCTGATGATGTTACCATCAAGATCTTTACTGATAATCGCATCGTCGGATGAGTTCACCATCGATACAAAAAGCATTTGCTGCTCTTCGAGTTTTTTCTTTTCGGTGATGTCGGTTCTTATCGCCACATATTGGTATGGCTTTCCCTTGTCATCCAGGAAAGGAACAATGGTGGTATCTACCCAATAAATAGTGCCGTCTTTGGCCCTGTTTTTAAGTTCACCTATCCATATATTTCCTCCGGCAATCGTCTTCCACAGGTTGCGTATAAATTCTTTTGGGTGATGACCGCTGTTAATAATCCGATGATCCGCCCCAATGAGTTCGTGCCGGTTGAATTTTGAAATGGCGCAGAATTTATCATTGACATAATTGATGATTCCTTTTTGATCGGTGATGGCCACAATGGAAGATTCATCCAGCGCATATTTATAATCTGAGATGTCCTTTACGATCCTGTCGAGCTTTTCTTCGGCTTTTACACGGGTGGTAATATCGTTAGAAAGCACCAGCAGTGCGGGAACTCCTTCAAAGAGGATTTCATTTTCCACCACTTCCGCGTTAATCAACTCGCCGTTTCTTTTCACGTGTTTACAAATGATGGAACCGGCCGGAGTGGTATTCACAGTGCCGTTTAAAGGTGAAAGATATTCTTCTTCGTAAGCCGGCTGTATATCTGGGGCCGACATGGATAAGAATTCTTCGCGGCTATAACCGTACAAGTTGATGGCCGCTTCGTTTACCGCAATAAATTCAAGCGAAGCCAGTTTGATCACCCATAAGGGGAGCGGATTGTTTTCAAAAAGCTCGCGGTATTTTTTTTCGCTGTACAGTAAAGCTTCTGTCCGCTCTATCACCCGTTGCTCAAGGGTATCATTCAAATGCGTGATTTCCGCAGCGGATTTTCGCTGCGTCGTAATGTCACGTGCAAAACAAATAAAAAGCGGAAGATTGTTTATGCTGGCAGGAGAAATACTGATGGCGATATCAAATTCCGTCGTGTCCTGCCGAATGGCCATGGTTTCAATAGTTTTTACCGGGCGGGAAAGGGTTAAATGGCCAATTTTATCGAACAGGTTGGAAAGGCTTTCACCATTACGGGCAGGCATCACCAGGGAGCTGAATGATTTGCCGATTGCTGCATCATTGTTCCATCCAAAAAGTTCTGTGGCCTTTGGGTTCCATTTAGTAATGAATCCTCCTTCGTTTACAATAATTACTGCGTCGGGTGCTGCATTAAAAATGGTTTGTAGCTGTGCTTCACTCTCAGTGGCTTCTTTTTCGGCCTTCTTTCGTTGATCAATTTCCACCTGGAGTTCAGCAGATGATTTCAGTGAAAAAGCGACCGGGAGCAATTTAACGAGGTAATAAACGGTAATCCAGCTAAGTATGCCCGTGATAAACCTTACCAGGGCATTCAACCTGTAAACAGGTAACCAAAATGCAAGGGCATCAAGAAAATGGGTAGAGCCGCAGGCGAGGATAAAGGCAGCAAAAAGGAAGTATAATTTTATGAACTGTGCACTTTGTTTGCGGGAAATAAATTTGATGATGATCAGTGGAATAGTGAAATAGGCGGTCCAGATCATCAGGTCGCTTATGATATAAAGCCATCCATGAAAGCCGGTCCATTTTCCACAATGCCACCGGGGCGGCCAATCAGCGCTATCGAATAATTTAGCAAAAAACTGCACCACCTGGTCCATAGTATACACAATTTTTATTTTTCATCTGAGTTGGATTTTATACCGTTAAATGTCCTACGTCTTTGCGGGAAACTCAAAAGTAATATGCTGCTATATTTGGTCGAAAGGGTTCTTTTTCAATACGCTTGGCGGCAGTTGTTCATCATAGCGGCATCGAATGTCGCTCTTAAGTAAAGTACTGAGAATGCAGGTACAGGTGGATTTAAGTGATAGATTTTGAACTAAATGCATTCATTATCGACTTTAAACAAAGGTTGTAATAAAATACAACATTATGAAATTTAATTTGGGGTCACAGAAGTTCACTTTGAGCATGCCGGCCTTGCGCTTTTTGCTGATATTACCCGCAACAATCGATAAGACTGCAGAACAATTACTGTTATGTTATTGTTTAGCAAATGCTAAAAAGAACCTACCAGCCGAATTCAATTTCAATTACTGATGAATATCACCCTTATCAATGATTACCGTCCTTTATGGGCAATTGAGAAGATCTTAATTTGAGCCCGTAGTTATGAAAAACATCACGATGGGAAATCCTGAAATATTAATTAAGATCGGCGGAAATATTAAAGCATTAAGAACCGGAAAAATGCTCACACAAAAAGCACTGGCAGAAGCTTGTGGCTTTGAAAAGGCAAGGATATCAAAGATTGAGTCAGGGAAAGCGAATCCCACGGTTTGCACTTTAAATAAGATCAGCAATACGCTGGAAGTGAATGTTGCTGAATTCTTTAAGAATTAATTTCAAGGTTGAAATTAAACGATCTTGGCAGCAGGTAAGGCGCCGGCCACTGCTGGTATTGACATGCTCTCCCTTTGTTCCTGTTGAGCTATTACAATGAAGAACCGGCCCCAAGGTTTCCAATATACGCCCGACAACTTGTCTTTATCACCTGCGCTCAAAATATTCCGGCGGCTTCATTGATACACTATAAAGCAGAAGCTTTAACTGACTCTATGTGATAGAGTGCTAACTGTTTAAACGCCACGGACCCACCAGCATTTTGAGCTGCCGACTAGACGCAGTTGCATTCGTATGGCAGATGAATTGCCAACGCTGTCTCCATGCTTCTTAAGTAGCACATTTCTAAATCATCCGCAGCCACAGAATTGTTATCACTGAAATCCGTCAGACTGGTTTACGAACATTCGCAGCTTTATAATCAACCTCTTTTAAAATGGTCTTGTAGTATTTATGTCGAAAACTTTCTTACATTTATTAAGAATATCACTCGTTGCCGTGCTGTTGCCTACTTCTTATCATTAACGATGCTTAACCTTCATAACAGTTTGTACAGATGCAAAAGAAAAAACAACCTTCTTCCAGGCGCAATTTTATTAAACAGATAACAGGCACCACGCTTGCTCTTGGAGCAGGCTCACTGGCGGCTTTAGCCGAAGGCGACAAAGTTGAAAAGAGAATTTTGTATGCTCCAAAAAGAATAGCCGCTAATGACAGGATCAATCTTGCAGTGATCGGTATGGGGATCATGGGCTATAACAATTTAAATACTGCACTTAAAATTCCGGGTGTTCAGTTGGTGGCGGCATGCGACCTGTACTCGGGCAGACTGGAAAGGGCAAAGGAACTGCATGGCAAAGACCTTTTTGTAACCAACGATTACCGGAAAATATTGGATCGCAAAGACATCGATGCTGTCATTATTGCCACCGGGGATCACTGGCATGCACGCATCACCAAGGAAGCACTGCAAAAAGGAAAGCATGTTTATTGCGAAAAGCCCATGGTCCATTTTATAAGCGAGGGATTGGGAGTGGTGGCTGCCCAAAAGGCAAGCAATAAAATTATGCAGGTTGGAAGCCAGCGGGTAAGCAGCGTGCTGTATGCAAAAGCACATGAATTGTATAAGTCGGGTGAAATTGGCAAGCTCAATATGGTAAATGCAATTTACGACCGGCAGGATGCCCTGGGCGCATGGGAATATACTATGCCCACGGATGCATCGCCTGAAACCGTTGACTGGGACCGGTACATAGCGGGAATGCCTAAGATACCCTACGATGCTAAAAAGTTTTTCTGGTGGAGAAACTATCGCGAATTTGGTACAGGTGTAGCGGGCGATCTCTTTGTTCATTTGCTGTCGGGTACACATGTAATCACCGGCTCCAAAGGGCCTGGTAAAATATTTGCTTCGGGGCAGCTGTGCTATTGGAAAGATGGCAGGAATGTACCTGATGTAATGACAGGTATTATGCAGTATCCTGAAACGCGTGAGCATCCTTCCTTCCAGTTAACACTACAGGTGAATTTTGTGAGTGGCACGGGTGGCTCGGAAGTGATACGTTTTGTAGGCGATGCAGGGACAATGAATATTGGTGGCAACGGTTTAACGGTACATCACAGCATCATGGCAAAGGCACCGGGCATCGGGGGCTGGGATGCGCTTGCTACTTATCCACAAGAGATGCAGGAAACATTGATTAAAGAGTATAATAAGAAATATACTGCCGAACAACAAAAGCGGCCGAAGAAAGCCGATATCGTTTACAGGGAACCGGAAGGCTATGATGAGCACCTGGAGCACCATAACAACTTTTTCGATTCCATAAAAACCGGTAAGCCGGTGGTGGAAGATGCGGCTTTTGGCTTTAGAGCGGCAGCTCCCTGCCTCGCATGCAATGAAAGCTATTTTGGCAAAAAAATAATTTATTGGGATCCCGAACAAATGAAGGTGAAGGAAAGTGAGTAGCGCTGCAAATTGCACCCATCGCCCGGATGGCAGTACAGATCATCCAAAGCTTGTAATTTCAATTTTCAAAAAACTATACAATGAAAATATCACGAAGAAAGTTTCTCACAAATGGTTCCCTTTCAATTGCCGGAACTATGTTTTTGTCTAAGAATCTACTCGCAGTTGACAAAGGGGCAAAAACCGCCCTCGGAATACAATTGTACTCGGTGCGGGATGATATGAAAAAGGACCCGCTGGGTACACTGAAACAAATTGCAGCAATGGGCTATAAAAATGTGGAGCATGCAAATTATGTAGACAGGAAGTTTTATGGATACAGTGCAGCAGAGTTTAAAAATGTTTTAAACGGGCTTGGTATGAAGATGCCGAGCGGCCACACGGTACTATCAGATAAGCATTGGAATAAAGCCACCAATGATTTTACTGATGCATGGAAACAAACCGTGGAAGATGCAGCCGAAGTGGGACAGCACTATGTAATAAGTCCGTGGTTGGATGAAGGCCTCCGAAAGGATTACGACGGGCTGCTTGCTTTTCTCGAGGTATTTAATAAATCCGGTGAGCTTTGTAAAAAATCGGGGATGAAGTTTGGTTACCACAATCATGATTTTGAGTTTAAATATTCGCTGAAGGATAAAAAGATTTATGATATCATTTTGGAAAATACCGACCCTGCAGTAGTAATTCATCAAATTGATATCGGCAATATGTACGGCGCAGGCGGCAGGGCATTGGAAATATTTAAAAAATATCCCGGAAGGTTCGAAAGTATGCATGTAAAGGATGAGATCAAATCGGCGAAAGGTGAAATGAACGACAACTACGAAAGCACCATCCTGGGCAAAGGCATTTTGCCGGTAAGAGAAATTGTTGACCTGGGTAAAAAATCCGGTACAAAAGAGTTCATCATCGAGCAGGAATCTTACCAGGGAAAGACACCATTGGAATGTTCCAAAGAAGACTTAAAGGTGATGAAGAGCTGGGGATATTAATAAATTAAAAATTGAGTTGATTTTTTGATAGTATTTGTTGAGCCTCGCAGGATTTTAAAACCTGTGAGGCTTTTTTTATCTGCGGTCAAAACGTGTGTACTGGTAATTTGCCCGTGTTATCTTAACTTCAATACTATGAAGCACTGTGTAATACTTTTTTATTTTTTTTGCAGCTTACCTGCATTTTCCCAACCGAAGACGGATAGTTTATTAGAAAATATGTTATTACGCAACGGCACTGCATTGATGCAGCATGTTTTGCAGCAGAAGGACAGTTTTCGTTTACAAATCATTTATACACAGATCAACCGTAACCGGCACAACAAACCTTCTTTCAGGAATTATTATTTAAATACGGATACCAATCTTTACTTTAATCCTGCTTCCACTGTAAAGTTGCCGCTGGCGCTGCTTGCCCTGGAAAAGCTGAATAATATGGGGGTTGATGGTGTTAATAAATATGCTGCTATGCAGATTGACAGCAACTGCGCTAAACAAACAAAAGCGCTAACTGACAGCACCGCAGAAAGCGGGTTCCCGTCTATTGCGCATTATATAAAGAAGGCTTTTCTTGTGAGCGATAACGACGCTTACAACCGCCTGTATCAATTTGTTGGCCAGCAAACCATCAATAGGAACCTGCACAATAAAGGATATCAATCGATGCGTATCACCAGGCAGTTTTTTGGCTTCACTGCAGAGGAGAACCGGCATACGAACCCTGTTCGTTTTATTCATCAAGACGGCCGTATTATTTATGAGCAGCCTTCTGCGTATAATACCGATTCATTTTATTTTGGGAAGATCATTAAAATCGGCAAAGGCCATTATAACAACAGGGATAGCCTTATCAACGAGCCAATCGATTTTACAAAGGTGAATAATGTGCCGCTTGAAGACCTTCAGCAAATGTTGCAGTCTGTTTTATTTCCTGCTTCTGTACCTGCGAGGCAGCGGTTCAATTTTAAGGGCGATGATTACAAATTCCTGTATCAGTATTTATCACAGTATCCTTCAGAAACCAATTACCCTAAATATGACAGTGCAGCATATTACGATAGTTACATAAAGTTTTACTTTAGAGATGGCAACCACCAATTGCCTCCTTATATCCGGGTATTCAATAAGGTAGGATGGGCGTACGGCTTTTTGATCGATGTATCTTATGTGGTGGACTTTAAAAATAAAGTGGAATTTATGCTTACGACTACTTTATATACAAATAGTGACGGGATACTGAATGACGACAAATACGATTACAAGAATATAGGATGGCCGTTTCTTTACCAGCTTGGCCAAACTGTTTATCAATACGAACTGAAGCGTTCGAGAAAATATAAACCAAATCTTGAAAATTTTATAGTTCCCTATGAAAGTAGAAACGGAAATGACAAACGACTAACGATAAAAAATGTAGATAATTGATAAGGCAATAAAATTAGCAGGCGTTTTTCATCATTCATGTGGTTACCGTCGTAAATTTATAATTGGTATTACAAATTCAATTTTTCATTTTAATAGCATTTTTATGATAGTACCCGGCATGATTGCCCCCGACTTTGAATTGCTTTGTACACCTGACCAAAAGATCCGGCTCAGCGACCTTAAAGGTAAAAGAGTGATACTGGCCTTTTACCCTGCAGACTGGAGCCCCGTATGTGGCGACCAGATGGCGTTGTACAACGAAACGCTTAAGTTTTTCAAAAAACACAATGCAGAATTGTTAGGCATCTCGGTTGATAGCAAGTGGTGTCATTTGGCATTTGCGCATGACAGAAATCTTCATTTCCCATTGCTTGCCGATTTTGAACCTAAAGGAGAAGTGGCCCGTTTGTATGGCGTGTACGATGATAAAGTAGGAGAGTGTAAACGGGCACTATTTGTGATAGATGAAGAAGGGCTGATCAAATGGAATTATTTATCGCCTGTTGGAATCAACCCGGGTGCCGATGGTATTTTAGAAGCGCTCGAAAAATTAGACAATCCATAAACCTGCTGCAATGAGCAACCATTTAACTCCCCCGGTTAACGCTAAGGATCACATACAAGGTAATGAAGATGCCGTGATCGAACTGGTAGAATATGGCGATTATCAATGCCCTCATTGTGGCCGGGCTTATCCGATTTTAAAGAATATACAGCGCAGGCTCGGTAAAGATGTAAAATTTGTGTTCCGCAATTTTCCGCTTGCCGAAAGCCATCCCAACGCCGTACATGCAGCTATTGCCGCTGAAGCTGCCGCCTTGCAAAATGAATTTTGGGAAATGCATGATACATTGTTTGAAAATCAACGGAGGTTATCAGACAATGCATTGCTCTCCTATGCTGAGCAGCTTGGCTTATCAATCGAACAATTCAGGAAAGATTTTGAAGACGAAAAGCAGTCGGCGAAAGTGGAGAACGACCTGGAAAGCGGTATAAGAAGTGGTGTAAATGGAACGCCTTCCTTTTTTATAAATGGTGCAAAATACAATGGCAACTGGGAGGAAGAAGAATTCTTTGAATACCTGCAAGCATATTTGGCTTAGAGCCTTATGCAATTGCATTTTATCGCTTCTACCACTGGTTTGTTACTGCTGCTTATAAACACGGATCCAATCTATATAGGTGGTACATGGAAATACTGCGTTGGGAACAATGGCGCCTCCGTAAGACTGGTTATCATTTCCTCCCACCCCCGCAGTTAACAGTATGAAAAATTTATGTTCAAAAGGTGACCATTCCTTAAAGTGATTTGAGTATTCAGATTTGAATATTCTTTTTCCATTGATGCTTTCTACGGCATCCTTGTCTTGTCCGTCTGCCGCGCCGTTGTTAAATGCATCGCCATCTTTAAAATAATGGATATGATACACCTGCTCATCGATGCTAAATTCCATCCTGTTGATAAACCAATCTATCCTGTAAATGTGAAAACCATTGCTGCCTGCGCCAGGATCAGTTGTGGTAGCGGGCCATCCGCCATAAGCCGGGTTTGAAACGGGTACCTGTTTTTCTCCGTAAGAATAATAAGCGCCCTTTTGACCATGGTTCCAATTCTGATACTGGTTATTTTCCCAGCCCCATGCATAATGTACCGACCCCAGGTTGTGATATGGAATGGCGCCAACGTATTCCATGATGTCGATCTCGCCGCCTTGTGGCCACATAAGATATGTTTCCGTTGCCGGTAATTCGGCGGGCATCATCCAGAAAGCAAATCCCTGGCCTTTATAGCGGGTGTCGCGGGCCCATATTCTTGCTTCGATCCTATTGCCAGGCCCCCAGGAGCCTTTGCCGCTGGTAGTAAGCCGGGCGCTGGTGTAGCCACGGTCCAAAAAATTTTCACGACGGGTGGTAATTGCCAGGCAACCGCCGCCGGAATTGAGCACACTATTTTCTATTCTGGCATTTTCGGCGCGGTTAGTAGCACGGTCGAGTTGGCCCGTGCCAAAATCTCCATTCACTCCCGTGCCTGTTTCAAAGTTCCATTTCTGAACATCGATTTCGGATCCATTGAATTCATCATTCCACAACAACACATATCCGGGATAAATAGCCGGGGGAATTATTTTAGTGGTGGTATCAACTTGGTCTACCTGAACCGGAGGGGTAACAACAGGCGGGTTGGTTGTTACGGCGTTACCCTCTTTTTTGCAGGATAAAAATATAATAAACACAACGATACAAACGAGAGCGGTTCTCAATTTCGACATACAGAATATTGAAGAATATACAAGTTGGATAAAGGTACTATGTGCTTTCCTTATGAAAATTTTCAGAGGTACATCATTATTACATCAAGGCAAAATCTTCAGTATTTTATGGCTCATACTAACCCATACCATCTTTTAAAAGCATGGTGATTGTAAGCTTTGTACATAGCTTTAAAAGTAGAAGAGTTCCCAAATAAGCCGGGCTGATGTTTCGCTCGTTACAACACCAAATTTATAAGTGGTTAATTTTTTGCAGGAAATTTTTTATAGTGTAAAGGAGTAGTCATTATCAACCGCCGGCGGGGCCGAAAGCCGACGTTGCGGTTGCGTGAATAGTTTTCACTTCGATTATCGCAACTGTTCTCCCGAAGCTAACTGTAACTCAACCCTGACGCCGGTTGCAACCCCTCGGCGGTTGAACAGGGTAAACCAGTCAGTTTTATAACGCAATTAAAGATGACCATTGCTGTAAAAATATAAGAGGGCGATGCAAGAATGATCCAAATTGGTTCACAGCCCGGACCAAAAATACTGAGTTGTATAGAAGGCCCGCTGGCCGCTGTGTATCAAAAGCGGACAATCACTGTATTGGTAACGAACAGTTTTGGCAGGAACTGATTTTACAAGCAGTTGTATACCAGCGTGTACCATATCTGGCACGTGCTTGGTGTTCAGATCGGCGGTTCAGCTGCATCCCTGGCCACATTCGAAAAGAATGCAATCACCCCGCAGGGTTACCAGATCTTACCGGGCGAAAAGTGTCTTCTATGATAAAAAATTATTTGAAAATCGCAGTTCGTTACTTCACTAAACACAAAGGGTATACATCCATTAACGTTTCAGGCCTGGCGGTTAGCATTGCCTGTTGTATTTTAATAATGTTATTTGTGAAAAGTGAGTTGAGTTTTGACCGCTTTCATTCCAAATCCGGCAGCATTTACCGTGCATGGCTGGAAGAACATTACGAAGGCCAGGTGTTTACCAATACCGTTACACCTATTCCTTTAGCGCCCGTATTGCAGGCAAATTTACCCGAAGCTGAATCTACCTGCCGGGTTGCTGCCTTTTCACCAGCTGTAAAATACAATAACAATACATTTAATGCTGCGGTAAACATGGTCGACAGTTCCTTTTTTAAAATGTTTGATTTTGCTTTGCAGGAAGGGAATTCAACCGATATTTTGAATAATTCCAATGCGGTTGTTATGACGCAAAAGGCCGCAAAAAAATATTTTGGTAAAACTTCTCCACTGGGTAAAAGCCTCGAGATTCAGCTTGGCGATGACAAGGTTTTATTTACAGTGGCGGGCGTTGCGAAAGATATTCCCCTGGAATCCAGCATCCAATTTGAAATGCTGCTCCCTTTTTCCAATGCGCATTATTTATGGAGCGAAAAGACGCGTTTAAGCGCGTGGTCAAATGTATCTGTTGAAAGTTATGTGCTGCTAAAAAACAATACGGATGTTGCAGGCACTAATTCCCGTATTGCATCTGTTATGAACCCGTTGGTTGCAAAAACGTATAAACCCGGCGAATACCTGGTGCGCCTTCAGGCCCTCACTGATATTCATCTTAACAATAGGTTGCCTGCTGGTAACCAGCCCGTAAGTAATCCAAAGTATTCGTACATATTGGGCACGATCGGGATTTTGATCCTTTTAATAGCATGTATCAATTTCGTAACACTGTCTATTGGACGTTCTACTACCAGGGCGTTGGAAGTGGGTGTAAGAAAAGTTTTAGGTGCAGAACGGCAACAACTTATCCGGCAGTTTTGGGGAGAAAGTATACTGCTCACCGTACTGGCTTTGGTAATTGGAGTGGCATTGGCGGTGATTTGTTTAAAGCCATTTAGCCAGTTAGCTAACCGCGATTTGTCCCTCCCTCTCGATGGCTTTACCATTGTATTCTGTTTTATACTGATCGCCTTAATAGGAATCGTTGCCGGAGTTTACCCCGCAATTGTTTTATCAGGGTTTAAGCCTATCCAGGTTTTAAAAGGAAGATTGAAAGCAGGCAGTAACATGGGACTGTTTAGAAAAGGGTTAGTGGTAGGCCAGTTTGTTGCTTCTATTATCATGATTATTGGAACCATCACCATTAGCAGGCAATTAAACTACCTGCGCAGCAAAGATCTTGGCTATGATAAGGAACATGTTATAATCGTTTCTACTAATAAAAGCCGGGCTGAAGGAAACAAACTGGCTGCATTGTACAAAACTGTATTGAAACAAAATCCTGCAGTTACCGGTGTAACCACTTCATTGTATAGTATGGCTGAACCGGGATGGATGAACCTCGGGTATATGGATGATAATCATATTTTCAGGCAGTTTAAATTCAATGCCATTGATGAGGATTTTTTTAAAACAATGAATCTGCAACTGGTTGCCGGCAGAAGTTTTTCAGCTGATAATCCTTCGGATTCAAACACTATATTGGTTAACGAGGCACTGGTAAAACAATATGGTTGGAAAGATGCAGTTGGTAAGCGTTTGCCGGGCAAATACCCCCACACTATATTGGGAGTGGTGAAAGACTTTAATATCGAGTCTTTACATGAAGCGATCAAACCCGCTGTAATGGCAATGAAGCCTGACAGTATTTTCAAACAATCAAGTGATGTCAGTTATAATTATTCACCGGAACCAAGAATTTCTGTGAGGTTTTCGGGAGGAAATACAAAGGATGAAATTGAGTTTCTGCGCACTTCGTGGAAATCGGTTGCCGGTAGCCAGGATTTCGAGTTTAAATTTTTAGACGATTCACTGGCAGCTTCCTATGAGCAGGAGCAACTCCTCGGAAACATAGTCAGGTATGCGTCGGGGTTATCAATATTCATTGCCTGTATGGGATTATTTGGACTGGCAACATTGGTGGTGGTTCGCCGCACCAAAGAGATCAGCATCCGGAAAATATTAGGAGCTAATATGGGAAGCCTTGTTACCATGCTTTCCAAAGATTTTGTGATCCTGGTAATCATTGCCTCGCTCATTGCTTTTCCCATAGCATGGTGGGCGTTAAACGAATGGTTAAAAGATTTTGCCTACCGGATCAGCGTTTCATGGTGGACATTTATTGGGGCAGCAACGTTGGCTTTGGTGATAACATTACTGATAATAAGTTTCCAGGCGATTAAAGCAGCATTAATGAATCCTGTAAAAAGTTTAAGAACTGAATAGCGATGATATAAATTCAGCATTATTCTGCGAAGCAAAAAAATCCCGGAAGTGATTACACTTCCGGGATGATTGTTTAGCCATTGCATGCAAACAATATATCCAGATTTACCACTTAGGATTTACAGAATGCAATATGATCCTCAAGATATGCACCGGCAACCCTGCCATATCCGCTGGTAAGCCTTAAAGTAAGTGTCAGCCACACGATGTAAGCACATTTTTCAAAGGCGGTGGTATCAAATGCCTGTGCACCAGGGAAATCATCCACACCGGAAATATTGGCGTTAAAAGAGGTGACCGCAGGTGGAGGCGGGATATTGCCTTCGATGTAGATACTTATCGATTCCATATGGGGATGGCAACAGCTATAATCAGCAGTTACCTGGTCTACAATGCTCCCGCACCCAATATTCGCCGCAGTAGTTTCATCAATCTCAAGCATGCAAACGGCAGTGAGCGTAACATCACCAGCAGGAATAACGCCTACATACCCCCAGCTTGGATGTCTTCTTTGTTTGTAGCTAACATTGCACAATACAATTTTTGTGAGTTCATTTGTTGCGGACAATGCGATCACGCCCACTTCCCTTGCCTCAAAAATTATTTTAAAGGTATGTACAGCGGCTTTCTTCGCTGCGGGTATGGCTGTACCGGCAACCAGTGCGGGTGCAGGCACCGTGATATCAAAGTCATCTTTGGCAAACTTTGTATTGGTTGCATCCAGGGCCACCGCAGGGGTATTCAGATTTGCCAGTACACCGCCGTTTGGTGAAAAAATTCCAATTCCGTCAACTGAAAAATCATTTTGCCTTGGCACTTTGATCCAGCCATTGGCATCGGCATCAACGGAAGGGTTTACGATCACGTCGGAATGTGCAATGAAAGGAAAAACACTGACTTGTCTTACCAGTTCACCAATTTTAAAGGCGGGGATAGCGGCTTTCACCTGCGCCGGAGTAAGCTCGTAGCTGGTGGCTGTATTGATGATCCGGAAGCGGTATTCCATCGAGTTTGAATTGGTACCGCTTGGCAACTGTCCAAGCAATGGTATGGAACCTGTGAAGGCATTGTTCTGTGCATCACTGGTAAAACCGGTGGCTGTAAAGTCTGTTAGGGTATCATAACTGCCAACACGCTCAAACAATGCGGGGAAGTAATTTCCTTCAGGAATATTTTTAGCATCTACACAGAGGCTTACACAAAAGCAATTGCCCCTGTTTTCCCTGTCGGACCGGTGGCCAACGCTCCTGTCTTCCTGTAGCAACACGATATTGGTGACCGGCTCTACAATTTTAAAATAATAATCCGGTCCTGACGGCCATTCGATATTCAGCCAGGGCGATAGCAGGGTTTGCCTGAAATTATCACCCGGGTAGATAATGGTAAACTGGCCATTGGAATCGGTGGTGGCGTTTCCCAGTTCATCGTCCTGCAGCCAGTCTACGTCATAGGCAAATACCTTTACTCCTATGATTGGCTTTTTGGTTTCGCAGTCTTTTACAATACCACAAATAGCCCAGTAATCAAACATGGCAAGTAGCCGGCAGAAAAATGAAGAGGCAATTCCATACTGGTATACGGCAACAAAATCGTTTTCAACTTGTCGCCATTGCGGCTGCAAAGTAGTAATGTGAAACTGGAAGGGTCCGCGTGGTTTTGGCGGAACTTTGAGGCGGATGGGCACGGTGCCACACTCAAAGTCTATATCAAAGGCGCCGCCTGTATAGTTTTGTTTTTCGCCAAGGTTGACAACAAAATTCCCGGCTTCATCAGTGGTGGTTTCAAACAATAGTTTTTTAGAAATTGCTTTTAATTCTTCGGCGCTGCGCTGGTGAAAAGTTTCTTTTTCTTTGGCTACAGCAAATTGTGTTGTTTGTGCCGATACTTCAACAGCATAAATTTTTACAGTGGTGTTGTACAGGTAATCGTAGCAATCACCGCAATAGAAACCACGGAGGTTTCCCTTGAAAATATAGTTCATTGACAAGTAATTTTGTTGCCTACTCTTTAATGAAGGATTTTCGGCTTACTCCCGTAAAGGCGTTAGTCGTAATCCTTGTGAAAGTAGAAACAGGCATTGAGTAGTCGGTCAAAGATGGCATGTAATAGGCATAAGACATTCCCGTACTTCCTATATTGATCATTGATTGCAAGCTTTTGTTTGACGATTGCCATAACAAGGGAGCTTACTTTATTTTGCCACGCGGTTACTAAACTTGCACCCTGAAATTGTATTCCTTCTTGTTTTGAAAGGTTGGCAACCCTTGATTTTTTTTGTATCTTTCAAACACCTTAATCAAACCGGATGAGAAAGAAATGCAGTTATATTTCTTTGTTGTATTTACTCTCGACGGGATGTTATGTTCAGGCTACAGCTCAATCAAGGCGGGTATATTCCAACAACGAGCTTAGTTTTCAATATGGGCTTTCTTTAAAGGGCCTGGTGGAGTTTAGCTTAAATAACCCCACCCAACAACCTTTTTTTCGCATCTGTGCAGATTTTGGATTTGGTTCAAACCTGCTGGTCAGGGCGCTTTATTTTTCTGTTAACGGGGAGTTGCAAATTTACAATGGCGGGATAGGCAGCAGGAGGAGAGCAGGCAATAAAAAACCCGGCTTTAGCTGTGACCTGGTCAACGCGTTTACCCTCACAACCGGGCTGAACAATTACCTTACGAAGGATAGCTTTCCAGTGGTGATCAAAAGAAATATTCCCTTGTATTATTTCTCAAACTTCACCTACCCGGCCCTTCAAAACCCATATGATTATTCAATTTCCCTGGGTACTAATTTTATACTATCGTCTGATAAACTCAGGAGTAGCCAGCGGGTTGGTTTTTTTAATATTCATTGTAGCAGGCTACAACTTTCTTATTACAATGACGGAGGTACTCCGTTTGATGAAACTTTTCTTGGCGACAGCCGCGACCGTTTTTATACAGGGGGCTCAGTCATCAGCTACCAGGGTGATTCCAAAATGGGTGTTAACCTCGTAGAACTTTCTTTCCAAAAGTTTACAGGTTATACCAAGAATGCTTTTGAGGTTTCCAATAAGCTGGATCTCGCTTTTGTG
The DNA here is from genome assembly GCA_025963635.1 of Ferruginibacter sp. Taxonomy (GTDB): domain Bacteria; phylum Bacteroidota; class Bacteroidia; order Chitinophagales; family Chitinophagaceae; genus Ferruginibacter. The sequence goes on from JAOQAK010000018.1 coordinate 89,615, forward strand.
AACTATAACAAATCGGAAGAGAAGTATTACAACAAAAGCCTTTGGTCGCTGCATGTTTCCAACCCCGAAAAAGGGATCGGGATAAATATCAACCGATACAACCATACCAACTGGGATGTTCAGCACCTGATACATTTTTCGATATTTAACTCTTATCACCTCGTACCCTATAAAGATTATTTTTCTGTAAGCTGTATTTATTATCATGATTACACAAACATAGGATTGCGATGAAAAAGCTATTGTACCTGCTAATATTGACTTGTATTTGTGATGCGTGCAGCCGGGGTAAATATTACACTACGGACATATTTCGAAATGGGGATGTTTCAAAAATGGATATACAGGAACTTGATTCCACCTACCATTTTTACCTCAGGGAAGTATATAAGGATAAGAATGAGCTGGATGAAAATGTGTTAAGAACCAATGTGGAAAAAAGTGACACTGCGTTTAAAACAAGAATAGAAATCGAATACCTGCTGCTCTCCTGGGTACACAAAAATGCTGTTTACATTTCTACCATTCCTGATAAATACCAGCATTACTATTCTTCTTACCGTTGTGCGGATACTTTACTGAATGCTTATGATTTCAGCACCTTTCATTTTGGAAAGATCGATCCTGAAGGCGAAAGTATTTCTTTTGTTTCCGGCGACCGGATAAAAACGATTACCTGGGACATCAGGCCTTTTATCAATGGAAGTTTTCCCAAAAAAATATTCATTCGTGAAATTGCAGTCCAGCGAAGAGAAGCGGTAGAAAATGTTATCCTGATTAACAAGGCGTTGGAAGAACCACTGGGTTTTACCCACCAGAAGAACTTTACCGTTATTTTTGACAAGCCGGGAAACAAGAGAGACACTTGTGATGATGCTGCGCTCTGCCGGATGTATGACCGAAAAATATATTTTAACCGTGGAAAACATGGCGTTGATATTTTCTTCCGCTTTGATAAAAACATTAATAACTCGGGAGATTCTGCCATCGGATTTGAATATCAAAGAACAAGGTATCCGCCGGTTCTTCAAAATCAACCCGGTAAATAGGTTTCATTTAGAAATTTCCAACGCTGGTAATTGTAAGAAACGGAGTAGGCCGCCTGCATGATGTGCGTTATTACAATAAAAAAGATGAAGCGCTTACTTCATCTTTTTATTGCAATAGGATAACTTGTTTAATACCGCTGCACGATATGGAATACAAACCTTGCCGGCTGACCTATTACGCCGCCCGCTTCCCTTCTTTTCTTGAGCATATCAGATTTCCAATAAGCCCCCGCCTTTGCTGTATCGGTGAGTGCGGTTACGAGGGTGATTTTTTTATTATCATCGGCGTCGTGACCGTAAGCCCTGTCGACGATGCCATTGTCCATTCTCTCTTGCTTACCATCAGCAAAAGCTTTTTGCCATGCATCCCAATCTTTAACCGTAAAAGTAGTCATTGACCTCAAGGGAGAATTAACGACAGCTGTATCCTGCCACGTGATGATTACTGGTGAAACGGTAGGTTTACCCATTACTCCACCTTTCTGCATGGCTTGTTTAAGGGAAGGATTTGCGCCAAAGGCTTTGGCCTTAGCAATGTCGTCTGCTTTTGTTGCTACGAACACCATACTGGAATCTTCTACACTTCGTCCAATGACATAACTATGTATCCCATTGGCCAACCGCATGGAATCATGCGCATCGTAGGATGCTTTCCATTTAGTAAAATTGCCCACTTTGTGCGTTACGAGTAACATGCCCTGTGGGGTAGTGACAATGGTTGAGGGAGCAACCGATTCAGTAGTCGCAGTAGTAGTGGTGGTACTGTCACTACTGGTTGTTTCGGTAGTTGATTTTTGTTCGTTCCCTCCGCAGGAGGAGAAGAACAATGCCGCGGTCAAAATACACACGGGGAGAAGTCGTGATGAGATCATTGTTTTTTTGTTTTAGCGTTAAAAAAATAGAAAGGAGTAAAGCAATCGGAAAATGCAGAGAACTAATGTACAAATATTTGATTAGTGCAAAAAATTATTATGCATCTTTTATCGATATATGTAGATGTAACCTCGAAGGGTACCGTCATTTACGGGAATTTCTACTCTGAATGGGAAAGGCTGTTGTTCCAATTAGTGTTGTTCCAATTAGTGGTTTAAATATTTTCCGCAGTTTGCAAAAGCGAGCTTCCATATTTAAATGTTTGGTTGAGACAGGAGTTTTAAAAAGAATGACAATCCTTGCATTGCAATCTCCTTTAGTACTGCCGGGAAAGCAATCGGACCGGTAAGGGTATTCATCCGCTTCAATAAAAGTTGCCCAACGGTATGCCGCTGAACCGAGCGTGGCAACGATGATGCCACATAGTACTTCTGCCGGTTACCAAATAAAAAACCCACCTCCTGAGAAGTGGGCTATATTAATTGCGCTATTAGTGTTAGGTTAAGCGTGAATTGTCAATGGTGAATGGTGAATAGTTAATAATTCACGTGACCATTCACCATTTACGACTAATAACGGTAATGCTCAGCCTTAAACGGACCTTCTTTTGGAATGGCCAGGTAAGCACTTTGCTCCGGTGTTAACTCGTCTAATACTACACCGATTTTGGCAAGATGCAAACGGGCAACTTTTTCATCCAATATCTTTGGCAGTACATATACTTTGTTTTCATACTTGTCTGTGTTGGTCCACAATTCAAGCTGGGCCAGGGTTTGATTCGTAAATGAATTACTCATCACAAATGATGGATGGCCTGTTGCGCAACCAAGATTTACCAGGCGGCCTTCTGCCAGGATGATCACATCTTTGCCTTCGATGGTATATAAATCTACCTGTGGCTTGATGGTGTTTTTAGTATCGCCATAATTAGCATTTAACCATGCCATGTCGATTTCGATATCAAAGTGACCGATGTTACAAACGATGGCTTTGTCCTTCATCACGCGAAAGTGTTGTTCGGTGATCAGGTCGCGACAACCGGAAGCAGTAACGATGATGTCAGCTTCTTTCACTGCATCGATCATTTTCTTTACTTCGAAGCCGTCCATTGCAGCCTGTAATGCGCAGATAGGATCGATTTCAGTAACAATTACACGGCAACCTGCACCTTTCAATGAAGCAGCAGAACCTTTACCAACATCACCATAACTTCCTACAACGGCAATTTTACCGGCCATCATAACATCCGTAGCACGGCGGATGGCATCTACCAAACTTTCCTTACAACCGTATTTGTTATCAAATTTAGATTTGGTAACAGAGTCGTTTACATTGATGGCAGGAATTGGCAAGGTGCCTTTTTCCATTCTTTCGTACAAGCGGTGTACACCAGTAGTGGTTTCTTCAGATAAGCCCCTGATGCCGGAAACCATTTCAGGATATTTATCAAAAACCATATTGGTAAGATCACCGCCATCATCGAGGATCATGTTCAACGGACGATCGGCGCCACCAAAAAATAAGGTTTGTTCAATACACCAATCAGATTCTTCCTGTGTTTGACCTTTCCAGGCAAAAACACCGATACCGGTGGCGGCAATTGCAGCGGCAGCCTGGTCCTGGGTAGAAAATATATTGCAAGAACTCCATTTCACTTCTGCACCAAGCGCAGTAAGGGTTTCGATCAAAACCGCCGTTTGGATGGTCATATGTAAACAACCAGCGATACGGGCGCCTTTCAAAGGCTGGGTTGGACCATATTCTTCACGCAATGCCATTAAACCCGGCATTTCAGCTTCAGCTAAACGTATCTCTTTGCGGCCCCAGTCTGCGAGGCTCATGTCAGCCACTTTATTTTTGAGGCTGAAATCGATGGAATTTTCTGTGATAGTTGACATAATATTTTTATTTTGAAAGACAAATGTACAATCGCAGGATAATATTCTACACTTTTGTAAAACTTTGGGACAGATTTAAGATTAAAGGTAATTTAGTAGAATAAAACACTTTTCAACCATGGCTAAAACTATACAAAAAGAGGATTCAACTAGTGAACCGATGACGCTGGACAGCAAGGACCTGGCGATATTGAAACTATTGCAAAAAAATGCAAGGATCACCGTAAAGGAAATATCCGACCTGGTTCACCTGAGCACTACGCCTGTTCATGAGCGGATTAAGCGCATGGAGGCTGCCGGGGTGATCAAGCAATATGCTACCCTGCTGGATCATGCAAAGGTTAAAAGAGGGCTGATGGTGATCTGCTATGTGTCGCTGAAAGAACACAACAAAAATGCGGGTGAAAAATTTATCGAAACGATACTCGCTTTGGACGAGGTGATAGAATGCTACAATATTTCAGGGGAGTTTGATTTTATGTTAAAAGTGGTTTCGGAGGATATGAATGCCTACTACGATTTTCATGTCAACAAACTTAGCCAAATTGAAAATATGGGACATGTACAGAGCGTGTTTGTAATGGGGATTATAAAACAAACGCACCAGTTGGTTTGAGGTTGATGGTTGATGGTAGACGGTTGAAGGTTGATGGTCTTTTAAATTTCAGTAACCCGTATCCAGCATCCAGCGTCCTTTATCCTTTATCCATTCTCAATTATCCATTATCCATTATCAAGCATCCAGCATCTATCCCGCTATCATCTTCAAAAACTCTTCCTTCTTTCTTCTTGCCACATCGATCGTAGTTCCATCCTGCATGATCACCTGTCCGCCTTGTGCCTTCACATATTTTTGAATGTAGTTTAAATTGATCAGGTGCGAATTGTGGATGCGGTAAAAACGGTAGGGGAGCAGCATGTCTTCAAAATCTTTCAGCAGCTTGGTAACCACCAGCGGCTTGCTCTCTTTGAAAAATATTTTGCTGTAGTTGGAACTCGATTCGATGTGAAGGATATTTCTTATGGGAATAAATTCGAGCCCTTCGGAGGTAGGAATCGCTATTTTATCATCCTGCGATTTTTTATCGCTCATGGATGATTTGAGGATATCGATTTTTTCCTTTGTTTGTGAAGTACGCATTTTACTCAAACGGTCTACCGCTATCTGCAAATCCTTGATGGCAATGGGTTTCATCAGGTAATCGAAGGCGCTGATGCGGATGGCATCGATTGCGTAATGGTTGTAGGCTGTGGTGAAAATGATTTCGAAATTATAGTCACCCAATTCATCGAGCATCCGAAAACCACTCATCTTGGGCATCTCTATATCCAAAAAGATCACGTCGGGCTTATGGTGCTTTATCAGCAGCATGGCTTCCTCTGGCTTTTGAGCCATTGCGATCACCTGCAGATCGGGGCAAAATTCGTCGAGCTTTTGACGCAGGTTCTGTAAACTGCTCAGTTCGTCATCTATTAAGATGGCTTTAATTTTTTCCATATCAGATGGCTTTTAATTTGATGGATACCCTGGTGCCGGCGGGTGCTTCCGCAGCATCGTACAAATCTGTGATCACAATATCATCCGGACTGCTTTGTGCACCGTTAAATATATTGATACGATTCTCGGTAATCTTCAATCCTACACTTTCATGGTGGGGTTTGTTCTGCCTGTTATACACCGCAGATTGCACCCGCCCTACACCATTGTCTTCAATAACATAGAGGATACAATCGCCCGCCAGGCTAACATTTACCGTTAGCCGTTGATCATCCCGTTCGCTGTGAGCCAGCCCATGCTCTATCGCATTTTCCACATACGGTTGTATTACCAGCGACGGAACTTTGTAATCGCCATTTTGCAGGGCCGGGTCAATATGGGTTTCGTAACGGAATTTTTTATTAAAGCGCAATTGTTGCAGGTCGATGTACAATTGCAGGGATTCCATATCCTTTAAAAGCGGCAACAATTCATTTCGGCTGCTGTCCAATATGGTCCTGATCAGTCGTGCAAATTTATTGAGGTAATCGCTTGCCAGGCGCTTCTCATTTTGCATCATAAAATTTTCAATGCTATTAAGACTGTTGAAAATAAAATGGGGATTCATCTGCGATTGCAGGGCCTGCATCTGGGTTTCTGCAATTTGTTGCTTAAAGTTAGATTCGGTGCGTTTCTTCTTGGCTTCTATTGATTTATGGATAAAGAAGGCTATACCCAATATAAGCACGAAACATATTACCAGCGCCCATAACAGTGCATTCTTGGTCCTGATTTCTTTCTCCTGTATGGTGGCCAGTTGTTTCAGGTGCTGGTTTTCTATTTCTTGCCGCTTGATCATCCATTCGGATTCGTGAATGATGGTATTTCTTTTGTTTTTTTCTGAAAACAATGTCTCAAAAGCAAGGCGGTGAATTCTATAATAGTATAATGATGAGTCTTTATTATTCAGCTGATCATACACATTGGACAATTCGAGTGCGGCATTTGACTGACCTTCGAGGTAGTCTGTATTCTTTGCTATTTCCATTGCTTTAAGAAGAATGGATATTTTTTTTGCCGGCTGAATATCTGTAAGGTATTTTGACTGTGCCAGGTAGGCCTGGTATTCGTTGCGGATATCGCCCTGCGCCCTTGCCTGTTTTAACGCTTCGGAGAAATAATAATTTGCAGAATCGAAATGTTCAGCAATCGCCTGCAACTTTCCAAAGCCCACATTATATTGTGAGAGAATGTAATTTTCGTTGGCCCTTAAAGCGAAAGGCATGCCGGTAATCAACTGCTTTTTTGCGTCTGCATATAGCTTCTCTTCAAGATCGCATTGATGAAGCAGTTCATAATTTATAGCCACTCCACGCCATGCCGCCAGGCTTGTGTTGATCACGATGGCCTCTCTTGTGTAACGACGGCTTTTATCATAATCCTTTAAAATTTTAAAATTCTCGCCAATATTATTCAGGGAAACGGCCTTCAACCGCATAGCCTTACAGAGTTCCGCAAAGTCAATTGCCCTGAAATAAGCCGTATTGCTTGCCTCATAATTCGCGGAAGTGGAAAGCAACAGCCCAAGGTTTATTTGGGCAAGTGATTTGCCGTAGATAAACTGAAGGCTATCGCTTAAGGCCACGACTTTTTCGTAATAACTAAACGATTTTTTTACATCATTTTCGTTTGTGCGGTAGCTGATGCGGTGAAGAGTGATGATATACTGGGAATCTACCTTGGGATGTTGCTGTGTCCATTGAACAAGGCTATCAATAAATTTATTCTGACAAAAAGTATTAACTGTACAGCAACTGATAATAGCCAGAATAAATATCTTTTTCACCATGAGAATCAATCAGATTGATTTTTATTTAAATTGAATGTACTGTTAAAACCACACTGGTACGTATTACGTCTAATCACCGGCCCGGGCCAAGCGGACAGATGTATGTGGCTTAGTGAAACTGGTTATAATATAACTAAACTTAAAAGGGTAATATAAATAAAATTAAACCATCATAAGCGGGGAAAGGAGCATTCTTTACAGATGGTGTCCGGTACTGAGTAACCGGATATTATAAAAAGGTAAATGGCGGAATTTTCATGTAAGTATCGCCGTTATCAGATGCTTCGCTTTAATACATTATACGTTTACCTTCATAATAAAATCATTCATAAAGTAGCCGTTACCAATCGGGATATCCTTTTCGCCGATAATGACAAATCCCAGTTTTTGATAAAATCCAAGGGCTTTATTATGCCGGTTTACATTTAACTCCAGGGTTTTTGCCCCCAATGGCCGGATTTCACTTATCACAAAATCCAGTAGCGCCTTTCCAATACCGCTTCCCTGCAAAGCCGGGTCTACATAGATTTTTTGAAGTTTAAAAATACCCAGTTCCTTTTTATTCTTAACAGAATAAGATGCAAAACCACTCGCCACATTATTAACTGATGCCACTATAAACCGGTGACCAAGTTCTTCTATTTGTTTTTGTAAAGATGCCGCGCTATAAATCAGGTCGAGCATGTAGCTCATTTGTGCTTCGGATAAAATCTCCCGGTAGGCAACTGCCCAGGTAGTGTTTGCCAATGATTGAATGGTAGGGATTGATTCAACGCCAACTTTGGTTATCTCCATCTGGCTGCATTTATTGGATAGTAATTTTCAGTTCCGGCGCAAAGAAACGGCGACCCTGTTTATCAAATGCAATAATATCGAAGAAATACAATTCTTCACCGGCATGTAATCCTTCAGTGATATTTTTTTGCCATACAGCAGGCAATGGGGTAGTGGTAAACCGCTGGGCCGCAATATCGCTTTGCGGAGAAGTTTTGCCGGTTTCCTCATCTTCAGTTATGCCGATTCTTTTATAAGCCAATTGGTAAGAAGAGAGCACATAATCAACGTTTTTTTCATCCCTCACTTTCAACGGAAGCATAATAAGTTGCCTCGCCTCATCTGCGGTTAACGCAATTGTTCCTGTGGCTCTTCCGAGCAAGGATTTTACCACCAGCTTTTTATTCTTTGCTGCAGCCGCGGCATTGGCGGGCTTCCCTGTGTTTTGCGCCAATAAGCCCTCGCTATCCGCCATCAGCAGCACAAGCAACATCAATAAAAGGGAATAATTTTTATGCATAGAATTACACGAATTATGAAAAACACATTACACGAATTACATGAATTTGATATACACGGGTGTATAAATTGTTATGTATGCCAAGAATGCACGAATATCCGCGAATGTTCTTATTCCTTTTTTTTCATTCATGCTAATTCGTGTAATTGGTGGCGAATATCACTTTTGATTTATTCGTGCAATTCGTGTAATTCGTGGCCTTACCGAAATTAATGCCTAAATGCTTTCAAAAAATGTTAATTCAATGCAGCCAGGCTTTCTTCGATGGTTTTGATCCTGTTTTCTGCATCGCTTTGTTTCTTTCTTTCCATTTCAATCACTTCGGGCTTTGCATTCTGTACAAAACGCTCATTGCCAAGCTTTTTTTGTACGCTTAACAGGAAATTTTGTTGGTGTTGCAGATCTTTTAGCAGGTCATTTTTCAGCGTAGCACTGTCAAGTTTCTTTTCAGCTTCGAGGTAGAATTTATCCTTTTCCACCGCCACCACAATTGTATTGGGTACCGCCTCATTGGTAAAATTAATCGTGGCTGCATTTACCTGCTTGCTTAAAATATTTTCAATTCCCTGGTACGCTTCGGCATTGGCGGTTTGAATATGCAATTGGATCGGGTCTTTTGGTTTTACCTGGTTCTTATTGCGGCCATCCCTTAATGAAGAGATTACTTTTTTGAGCAATTCGCCTTTTTCGAGAATGGGCGTTTCGGGTTGCAGCATACTACCAGCTTGGGTTACGCAGAGATCCACCGCTTGCGCTCTCAATAAATGATAAATTTCCTCCGTTATAAAAGGCATGAAAGGGTGTAGCAACTGCATTAACTCTTCAAAAAAGGCAACAGTCTTATTGTACACAGTTTCCTCTACCGGTTGTTCAAAACCCGGTTTCACCCATTCTAAATACCAGCTACAGTAATCGTCCCATATCAAAGAATAAGTGGTCTTCAAAGCTTCGCTGAGCCTGAACTGTTTCATCAAACCATCTACTTCAATTTTAACTTCGTTCATGCGGTTGGTGAACCAGTCGATGGCAAAATGATGAGTGATGAGTGATGATGGATCACTAATGAGAGATGAGTGATGAGTTGGTGCGGGTTGGCTACTTTCTTCACTTGCCTGCGGAGCATCAATCCGTTCCTTCCAGCTGCGAACGAGTTTCAATGCATTCCATAGCTTGTTATTAAAATTCCTTCCCTGTTCAAGGGCGCTTTCGTCAAACATTAGGTCGTTCCCCGCGGGAGAAGAAACCATGATGCCAAACCTCACCGCATCTGCGCCGTACTGTTCAATCAATGCCAGCAGGTCGGGTGAATTACCGAGGCTCTTGCTCATCTTTCTTCCCAGCTTATCCCGTACAATTCCTGTAAAATAAACTTCACCAAAAGGCTTTTCGCCCATGTATTCAAAACCCGCCATGATCATCCTTGCCACCCAAAAGAAAATGATCTCGGGGGCCGTTACCAATGTGTTGGTCGGATAATAGTATTTCACATCGGCATTGCCCGGGTTACTAAACCCCTTAAAAACTTCAAACGGCCAGAGCCAGGATGAAAACCAGGTATCCAAACAATCCTCATCCTGCCTTAGAGGAAGCTTTACGGTTTCCGGATGCTTTTGATGCAGGGCTTCAAGGCTTTCCGCAACATATACATTGCCATCTTCATCATACCAGGCAGGAATGCGATGGCCCCACCAGAGCTGGCGGCTAATACACCAGTCCCGGATATTTTCCATCCAATAACGGTAAGTATTTTTGAATTTAGGAGGATAAAATTTTATTTCCTCTTCAGTTACTGCCTTCAGGGCCGGACTGCTGAGATCTTTCATCTTTACCCACCATTGCATGCTCAGTCGTGGTTCAACGACCGTGTCCGTTCTTTCGCTGTAGCCTACTTCGCTGGTATAATCTTCTACTTTTACTAAAAAATTTTCCGCCTGTAAACGCTCCACTACTTTTTTCCTTGCTTCAAATCTTTCTACCCCGATAAAGATTTGGGCAGCTTCGCTTAATGTGCCATCATCATTTAAAATATCAACTACTTCCAGCTGGTGCTTTTGCCCAAGCTGGTTATCATTCATGTCGTGTGCGGGGGTAACCTTCAGTGCACCCGTACCAAAATCCATGGTTACATATTCGTCGGTAATAATGGGTATCCGTCGATTGATCAAAGGAACCAAGGCAAACCTTCCATGTAAATGCTTATAGCGCTCATCATCAGGATGCACACAAATGGCAGTATCACCCATTATAGTCTCAGGCCGAACAGTAGCAATAATTATTTCATCCGACAACGCTGAACCATTCGAATGGAATGAGTCAGAACCTCCGCCATCCGGCGTAGCAGGGGATTCTATCTTGTATCTCACATAATACAACTTCTGGCTAACTTCTTTCCTGATCACTTCCTCATCACTAAGGGCGGTTTTGGCTACCACATCCCAGTTGATCATTCTTTTGCCCCGGTAAATACTTCCTTTTGCATGCAGGCCAACAAATATTTTGATAACAGATTTGTAATAATCGGCATCCATAGTAAAAGTTGTCCGTTTCCAGTCGGGACTGCAGCCCAGCTTTTTTAGTTGCTGTAAAATGATGCCGCCATATTTTTCTTTCCACTCCCATGCGTACTCTATAAACGCTTCCCGGGTTAAGGATGATTTTGCAATGCCTCTTTCCCTCAACATCGCCACCACCTTTGCTTCGGTGGCAATGGAAGCGTGGTCGGTGCCGGGTACCCAGCAGGCATTTTTACCCTGCATCCTGGCCCTGCGGATCAGTATATCCTGTATGGTATTGTTGAGGGCATGGCCCATGTGCAGCACACCCGTTACGTTAGGAGGCGGTATCACGATCGTATAAGGTTCCCTTTCATCGGGCACACTGTTAAAATATCCTTTATCGATCCAATGCTGGTACCAGTTTGCTTCCGCTTCGTTAGGTATATAATTTTTTGACAATTCCATTGTTGGCTGCTACTTTTTTAAATATTTGCAAATGTACGAATTGACATTTCAATTATTAAATAACAGCATCGGCGTCAGCAAACCGAAAAGCAACGGAGTGGTTCAGCAAAAAATGATTTTTGTTTAGTAATGAGTATTTCTTTTATGAGCCGGGCCATGGAATGCTATTTAGCTTTATGGGCGTCGCACACTTGTACATCGGTAATGCTATGGAGCCATCCGAACAATATTTATCGCATCCGGAAAATTCTCCTGTACGGCGAGCATTCTCTGAAGATGTATTTATAGCTGAATAGAAGTTTTTAACCGGCAAAATTCACATCGCGTATTCACAACTCACGACTATTTTCAAAACTTGTACGTCGTCTACCATAGTAGACTGCTCCAAATCACCGTCGGCAAAGAATCTACCATGGTAGACTCCTCCAAATCGCTGTCGGCAAGGAAGCTACCTCGGGAGACTGGTCCAAAACGTTGCAGGCAGATTTCTACCGTGGGAGATTCTTCTCCTGGAAGAATACGCTTCAGTAGGTAGAACTCTCCCGCAAACCTCACAGGTTTCATAAACCTGTGAGGTTTGCAATAACTTTTCGCTGTAACCGGTTAGCGAGCCAAACTACTCTATATTTGCAGGCCTAAATTCAAATTTTTGCAAACTGTTCACCAAAATCTCCGGCTCCAGAAAATCATTACAGGCATTGGCATTTTGCTTTTTTTAATGAAAGTGATCGCCTGGTGGCTCACCGGGTCTATTGCCATTTTAACCGATGCACTGGAAAGCACCGTAAATGTCATCGCGGGTTTGATTGGGGTATATAGTTTATATGTAAGCGCCAAGCCTAAAGACAGGGATCATCCTTATGGTCACGGCAAAGCTGAATTTTTATCAGCGGCAGTGGAAGGTACCCTGATCACCATTGCAGGATTGATCATTATTTACGAAGCGATCATAAACTTCATCCATCCGCATATTGTTCAGCAATTGGATTATGGAATAGTGCTCGTGGGCATCACAGGGGTCATTAATTATATTGCCGGGTACACCTGTATCAAAATGGGTAAAAAGAATAATTCACTGGCATTGATCTCCAGCGGAAAACACCTGCAGACAGATACCTACTCAACCATCGGTATCATCGTCGGACTTATCCTGCTATATATATTGAAATTGTGGTGGATAGACAGTGCTGTGGCGATTATCTTCGCCCTGGTGATCCTCTACACCGGTTATAAAATTGTACGGACTTCAGTATCGGGAATAATGGATGAAGCCGATGCCACCCTACTTACAAAAATGGTGTCGATGCTCAACAATAACCGCCGGGATAACTGGATTGACCTGCACAACCTGAGGATCATTAAGTATGGCGGCACACTTCACCTCGATTGTCATCTTACCGTTCCATGGTACCTGAATGTGTTGGAAGCAGATGCCGAAATTGAGATATTATCTAAACTGGTGAAGGAAGAATTTGGCGAAGCCATCGAACTGTTTGTACATACCGATCCGTGCAAGGATTTCAGTTGTCATATCTGCTGCAAACATGATTGCAATGTGCGCCAACACCCACTCAACAAAAAAGTGGAATGGACCATGGAAAATATTTTATCCGATAAAAATCATCATTTGTAACCATTTATTCCCTTTCAAAAGAATAATAATTTGTTTTAAAAACCACCCCGGCCGTAACCAATATGCCCAGTAAGGTCAGCGATTGAAAGCCCGCCTTTTGCAGAAAAAAAATCATTATAAAAACAATAAATACCAATAACATATAGCTTTCCATATTGAGCCCGCAACCGTACAATATTGCAGTGTACAAAAATAAGGTGGAGACCGCGGTGAGGTAAAGCAATAATATATTTATAACCGGCAAGTTGCTGTGATTGTTGACCAGCATAAAAATTAGCTCCGGCAACATCAGCATACAAAAAGTAAACAGATACATTCCCGCTATCTTCAATAAATTCAGCGGCAGGTTGCGCCCAAACTGCATTTGCGATTCGTTAAAATCAACACAGTAAAACACCGCAACCGCATGCGCCGCAAAGATCAGCTGGAAGAAAATACTGAACAGGTCTTCATCGAACTGGTCACCGTTTCTAACAAATGAAACCGACAACAACAGCAATGAAAATATTTTGATTACGGTAAAAGCGAACTTCTTCTCATACAAAATATAAGCAGGCAGAAAACCATAATAGCCAACATTTATTCGCTTCCGTACGGTGAGCGAAGTAAACGCTTTTGCAATCCAAACTGAGGGCATGTTTTTATTGATGGTAATAAACAGGATGCCTGCTGCCAGCCCGATCATCAACAGTTGGTAAATTGCAACCAATGCGCCGGTAAGCAACATTGACCTGTTAAACGCCATTGTTATAACAAAGAACGAATAAACAAGTACCGGCAGGTACTGCAATGCAGCCACAATTGAGTATAAAACAAATTGTTTTGCAGCGGGCAGGGCTTTCAAAACGAATATATAACTGCTGTCTTCTGCCTTAATGATACTGTTACAAAACACGATGCATTTGATATTGTATAGCATCCATGCAAGCCATACCAGGCCCATAAAAACGGGCGAACTGATAATACCCAGTATCAACGACTGGTGGTAAGAAATCAATTGCCCGCCGTTGATGATCCCAAAAAAGAAAAAAAATAAAAACAGGAAAAAACCGGCATTGATAATATAAAACTGCTTCACCAATACTTTCAGTAAAAGACTAGCGATCATTTTCATGCGTTTTGCTGCCGCAACGTTTTTTCGGTTAACAAAAGGGTGGTGGTTCCTGCCATCAATACATTGTTCAATGGCTGATGGGAAGTGATGATGAATGATATTCCTTTTTCGCTGTATTGCCGGATGGTAGCATGCAAAACTTCTACTGCAGCGACATCCAGTGCAATCAATGGTTCATCGAGCATCAATAATTTGGCACTTCCTGTGAAACCAAGTACGAGCGAAAGCTTCTTAAGCATTCCACTGGAATAGGTAGCAGTTTTCTGGTGCATGAATTTTTCCACTCCAAGCGCTTCCAATAGCGTTCCCGGAAAATCGCCTTTCTTAGTCGCCCTGTAAAAATCGATTAATTCTTTTCCGGTCAAAAAATTTGGATAACGTGGTTCGGCTTCTGCGTAGTTGACGATGCGGGTATAATCCATCCTATTAGCGCTGAGCTGCAAGCCGCTCACTGTAATGCTGCCCTCAAAAGGGATCATGCCTGCAATGGATTTTAACAGGGTGGTTTTACCCGAGCCATTCTCTCCCTTGATCCAGTAAATACCAGTCTCTATTTCAAACTGGTTGATGGATAAAACTGGTTGGGTGTTGCCGGGATATTTTTTCTGAAAATTTTGGATGGTGAGCATGCCGTTATTTCTATCATTATCTTTCAAATAACTTTGCCACTGCAAAGGCAGCCGTAGCAGCCATGGCGCCGATCATGGTAACCCTCAAAGCGCCCAGCCACGGATTGATGCCCGTTACCTTGCTTTTAAAATAGCCGAACACGAAGAGGCATATCAGCGTAGCCACTACCGATACTTCCAAAGCCTGTAGCGACGCGTCAATAAAAAAATACGGGCTCAGTGGAATGATACCGCCTGCCACATAGGAAAGACCGATATTTAAAGCGCTCTTCGTGGCTCTTTTCGGGTCGGGTTTTTCCAGTCCCAGTTCATATTTCATCATAAAATCTACCCACCGGTCTTTATCCCTTGCAATCTCTTCCGTAGCCTGGTCTTGCAAAGCAGGACTGAGCCCGATATTGGCGAAAAATTCTTTGGTCTCCGATATTTCTACCTCCCGCAGGTTTTCAACTTCTGCATATTCTCTTTTGATCTCGCTGGTATAATGATCCTGTTCAGTTTTACCGGAGAGATATCCGCCCAGGCCCATCGCGATACTGCCTGCGCAAATTTCAGCAATGCCTGCAATTACAATAATCCTGCTGCTGGAAACCGCACCGCTTAAGCCTGCCGCCAATGCAAACGGAACGGTTAAACCATCGCTCATACCAATTACAATATCTCTTAACAGGTCGGTGCTTTTTAAATGCGATTCTTTGTGTTCGTGATGCAGGTGGGTATCCATAAAATGACTTATTCAAACGAAGATAATATTTTGTGGATGAATCATCTTGCTGTTGTGTTGGTACAATTGAAATCCTTTTTGCCTGGTGCGTTTTGTTGTTAATCCTGTTTGTAACACATTAAACAACATCAATCCCCCACTTAAGCAAGTGCTGCTAAACTCTTGCTGATAATTTCAACAGATTCCATGATTTGTTCTGCAGTGATAGCCAATGGTGGTGCAAAGCGTATTTTATCGCCATGTGTGGGCTTGGCGAGCAGGCCGTTTTCTTTTAATATTAAACAGAGGTCCCAGGCTGCTTCGGTATTGGCATGTTTGATGACGATGGCATTTAATAAACCTTTACCTCTTACAAGTTCGATAAACGGGGAGTTCAGCTTTCTCAATTCAGTTCTTAAAAGTTCTCCCATCCGTTCAGCATTTTCTGCGAGTTGCTCTTCCTTTAACACTTTCAATGCTGCCGTTGCTACTGCACAGGCGAGTGGGTTACCTCCATAGGTACTGCCATGTTCGCCTGGCTGGATGGTTAGCATTATTTCATTATCTGCGAGAACGGCGCTGATCGGCATTACGCCACCGCTCAATGCCTTGCCAAGGATCAAAATATCGGGCCTTACATCTTCGTGATCACATGCCAGCATTTTGCCGGTTCTTGCAAGCCCGGTTTGTATTTCATCAGCGATCATGAGCACATTATACTTTGTACATAAATTCCTGATGCCGGTTAAATAACCATCATCTGGCACCACTACGCCGGCTTCTCCCTGGATAGGTTCAAACATAAACGCCGCAACATTTTTATCCTGCAGAGCGGTTTCCAGCGCAGCCAGATCGTTGTAAGGGATGATTTCAAAACCAGGCATGAAGGGGCCAAATTTTTCATAGCTTCCAGGGTCGGTGGAGGATGAAATGGCAGCAAGTGTTCGTCCCCAGAAATTACCTTCTGCAAAAATTATTTTAGCCTGGTTATCCGCAATGCCTTTCACCTTGTATCCCCATCTGCGGGCAAGTTTGATGGCTGTTTCGCCACCTTCCACGCCGGTATTCATTGGCAGCACTTTATCATATCCAAAATAACCAGTAATGTATTTTTCGTATTCTCCCAGCAAGCTGTTGTGAAAAGCCCTGCTGGTTAAGGTGAGTTTTTGTGCCTGGTTAATCAATGCGGCAATAATTTTGGGATGGCAATGCCCCTGGTTAACTGCGGAATACCCGCTTAA
The DNA here is from genome assembly GCA_025963635.1 of Ferruginibacter sp. Lineage (GTDB taxonomy): Bacteria > Bacteroidota > Bacteroidia > Chitinophagales > Chitinophagaceae > Ferruginibacter. The sequence goes on from JAOQAK010000018.1 coordinate 106,335, forward strand.
AAAATCGTAGTAACGGTTGCCTTCTACATCCCATACAAAAACTCCTTCGCCACGGTTTAAAACTACCGGCAACGGATGATAATTGTGGGCGCCATATTTTTCTTCAAGATCAATAAATTGTTGACTATCTGCAGATAATATTTTATTCGAATGCATGTGTGAAATTGTTTGGTTAACAGATGGATGCCCATCGTTGTTTCAATAAAAAAGAGATTATTCCGGCAAAGAGTAAATAACGGCTACAGGAAGCCGCTTCAGTTTTTAAAACTTAGTGGTTCAGCAGATCAAGATTATTGCTGAGAAAATGCGGTATGGAGAAGTTGGTTGAGATGTCTTTAGATTTGCTTGCAAGATAATGGTTTTTCTTATAAAAATACGAGGTTTCCCGGCCGGGGCAGCGTTCCCAATAGTCGCAGCAGCAAGTGGTTTGTGAGGATCAAACCGGGGTAGGGGAGAAAAGAAACGGGTAAATAAGTGTTTTGTGATATTAAGTAAGATTTTTGCAGTTTCTCTAAGTTTGTATAAAGTTTACACCTTTCTAAAAAGGTGTAAACTCTTTTAAAACTATAAATCAAACCTGATCCCTTGCGCCAATGGCAATTTATCAGTATAGTTGATGGTATTCGTTTGCCTCCGCATATACACTTTCCAGGCATCACTGCCGCTTTCCCTGCCGCCGCCGGTTTCTTTTTCGCCGCCAAATGCGCCGCCGATCTCTGCTCCTGATGTGCCGATATTAACATTGGCGATACCGCAATCACTGCCTTCAGCCGATAAAAATTTTTCTGCTTCTCTTAAATTGCCGGTCATGATTGCTGATGATAACCCCTGTGGCACACCATTCTGCATTGCGATGGCTTCATCAAGGGTTTTATATTTCATGAGGTATAAAATGGGAGCGAAGGTTTCATGTTGTACAATTTGAAAATCGTTTTTTGCTTCTGCAATGCATGGCTTTACATAACAACCACTTTCATATCCTTTGCCTTTTAACACACCACCTTCTACGATGAAATTGCCTCCTTCTGCCTTGCATTGCTCAATTGCTGCAACATACATATTAACAGCATCAGTATCTATCAGCGGCCCTACATGGTTTTTTTCATTCAATGGGTCACCGATCTTTAACTGGCCGTATGCTTTCACTAGTTTTTCTTTGAATTGATTGTAAACTTTTTCATGAATGATCAAACGCCGGGTGGTAGTACAACGCTGTCCTGCCGTGCCGACGGCTCCGAAAGTAGCGCCGATCAAAGCCATATCCAGGTCCGCATCTTTTGTAATGATGATGGCATTATTGCCACCCAGTTCAAGTAGGCTTCTTCCCAATCTTTGTGCTACCGCTGCAGCCAGGGCCTTCCCCATACGGGTACTTCCTGTGGCGGAGACAAGCGGAATGTTGGTGTCTGCGCTGATCCATTCACCCACGTCACGCCCCCCCAGTACCAGGTTACTTACTCCTTCCGGGACATTGTTTTTTTTGAAAACCTTCGCCGTGATATTCTGGCAGGCGATTGCACAAAGAGGTGTTTTTTCGCTGGGTTTCCAGACACATACATCACCGCAAACCCAGGCCAGCATCGTATTCCAGCTCCACACGGCCACGGGGAAATTAAAGGCCGAAATAATGCCCACGATTCCTAATGGATGATACTGATCGTACATCCTGTGGCCCGGTCTTTCACTATGCATGGTAAGTCCGTGCAACTGCCGTGATAACCCAACCGCAAAATCGCAGATATCGATCATCTCCTGAACTTCGCCCATGCCTTCCTGTAAGCTTTTGCCCATTTCATAACTTACTAATTGTCCCAATGCTTTTTTCTGAGCTCTTAATTCTTCCCCTATTTGCCTTACTATTTCGCCTCTTTTGGGTGATGGCCAGTTCCGCCATTCTTTGAATGCAAGATGCGCCTGCTGCACCACAGCCTCGTAGCTCACTTTATCGCAGGATCTTACTGAGGCAATGAGTTTACCATCTACGGGTGAATATGAATCAATGATAGCACCCTTTGAGGCAAGCCATTTTGTGCCGGTTGATACACCTTTATTTTTTGCCTGCAATTGCAGGTCGGAAAGAAAATTCATATCAATTATTTTGATGCAAGGTACGAATTGCAACAAGCAGGCAGTCTTAGTGATCGTTAAAAATGTACGCTGAAACCGCCTGTTGTCCACCTGCGGGGCATAATGCTTCCCAGCAGATCGCTGTATCGTATGTCCGTGATGTTATTTACTGCCAGGAAAAGATTTATTTTTTTGATGATCGTGTAATTAAGCTTTGCGTTCAACAAAAAATAGTGACCGGAAATGTTGGCGTTAATTGCACTGGCTGTTTGAGGATCTCTTTTCTTGTAAGCAAAATTGGCAGCAAGACTGATATTTTTATAAGTATAAATGATGTTGGATTGCATCAGCACACGGGCATGGGAAATGATGTAAAAAGAAGGAACCGGATCACTGCTCACCGATTTTAAAAAAGTAATCCCGGCATCAACCAACAGACTTTCATCTTCATTAAATTGATTTCTATACACCAATTCAGTTTCAATTCCACGCGTTGTCACTTTCTTAATATTTTTCGCCAGCGCATATACGCCATTGGGAACAAGGTTTTCTTTTCGCGGCATATCAGCATACGGGGTGGTTACATAATCAATCACATTATTTTGATCCCTGTAAAAACCCGTGACCGAAACTTTGAAATGATTGCTTACAAATGCATCCGCACCGGCTTCATAGCTCCACGAGTTTTCCGTGCCGAGGTTGGGGTTACCGATGCTTCCGCTTGCGACCACAGGCTTGTTGTAATTATTAAAGCGTTCTGTGAAATCAGCACTGCGTATAGCTCTTCCGGCATTTGCCCGCACCACGAATTTTTTCCAGTTATATGAAGTGTTTAATTGCGGAAGCAATACAACACCATAATTTTCATCCCAATCCAATCTCAGGCCAGGAGAAATTTTCCAATTGCTTTTGTTAAAAAACAGGGAAGCAAAGGTGGCGCCATGATGTGTTGCATGATCGCCCCGGTCATTGGAGGTAATAGATCTTCTATCAAGTTGGGTCCCCATGCTAACGGTAAAGTACTGGCTCACCTTTTGTGAACGGAGCCATTGCACTACAAAATTGCCTGATTTATTATTGTTGGCGATCGACAAGGGATTAAATAAATAATGGTCATTGGTTGCCTTGTACATGATATCCACTTGCTGGCTGTATTTTTCTGTTTGTTGTTTTAATTGCAACTGGTTCCACCAGGATTTTACTTGTTCAGTGGCGGTGTCACTTTTGAAGGTAGTATAGAAATTTTGTGCTGCGAAGTCGCGGGTATCGAAACTACTTCTTAGCGAAAGTTGCCAGTTATTTTTTAACGCGAATGCGATTGATCCGCTAAAAGTATGATTGTGCAGGTAACCTCTATTGCGGCCTCTTAATAACTGGCCGGTTGTATTGTTGCTCAGAATTCCCAAAGCAGCGTTCACAGTAGGACCGGTGGTTTGAAAACCAGCATTCGCATTTACAAATCCATATTCACCCAGTGCCATTCCGATACTTGTGTTGGTGCTTTTCTCCTTTTTATACTGGTTAAATGTTTTAGTAATGATATTGATCACCCCACCAACAGCTTCGGCCCCATAAACGGCTGCAGCAGGCCCTCGCAAAATTTCAATGCGATCAATTTCGGAAGGTGCCACTGGTATATAAGAAGAGAAATGCCCGGTCACGGGGTCATTCACTTTGATGCCATCCAGCAATACCAACACCTGCTGAAAAGTGCCGCCTCTTATCACAATATCACTTTGTGCACCCATTGGCCCACGAGACTGCACTTCAACACCGGGAACATATTTCAATAGTTCATCGATAGAATTTACCGGTAATTGCCGGAACATTTTTCCGTCGATAACGGTAATGCTTCTTCCTGTCTCACTGATTTTTTGAGCTGCCCTGGTGGCAGTAATGGTTACGGGATCAAGTTCTGTGGGGGTTTGTGCAAAGGCACGTACCGATGCAAAAATGCATAACGGCAGCAAAATTTTTCTCATAATTATATTTAAAACGCTTTCAGTTTTCATAGATAGTTTACACCTTTTTTAAAAGGTGTAAACTATCTATGAAGGGGTTAGTATTGTTCCTGTTCATTTGGGAAGTCCCTGCTTTTTACATCGCTGATATATTGTTTTACAGCGCCGGATATCTGTTCATCAAGATTTAAGTAACGTCTTAAAAAACGTGGTTTAAAATCAGTGTTAATACCTAGCATGTCATGCATTACTAATACCTGGCCATCGCAAAATCCACCGGCGCCGATGCCAATGGTGGGGATAGATAAGCTCTCTGTTACTTCTTTGGCAAGTGCAGCCGGAATCTTCTCCAGTACAATTGCGAAACAGCCGGCTTCCTGTAACAACAGTGCATCTTTCCTGAGTTTGTCTGCTTCTGCTTCGCCGGTAGCCCTTACTACATAGGTGCCGAATTTATTGATTGATTGCGGTGTTAGGCCAAGATGTCCCATTACAGGGATGCCTGCACTCACTATCTTCTTTACTGAGTCGATCACTTCTTCGCCGCCTTCCAGCTTTACAGTATGCCCGCCACTTTCCTTCATGATTTTGATGGCCGAAGCCAGCGCTATTTCCGAGTTAGATTGATAATAACCAAAAGGGATATCCACAACAATCAGGCTTCTTTCGCGGGCCCGCACCACACTTTGCGCATGATAGATCATCTGGTCTAAAGTAATGGGCAGGGTAGTGGCATGCCCCGCCATTACATTACTGGCGCTGTCGCCCACTAATATGATATCAATTCCCGCTGAATCAAATAATTTGGCAAAAGAAAAATCATACGCAGTAATCATGGAGATCTTTTCCCCTGCTGCCTTCATTTTCTGGATGGTATTGGTGGTTACCCTTTTGTATTCAGTTTCTATCGGTGGCATTCAAATGATTTTGAGATGGAGATGAAATATGAACTTGCTTTTAGTAAAGAAGTGCAAATATATTACTCTTCTATTTTGTTTGTAAAGCTATATTTTGCAGGTGGCAGAGTTGCCTGAAAATTGGATTGGTCAATTACAAATAGAAGCGTATTAGTTCCTGCTGCTTCCGTTGCCAGGCTTTACTTCTTCCCATAAATGCCTTATCAGTCCATCGGCTAAACCGATTTTGGGCACGTAAATCTGTTCGGCGCCGGCCCATCGCATCACATTGATATAGATCTGGATAGCGGGTACAATTACATCGGCCCTGTCTGAACGCAAGCCATATTTTGATATTCTTTCAGATAGGATGACGCTGCTTAATTCTTTATAGTAATCTCTCAACAATTCCAGTGATAGCGGCTTTCCGTCTTTTTTCTTGCTCATCGAAAAGACCTTGTTGATATTACCTCCGCTCCCGATCGCCACCACTTCCTTTTGCCCTTTGATTACATTTCTTAAGATATCCTTCATGTCTTCCCAATCGTTATCAGTAACCATATTCTTCAGTAATCGAATAGTGCCGATGTTGAAAGATTTTTTATAAATTAGAATGCCGTTGCTAAAGAAAGAAAGCTCGGTGCTTCCGCCGCCCACATCGATGTATAAGTAACTGTGATCATTGTCCAGATTTTCGGCAACATGGTTTTCGTAGACCAGTCCGGCTTCCAGGTCGCCGGTGATCACTTCAATTTCAATGGAAGTTTCCAACTTTACTTTACGGATAATATCCGAGGCGTTTTTAGCATCCCGCATTGCGCTGGTTGCGCAGGCCTTAATATGGGTGACCTCGTAGGCATTACACAAATGTTTATAAGCCTTCATCGTCTGCAATATCATCCCAATTTTGGGTTTGGAAATAATACCCAATTCAAACACATCAAAACCAAGCCGTAACGGTACCCTCACCAGGTTAATTTTATTAAAGGCAGTTTCGCCCTTATAATCTGTAGATACTTCCGTGATTAAAAGCCTTGCCGCGTTACTACCTATATCGATTGCTGCTAATCTCATGTCGTTATTGGGTTAGTGTGATGTTTCGCCTGCCAGGGGTAATTGTTCTTTTGATCTAATCGCCCGGGCAAGTAAATTTTCTTTGCAAAGATAGATAGTTGATGGTAAGGTTGAAGGTTGAAGGTTGGAAGAGGTTGATGGTTGATGGTTGATTGCGGAAGGACTGATGGTTGAAGTGAACCATTGACCTGCTTTCCCCGATTATCTTAGCTGTTCACCTTTCGATACAGGTAATTGTAGGTTTCCACCTGTGAACGGATTTTTTTGGTATTGCGTGGATTGATGTAATTGTTCTCCAGTTGATTGTCTAGTTTTCTTGCTTTGATATTGTCGGATAACTGGATTTGTAAGATATCTTTTAATTCCTGCCGGATATCTTTGTTGAATACCGGGCAGGCTACTTCAATACGGTGATCGATATTTCTAACCATCCAGTCGGCGGAAGAAATAAACACTTTTTCATCTCCATCATTGTGAAAGATCATCACCCTCGCGTGTTCGAGATACTCATCCACAATACTGATGGCCTGTACCGGGTGCTTGTACTTCTTGTTTTCTGTGAGCATGCAAAAGATGCCTCTCACTACCATCCTGATTTCAACGCCGGCCCGGGCAGCTTCTGTTAATTTTTCAATCAACAATTCATCGCTTAATGAATTAATTTTTAAAGTTATGGCAGCCGGCTTTTTAGCTTTTGCCGACCGGATTTCTTTGGAGATCAGCTGGATGAGCTGTCGCCTCATATTAACCGGGCTCACCAGCAATGTTTTGCAGGCTCTTAGGAAACGTGCCCGGGCTTTAGGCTGTTCCAGGTAGTGGAAAATCCTGTTTACATCCGCCATAATACTCTTGTTTGCAGTTAACAGGCAATGATCTGCGTAAATGGTGGCGGTACGCTCATTGAGGTTGCCGGTACTTACAAATCCATAAAGAATTGTACGGTCCTTCGATACCTTTTTTATAAGGCAAAGCTTACAATGTACTTTCATGTTGGGGACACCAATGAGCACTTTTGCACCTGCTTCTTCCAGTTCTTTCTTCCATTCAAGATTGGCTTCTTCATCAAACCTGGCCCTTAATTCTATTACAGCAGTTACCTGTTTGCCGTTGCGTACGGCGTTGGTGATGGCATTAATGATTTTGGAACGGGGAGCAAGCCGGTAACAGGTGATCTTTATACTGGTGACTTCCGGATCAATGGCTGCTTCTCTTAACAAATCCGTTACACTATCATAGGAATGATAAGGAAAACTTAGCAGCACATCTTTTTGTAAAACGATCTCTGAAACGCTGTTCACATTTCTTAGGTCAGGATGCACAAACGGCTTTTTTCGGGCACTTTTTTGTTGAAAGACCGATTCGGGGAAATCAATAAAATCTTTAAAATTATGGATGCGGCCGCCCGGGATAAGGTTGTCTTTTTCGGAAAGTTCCAGTCGCTTTACCAGGTAGGTGAGCAGCGAAGCATCGATCTCCTTATCGAACGAAAAACGCACGGGTTTACCTTTTTTCCGGTTCTTGATTCCCTTCTCAATCTTTTCCATCAGGGAAGTTGCCACATCATTATCGATATCGATTTCTGCATCACGGGTAACTTTTATCAGGTGGGCAGAAAATACATCATACCCGAAAAAAGAAAAAATAAAAGGGAGGCAAAAACGGATCACATCTTCCAGCAAAATAATGTGCTTCTCATTCTGGCGGGAAGGCAGGATGATAAACCTCGATAAGCGTCGGGAAGGCACTGATACCAGAGCAAAACGTTGGGGTATGCTATAGTCTTTTTTGGATAGCTTACAGGCAAGATAAATGGATTTATCATTCAGTATCGGAAAGGCCTGTATGCTTTCGATCATCAGCGGAACGATATTACTCCTGATCTCGTCGTTAAAATAAGTGATGATGAACTTCTTTTGTTGCCGGGTAAGTTGGCGTTCATTGACAAGAAAGATCTTTTGTTTTTTTAGCTCCCGTAGTATCTCGTTCCATATACGGTCAAACTCTTTTTGTTGTTCAATTACTTTTACCTGGATGTCCTGCAATATCATACCCGGAGAAACTTCAAGATGCATATTGCCCTTGCTACCTACCGAAATCATTCGTTTGAGCGTTGCTACCCGAACACGGAAAAACTCATCAAGATTATTAGAAAAAATGCCGAGAAAGCGGATTCTTTCTCTTAGTGGAACGGTTTCGTCAGCAGCCTCCTGTAGCACCCTGCTGTTAAAAGACAACCAACTAATATCCCGCACTATTGTCTTTTGCTTTAACAAGAGAAAATGTTTTGATGATGGACGAAATTACAGGGTTGAACTTACAAAAGTTGGAAAACAACGTTAAGTTTTCGCGGATTCCCCGGAAGGAAGGGAGTGCTTTGCACGGCGGCTGTTATAATAAGGCAGGGCTACCAGGGAAATAAAACCTACCAAAAGAATGATTGAAAACTGTGCAATCCATTGGAGCAGGCCATTGGCATACCCATGTCCCTCATCTATTCCGTACAACTCCATTACTCCCATGATAAACCATGGATAAGTTCCAATTCCGCCGGGTGTAATGATCATACCAATACTGGCAAAAGCCAATACAGGGAAGGCAGCGGCAACCGGCAGGCCGGATGTTTCCGGGATCACAAAAAAACCAAGATAAGTACCCGCTGCATAACAAAGCCATATAAAAATACTGTGGAAAATAAAGGATTTCTTATTCTGCATATGTCGCACGCTGCTCAAACCTGCTCCCACCCCTTTGAAAAGTATATTTACTTTTTTTATAAAAACGATGTGGCTGAATTTTTTGAAAATGTATTTTAAAACAAAGTACACAAGTACAAAGGCGGCCACAATGATAACCAGTTTAATGATGGTGGATTGCTTGTCGCCGGACAAAAAATTAGTCTGGATGGTAGTTTTCGCGTATTCCCCGATAATGCTCAATTGTGTAACAACGGCAATGATAAATACCACTATCAGTGATACCACATCCACAGCTCTTTCTACCAATATGGTTCCTACGAGTTTATCAGCGGGCACTTTTTCGTATTTTCCTAAAATTGTACATTTTAATACTTCTCCGAGACGGGGAACGGCGAGATTGGCAAGATAACCCACCATTACGGCGAAAAAGGTGTTAACAAGGCCCGGATTGTACCCCATGGGCTTCATTAGAATCTTCCACCGGATCGCCCTGCTGACATGGCTCGCGATCAGTATAAAAAATACCGGTATATAGAGGTAATAGCGTGCGGTTTTTAGAGCGGTTTTACATTCTTCCCAGTTCTTTTCACCCATTTTATGGATACTCCACCACACCAGGAAAATACCAAGTCCTAAGAAAAACAGATATTTCAAAATTGTAAGTACCGCTTTTTTCATAATCGGCACCAAATTACGAAGTTATGTTGATAGTGAGCGCTTTAAGAACTGGTTGCCGGATTGCTTTTTCCCAGCGATTTCTCGCTTAAATGATGTGCATAAAGCTCCTTATCAGGATGCCTGGATTAGTAGATTGTCTATTAGCCTTATGTCATTTAGATATGCAGCTGCTAAAGTTACAAGAGGTGTTGTGCCATCCCAGCTTTGTAGAATTTCAAGGGTTTCACTCTTGGCTATTTCCACATAATCTACTTTGAACCCTGCTTCGGATAGATTTTGCCGGGCGCTTTGAGTTAACAGGCGGGTATCACCGAGTTTGATATTATCTTTTATGGTAAGTAGTGCATGGTAAATTGCTGTCGCAGTTTTTCTTTCCGTTTGATTTAACCTGAGGTTACGGCTGCTCATGGCCAGGCCATCCGGCTCACGCAGGGTGGGGCAAACAATTACCTCCGTATCGATGCCAAGCAAACTGATTAGCTTTTTTAATACCATACATTGCTGGAAATCTTTTTGGCCCAGGTACAATTTACCCGGCATCACGATTTCCAATAAGCGGTTTACTACCTGGCAAACGCCCTGAAAATGGCCCGGACGGAATTGGCCTTCAAGGATCCTTTCCAAGGGTCCGAGATCGTACTGCCGGATTATATCAATACCATTGGGATAAATATCCATTACGGATGGCAAAAATAATATGTCGCATGCCGATTGCTCTAATAGGCATATGTCATTTTCGATTGTACTGGGATATTTTTCAAAATCTTTGGGATCATTGAACTGTGTTGGGTTCACAAAAATACTGCATATGACCAGTTGGTTTTCGTTGCGGGCTTTTGTTATAAGACTGATATGGCCACTATGCAAAGCACCCATTGTTGGAATAAAACCTGTTGCTTGCCTGGGCGTTTCTTTTGCAAGGAGATAAGAACGAAGGTCTGCAGGCCGTTTAAATATGATCATGCTTTATATGTTTTGCTCCGGATATAATTGCTCATATTTCATAACCAGTGAACGTTTTCGAATTACCAAATAGGTGTTTAAGGATTAACATTTTATAAAGAGCGTTTACCCGCAGCTGTTCGCAAATGTGCCCAGGTTGGGAATGCGACCCAAATGTAAGCGTATATTGATTGTAATAAAATTATTGTAACTTTGCCGCCCTTAGGAAACCCACAAGATTCACCAATCAAGCACAAATGTCTACAAAAAAAAGAATTTTATTTATTGCCAACGAGATGTCGCCTTATGTAGAACTTACCGAGTTCGCCGAGATCATAAACAAGCTGGCAATAAAATCGAATGATAGCGGAATGGAGGTAAGGTGTATTATGCCGCGGTTCGGAATTATTAATGAAAGAAGACATCGGTTGCATGAAGTTGTTCGCCTATCAGGGATCAATGTTTCTATTGATGGTGATGATTACCCGCTGATTATAAAAGTAGCTTCCTTGCCCAATGCAAGGTTACAGGTGTACTTTCTTGATAATGAAGATTTTTTCAAACGTAAATCTATTTTTACCGATGAAAATGAAAAATGGTATGAAGACAATGGTTTAAGAACCGCGTTGTTTTGTAAGGGTGCACTGGAAACGGTGAAGAAATTTGGCTGGCCTCCCGACATTATCCATTGTAGCGGTTGGATGACTGGGTTGATACCGATGTTTATTAAAACAGCCTACAAAAAAGAGCCCGTATTCAGCAACTGCAAAGTGATCTATACGATTGGGGAAAATACCTTCAAAGAAAAACTGGGAGCAGATTTCCTCAAACTGGTTACTATTAATGATAATGTCACCAAGAAGGAACTTGAATTCTTCAAGGATATCAATAATACTGCAATGTTTCGCGGGGGTGCCGCCTATGCGGATGCGGTTACTTTTGGCGCCGAGAATGTCGACAAAAAACTTGTTGAAGAATTCAGTAAAATAAAGGGTAAAAAGACTTTGCCTTTTAACGCCGAAAGTGATTTAACAGACTATTTACAATTATATGCCGACCTTGCCAAATAGTATATAACCAACCCACATTTCTTAAATTCAGTTTTTGTGCAAAGAAAATCTTTACATTTATTAGCCGGCCTGGCTTGCATTATATTATTATTTAACTGGGGTTGTACAAAAATTGATAGCACTATTCTTGGTGCAGATTTGATTCCTGCAGTTGACAATGTTACCACCTTCGCCGACACGCTTTCAATTGATGCCATAAGGGAACCGTTGATAGATACAACAAGGCTCAATCGTTCCGAAACACATGTATTGGGCAACATCAGTAATGACCCCGTTTTTGGAAGTACAAAGGCAAGTATTTTCCTGCAATTAAAGCCCACCTTTTTTCCGTTTTACTTTGGAAAGGCAGGTGACACAATTAACCCTGCCAAGAAGGCTTCAACTCATTTTGATTCAGCATTTCTTTGCCTGTCTTTTACAGGGTTTTATGGTGATACTACTAAGCCGCAGCACTTTAGCGTTTACCAGTTGAGTGAGAACACTACCAATTTTGTAGATACAACAGCCCACCTGCTCAATTTTCAGCCTAACAGTCCATACCTTGGCAATTTTCTGGGCGATACAACTGTGTACGAACCTGATCTGAAAAATTACCGGTTTTTGAAAACCTCGGCAAAGGATTCCGTTACAAGGCAGATACGTATCAGGCTTAACAGTTCGTTTCTTGCGTTATTGACAAAAGGTGATTCGTCCAGTGATAAGTTGAATAATTTCTTCAACAATGATTCTCTTTTTAAATCAAAATTCAAAGGGTTTGCAGTTGTACCTGACGGCGCCAACAGTGGCAATGGATTGTTCTATGTCAGTTTAACCGATGCAACCACCAGGCTGGAGATACATTATGTTGCCAGTAACGGTAGTGCGCTGGATACCGCATTTTCTTCTTTTCCTTTATCAACCGGTTCTTTGTTAACGGTTTCAGCCTCGGCCAATGCAAACAATATTACGAGAGATACTTCTACTTCCATCTTTCCAAATCATCCTGACCCGAAAGCGCTGTATGTTCAAACAGCGCCCGGCTCAGCCATCAGTTTGAAAATACCTGCCTTGTCATCCTACACCAACAGGATCATTCATCGTGCGGAGATATTCTTAGAGCAGGTGCCCGGCGGCCCAATGGATGATGTGCTCACCGCTCCTGCATTTCTATATCTCGACCTGGTTGCCGATACGAGCAGTACAACAAAATACAAACCTTTGTACTACGATCTTAGTCCTCATGAATTTTATAATCCTGATAATACAACTACTTTCTTCCCGACAGGGGGTATTGATCAGAGTTATTACGGCGGTTACTTAAGAAGCACTACTGATGCTTTCGGTAAACGATCGTACTATACGTTTAACCTTACACGTTACCTCCAAAACCTTGTCACGAAAGGTGGTACCAATTACCGGTTTAGAGTGTATGCTCCTTATAATTTAAATTATTACGGTTATAATCTCACCTATAAGAATAATCTTGCTTACGGTAGAGTGAAACTTCAAAACGACCCACTCTCTCCTTACAGGATCCGCATGCGGGTGGTATATTCGAAAATAGCTCCTTAAAGATCATAAGGCCTCCGTTAATGGAGGCTTTGTTTTTTTACATGTGTACCCCTATCTTTGCAACTCAAAACTCAAAAAATATATGCCTTATTTGTTTACTTCAGAGTCCGTAAGTGAGGGACACCCGGATAAAGTTGCTGACCAGATCAGCGATGCGTTGATTGATAATTTCCTGGCGTTTGATGCCAACAGTAAAGTGGCCTGCGAAACATTGGTTACTACTGGCCAGGTGGTACTTGCCGGCGAAGTAAAAAGTAAAGCATACCTGGATGTGCAGGAAATAGCACGCGGCGTAATCCGTAAAATAGGGTATACAAAAAGTGAATATATGTTTGAAGCAAATTCCTGCGGCATTCTCTCTGCCATTCACGAACAATCTGCTGATATTAACCAGGGAGTAGACAGGAAGAAAAAAGAAGAGCAAGGTGCAGGAGACCAGGGAATGATGTTTGGCTACGCTACAAGTGAAACCGACAATTATATGCCACTTGCATTGGACCTGGCTCATTTTCTTTTAATTGAACTCGCTGCCATTCGTCGGGAAAATAAAGAGATCAAATACCTTCGGCCGGATGCCAAAAGCCAGGTAACCCTGGAATATGATGACAACAATCACCCCGTAAGAATTGATGCCATCGTGGTTTCAACGCAGCATGACGATTTTGGTAAGGAAGAAACAATGCTGGCTAAGATTAAGAAAGATATCATCAATGTACTAATACCAAGGGTAGTTAAGAAATATCCAAAGTATGCGCATTTATTCAATAATAAGATCAAGTATCATATTAATCCAACTGGCAAATTTGTTATCGGCGGTCCCCATGGTGACACAGGATTAACCGGCCGCAAGATAATTGTAGATACCTACGGCGGTAAAGGGGCTCATGGTGGTGGCGCTTTCAGCGGAAAAGATCCCAGCAAGGTAGATAGAAGTGCGGCTTACGCAACCCGCCATATAGCAAAGAACCTTGTGGCAGCCGGACTTTGTGATGAAGTATTGGTACAGGTTAGTTATGCAATCGGTGTGGCGCAACCTACCAGCATCAATGTGGTAACTTATGGCACTGCTAAGGTTAATTTAACTGATGGCGAAATTGCCAAAAAAGTAATGGGCATGAAGTGCTTTGATATGCGTCCTTACTTTGTTGAACAACGTTTAAAATTGCGTAATCCCATCTATAGTGAAACAGCGGCCTACGGCCATATGGGACGCAAAAATGAAGTGGTTGAAAAAATATTCACGTCTCCTTACGGTAAGTCTATCAAGAAAAAAGTAGAGCTATTTACATGGGAAAAACTGGATGCAGTGAAAGACGTGAAGAAAGAATTTGGGTTGAAGTAGAGCCACGATGCATCGTGGCTCTACTAGGCCCCTCCATAGGAGGGGTTTTTAGAGTCTGCTAATTCTTAGTACTTTTTAGTAAGAGTAAACGCTTTTATTTTGTTGAATACTATAACAACCATAAGCCAAGCCGGCTTATGGTTTTTTTCTGTCTTAATAAGGCTTAATTTTGAATTGTGAAAAATTTCAGACAACAACACCGCCCGAAGAAGAATACACTTGTTATTGGCCGCAAGGCTATCATTGAAGCAATGCAATCCGGTAAGCAACTGGAACGCATTTATATGCAAACAACGATTCATGGCGAGGTAATCGAAGAAATAAGAAAGCTTGCAGAGCAGAAACTTGTGCCCATCAACAAAGTACCCGTGGAAAAGCTGAACGGATTTAACATCAGTAATCATGAGGGGGTGGTAGCGGTGATCAGTAAAATTCAATACCAGGACCTGCAGGACATCATTTCCTTTATAGTGGAGAAAGGTGAAGTTCCGCTCTTTTTAATATTGGACGGGATAACGGATATCAGGAATATTGGCGCTATCGCCAGGAGCGCCTTTTGCTTTGGTGTAAATGCTATTATCATTCCTGATAAGGGAGTGGGGGCTTTGAATGAGGATGCCATTTTAACGTCAGCAGGTGCATTGGAAAAGATACCGGTATGCAGGGTGGGCAGCCTGATGAAGACGGTGGACGAACTTCATTTGAATGGCATCAAAGTTTTTGCGAGTGAGATGACTGCTTCTAAGAAATTATTTGAACTGGAGTTAAAGGAGCCCTGTGCATTGGTGATGGGCGGTGAAGAGCATGGGGTATACCAGCCCCTCATGAAAATATGTGATGAGCAATTTCAAATACCCATGACCGGTGATTTTGAATCGTTGAATGTATCGGTGGCAACAGGGATCATTTTATACGAAGCCATGCGGCAGCGTTTGGTGGCGCGGTAGAGACGCGATGCATCGCGTCTCTACCTATTCCAACATATCCATATCAGCCTGTTTATTTTCATCGACTGTTTTTGCTGACGTGGCCACCAGCCCTTCCATCGTTGCAATCTCACCTGGCGTAAAATACCTCCATTTACCAACGGGTAAATTCGCAAGGGTAATATTCATGATCCTTACGCGTTTAAGGGTTACCACGCTATAGCCCAGGGCAAGGCACATCCGCCTGATCTGTCGGTTTAATCCTTGCGTAAGAATAATTCGGAAACGGTTTTTTCCTTCCTGTTTTACTGAGCATTTTTTTGTGACCGTATCTAAAATGCGGATGCCATTACTCATCCGGCTAACAAAATCTGCATTGATGGGCTTGTCTGTAGTGACAATGTATTCCTTTTCATGATTGTTTCCTGCACGTAAAATCTTATTAACGATATCACCGTCGTTTGTTAAGAAGATCAACCCTTCAGATGGTTTATCTAACCTGCCAATGGGAAAGATGCGGCTTTTATAATTGATGAAAGAGATGATATTGTGTTTGTCTTTAAGATCAGTAGTGCAGGTAATGCCTACGGGTTTATTAAAGGCCAGGTATACGGGTTTGTCTCTCTTTTTTATAGCTTCACCATCTATTTCCACCAAATCTCCCGGCACCACCCGGTTGCCTTTGATGGCTATATTTCCGTTAATGGTTACCCTTGCCTGTTCGATATATTTATCTGCTTCCCTGCGGGAGCAAAAGCCGGTTTCACTGATGTACTTGTTTAAACTTTTATCCATATCGGCCATAAAATTACTTCAATATTGATTGGGGCTGGCGCCGGAGGTTAGCTTGTCGATAATCTTTGGACCAATTAAGACGCTGCTGACTCGTTTCCGGCCGATATGAAAGCAAAATTAATATCTGCCGGGTTGAAGCGGTTAATCTTGTCAAGGTCCAACACCGTTCTTTTGTTCATCTCGTCGCGGTGGTACATCGGGATAAACTTTGCGCCTACTACCACTTCCCTTAAAGTGTACGATGAGCGGGCGATCACTGTATTACTAAACATGTCGTCGAAGGCTTTTACATACACTAATATCTCCCCGTCGATATTGGCGAAATCTTCCAGCGAAAAGCTATAAAAAGGACTGTCTTCGGTAATAGGATGAACGATTGTCCAACTTAATGCCAACGAATTTATTTTATCGTATTCCAGTTCCATCTGGAAAAATTTGTTGGTCAATTTACCATCTTCTTCGAGCATCAATGCAGCAGAAACCTTCGCTTCCGCTTCTGAAAGATTGTTGTTTTTGTAAGGCGCCACCCTCAACATCAGTGCAATCCCGTCTTTAAAAGGCGCTAATAATGCATTTTCGCTAAAGCGTAAAAATGCCTTTGGTTTACTAAATCTTCCATAGAATAAACCAGTCGCAATTGCAAAGCTTAAAAGTCCTACCAAGGCTTCAATTGCTGAAACAGAGCTGGCAGCAAAGCCATGAGGACTTATGCGGCCGTAGCCCACCGTAGTAAAAGTTTGTGCACTAAAGAAATAAGCTTCCCCAAATTCTTCCAGGAGGTTCCCGGCATGGATGCCTTCCAGGTTCTCCATTCCAATCGCATAATAGATGCCGGCAAAAATTAAATTAACCGCCGCATAAAAAGCAAGTAATAAAAACAAAAAATGCCACCGGGGCAATTGCAATAGGGTATGGTACCAGCTCATCCTGTTAAAAAAACTGATGCCGCGTTTTTCAATATTCGGCCTGCCATCTTTGTTTACAAAACGGCCGCCGTAATCTGCCGTGTTAGTGCCAAAGCCTGTGTTTATTTCGGTTTTAGCTTTGGTATTAATTTTTCTCAGGAATGCCATCGATTTTAAATTAAATTCTTAATAAACGTGTTGTATCCAATTGTAATCTGAAATTGCCAAGGAGGTCGCCGGTAAAAAGGTATTTTCGCGGATTGAATAACATCGGAGAAATATCCACGGATATGTTTGCCCATTTATATTGATACCTTGCAAATATAATTAACACCAGTATAGTTTTGTAAACCAGTTGCCATAAAGAAGATGCCTGTAAAAAATATATTATATCAGAGTGTGCTTTGGCGTGGCCTGTTTTATATAACCGTTTTTTTGTTAAACGTTCTTATTGCGAGGCATTTTGGTGCGATGTTGAGCGGAATTGTTTATTACCTTATCAGTATTTATTCGCTTATTCTGTTGGGTACGGGTTTGAGCTTAGAATCCGGGATAACTTATTTTATTGCAAAAGATGAAATCGATCCTGGTAAGCTATTGCTTTTTTCTTCGATATGGGCTATTCTGGTAGGCACACTGGCATTAATCATTTGTTCGTATTTTGCTCCGCAATATTATGATCTTCCCGGCAATGTATTGTTATTTTCAGTTTTCACATTTATCTGCGGCAACCTTTTGCTTAGTTATGCCACAGGTTTTTTCTATGCGAAGAATAATTATGTGGTTCCCAATAGTATCAATATAATTATAAATATTGTGTTGATTGTACTCTTGCCGAATCATATGTTTTCGATTTTTCATTTTGTTACTAATGAAAACTATTTCTATTTTTATTTTGGCTCATTCTTTTTGCAGGGGTTAATTTTAACGATTGCCATAAAATTAAAATATTCCAGGCATCTCTATTTGCGGTTGCCAAGGGTTCAGGAGGTGAAATTATTAATGACCTATTGTTTAACGGCATATGTTTCTAACCTCGTTTTTTTCTTTTTATACAGAATAGATTATTGGTTTGTTAACAGGTATTGCACGGCTGAAGACCTTGGTACTTATATACAGGTGTCAAAAATAGGACAGCTTTTTTTCGTGTTGCCAACCATATTGGCTACTGTGATATTTCCGTTGGCCGCGGGTAATAAACATTTGTTGAAAGAGGTGCTTACATTACTTTCACGAAGCCTACTGTGGCTGTATGTGGTTATTTGTTTATTTTTAGTGTTGTTTGGCAGTTCATTATTCCCGGTAATATTTGGAAAAAGCTTTGGAAAAATGTATGGGTGTTTTCTTTTTTTAATTCCTGGTATTGTGTGCTTATCCATGTTGTATACTTTAACTGCTTATTATGCGGGGAAAAATCGAATAAGTGTAAATACTAACGGAGCCTTGATGGCATTGGCTGTTGTGATAACCGGAGATTATTTGTTTATCCCAAAATATGGGATTAATGCAGCGGCATTAATAAGCAGCATTGGTTATCTTGTTTATTTGCTGTTTGTTTTACGAATATTTGTAAAAGAATACGATGTTACCTGGAGCAGCTTTTTTGTTATGAAAAATGCTGATTTTGACTTATTATATAATAAGATCATTAATAGAAATAAGTTGAAAAATGAGGGTTAGTACAAATGAATTTTATACGAACGGAATGTATTTGCAAAATAATCCCACCTGGGATTTTGAAGATGCAAAAATAAAAGCACCCATCATCAATGCGATCATTAAAAAAAATAACCTGCAACCTTCTGAAGTAATAGAAGTAGGTTGTGGTGCCGGTGGTAATATTTTTGAATTGAGTAAACTAAATGCGGCTATTAAACTCTTAAAGGGCTTTGATATTTCACCGCAGGCAATAGCCATGGCAAAGAAATTTGAAAACGAGCGCTTACAATTTTATTGCGAAGATTACTTAATAGAAAATACCGATACTACGCACCTTCTGTTATTGATTGACGTGCTTGAACATATAGAGGATTACATAGGGTTTTTACAAAAGCTTAAAAGCAGAAGTAGTTATTTTGTATTTCATATACCTTTGGATCTTTGCTGCAGAACTGTTCTGAAGCCGCATGTATTGTATCAACAAAGACAATCGGTCGGGCACATTCATTATTTTTCAAGAGAAATTATAGAGTGGTCGCTAAAGGACGCCGGTTATGAGATAATTGACGAGGTTTACACGAAACCAGTAGTGGATATTGAGCCCGCGAAATCTTTGAAACGTTATATTAAAAAAGCACTTCGCAATTTTTCCTTTTCGATCAACCCGGATTGGAGTGCAAAAATATGGGGAGGTTATTCGATCATGTTTCTTCTTAAGTAATATGTTTACATCAGTTTTATGGCTCCCGAGTTGGTATCCGAGCAGGGTAGATTCTTTTGCCGGCGATTTCGTTGAACGTCATGCGATGGCGGTGAGCCGGTTTGCAAACGTCACAGTGTTGTATGTGGTCAAAGATGAAAAATTAGCAAACAATACAGTTGAAATCGAAAAAAACACTGCTTTAAATTTCACGGTTTATAAGGTTTATTATGGCAGGTCAGGATGGGGACGCAGGCTGGAACAATTCTTCTCCTTTAAAAAGTATAAACGCCTTCAAAAAGACTTGTATCGGCAGATTGTGAAGGAGGATGGCCCCCCGGAGATCGTTCATGTTCAGGTTGCAATGAAAGCTGGTTTACTTGCCTTGTGGCTAAAAGA
This sequence comes from Ferruginibacter sp., assembly GCA_025963635.1. Classification (GTDB taxonomy): domain Bacteria; phylum Bacteroidota; class Bacteroidia; order Chitinophagales; family Chitinophagaceae; genus Ferruginibacter. Next base: position 125,996 of record JAOQAK010000018.1, read on the forward strand.
AAAATATCATATTCCTTTTGTGGTAACGGAACACTGGTCGGGTTACAACCCGCGAACTGAGCCCAATATATACCACGGCAACCGGTTAATCAAAGCGCTCACTAAAAAGATACTGAACAAAGCAGACTTGTTTTTACCGGTATCCCAAAATCTGGGAAATATGGTAAACCAACATTTTACGAGTGTTCGTTACAATGTGGTTCCAAACACAGTTGACACCCGGATTTTTCATTATCGGCCTGCCGCCATGAACTGCTTTCGTTTTATTCATCCATCCACAATGATTGACATTAAAAACCCTGACGGGATATTAATGGCGTGTAAAATTGTCAAGGAGAGTGGATATGATTTCGAATTGCTCATGATTGGTAACAAGGAAGAAAGGCTGGTTTTACTTTCAGACAAAATGGGATTGGCTAAACAAGTTTTTTTTAAGGCCGCCGTTCCTTATGAGGAAGTGGCCAGGCAAATGCAACAATCTTCGGCCCTCTTATTATTCAGCTACTTTGAAAATTTACCATGCGTTGTATTGGAAGCATTGTGCTGCGGCCTTCCTGTTGTGTGTAGCAGGGTAGGCGGCATACCGGAATTAATTGATGAAGAAAATGGCATAATGGTAGAAAGTGCCAATACCGCAGCCTTAGCCGGGGCAATGATGAAAATGATGGATACCTATGCTGTTTATAATCGTAGCGCAATCGCTGCAAAGGCGACGGACTTATTTAATTATGCCACGGTTGGGAAAAAATATGCAGATTTTTATAATGCTATTTTAGAAAAAACATAAGGCGATTTAGCTATACTGGTAGTTTCCTGGTCGAGCACCTGATTTCTGAAAGTGGGTTGTAATCCTGTTGCGAATACTAATTGTTTAAAATCATCTTATCTTCAGAACGGAACATTATTCCACCATCACTTTTATGTCTCTTTCCTCCACCGGTGCTTTAGAATCCGGCTCCCATCCCCGTGCGAGGTAAAAATGAAGGGTTACTTCACCTTTCTTTAGCGCAGTAACGGTAAATATCTCATCAAACGAAGCTCCTGCCTGCGGGGGACTGGTTACCTTTTTTTGATTTTTCTTTTGTGCCAGGGATACGATATTTTCCTGTGTAAGCGTATACTTCCAGGTATAGCCTGCTGTTCCTTTACCTTTTAAGGTAATATCAAATTGATCGTCGGTATGGATAATTTTTGTTTCCATGTTACCAAGTAGTATAAAAATCGTTCCGAAAACGGTTGAATCTGCCATTAATTAATCTCACGCTCCCGGTCATTCATCCGGTATGCCGCTGGCGAATGCCTGCTACTGTGGATCGGATTTGCCGGGGATACCGCTTTTCGCACGGCAATACACAATATTAAGTTGTCTCATCCGTCAATAATAATAAAATGGTAAATTTGAAAAGGAAAAGATACGCTTACTCCCGATAAATTTATTTCCATTTTGCGATTGGCGGGAACCACCAGCCTTTGCCCGTATGATCAAACAGGATCATATTTTTTGTAAACTGAAAAAATGAATTTATGGAATCTACACTATTAAGAACTGCCGAAAGAAGCCAGGACCTGATGAGCCCGGTGCCCAGTTACGTATCATTTGCTCCTTATATAGATTTTTTAAGAAAGCAACTGTCAGTGGCTGACGGGATGAAGGCTAACTTCTACAGGTTCATCATACGCAAATTTGAACAGCATCCAATTCTTTTGCAACCTATTGAAGACCTTATGATCATGGGTGAACACAACGATTTGCTGCGCCTGGTGGATGCTACGATATTCCCACTGGTTTACGAGGAGGACAATAACCTCTTTGCCCTTACCCCGCCCATGACTTTCGAAATGTTTTACTATTCCAAAGCAATGTATAACACCATCGTTGATAAAAAGACCGGGTTTATCAGGGAGTTGCATAAAAGTTTTTCCAGGGAATATTTCAAAAACAGGAAGGAAACCTTTCTTTACAATTTTATTTTAGATCAATTCTATGACATTCACTACGAGTTTGAACATACGATGGTGTTCCCGATGTGGGATGAACAGGCAAACCTGATGAAATACTTTAAGGTTAAAATAGATCGTCGTTTTGTAAAGTTGAGTTGTAATGGACCTATACCCGCAATAGATCCAAAGCAAATCATAGAATTGCGCGGAGGCATCATAGATGTTGTGCAATTGCGAAAACTGATTCCGCTTGATAATTTTTCCCTGGAAGGGTTTGCTATTCTGAACGTACTTGATATAACTGCACAACAATCCATTGAACAAATAAAGAATACCCTCCTCGGCATCAATGAACTGAATACGAATGAAGTGTTTGATTATGTAAAAGGATCTTTGAAAACCCTGTTGCAGGAAAATGACCTCGAGGTTGGCTTGCTGCCGTTTTTGAAAATTAACAACCAGTTTGTAATAGATGAAGAATTTGGCAACCGCAGCATCCTGCTCAAAATGGGGTGTGATAAAATGGCGGAAAATAATTCATATACCATGATTGCAGAAGCCTATGAAAAAGATCCCAAACCCCTGCTGTTAACAACTGTTACAGATGAAGTGCTTGAGCGGGCACCAATGATGTCGAGATTGTACCAATCAGCAATCAGGAGCTACCTCGTGCTTCCGTTGTTTAATAATGGTAAAGTGTTGGGTGTTCTGGAACTGGCTTCCCATAAGGAAGGTTGCATTAACAGTGCATTCATTTCCCGGCTTGAACCGGCCAAACATTTGCTTAGCCAGGTGTTGCAACACAATATAGAAGTGTTTGAAAATAAACTGGAGCGAACCATCAAAGAGAAATTCACCTCGCTGCAACCCTCGGTAGAATGGAAATTCAACGAAGTGGCATGGGCTTATATCCAAAAATCATCTATTGACGCCAAAGCGGACGTAGACAACGTGGTATTCAGGGAAGTTTACCCAATCTATGGTTCAGTAGATATTCGTAACTCTTCAGTGGAACGCAATGCCGCTATTCAAAAAGATCATATTCGCCAACTGGAGATTCTACAATTCACTTTAAAAGAGTTAAGACGGCATATAGAAATTGCACTGCTGGATGAGATGATCTTTAAATGCATTAAATGGCATGCTACCATTACGGAAGTATTAACCGCCGAAGATGAATTAAAGATCAACGATTTTTTTGAGAAGGATGTAAACCCCTTACTCCATCATTTTAAAAACAACCATAGTGAGGTGGGTGGTATCGTACTTGATTATTTTACACAAAGCGAAATCTTCAAAGGGGTGATCTATCATAACAGGGATGAGTACCAGGAGTCGGTTGACCTTATAAATAATCGCCTGGTGAAGTATATGGACAATGAAAAAGAAACTTTGCAAAGATCTTACCCTAATTATTTTGAGAAGTATAAAACCGATGGAATTGAATACAATATCTATATCGGTCAGTCGATTGCTCCCGACAAGCCGTTTGATCTGTTGTATTTAAAAAACCTTCGGTTATGGCAACTTTCATCTATGGCTGCCATTACCAGGATGACCAATGACCTGCTACCACAGATGAAAGTGAAGTTGCGCACTACACAACTTATTCTGATCCATAGTAATTCCATCGATATCAGTTTCCGCAGGGATGAGCACAAGTTTGATGTGGAGGGCGCTTACAATATCCGCTACGAAATAATGAAAAAGCGAATAGATAAAGTGCAGATAGCCTCCACCGGGGAAAGACTCACACAGCCGGGAAAAATTGCGTTGGTATACAGTAATCAGAAAGAAATAGAGGAGTACCTTAAGTTCATTGAATATTTACAGGATCAACAGATATTGTATGATGACCTGGAATACCTTGACCTGGGCGATCTGCAGGGAGTGTATGGTCTCAGAGCTCTAAGAGTAGGAGTGCAGTTGGATTAAGCAACCATTCTCTGCACATTCAATCAGCGAACTATTTAGCATTTTTTTTCATAATATCCCAGTATTCTTTACCGTATCCAACAAACAGTTCGCTGCCGGCGGGAATATTTTTAGTGGCTTCAATATATATTTTTAAACCATCCTCTACATACTGACAATTATTGGTAATGCCTTTTACCCGGGTCATGCCGCGTGCATCATTTACATACCGGGCCTTCTCCTTTTTAAATGGCAAACCATCAATAACATGGTTTTTAGTTACGAAATAGATGTAACTATTTGTACCGTTCTTATGGTCAACATCTTTCCAGCTGGTAATTTTTCCCTTGTATTCGATGATCCTGGTTCCTTTGGAAATAAGGGTTTTCGTAAATAAACCTTTACCGGCGTTGGGTAAGGTAGAATCCTTTACAATCAATTGCTTTTCCAATAATGCCATATATGTTTGAATTAATTTAGCTCGCGGCCGAAGGTAACAAGAAATAAACGCTATTCAGGATTAGTTCTGCTTTTGTGTTGCATCATTCATAATAAGAAATAAATATGCCAGTTGATACTTGGGGAACCACGGCAAAATCATCAATGTGAAAGTAATTAGCGTGTAAACGCTTTCTTTCAAAAACAATTAAAAATGTATTTCCATTCCTCACGATTAATGCTATATTTGAGTACGATAATTGCTATTACTTCAAAAGTCCGATTTCATTCCATCCATTCCACCTATTCCATGTAACGATCTGATTACGGCATACTTTTTTGACGCTTTAATACACTCTCCTCACTGATGTACAATTATTTTTAAAATGAAAAGAGTGCTAATCGTTGATGATGAAATTGATCTGTGCTTGTTGCTAAAGCAATTTCTTACAAAAAGAAATTACGAAGTTCATATTGCACATACGCTTTCAGACGGCATGAACCTACTGAATGCCATCAGGCCCGACGCCCTGGTGTTGGATAATAATTTACCCGATGGAATGGGCTGGGACATTGCGGATGAAATTCATAAAAAATATCCGGCTATGAATTTAACGCTGGTGAGTGCTTACCAATTGGCCAAAGATTTCAAACACAAATTAAGTACGTCCGTCAATTTCTTAGAAAAACCTTTATCACTTAAGGATATTGAAAAGTATATCTGAGGTATAGTGATTGTAATTTGACTGCCTTTCTGCATTTCATGTATTAAGACCGGTTTCTCTTTTCAGCCTCGCTGTATATTCTCTTATCCAGGGTACATTTCCTTTCAAAATCTGTGGCGTACAGCGTTTCAACATTGAAATTAATTTGCCTTAGTGTGGATCCGAATCTACAAACATTCGCGGAAATTTTTTGGGCCTCGAAAGCTGGTACTATTTTTACTGGTAAATTGTATATAAAAATTGGATGAGCAGTGGAATCGCCAGGATGGGTTACTTCCATTCGGCCGGCATTTTATAATTTAAAATTATCAGTATGAAGGCAATTTGGACAGGATCAATCGGTTTTGGGCTCGTAAACATTCCTATTAAAATGTATAGTGCAATACAGAGCAGTAGTCTTGATTTTGATATGCTTGATAAAAAGGACCTGTCGAATATCAGGTTTAAAAGGGTTAATGAAAAAACAAACAAGGAAGTTTTGTGGGAAAACATTGTAAAGGGGTATATGCTTGATGGTAAGTATGTAGTGTTGGATGATAAGGACTTTGCAAAAGCGGCCCCGGAGAAATCGGAGCATATAGAGATTACCCAGTTTGTGGATGAAAATGAAATAGATTCCATTTATTTTGAGACACCTTATTACTTACAGCCTGAAAAATCCGGTACAAGGGCATATGCGCTGCTAAAAGAGGCCCTCAAAAAATCCGGTAAAGTTGGTTTGGGTTCATTCGTAATGCGGCAACGGGAACATTTTTGCATTATAAGGGCAAAGGATGACATTCTGCTACTGAACCGGCTACGATTTCAGCACGAAATAAGAACCACCGAGGAACTCAACCTGCCAACGGCTAAGAGTAAGCCGGAGGAAGTAAAAATGGCGGTAACGTTAATAGAACAGCTAACCAAGCCTTTTAATCCAACCAACTTTAAAGATGAATATAACGATAGGTTGTTAAAAATAATCAAGTCGAAGGCGAAGGGAAAATCGGTGCCATTTAAACCGTTAAAAGTTGTACACTCCACTTCGCAAGACCTGATGGAACAGTTACAAGCGAGTTTATCAACCAAAAAAAAGAAAGCTTCCTGATCACTTGTTGAGGAGCTCAGAAATTAAGAGAATGGTTGGGGATTTTTTTCTGCATTTAAGTATATTACTCTGAATTGTTGAATATTTTTCCCAAGTTCTTTTTTATAAAGCGGCTTTGACTCGGAAGTAAGTAGAAGGGCAGGGCATGAATCCTTTGGCATGATTTTCATATATAAAATAATAGGTTTTTCATAGGATATTGGATAAAAACGGGGCAAGATTTCTATCTTACCCCTCTTTTTTTTAGAACAACTTTCAAGCTCTTCCAGTGATATACGCGATCTGTAAACCAGTTTATTAAATGCATCATAATATCCTTCAGCTTACACACGAAAATTTACAAAACTTACTAAGCAACGCCCTTCTTTTTGCACTGTCATGGCTTGAAGTGTTACATCAAGTTTCTTGTACTATCTATAATTCGAAAATGTTGTAAAGTCGTATCCTCAGTATTACTGCCGAGGTGTTTTGCGAAATAAGATTGTATTAACGGTGTAAAAAGAATCGGAGAATATGCAGGAGCAGTTAAAGAGTAAATCGCACAAGGAACGCTATTAATTCGTTTTAGCTCTCAAATTTCAAGAGATTGCAATCAGAGTTCGGTTATTTACTATTTATTGATAATCTCCATTTCATCCAATGGATAATTTTCGGTAGAAAGGGTGCAGTTGAATGCTTCACAATAACTAAATAACGCTGATAGGGGTACAGTGCTGAGCTTAAATTTTTTAACCGGAATTTTACCTTCGGAAAAAGTACTTCCATCTTGCCGCAATTTATCAACAGCATAAATTGTTATGATCGTTTCTCCACCAACAAAAACGCGTATCGCAAGTGCCTCAAAACGGTCGCGGTTGTAATCCGGAATGTATTGACTACAAAAATCATCCAGGGTTTGCCCGTTGGCCATTTTCACCGTAAGGGTACCGCTTACATCTTCCTGAACAAATTTCAGTTCATTTTCCATGATGGTAAATTTAGTGATGATGAATAAATCATCATTAAAACATCATGCCATTGTACTTTACAACAGGAGAGTATAGTAGGATAAGACCCGTATGTTTATAAAGAATTACGAAGCGTTAAATAAAAGCGGGCCTCAATGTGCTCTGTCGATCCGGATAAGATAAGTTCGGCAGCTTTTTCTCCCATCATTTTAAAATCTGTGGATATTGTGGTAATGCCGTTAAGAATGATTTTTTTCAGAACTGTTTCATTGTAGGAGATAACGCCCACTTCTTTGCCCAATTCGAGATGCTGATCCAGTATTTTTTCAATTAAGGTTACGAGATCATCTTCCATAAGGTTGATATAAACTTCTCCTTTCCTGATGGGTTCTTTTGCGATATTGCGTACAATTTTGTAATTGAAGGCATATTCCTGGCAAAACTTGCTAAATCCCGTGGTGATTTCAAGCGGATAATAAGTGGTTTCCGGAACAATGATGTTTATGGTGTGGTACTTACTAAGTTGGGGCAGCGCCTCTTCCAGTGCGTGATAAATGTCCCTTTCAAAGTTTTCATAAATAGCGCCGTAATTGCCGGTGACCCCGGGTACCAGTTTATCAAGCAGTATGAGTTTTTCTTTAGGGATGGCATTGATAATTTTATCCGAATGTTCAGAACCCTCCATAAAATGAGGGATGATTACAAAATAATTGTAATCTTCCTTGGAGTTGAATAATAGCCTTTTGAACAAGGAGAAATTGTTGTTGTAAATATAAAAATCGATAGTGGCGGCATCGCCCAGCGTAGTGACAAATGAATCATAGATGATTTTTTTGTGTGCACTTAGTTTGTTAAATAGCAGGAAGATCTTAATCTTTCTTTCCACGTTATTACTTTTTATGTAATAACCTTTGCCAGGTACAGAACCAATGATACCCGTTTTCTTAAGGTATTTATAGCCCTTTTCAGCAGTGTCTCTGGATATCTCAAATTCAAAACTTAATTCATTGATAGACGGCAATACATCATCGAGCTGCAATTTATTTGTTTCAATGGCTTTAATTATGCAATTGGCAAGTTGCTGGTATTTAGGAGTGGCGGAAAATTCATCAATATAAATTAGTTTATTAAACGGAGACACCATATGCAATCGGGGTTATAAGCACCAAAATATAATTCCCCGTCAAAATTAACTTATTTAAGCGTAACGACAGAACTCCTCACCAGCCCTTTATACGGCAGGCAGGAATGGGTTTGTATAAAAAAGGCAACAAGGCAAAGGGAACTACTGAATCTGCCAGTTGGGGACAAAAGGCGTAGAGGCAATATTAATAGTCGGTGAAGAGAGTGATTGGGAATGGCTAAAAAAAAGAATACTATTTGCATTAACAAATAGTATTCACGGTCAAGTCGATCTTTTATGTCAAACAGGGGTTTCTCAAAAACATTTTGAAAACAGACTGGTCTTACAAATAAAATATAAACGTCCAATCGGTTAATCAATTTGCCAACACTTCTTATGCATTCCTAAAGCTATTTCAGTAACTGCTGAGAAGCAGGCTTTCAGGGCTAAGTCGAAGTTTCTTCATGTCTTAGTTTGAGAATAGTGAATTCAATTTTTTCGGAAAAAAACTGCTCAATACCGGCTCCTGTTGAGATGTTTCTGCGTTTACCCTATCTCGCTCTGCTATCATTGTATAGCCGAGCGAAGGCAAAATGATTTTTAATGTTTGAAACTTTATTGATGCGGAATTTTCTTTAAAAGAAATTACCGGCTCATCGATAATACGTACCGTGTCGTTCATGTTGACAGCACATTTTTCGAGCCTTATATTGTGATAGGCCGATGTTAACTGCTTAACAGCATCAATTTCTTCCTGCTTAATGACAGCGGGCTTAGATAGCCAGTAAAGAAAATTTAAGGTGCCAGGTATATCCCTGATAGATGCTAATTCGCTTTCTGCCAGGTACACAAAAACATAAGAAGTAAACAATGCTTCCTTACTTGATTTTTTATTGCTGGCAGTTGAGCTAACAATATTGTTTAATGGAAAATAAGCTTTAATTCCTCTCTTGTTAAGGATGGAAGCTATTTTCTTTTCCCGCTGGGGGCGTGTGTAAACTGCATACCAATTACGTGTCATTCTCGTGGTGTTTGGTTGTGAAAAATGCAGCTCTTCACAATATCAGATTTATTGCTTTTACAGGGAAAATTGGTGGTGTATTAAAATATTCGAGGTAGGTAAACGAAGGGATATTAGGAATTCTTTGTAGAGGCACGACAAATATACACTTCAATTATTAAAAACAAGGAAAATTTGAAAAAAAATATAGTAGATCTCGGCGACGGCTTATTGAGTTTAGCTGAAGATCGCTGCTGGCAATACGTTGCACCTACAATCCTCATAAAAAATGGTGAGAAAAAATTTCCGCAGCCAAACTCTTTTTATGGCTGTTGCCTGTGTTTAAGCATTGGCTTAGCCGGGCAATGAATAAAGGCTACTAAATCTAGGAGAGTTATTTATAGTGGCGTGAAACAATCAGCAGAGTCATCAAATAAATGTTCGGGTACCGGAAAAATTTTCCCTGAACTCCTTAGGTGTACAGCCTTTCTTTTTCTTGAACAGGCGATTAAAGTTTGAAATATTGTTGAAACCGCAGCTATACGAAACTTCGGCGATGGAGTTGGTTGTGTCGATTAAAATTCGGGATGCATGCCCGAGCCTTATCTCGTTTAAACTATCAATAAAAGTGATGCCGGTACGTTTTTTTATAAAACGGCTAAAAGATACCTCCGTCATGTTTACTAACCTGGCAATATCGCCTAATGTGACGGGCTTGTCGTAATTTTTATTCATGTATTCAAATGCTTTTTCAATACGCCTGCTATTGAAATTTAGCTGAAAGTCGCTATTGAAGCCCGTTTCAGATAGTGTGCGCATATTACGGGAGATAGACAGATCATGTAAAATATCAATGAGCGCCATTACAGAATCGAAGCCACTTTCCTTATCAAGTGATAAAATCCTTGGATAAATGCTCTGGATAGTTTCTTTTGAAAAAAGAATGCCTCTTAAAGAAAGATCAAACATCTTCCTGATAAAGCTTAACTGGTTTCTCCTTAATAATTTTTCATCCAGCAAATCCTTGTGCCACTGAATGGTCACTTCTTTAATCTCACCGGACTTGCATTGGTGTGTAAACCAGGCATGAGATAAATTTGGGCCGATCAATACGAGCTCAAGTTCCTCAATTTGGCCGATATGATCCCCTACAATGCGCTTAGCGCCCTGTGCATTGATGATCAGATTGAGTTCAAATTCTTCGTGATAATGCAATGGGAAGTTAAACTCCTTTTTGACCCGCGAAAAAATGGTGAAGCAATCATTTTGCGTGAGCGGGGTTATTTCTCTGACTATGTTTTTATTCATGATATATAGCAGCTTTTAATCGTATTGCAGCGAACCTGATGTGAAAGTACAAATAATATTATTAAAATAGTACCAGCGCTAGTTTTGTTCTAGTGGTAAACTGTTTGGGCTTTCTACTTGAACAGATTAGCGGAATTCCCTCTAATTAAATCAACGATAGGATAATATAGTATTAGTAAAAAGATAAGCTAAGGAACTAAATTTGTTATTTTTGAAATAGACCTATACACGAACTTAAAAATCGTCATTTGAAAAAAGCTGTTGTTTCTTTTGTAGCGCTTGTTTGCATTTTTATTGGTAACAAAATAGTAGCGCAGGCAGCTGACAAAAATGCCACCAAAGAAACTAAAAACCTCCTCTTCAACTTAAAACGAATCTTACACAAAGGGATATTGTTTGGCCACCAGGACGATCTTGCATATGGGGTAGGTTGGAAATATGAACCGGGTAAAAGTGATGTAAGGGAGGTGACCGGCGAATACCCCGGCCTTTATGGTTGGGATTTCTCTGGTGTTGAAAAAGAAAACCCGGTTCTGAATATTGACGGTGTGTCTTTTAATAAAATGAGAGACTTTATCAAGGCAGGTTATCAACGCGGCGGCGTTATTACCATCAGCTGGCATCTTGATAATCCGCTAACCGGTAAAAATGCCTGGGATACTACCCACGGAGGTGTGATCGCTGCATTGCCCGGAGGATCTGCCCACAACAAATACACAGCATGGCTGGATCGTGTAGCAGATTTTTCTTTGTCGTTGAGAGGGTCAAAGAATGAATTGATTCCCGTTTTATTCAGGCCATTTCATGAGCTAACCGGCAACTGGTTTTGGTGGACAAAAAATACCTGCTCCGCGGAAGAGTTTAAGCGTTTGTGGAAGTTTACGGTCGACTACCTCAGGGATAAAAAAAAGGTGCACAATTTTATTTACGTGTACAATACGGCTAATTTCAATTCCAGGGATGAATTTTTAGAGAGATACCCCGGTAAGGAATACGTAGATATGATCAGTTTTGATGATTATCAAAGCAATGATCCAACTAAAGATAACAGCTTTGTAAAAGGACTGTCTTTCAAATTAAGCATGCTCGACAGCCTGGCAGTCGAACTTGATAAAATTCCCGCTCTTGGTGAAACGGGGTATGAAGCCATTCCTTATCCCGAATGGTGGACTAAAATACTTTGGAAAACCATTAGTCCCCACCCGCTTTCTTATGTGTTGCTCTGGAGAAATCATGGCCTGCAAAACAATGGCCATATGCATTACTATGTGCCATTCAGGGGGCAGGTTTCTGAAAACGATTTTAAGAAATTATACCGTTATGAAAAGGTGTTTTTTGAAAGTAAAACCCGGCAGCAAAATCTCTATGAAAGCCCCTGATCAATCGACGAAGTTCCCGTTTTAAAATCAACTCCAATATCCTTTTTTATTTCTCTTCACCTCAACAAGGCCAAGCTTACTGAACGCATATGAAATTACAACTGATCGATATCCTGATATTAGTAAGCTACCTCGCAACGATGATCCTTATTGGTTTTTGGATGAGGAAGAAAGCAAGGCAAAACAAGGAAAGCTACCTCATGGGTGGCAAAAGCCTGCCCTGGTATATGCTTGGCCTTAGCGACGCTTCGGATATGTTTGATATCAGCGGCACCATGTGGATGGTTGCCTTGTGTTTTGTATACGGACTAAAGAGTATATGGATTCCCTGGCTTTGGCCAGTGTTCAACCAGGTGTTTATGATGATGTTTTTAAGCAAATGGCTACGCAGGAGCAATGCGAATACTGGCGCCGAGTGGTTGCGTACGAGGTTTGGATTAACCGGAAGAGGTGTTAAAGGATCACATATCATCGTGATTGCCTTTGCACTCATTAGTTGCCTTGGGTTCCTGGCTTATGGATTTGTGGGGCTGGGTAAATTCGTACAAATATTTATCCCGTGGGATTTGGTGAAGGATTATGTACCCTTTCATGTTGCGGATAAATACATTCCGCATTTTTATGGAATCGTTTTTACGTTGTTTGCAATGTTCTATTCGATATTGGGAGGAATGCACAGTATTGTTTTGGGAGATGTTATCAAGTACGCGATCATGACGATCGGTTGCATTGCGATCGCGGTTATTGCCATGCAAAAACTCAACGGCCATACGCTGAATGTTCCTGCAGGATGGGCTGATCCTTTCTTCAGTTGGCACCTGAATTTAGACTGGAGTGCTATTGCCGCCGACGCAAATAAAAAGATTGCGTCCGATGGATACAGTTTATTTGGATTGTTTTTTATGATGATGTTATTGAAAGGCGTATTTGCTTCCCTGGCCGGTCCTGCTCCCAATTACGACATGCAAAAAGTGCTAAGCACGCGTAGTCCAAAGGATGCCAGCAAAATGACAGGATTTGTGAGCATTATGCTGTTGCCTGTACGTTATTCGATGATCACCGGCCTTACGGTATTGGCATTATTGTATTATAATCAACTCTACTTAAAGGGCCCCGATGGTGTCACAGATTTCGAGCGAATATTACCGGCGACGATCAATAACTTCTTGCCGGTCGGCATTTTAGGCATTGTGTTAACCGGCTTACTTGGCGCATTCATGGGTACTTTTAGCGGGACCTTAAACGCTGCACAGGCCTATATTACCAACGATATCTACCTCAAATACATTAATCCGGGAGCAAGCAACAAAAAAATCATCTCCATGAACTATGTGGTCGGCATTGTGGTGGTTGCTGTAGGTGTTTTCTTCGGCTTCCTGGCAAATGACGTAAATGAAATTTTGCAATGGATTGTGGGAGGGTTGTATGGTGGTTATGTGGCAGCCAATTGTTTAAAATGGTACTGGTGGCGCTTCAATGCAAATGGCTTTTTCTGGGGAATGGCGGTAGGGATTATTGCCGCCCTGCTGATGCCTTATCTTACAACGGGTCTTCCTCTATATTGGTGGCCACTATTATTTGTGCTATCGCTGGCTGGCTGCATTGCAGGTACATATGCTGCGCCACCCACCGAGATGCCGGTATTAAAAAGCTTTTACAAAACAGTGAGACCATGGGGATTTTGGAAACCCGTTCACGACCTGGTGGTACTTGATCATCCCGGGTTTGTTGGCAATAAAAGATTTAAGCTGGATATGTTCAACGTGGTAATTGGGATTATTGGACAACTATGTTTTACCCTTTTACCAATGTATTTTATTCTGAAAATGCAAACGCCTTTATACATCACCATCGGGGTGATCATCGTCATTGTATTAATTTTAAAAAAGACCTGGTGGAATAAACTCGAGGATTAAATATATTTTATGAAAGAAGTATTTAAAAAAAGATTGGCTCAGTTAAAGGAGCAGCATCATTTACTGATGACTAAAAAAAATGAAATACTGCCCGAAAGCAATGGTGTGTATACCAGGTATAAAAATCCAATTCTGACTGCCGGGCATGTTCCGCTAACTTGGCGTTATGACCTTGATCCGGTTACTAATCCTTTTTTGATGGAACGTTTTGGTATCAATTCAACACTCAATGCAGGTGCTATAAAATGGAAAGGAAAATACGCCCTGGTTGTAAGGGTTGAAGGCAATGACAGGAAAAGCTTTTTTGCAGTGGCTGACAGTTATAACGGAATTGATAACTTTCAGTTTTGGGACTATCCTATAATAATGCCTGAAACGGATGTGCCGGATACCAATATTTATGATATGCGGCTTATAGCACATGAAGACGGCTGGATCTATGGTCTTTTTTGTACCGAAAGAAAGGACCCCGCAGCGCCTCACGGAGATCAATCTTCCGCAGTTGCGCAGTGTGGTATCGCAAGAACTAAAGACCTGTTGCAGTGGGAAAGGTTGCCTGATCTTAAAACACCCTCTGCCCAGCAAAGGAATGTGGTACTGCATCCTGAATTTGTGGACAAACAATATGCTTTTTATACAAGACCGCAGGATAGTTTCATCGAGGCAGGAAAAGGTGGTGGAATCGGATTTGGACTTGCAGAAGAGATCACGAATGCAGTGATCAAAAAGGAAGTTGTAATTGATAGCCGCGTCTATCATACCATTTATGAAATGAAGAATGGGCTAGGTCCGGCACCCATTAAAACTGAGCATGGTTGGCTTCATCTTGCCCACGGCGTTAGAAATACTGCTGCCGGTCTTCGATATACCTTGTACATGTTCATGACGGATTTAATGGATATCACGAGGATTATTCATAAGCCTGGCGGTTACTTTATTGCTCCTGATGGTGAAGAGCGGATCGGTGATGTTTCAAACGTGGTTTTCAGTAACGGCTGGATTGCAGATGAGGATGGAACCGTGTTCATTTATTATGCTTCCTCGGATACCCGGATGCACGTTGCAATAAGCACCATCGAACAGTTAACAGATTATGTTATGAATACACCGGAAGATGGGTTAGGTTCCGCAACTTCGGTACAAACGATTGTTAAACTAATTCAGCACAATCATCGCCAGACGGAAAACAGGAACGAATTAATAGCCGCAGAAGGAGCAAAGAACTATAAATAATCAATTATACCTTTCTTATCAAAAATGACTTATACTGATCTTGCAACGCCTGCTAATACAAGTAAATTATTAGCGGAATATTACCATGACGTAAAAGCAGAGCTGAATAGCATCCTGGATTACTGGATGCGCAATACACATGATCCTGTTTACGGTGGATTTATCGGCCGGGTGGATGAAAACAATATCCCAGACCGGGAAGCCCCGAAAGGCGCTGTACTGAATGCAAGAATTTTATGGGCGTTTTCGGCTGCATATAAAATAACCAACAATCCCGATCATCTTCACCTGGCGCGGATTGCTTTCAATTACCTGGTCGGCCATTTCGTAGACAAAGAGTACGGCGGTGTGTACTGGACGGTAGATGCCGCTGGTCATCCACGAGATACAAAAAAACAAATTTATGCATTGGCCTTTGCTATTTACGGCTGCAGTGCCTATTATGAAATAACAAAGAACGAAGCCGCTAGAAATACAGCCGTTGATCTGTACGGTCAAATTGAGAACCATAGTTTTGATAAAAATTTCACTGGCTACCTGGAAGCATTTACCCGTGACTGGAAACCCATAGACGACCTGAGACTAAGTGCAAAAGATGCCAATGAGAAAAAAACGATGAACACCCACCTGCATGTACTGGAAGCGTATACAAGCCTGTACCATATATGGCCGGACGAAACTTTGGGAAACCAAATTAAGCAACTCATTCATAACTTTAGCGACCACATTGTTGATGCTGAGATGGGGCATCTATTGCTTTTCTTTGATGAGCAATGGAATAAAAAATCGGGCGTAATATCTTACGGACATGACATTGAAGCAGCCTGGTTATTGTTAGAAGCGGCTGAGATGCTGCAGAACAATTTGTTAATTGAAAAGATCAAAAGCTTGTCGATAAAAGTAGGTTTGGCTGCCACTGAAGGCCTGGATAAAGATGGTGGGCTATGGTATGAGAAAGAAGGCAACAACGGGCATATCATAAAAGAAAAGCACTCCTGGGTGCAGGCAGAAGCCATGATAGGCTTTTTAAATCACTGGCAATTAACAAGCGATGAGGCATTCCTGGAAAAATCTTTGGAGTCCTGGCGCTATGTGAGCGAATTTATTAAGGATAAAGCATACGGGGAATGGTTATGGGGGCGAAATGGAGATGGTTCCCCGATGCAGCAGCAGGATAAAGTAGGTATCTGGAAATGCCCTTACCATAACAGCCGGGCCTGTATCGAAATAATTAAGCGATTGCAGCCATTTGTAAATTCGGGACAACCAATCCGAGTGATTAATCACTAACATATAAATTGCGCTAACTAAAAACGTGAAATTATATTTTAAATACCAAGGATGAAGACTTTAACTTATCTTCCTTTTCTGCATTCCGGATGCTTTTTTACTAAATACAAAATGACTTCCTAATATCAACTTTAAACAATTAAAATGAAGCGCTTCATCTTATTAATTTTTGCATTTGCCCTTGGACTGAACAATAACGCACAGGTAAAAAAAGCCATTACTCCAATAGACAGGAAAGTGACTGAACTGATCGCCAAAATGACGCTTGAGGAAAAAGTTGGCCAGATGACACAGGTTACCCTGGGTGTGGTGGGTACAAAAACGGACGGGGAATTAGATGCCGCAGCATTAAAAAAAGCAGTTGACAATTATAAAGTGGGATCGATCTTGAACGTTACCAATCATGCGCTCTCGGTTTCGCAGTGGCATGTATTGCTGACACAAATCGCTGATGCAGCTAAGAACACCCGTTTAAAAATCCCGATCATTTATGGGTTGGATGGAATCCACGGCCAAACTTATACATTGGATGCCACCTTATTTCCACAAAACATCGGTATGGCCGCTTCGCGTAATATCGAACTGGCCAGGGCAGTCACCAAAGTGGCGGCTAAAGAATTAAGGGCTTCCGGTGTTCGCTGGAACTTTGCACCGGTGCTGGATATTGGGCGCCAACCGTTATGGTCAAGATTTCCTGAGACTTATGGGGAAGACGTTTTTATCGGCAAAACAATGGGGACGGCGGTAATCAAAGCCTATGAGGAAGATGGATTAACCAACACTACCGCTGTAGCAAGTTGTATGAAACATTACCTGGGCTATTCAGCATCCCGGACAGGAAAGGACAGAACACCCATCTATTTACCCGAAATAGAAATGCGGGAATATTATTTACCACAATTCAGGGAAGCTGTTAAAGCGGGCGCTTCAACGGTTATGATCAACTCAAGTGAAATAAATGGCGTTCCGGTACACGCGAGCAAATATTTATTAACGGATGTTTTAAGAAAGGAACTTGGTTTCGAAGGGGTAATTGTTACCGATTGGGAGGATGTAAAAAGGGTACACGACAGGCACAATGTGGCCGCTACCCCAAGAGAAGCAGTGGCCATGTGTGTAAACGCCGGCATCGATATGAGCATGGTGCCAACAGACTTTTCTTTTTACGACCTGTTACTTGAAGCGGTAAAAAAGAATGAAGTGCCCATGAGCAGGATCGATGACGCAGTTAAAAAAATCTTAACCCTTAAATATAAACTGGGCCTGTTCGATAATCCATACCCCGAGAAAGAAGCGATTGCTAATTTCGGTAAACCCGAATACCAGGCACTAGCGTTGGATGCAGCACACGAGGCCATGACTTTACTGAAAAATGAAGGCAATGTTTTACCACTGGCAAAAAGTGCCAAAGTGTTGGTAGCAGGTCCTGCAGCGCAAAGCATCAGTGCATTGAACGGTTGCTGGAGCTATACCTGGCAAGGGAAAGAAGAACAATGGTATCCCGCTGACAGCAAAACAATATTGCAAAGCATTATGGACAAATTGGGTGCTGCAAATGTATCCACTACCACGGCGAAGGGATTTGACGATTCAAAAAATTATGATGCTGCGGCATTAACCGCCACGGCTTCTTCTGCCGACGCCATCATATTGTGCCTGGGTGAAAATGCTTATGCAGAAAGTCCGGGTAATATCGAAGACCTGGCATTAGATGAAAGACAGGTAGCACTTGCAAAAGCAGCAGCCGCCACTGGCAAGCCCGTTATATTGGTTTTAACCGAAGGGAGGCCAAGATTTATCAGCAATATTGAACCTTCCATGAAGGGCATACTGATGGCTTACTGGAGTGGAAAGAAAACCGCTGAAGCGGTTGCGGACGTATTGTTCGGCGATTATAACCCCAACGGTAAATTACCATTTAGTTATCCGCGCAGTATGGGTGAAGTGGTGATGTACGATAGAAAACCTACAGAAGAGATCAGGGAAATTTTTAATGATGATGTACATACCGGTTACAATCCGTTGTTTGCCTTTGGTCATGGGTTGAGTTATACCAGTTTTGAATACAGCGATCTTACCCTCAGCACCACCGGGTTGAAGGGCGATGCAAATTTAACCATCACCGTAAAGGTTAAGAATACGGGCGCCAGGGATGGTAAGCATACCGTGGAACTATACTCAAGGGATATGTATGCGAGTATTACTCCAAACATGAAAAGATTAAGAGCATTTCAAAAAATTGATTTGAAAGCAGGTGAAAGCAAAACGGTGAGGTTCAGTATCAATAAAGATGATCTTGCTTTTGTAAACGCACAATTGAAAACGGTAACAGAGGCAGGCGATTTTAAAGTGATGATAGGAAATCTTACTGCCGATTTTCGTTATAACTAACCAGGTAAAAATCATTTGGTAGTGAATTGAATTTCAGAAACATTCATCCAGGCAGCCGTTAAAAGTCTCTTAAAAAGCAGTAAAGTTTCAAGTCAACATCCTTTATTTGCTTGTTCCAACATTACTTTGCAGCATCCGGTTCCAGGTCCGGTAATCCTTGTTAATAAACCCACACGTACAATAAATAAATTACAATGAAATCAATCTCCGCTGCAGTCCTCTTTTTTTGTATTGCTTTTCGGATAGATGCCCAACCTGTGAAAATGCATGGGCAATTAAAAGTGCAGGGAACCCAACTGACAGATCAAAATAATCAACCCCTGGTACTGAATGGAATGAGCTTTGGATGGAGTTGTTTTCATCCCCGTTTTTATACTGCTGCAGCTACAAAATGGTTGCACAAAGATTGGAAGTGCAATGTGGTAAGGGCTGCACTTGGCGTTGAACCCGATAGAGGATACCTCCAGGATTCTGCCGGAAACATGAAGCGTATCAAAACTGTAATAGACGCAGCCATTGAGGAGGGTATTTATGTTATCGTTGACTGGCATAGCCACAACATCAACCTTAACGAGGCAAAAGGATTTTTCAGGGAAATAGCGACTGCATACGGAAATCATCCCAATATCATCTACGAGATCTTCAACGAGCCAGATTATGAAACATGGCCTGAAGTAAAAAAATATTCCACAGAAGTAATTGCCACCATAAGGGCGATTGACCCTAACAATATCATTTTGGTGGGCAGTCCGCATTGGGACCAGGACATTATGTTGCCTGCGGCCGATCCGATCACCGGCTTTAATAATTTAATGTACACTGTTCACTTTTATGCAGCTACCCATAAACAGTTTTTGCGGGATCGTACAGACGCAGCTATTGCGAAGGGGTTACCGGTTTTTATTTCGGAATCAGCAGGAATGCAGGCTTCGGGAAATGGGGCCATCGATTATCCTGAATGGAATAAATGGATCAGTTGGATGGAGGATAAAAAATTAAGCTGGATCACCTGGTCGGTTTCCGATAAAGATGAAACCTGTTCTGTGTTAAATATTACTGCCTCTGATTATGGCGGATGGAAGAAGGAAGACCTGAAAGAATCCGGAACAAAGACCAGGGAAATATTAAGAAACAAGGCCGCTAAAAATAAATAGCTGTTGAGCGGCATATACAAGCAGGCATTCTTGGAGATGCCTCTTTTTTTTTGCCGCGAATGCACGAATGTTGCTACTACATTTCCAGCTCCACCTCCGGCGCCTTTTTGGTAGGCTTTATTGTCGGTAAATTTTTATTTTTTTGCCAAGACTGCACGAATGTATTACTAATACATTTCTAAGCATTTCTTTTCAACAGTTAGGGGCATTCATTTCGTACGGAGGAAAATAGATAAGTGATCTCATTCGTGCCAATTCGTTTCATTCGTGGCAAAAATAAATTTATAAAACGCCGGCCTTATTTTAGTTCTTCAACGGCAACATTTCTGTAATAAATTTCGGCGCCCTCTGATTGTAAAACGATATTGCCTTCTTTGGTATTGCCAAGCTTCGCCGAGTTTACAATTTCACCATTCAGCACGTGCGTTATATTTCCATCCTTAACAATCACCGTTGCAACATTCCACTGGCCCGTGGGTTTTTCTGCATCTTTTATTTTCACAACATTAAATGCACCCTTGTTAGGCGTAGTCAATGTATCCTTGTGAAGGATCGTGGTGCTGTCTGTCATCCAGAAATCGCCGCAGTCACCCTCCTGGATTTGGTATTCAAGCGATCTTGGCCATATCTTATCCCCGCTGTATAGATCAGCATGGTACAATATTCCTGCATCCCTTTTCGCATTTTCACGGGGCGGATATTTCTTTTCACCCCATTTAAATTCAACCGTCAAACGAAAATTGCTGTACTTTTTTTCGGTAATAAGGTATGCAAAATCCTGCCCGGATACATGGATCATATTTCCTTCAAACTGAAATACCTTCTGGGGGTCGTTGTTCTTGCCCGACCTGGCCGTATATACATGCCATTCCGATTTTTTGTGGGGGCTAAAAAGCGTGGTTTTCTTTTGAGTGTGCAGGCCGGAACTGATCATGAGGGCTGCGAAAATAGCGATAGTGCTTTTTGATAGAAAATGCATTACGTTCTTTTTATGTATTGAGCATTTGTTTAATTTTTACAATCCCGGCTGAGTTACTCATCAGGCATCCACTGCATCGTACACTACTACTTTCGACCACAGATGGCTGCATTCTTCGATAAATTTTAGATGGATAGGGTCCGTTTGGTAAATGGCCTGGTCAGCCTCATTTTCAAAGATCAGCATCCAGGATACCGCATAGGAACTGTCAATCACATCGCGGTTGGTATTGGCCGGCCTCCCGATATGAAACTGTTTGATGGTGGTAGCTTTTGATAGTTTTTTTAATCCTGCGACAAGTTGGCTATAGTCGGCTATATTCCCGGAATGCTTCAGCCAGAAATAAACATGGTGCACAAAAATATTATTCATTTGGTTGTTATTTAAATTTCGTGAAGCAAATATAGCAGTTCCTGCCAAGGAAGCTTTGGAACTATCTCCTAAAAATTTGCGGCGTGATATTTTTTTCATGTTGTAATAGTTTCGTAAATATAATACATGCTTTTTGTGCATGAAATGAATACTGTCCGGGCAGCGATGATTTGATATGGAATCACTATACCTTCGAAATAATAATGATACTTTTTTAACCGATAGTTTTACTTTGTTAACTTTAAAGATTTAAATCCCTTAAAGAAAGTAGTTTAGTATTTCGATTGTTCACCAATGACCAATGTTCTGAAAAAAATGTTACAGGACTGCTTTGCTAATTATTTTAAATTTTTCCATTACAATTATCCAAACAATAAATTATGACCCGCAGATTATTACGCTGTTGCTGGCTTTTCTTTTTTATATATGGTGGATGTTTATCTTCTGCCGCAGCACAGGATAGTGTTGAAGTAATCTCTTTGTGGAAAAATGGTGCACCAGGGTTTGAAAACAGGAAAAATGAACGGGAGCAGGCAAAAGATTGGTGGGTAAATACCATCAACAATCCGTCACTGAGCGTTTATCCTGCACCAAAAGATATTGCTACGGGAGCCGCTGTTGTAATCTGCCCGGGTGGTGGATTTCGCAACCTGGTTTTTAATGCGGAAGGAAGAGATGCAGCAAAATTTTTGAACAATATCGGTATCACCGCTTTTGTACTGAAATACCGTTTATTTCGCCAGGAAAGTTCCCCTTATACACAAAAGCATCCCACCGAGGATATCTTCCGTGCTATGCGTTTGGTGAGAAGTTTCGCTAAACAATATGCAATCGATACTGCAAGAATCGGAGTAATGGGGTTCTCTGCCGGCGGGGAAGTTGCCGGCTGGGTTGCTTATAGGTACGCAGATAAAAATTTTACAAATGGGGATGCCATTGACCAGCTAACGGCCAGACCAGCGTTTCAGATTTTAATCTACCCGGGTCCGCTGGCCGTTCCGGATTCTGTAATTTCAACAGCGCCTCCAACTTTTTTACTCGCTGCCAATGACGATGAATGTTGTTCAGAGCCAGTTATTCAATTGGTGCAGATGCACAGGAAGGCAAAAGTGCCGATCGAAATGCATTTGCTGGCACAAGGCAATCATGGGTTCAATATGGGTAGCCGGTCGAACTTAAACAGCATCAAAACCTGGCCGCAGCGGATGGCAGACTGGTTGAAGGATACCGGCTGGTTACAAAAGAAATAGTAGCCAAAAAAATACCGGTATGTTAACAAAGCCCTAATAAAAAATCAATCATCTCCAAAGAACTGGGTAAGGAGCGTTATCCCGATTTATTTTTCTAATTTCATTAATAAAATTATCTATGTACACAAGACGCGATTTTTTAAAACATACCGGTACTCTGTCGGTGGGTTCAATGCTTTTATCTTCTTTTGACATGAAAAATAATGACATCAATTATCCGCCGGGTATTCAATTGTACACTGTAAGAAAAGAGATGCTGGAAGATGCAATCGGAACGTTGAAAAAACTCGCCGCCCTGGGGATCCGGCAAATAGAGTCTGCCGCCAGCGACAAAGGATATTACTATGGCTTAAAGCCAAAGGAAATAAAGAAGGTGTGTTCCGATCTGGGCATGACATTGAGAAGCGGTCATATTCATCTTGATAATAAATGGCAGAAGACAATGGAAGATGCTGCGCTCGCCGGGCAGCAATACCTCATATGCTCCTCTCTCCCTATGAACCGGCAGACTGTTGACAATTACAAGTTTGTTTCTAAATCATTTAATGTAGCAGGTGAAGCGGCTGATAAATTACAAATGAAATTTGGATACCATAATCACGATTTTGAATTTGAAAAAGAAAATGGTAAAGTGCTATATGACGTGTTGCTTGAAAATACCGACCCAAAACTTGTGTGCATGGAAATGGATCTTGGCTGGGTGGTCGCAACAGGCAATGACCCGATTGAATATTTTAACAAATACCCGGGACGTTTCCCTTTATGGCACCTAAAGGATATGGACCTTGCCAAAAAACAAAGCACCGAATTTGGTAAAGGTGGATTGGATATTAAAAAGATGTTTGAGCATGCCGGTAAATCAGGCTTGCGGTATTATTTTATTGAACAGGAAGAATACACCAGCACACCACTGGAAAGTATGAAAGAAAATATGGACTATTTAAAAAAGTTAAAAGGATAGGGATCCTGTTGTTTGCTTGCTTTGATTTACCTTTTTGAAGATCAGATCTTCGGCCGAAATTATTTAGCCGGAAAACTATTCACCATTTCATTCACCTATTAATTTACAAACGATACAATGAACAGGCGAAATGCGATTAGTAACATTGTACTGCTTTCGATGGGTGCAATGGTTTTGCCATCCTGCGGGCAAAAAGATGAACCCCTTGTCAAACTGAATAATTTTTCGATTACCAAAGGTGAAGAACAAACGCTGTCACAGCTGTCCGATACAATTATTCCTAAAAGTAATTTCACCGGGGATGAAAATGTAAATCCGCGTGAATTTATCCTGGTGATGGTGGATGATTGTTATGAGCCTGAGCGGCAGAAACGATTTATCGCAGGGCTGAAGCAGTTTGATAAAATGTCTAAAGAAAAGTATGCCGGTTCGTTTACAGCGCTGGATGCTGGTAAGAAAAAATCGTTGCTTGCAGGCATAGAAAAGAAAGAAGATATCCCGGAAGATGTACTTTTCTTTTATGAAACTACCAAGAGGCATACCGTGCAGGCACTCACTTCATCAAGAGATTATATGACTAAAGTTCTCAAATACAATATGGTGCCGGGCAGTAATTTTAAAGGATGTGTACCCACGACGAAAGTTTGATCGTGAAGGGTGAATGGCGAAATTGTGAATGGTGAATTGTGAATGGTGAGTGGTTGAAGCAGCTGTCTTCTATTGTGTATAATCAAATCATAAAACAAAACATCGCCTTGCGTGGCTTTGCTCGTTAGCGCCTTAGCTTGTAACAAATTGCTTTCATAAAATATTCATTTTCCAAAATTCATTTACAACCATGGGTGACAATAACAACCGTTTTGATGCAATCGTGATTGGCAGCGGTATGAGCGGCGGATGGGCTGCAAAAGAATTCTGTGAAAAAGGATTAAAGACGTTGTTGCTAGAACGTGGACGGGATGTAAAGCACCTCAAAGATTATCCTACCACCAATATGTTGCCCTGGGAATTTAAACATCGGGGGCAAGTTCCTTATGCAATCAAAAAAGACAACCCTGTTGTAAGCCGCTGTTATGCTTTTAAGGAAGATGCCATGCATTTTTTTGTGAAAGATAACGAGCATCCCTATGTGCAGGAAAAACCTTTTGATTGGATCCGTGGTTACCAGGTAGGTGGCAAAAGCATCATGTGGGCAAGACAAACCCAACGCTGGAGTGATTTTGATTTTGAAGGTCCGGCCCGGGATGGCTTTTCGGTAGACTGGCCCATTCGTTATAAGGACCTTGCACCATGGTACAGTTACGTTGAAAAATTTGCCGGCATCAGTGGTAATAAAGATGGATTAGCAGAATTGCCCGACGGAGAATTTTTACCGGCCTGGGATCTTACCTGCGTGGAAAATCATTTTAAAGAAGTGGTTGCGAAGAATTACGATGGGCGGCACGTTATTTTTGGCCGCTGTGCTCATTTAACTAAGCCGGAACCCATTCATATTGAGCAGGGCAGGGGAACCTGCCAGGCAAGAAACTTATGCCAGCGGGGATGCCCATTCGGCGGATACTTCAATGCAAATTCCACTACCATTCCATGGGCCGCAAAAACAGGTAATCTCACGCTTCGTCCGCACTCTGTGGTACAATCCATTATTTACGATGATGCTAAAGGTAAGGCGACGGGCGTAAGGGTCATTGACGCAAACACCAAACAGGCAATCGATTTTTTTGCACCCGTTATATTTGTGAATGCCGGAAATCTCAATACCAACCTCATCCTGCTTAACTCTGTCTCCAAAAGATTTCCCAATGGGCTCGGCAATGACAACGGTCTGCTGGGCAAATATGTGGCCTTTCATAACTATCGTGCAAGAATAAGTGCAAAATATGCGGGAATGCTCGATTTTACCACCGAACAAAGCCGTGCATCGGGCGCATACATTCCGCGTTTTAGAAACGTACGCAAGCAGGAAACTGATTTTCTTCGTGGCTATGCTACTACTTTTAGTGCGCAGCGGGGCTCCTATACCAAGCAGGATGGATTTGGAGACGAGCTTACAAAAAATCTTGCTTCTCCTGTGCTGGGTCCATGGAATGTTGGTTCACAATGTATGGGTGAAACCATTCCGAAGGAAACTAATTTTGTAACCCTTGATAAAGATAAAAAGGACGAATGGGGCATTCCGTTATTGAAGATTTCAATTGACTATGATGAGAATGATGAAAAGATGATCAAAGATTTTTTCGAACAATATACCGAGATGTTTACCAGGGCAGGTTTTACTGATATTAAAACTTCCGACAGCAAGCAGGCGCCCGGTTTGGACATCCACGAAATGGGAGGCGTCAGAATGGGTAAGGATCCTAAAACATCTTTACTAAACGCTTGGAACCAGCTGCATGAATGCAAAAATGTATTCGTAACCGATGGTGCCTGTATGACTTCTACTTCCACTCAAAATCCTTCGCTTACTTATATGGCACTAACTGCAAGGGCGGCCAATCACGCGGTTGAATTACTGAAGAAAAAAGAATTGTAGGCGCCGTCGCCTGCATCAAATCAATAAGATATATTTACTTTAATAAAAAAAGGAATATGGGCAATCCGTTCCTCAAATTATTTTTACTGTTATATGTTTCATATGATTTTTTCAGCAACTTTGTTATTGGCACCGTATTTCAAACGAGGCATTGTATTGGCAATACTGTCGATGAATAGCCGATAGCAAGTTAAAGATGAACAAATCGGATTTGCTTCTTACCCTTTATTATTAAACCAAATCTCCATTTGAAGAAACTAATAAAAATCATTTCTAAAGTCCTCCTTGTTCTTTTGGGGGTGCTCCTTATTTTATATATCGCAGCCTTTACTTATGTAAGCATTCATAAAAAATCAATTATCCAGCAAGTAACCGGTGAAATTGGAAAAAAGCTAAACGGGAAAGTTTCCGTTGACGATGTTGAGCTTAGCTTTTTCAGGCAGTTCCCAAAAATCTCAGTGTTGTTAAATAACGTGCAGGTTACCGATAGCATGTTTGCAAAACACCAGCATCCATTCTTCCGGGCTGAACGTTTGTTTGTCCGGCTGAGCGTTTTGCGGCTGATTAAAAAACAGGCTCCGCTGAACGGACTAACCATTGAAAAAGGCGGGATTTACCTGTATACCGATTCGCTTGGCTATACCAATACCTATTTAATGCGGCAAAAAAAAGATTCTTCCGTAGTCAGAACCAACAAGGAAAGGAATGAATTGAAATCCGTCATTTTAAAAGATGTAAGTCTTATAATCGACGACAAACAGAAGCAAAAACTGCACAATTATTTTGTGAATGATCTTGTCTTGAAGTTGGACGAAAAAGATGATCTCTCTCTCCTGATGGATGTCAATGCAAATGTTCTAATTCATAGCATGGCGTTTAATGTGCCGCGGGGAGGTTTCTTAAAGGAACAAAAATTCACCGGTAAATTTGAAGTGCTTTTTAATCATCCATTGAATCAATTGCAGTTTGATAGTATTGATATAAAGCTTTCAGGACAGCCATTTAATTTATCAGGGCGTTTCGATCTTAAAGCAGATTTACCACAATTCAGTTTGCGTGCGCATACAAGAAAGCTACAGTATGATGAAGGAAAATCAATGGTGCCCGAAAGAATTGCCAAATCATTATCTCTCGTGGCGCTCAACGAGCCTCTCGATGCGGATGTAAATATTAGCGGACCTTTGAAAGGCGGTGAACCATTGATCTATATCAACTGGGCAACCAGGGAAACTCAGCTGAAAACTCCCTTTCTTGATTTTGACAATGCTTCTTTCACCGGCTATTTTACGAACCAATATAATAAAACTGCACCAAGGTTAGACGCAAATTCCGTTATACATATAAGTGATTTTTCAGCAGACTGGCATGGAATGCCTGTCAAATCGGCCAGTATAGAAATTGTGGATTTAGAAAAGCCCCTGCTCACCACCGATATTGTTTCGGATTTCCCTCTAACAAAACTGAATGACCTGATAGGAAGCAGCTTTTTGCAACTACAATCTGGTGATGGCTCAGTGAATCTTACCTATAAGGGGCCTATAGAAAAAAACAACAATACCAATTCATTTATAAACGGAACGGTTTCTTTCAAAGACGGCGCCATCCTATATGCTCCGAGAGGTGTGGTGATGAAAAATGTAAGTGGCCAACTCGTGTTTAAGAATTCAGATGTGATGATTAATGATCTCCGGTGTGTAGTTTTGGATAATAAAATAGTAATGCAGGGCCAGGCCAAAAACTTGCTTACACTCATGAATACTGAACCAGGCAAAGCAACTATTGACTGGTCTGTTTCAACACCTTCGTTAAACCTTGGAGCATTCACATTTTTATTAAAGCCGGGTAAAAAAGTGGTAGCCTCCCGCGAAAATAAAGCGTCCCTGGCATCTGCTGCCAATAAGATTGACGCTGTGTTGGAAAAAGCCATTTTGCATGTTAACCTTGACGCGGCAGCGCTTGTTTACAAAAAATTTACTGCAACGAATTTCAATGCAGATGTTCTTTTGCTGGCTAACAAATACGTCATCAATAATGCGGGTATGAGCCATGCTGGTGGCAGTATACGAATGAATGGTTCCCTGGAAAATTTACAAAGAAATCTATTAAAGGCGAAAGTGAGTGCAATAGTGAACAATGTAGATGTAAGTAAGCTGCTAAATGCTTTCGATAATTTTGGCCAGGATGCAATCTTGTCGCAAAACCTGGAGGGAAAAATGACTGCTACTGTAGATGCTTCGCTTGACCTGGATGAAGATGCCAAAGTCGCTCCTTCAACCGTAAAAAGTACCATAGACTTTTCCTTAAAAGATGGGGCGCTGATCAATTATGAACCGGTAAAAAAACTGCAAAACATCTTGTTTAAGAAGCGGGATTTTGACAATATCCGGTTTGCCGAATTAAAAGACCGGCTGGAGATAAGCAACCGCGACATAAAAATCAACAGGATGGAGATAGAGTCTACAGCGCTTTCTTTTTTTGTGGAAGGAATGTACAGTATGAGAGGTAACACGGATATCAGCATACAGGTTCCCCTGAACAATCTAAAAAAACGCGGACCGGATTATAACCCTGAGAATATTGGTACGGAAAAAAAGGCAGGGAAAAGTATTTTCGTTCGCGGAAGGCCGGGCGCCGATGGCAATATCAGTTTTAAGCTTGATTTGTTTAATAAATATAAAAAGGAGAAAGAAGCGGGTGATTAAAAACATCAAATACAATAGGGAGCCGATCTGCTGCTTTTAACCTTCCTGCAAACAAAGTACCTAAGTTTCTGCTAATATCCGGCTAATCACATCCCGAGCAACAATGGCAATACCAGTATTCAAAGGAATTCTTTTTACTAAAAAATTTTTTTTCCTTGTCTTCATGATAACCGATCGATTGCAAGCTGGTTATTATTCCTGCTTTATCTAACTTTTCACTGGAAATATTGATCTTGTTTTCTTCTTTAAAAAACTCTACAGCAACTACGCCTTTTGTTGCCCGGAGAATTGTGTTTATGCTGGTGTAACAGTTGCCACACTGTAAATTCTTGATAAATACCTCGTGTGTTATCATTTTATTTGTTTTAATGAGAAACGTTGATTTCGTGGGTTACCAGGGGCATCATAGCACCAGGCGTTTTCACAAAATTGGATTACCAGGCAGACAAAGAGTATTAAAGTAGATCTCGGTCAAAGTATTGAAACGGTTATAAAGTTAACTTCGCCCATCCTGGATATTAATGATAAAAATTGCCTCGATTTATGATAAAGATCATTTCTGTTTCAAACGCCTGATTTCTTATTAAAGATCAATGTAACATTCGTTTCATGGAATTAGATTGATCCATGGTATAATCCCCCGTTTAATTTTTAACAATAAAACAGCCCTGTCTTACGTATCGGGTGATAGTTGGTATAAAAGTTGCCTGTAATACCACAAAATATCCTAACCAACATGAAACGAACATTTTTATTTTCCGCATTTACGCTTCTAAGCATTTTTATTACGCTTACTTCTTTTTCTCCCAACAATGACGCTGGAATTGTGCAGGATGTATTAAGCCAAACCAACCAATTCAGAAGTTCAAAAGGGCTTGATGCGTTGATTATGGTAAAGGAATTAAATGCCATCGCTCAAAAGCATAGCGCCGATATGGCGAATGGCCGCGTTGGCTTTGGTCATACCGGTTTTGAAAAGAGAAATGCGCTGGCAGGTAAAACCATTAAGCCATTCCACAGTTTTGCTGAAAATGTTGCTTACGGAGCCCGCACCGGTAAAGAAGTAGTGACTATGTGGAAAAACTCATCTGGCCATCGTCGCAATATGCTGGGGCAATACAAGTACATTGGAATTGGTATCGCTACCAACAGCCGGGGCCAGATTTTTTATACCCAGGTGTTTGCTGGCTAAATAGCGCTTACACGGATACCTCTCTGTCAAAATAAATTGTAATCACCTTTCACTTAATGCAGTGGTTATATGGGCAACAAATTCCTGTTGTCCTTTCCTCCATTTAGTTATCCCGAGAATAGGTGAATTGTACAGCGTTATTTTATCTTCTAAAGAAACGCTGCAACTATAAGATTTTGTCCCGCAAAACCTTTTTTACTAGAGCTTTTACAAAGCCATGGATGAACCAATCGGGATATTCCAATTTCACATAGGTGTTAGTACCCGCGAATGCATAAAAATACCGGCATGGCAAAAGATCATTTGAGTAAGATGCTGTACAGCGATTACTTAATGGCTTAGTCTATAACTCCGAGCTGGTTAAAGCATACAAGGAGCTTTGTGAGCCATTCGGGCAGGATGGAGCAGGACGATTAATACTACTGGTAAAGATAAATTTATCTCACGATTTAGGATTTGCTATCACTAAAAATCTGCTATATGAAACCAAACTCTTATTTTGCCGGAGTTCTCTTACTCATTCCATTTTTATTTGTTTTTCTTTATTCTACCGAATCACATGCACAAAATCCTAAGTTCCCCGTTAGCGGAAAAGTAACTGATCAGAACGGCAGGGAATTGGAGGGAGTTACGGTACAGGTCAAGGGTAGTGAGGCCAGAACCATTACAACAACAGGTGGTCTTTTTCGGATTACCGTTCCCGATAGGAACAGTGTATTGATTGCTTCGTCGGCTGGTTTGGCTACCGTGGAAGTTGGCGTAGATAGCCGTTCTGTGGTGAATATTTCTTTATCAACCGATACGAAAGGATTGGATGAAGTGATCGTTATTGGTTATGGTTCTCAAAAGCGGAAAAGTGTAACGGGTGCCGTTTCCTCCTTTGATGCAAAAAAGCTGGAAGAACGCCCCATACAAAGGATCGACCAGGCATTGGTAGGCCAGTTGGCAGGTGTTACCGTTAAGCAAACAACCGGTGTGCCAGGCAAAGCATTTAGTGTGCAGGTAAGGGGTTCCGGATCTATCAGCGGGGGTAATGAGCCGCTATATGTGCTTGATGGCTTTCCTTTAAGTGTGAATTCAAGCAATACAGGAAATGGAAATTTTACAACAGGTAATCCTTTGGATAACATCAATCCAAATGATATAGAAAGTATAGAGGTATTAAAGGATGCAGCGGCTGCGGCGATTTATGGATCAAGGGCATCCAATGGTGTAGTGCTGATAACCACCAAACGGGGCAAAACCGGTAAACCTAAAATCAATCTGAATGCCTATGGCGGTTATAACCAGGCAGCAAAAAAGTTACAGATGATGAATGGCGATCAATGGATTGAGCATGCCACTGAAATAATCAACGCACAATACATGGCAAAATATGGAGTTGCCGGTGCAACTGTAAATGATGACCGTGCCACAAGGTTGGCAAGAAATGGTGGAAATTTTGATGCCAATTATATCCTTGATCCGCGGTGGTCAATGCCGGGACATCCTGGTTTAGCATACATCGACTGGCAGGATGTGATAGAGCGAAAAGGTCAAATTCAGAACTATGAACTTTCGGCGAGCGGTGGTACGGATGCGGTAAAATATTTTATTTCCGGAAATTATGCCAATCATGATGGCTTTGTGGTTAACCTGGGATATAAGGCTTATTCAATGCGGGCCAATGTAGAAATCAATGCTTCTAAAAATTTGAAATTCGGAGTGAATATTGCCCCTACCTTTTCCATCACCCAGGATCCCGGCGTAGATGGCAAGGATGCTATTTTTCACTAGGCTTTAAGCCTGGCGCCTGTACAGGAAGACACAATGGGTTTCTTTCCTAACACCGGCAAAAACGGGCAATATGCTTACAGCAGTACCACCAACTCACCTTTAGGAAAATTAACGTACAATAAAGGCACTACCAAGCGATACCGCACAATAGGTACTGTATATGGAGAATACCAGTTTATTAAAGGCCTGAGTTTTAGGAGTTCAGTGAACCTCGATAATACCGATAATATTGCAACAACATACGTTTCTTATCTAACGGCTGGCACCCAGGCAGCGAGAACGTTTACAGGGTCAAACAACCTGCTTGCAGCAACGTCTGGCACCTATAACAGTTACAGGAGGCAAACCTTTGTAAATGAAAACACACTTACTTATAACACAATTATAAACAGCAACCACAGTTTAAATGTACTGGCGGGTTATTCATACAACTTTGATCGTTTAGACAGGGCCACCCTCAATTCAAATACAGGATTTACCAGCGCCGTTATAGAAACTTTAAATGCGGCTGCAGCTGTTACGGGCAACATCACATCAACTCAAAATGTATTGACCTCACTTTTCAGCCGATAACCATCCCGCATCTTTTGTAAATAGATGGCCTTCTCCCTCAGACCAGGGAGAAGGCCGCTTTGGTAAAGCTTATTCAACCTATGACAATCCCATCACTGCCGCTACGGATTGGTTGTATTCTTCCGATTACATACGTGTGAGGGATATTACTTTAGGCTATAATTTGAAAACATTACTGAATAAAAACTTTATCCAGGGAGCAAGAATTTATTTCACTTTAGAAAACTTTTTTGCCCCGGGGTTGTACTCGCAAAATGCAGGGTATTGATATCACACCAAATTAAATTGAAAAAGACAGGATCATTGCCTGTTTTTTTTCATGTGTGCGCATTTAGCTAATTACGAAAAGAAATCTATCGCATATCACCGTATAGGGTAAGCGCTTGTTAGAACTCAAATTTGAGAGAAAAATCAAAGTACTAACTTCGTCATTCATTTAATAATTAAGCATGTTAAAAAATATTTCAATGAGTAACACCAATAGATCCTTTCAAAGAAAATCCCGTCAATACCGCCTCCTGTTGATCGGCATGATCGTCTTAGCTTATAGTAATTGTTATGGGCAACAATCTACCAGTAATGCGCAACCTACCAGTAATAATACCCGAAAGCTTTTATTGCGGGATGAGGGAATGTCCCAGTTGAGTTATATTGATCTGGCTAACCCTGCTGCTAATTGGTACACACCCATTCCAACGGGGCGTGATATGCAGTTGGTAGGCAATGGCAGGGTGCTTGTGGGAACCGGTTCAGGATATGAAGAGCGGGAAATTACCACGGGCAAAAAAATATTTGAGCTTACAGCTTTTCCGGGTACGGTTGCTGCGAGGCGACTGCGTAATGGTAACACTTTATTATCAGGAGTAAACTGGCAGGGAAAGCGGGGGATCGTGTTAGTAGAAGTAGATTCATCCGGAACCGTTAAACGCACAATTGTGTATGCCGGGTTTGATTATGTGCGGCTGGTGCGTGAAACGCCTTCAGGGAATTTTTTAGTCACCGCTGATAACATTGCCTTCGAAGGCGATGCTTCTGGAGCAATTGTTTGGAAAGTAACAATAGCTGGCCTTGATAAACCTCATGCCTGGCAGGCTTTACGTTTGGCGAACGGGCAAACGATTGTAAGTACCGGCTATGCAAAAAACTTCCAGGTATTTTCAGCCGATCAACAATTGGTAGATAGCATCACGGGCCCGGCAGATGTAAATCCAAATTTTTATGCAGGTTTCCAGGTGCTTCCTAATGGTAATTATATCGTTGCCAACTGGCAGGGGCACGGACCAAAATTTGGAGCTTCCGGCGTGCAGGTGCTTGAATATACTCCCAAGGGTAAACTCGCATGGTCGTGGAAACAGGATGCAGCAAAGTTCTCCTCGCTTCACGCCGTGATAGTGCTTGATGGCTTGGATTTGAATGCATTGCATGTTGAAGATAAAAATGGAATGTTGGCACCTGTAAAGGTTAATTGAAATAATTAACAGTGTCGACTGAAGAATCACAATGAAGAAATTACTATGAAGAGAAAAAAAAGCTTCTTACTAACAACAATAGCCGCTATTACTATATGCATGTCGTTTGCTGCTCACGCGCAAATAGGAAAACGCTTTCCATCAGAACGGAAGATTATCAAAGATCCTGTTACCGGAACCATGCTGAGCTTTCTTACAAGTGCTCCCGCGGGTGATAGTAAAATTTACCAAACCCATAACCAATGGAGATCTGATGGGCAATGGTTAATATTCCGTTCCAACCGGGCCAGGGGTGAAGCGATTGCCGTAAATGAAACCACCGGCGATATGGTACAGGTAACAGAAGGCGGTTACACAGGGATGCTCAATGTTGCCCGAAAATCAATGAAACTCTATTTTATGCGCTATCCAAATAGAGACACAACCCAACGCCGCAGTGGCGATATAGCTAGCCGACAAGTCAATGCCCCAATGCAGATCATAGAAGTTGACCTGGCAAAACTGTTTGCCGATAGCAAAGCTGGCGTATTAAAACCTGCAACAAATTATCATCGGGTATGTGGCATTACACCGGCTGCACTAGGCGCTGGTGGCGATATGGCGCTTGATGGTGCCGAAGATTGGGCTTACTTCCGTGTTGGGCCCGAGGAAGCTGCGAGGCATTTAACCGCAGGCACAAAAATTGAAACCGCTTTCGGCCCACGCAAAATGGGTGCTGGTCCATCCGGACTTGCAGGCATGAATATCAACACCGGAGAAATAAAATATATAGTCTCCGTGCCTTTCCAGGTAGGGCATATACAAACGAATCCATGGGTACCGGGCGAAATTATTTTTTGCTGGGAAACCGGCGGCAAATCACCACAACGCACCTGGACGGTAATGGCAGACGGTACGGGTCTTCGCCCGTTGTATCCTGAAGCTGAATATGAATGGGTAACACATGAAGCCGTGATCTCAAAAGATGAAGTAGCCATTGCCATAATGGGCCATCGGAAAATTCCGGGAACCAATAAACCAATAGCACCAGGCACACCAGTCAGCGGCGCCAACCCAGGCCAGGAAACAGCATGGGGTCCTTCCGGTACAAGAGAAAAACCAACAGGTCTTGGTATTGTAAATCTTCGCACAAGGGAGATGGTGATTGCGGGCCAAACACTGGCGGGAAGTGGCCTTTGGCATGTCAATGGTTCATCCGACGGACGATGGGCGGTGGGAGATGATTTTAGCCGCAATATTTATTTAATAGACCGGCATACAAGAGAGATGATCCTGCTTTCTGCGGGCCATAAGGAAAGCGCTGCTGATCATCCGCATCCAACATTTAGTCCTGATGGAACAAGGATCGAAATACAATCCGCCATGCTTTCAGCCGATAACCGGTCAATGAATATCTGCATCATCCCTGTGCCCGAAGAATGGCTGAAAAGAACTTATAAAAATTAAGCTGGCGGGTGTATACCAACCAAAAAAATAAATTCATCTATGCTAAACATCCATAAGATCATTGCTGTGGCGATCATTTGCATTTTACAATTTATTAAGCCAATGTAAAACCGTTAAAAAACATTGAAGGGAAATAGTGAAATATGCATCAGTCTCATGAAAAAATTCCCGCTTAACCATACGTGTTTATTGATCCATGGACCCCTCACAAGATCATTTCTTTGCTAATTTTAAGAAATTATTCGGATGACAATACTTTCAAAAATTCTAACCCACAAAATAGTAGCCATCCTTCGTGGAGCCGGCCCGGCGGATGTGCTGGAAATCGCGGAAGCTCTACATGAAGGAGGTATCAGGTGTTTAGAGATTACACTCAACTCTCCCGACGCCCTGCGGGTTATTGAAAACATCGCTATTAAAATGGAAGGCCGTATTTTGGTAGGAGCCGGTACAGTGCTTACCGCAACAGAAGCAAAGCTTGCCATTGATGCTGGCGCAAAATTTATTATTTCACCCATAGTGAGTGAAGCCGTCATTCATGCTACAAAAGTTTCTGGAGCAGTGAGCATTCCCGGGGCATACACACCTACCGAGATATTCAATGCTTTTTCTTATGGTGGGGATATCATCAAAGTCTTTCCGGGCACTGCAGGGCCGGGTTTCATTAAAGAAGTGCGTGCACCACTGCCGCATATTCCTTTAATGCCAACAGGTGGCATCCGCTTAGATAATCTGCAGGAGTTTAAAAAGTCTGGTGCCGTGGCTTTTGGTCTCGGGAAGTCGTTAGTGGATACCACACAAAAGATTACCAACGAATATTTGCAGCAAATAATAGCAAATGCGCAAATATTTGTACAGGCCGCAAATGCAGTTTAGATACTGATTTGCTCCGCTGTCAATCCTGTACTAAAGTGGAGGCTTTGCAGGTATGTACAGGATGCAGTGATAAAAAATTTTCGTCAACTTGACAGCGTTTTCGTAACGCGTTAATAATGATTGCCATATGATAAAAATAAAAAACAC
Source organism: Ferruginibacter sp. (assembly GCA_025963635.1). Taxonomy (GTDB): domain Bacteria; phylum Bacteroidota; class Bacteroidia; order Chitinophagales; family Chitinophagaceae; genus Ferruginibacter. Next base: position 162,118 of record JAOQAK010000018.1, read on the forward strand.
TGCACTTGTTTTTGTAGTGCTGTTGCTGTGTTGCTTCACTCACACTTTTGCCCAAACGAAATCAACTGCCTTACCCCTTATGAGCTGGGTCGCAAAAACAGGCGCAAAAAGTTTTCCTTCATCTCAAAGAATATTCAACGTAAATAATTATGGTGCTGTCAGCGATACCACTACCGTCAATTCATCTGCTGTTCAAAAGGCGATTGATGATTGTGCTGCCAAAGGCGGAGGTATCGTAACGTTTAAGCCCGGGAGGTACGTGATGGGAGCAATATTTTTAAAAACCAATGTTCACCTCAGGATTGATAAAGGTGTTTTAATACTTGGCTCCCAAAATTTTGATGATTATCCCGAAATTCAAACCCGCATTGCTGGCATCGAAACTTCCTGGCCGACAGCATTAATCAATGTAATCAATGCAAAGAATGTTGCCGTTACCGGCAATGGTATTGTAAATGCCCGCGGAAAATTTTGCTGGGATAAATACTGGTCAATGCGCAAAGAGTATGATGCAAAAGGCTTGCGCTGGATTGTAGATTATGATGCCAAAAGGGTAAGGACTCTACTGGTGCAAAATTCTTCTGATGTAACGCTCAAGGGACTAACATTCAAAAATGCAGGCTTCTGGACTGTACAATTATTGTATTCTCATCATCTTACAGTTGATGGCGTGATCATTAAAAATAATGAAGATGGCAGTGGCCCGAGTACCGATGGTATAGATGTAGATTCATCCGCCTGGGTGCTGATTGAGCATTGCGATATTGATTGCAACGATGATAATTTTTGTTTGAAATCAGGCAGGGACTGGGATGGCTTAAGAGTTAACCGTCCAACGGAATATGTAGTGATCAGGAAATGTGTTGCCCGAAGAGGTGCGGGCCTGGTAACGCTTGGGAGCGAAACCTCGGGCGGTATACGCTATATACTGGCGACAGATTTAACCGCAAAACATACCGATAATGGGTTGCGACTGAAATCGGCAACGATCCGGGGAGGTACAGTTGAAAATATTTACTTTCAAAACTCCGTGCTCGATTCAACAAGAAATATTTTTCAATTCAATTTAAATTGGTACCCGGAATATAGTTATTCGGAATTGCCCAAAGGCTATAACTATGATTCTATACCGCAACACTGGAAGGCGATGTTGCATAAAGTAGAACCACCGGAAAGAGGTATCCCCACTGCAAAGAATATTTTTGTAAATAATATCAAAGCTACCAACTCGAATAAGGTTTTTGAGGTTACCGGTCTTGAGCGATCCCATCTTGTAAATTTCAATTTTACTAACAGTGTGGTAACAGCGGCTGCATTTGGTACACTGGATTTTTCAGAAGAATGGAACTTTAATAATTTTAAAGTATCCGTTATAAAGAAAAACGATTTGGAAAAGAAAACCGGCATAGAAAATGAAGAGCGATTGAAATAATTTCCAAATGAATAAAGTTGTGCACTCACACCATTAAAGCAAGAATTAATTATGAAGTTGTTCAGATTATTGATGGTGTTGATTGTTGTCCTGGCAATGTCTTTTACAATCAACAAACACAAGCCGGTTTTTTATATCATTGGAGATTCGACCGTGAAGAACGGCGATGG
>JAOQAK010000049.1 GCA_025963635.1 Ferruginibacter sp.
TATCCTGAAAGAATTTATGGTGCGGAATACTTATATCTATCCACCTACACCATCCATGCGTATCATTGGCGATATTTTCAATTTTACCAGCCAGAAGATGCCGAAGTTCAATTCCATTTCCATCTCGGGATATCATATGCAGGAAGCAGGCGCTACGGCTGATATCGAACTGGCTTATACATTGGCCGATGGATTGGAATATATCCGAACAGGTATGGCAGCAGGACTGAAGATTGACGATTTCGCTCCGCGTTTGTCCTTTTTCTGGGCTACCGGCATGAACCATTTTATGGAGATTGCTAAAATGCGTGCCGCAAGGATGCTCTGGGCAAAAATCGTACAACAATTTAATCCGCAGAATCCAAAATCGATGGCATTGCGGGCGCATACGCAAACTTCGGGCTGGAGCCTCAGTGAACAGGATCCTTATAATAATGTTGCAAGAACCTGTATTGAAGCGATGGCAGCGGTTTGCGGTCATACACAATCATTACACACCAATGCATTGGACGAAGCCATTGCGCTTCCGACAGAATATTCGGCAAGAATTGCAAGGAATACACAACTGTACATCCAGGATGAAACCAATATGACCAAAGTGGTGGATCCATGGGGTGGTTCTTATTATGTAGAATACCTGACGCAGGAGATCGCAAGAAAAGCCTGGGCACATATAACAGAAGTGGAGGAACTGGGCGGAATGGCCAAAGCGATCGAGACCGGTATTCCAAAAATGCGGATCGAGGAAGCTGCCGCAAGGAAGCAGGCAAGAATTGATTCGGGAACAGATATCCTGGTAGGCGTAAACAAATACCAGGTGCAGGAAAAGGCAGATTTCGAAACGCTGGAAGTAGACAATACCGCGGTGAGAACTGCCCAGTTGGAAAGATTAAAAAAGTTAAAAGCAGAGCGAGATACTATAGCGGTAACCGCTGCCTTGAATGCCATCACCGAATGCGCCAAAACAGGCAATGGTAATTTGCTTGAATTAGCGGTGGACGCCGCCAGGAAAAGAGCCAGCATAGGCGAAATTTCCGATGCAATGGAAGCTGTTTTCGGAAGGCACAAAGCAGTTGTTCGGACCATTTCAGGCGTTTATTCCGGTGAATCTTACAATGATAAAGATTTCAAAGAAGTGCTTGAGCTTACTGATAAATTTGCTGAAGAACAAGGCCGGCGCCCGAGGGTAATGATTGCCAAAATGGGGCAGGACGGACATGATCGTGGCGCTAAAGTAGTGGCCACCTCCTTTGCCGATATGGGCTTTGATGTGGATATGGGGCCGCTGTTCCAAACACCGGAAGAAGTAGCCCGGCAGGCTTCTGAAAATGATGTGGATTTTGTGGGCGCATCCTCTCTCGCAGGCGGGCATAAAACACTTATTCCACAACTCGTTAATGAACTAAAACAGCTTGGAAGAGAAGATATTCTTGTATTTGCCGGTGGAGTAATTCCGCAGCAGGATTATGATTTTCTTTTTGAAAGAGGCATCGCAGCCGTATTTGGTCCGGGCTCAAAAATACCCGTCTGCGCTAAAACAATGCTGCAGAAATTGATGGTGCCAGCTTGATTATCGGGATTGTTTTTTAATCTGTTTATCAATTTTTTGCTGATAAATTGCCTCCGGCTTTGCTGGAGGCAATTGCTTTTGGTATTGGCCGGGCTGAATAGCCAGTTAAAAATTTTCCGTATCTTTTCCTCATCAAAAATTACAGAAATGTCTCTTTCTACAAAGCAGGTAATTCCCTTAGTAACCAGGGCAGACAATTAAAAAAAAATAGCAGTATATTTAGAAACAAAAGTATATTTTTATACCCAAGGATATAAAAATATATACTATGGCAAAAGATTTAAAATATAGTGCAAAGGCCGGTTCAAAGCCTGGGAAATACCTTGTCTCAAAGAAACCTGGTTCAACTGCTCAGTCACGAAAGTCTGCACCAAAATTATATGAAAGTAGCGGTTCAGGGGGATCGTCGGAAAATGTTCCAATTGCTACAAATATCATGGCAGATATACCATATCACGAAAGTTACCAAAGTAGCGTTACAAGAATAGCGGAAAAAACGAACCGGCCCGAATGGCAAATGACAGCTGTTGAAAAAATGGATATGGTCAGGGCAGGGGTAAGCAAAAAGAATCTGGAAAATCTGAAACGTAAAACCAATCTTGATTATGATAAACTTTCCACAATACTTTCTACAACACGGGCCACATTAATTAATAAAAAAGGAACAGAACATTTCAGTACAGCCCTCGGCGAAAGAATTATAAGCATTGCGGATTTGTACTCCTATGGATTTGAAGTTTTTGAAGATGAGGCTAAATTCAACGAATGGATTTTCAATCCTAACCGGGCGCTGGGAGGAAAACAACCTTTTGAATTGCTTGATAGCCAGTTTGGGAGAGAGGAGGTAAAAAATCTAATTGGCAGAATAGATTATGGTGTTTACTCGTAAAACGATGAAATGAAAGTTTACCGGGTAAGTAAAACAAAATATGCAAGTGATTTGAGGGGCGAGGGAGCAAGGCTGTTTGGTGGAAGATGGAATAATAAAATGATTGGTTGTGTTTATGCTTCAGAGAGTAGGGCTTTAGCGGTACTTGAATATACGGTAAATGTCAATATAGATGAAGTTCCCAGGGCTTTAAGTATTGTTACCATTGACATACCGGATCGGAAAATAAGGGTTCTCAAAGAAGCGGATTTGCCCGGAGATTGGAAACGGTCACCTGCTCCATCTTCTACAAAGAATTTTGGTTCAAAATTGTTGCTGGATGCGTCAGAATCAATTATTAAAATCCCATCAACTGTTATTCCTGATGAATTCAATTATCTACTTAACCCCCTGCATCCGGATAGTAAAAAAATTAAAATAATCAAAATTGAAGATTTTGTTTATGATGTAAGAATTAAAATCATTTAATTTAAACTCAGCAAGCCCGGTCACTACTCAAGTGTGACAAATCACGCATTTGGTTCAACTTTCATCGTCTAGCTCAAATAAACCTGCCACTACATTACATTGCATTTGAAAAGTCCGGGCGGGCTGGCATCAGCGGCCCGGGCTGTAGCAGCTTCAATTCTCGCCACTTGCAAATTCATACCATTGGCGGCAACTTATCTATAAGGAGGATTGAATGTGCAGCCCATTTGCAGGCCATGATTCCACCTGTGATTCGGTATTCAATGCTACTTTAATTTTCCCTGCGGAAGAAGGCGAAACCTTTATATTCCATCCATCTACCAACACCATCGGCTGTTGACCTTTTAGATCAGCAAGTGCAACTTCAATTTTAATAGTCCTGGTCTCACCGGCAACCAATGAAATATAATTATCAGTATAGTAAACCGGCAACACCCGCTCTTTTGAGTTCGCTCGCCTCAATTGTAAATGAGCCATCAGCGCTACATTGGAACCTGGATTATGAAGCGTCACATTCAAAAAACATCTGCCAGCCGAATCAACACGATCCGCTTTTATTTCGAGGTTTGCCACCGGCATTTTTTGCAGGTCTTGCAAATTATCCGGCTCGGTTGCGGCACCCTGCCAATAAAAGTTTTCAGACAATAACTGGTTATGTGCATCCATCAACTTCAACTTCACAAAGTAAACTTTAGTAAGGGTGGAAGGCAGTTGCATCTTACCCAAATCAGTTGCTTTAAAAGATGGTGCAGATACATTAAAATCCTGCTGATCATTGACCGAACCATCCAGGTTATATAAAATTACCTTTGCATGCGCACCACTTATGGGTTCTGGAAGATTATTGATCACCTGGATATTTCCTTCTTTTTCATTTAACTGGATGTGCACCGGTTCGCAGGCTTTTCTTGCAGCAAAAAGAGATGAATTCGGTTCAAGATCGTGATGATACAATTGCCATACAAAACTTGGCTGCGCAGGATTGCTCATCCAGGTAAGTACACCCGTACTCGGATTAAAAAGTTTGGCATTCCGTCCTTCATACATTGCCCTATAAGCTTCATAATTGGCTAGCTGGCCTTTGCGCACAAAATCAGCAAGATTGGCTATCTCACCGAACCTGCTGCTGATGATTGTTGGATATTTGTCGCCGGCCTGTGCACCTTTTGCAAAATCATGTTCTGCCCAATCGTCATTGATCTGTTCCCAGTCTTTTGCAGGCATCATCCCATGAATTGATTGCAATGTAGGGATCGACATACTCCCTATTTCTGTTTTGAATGCTTCTTTAAAAGTATAATACTCACGGGGCGTACGCCAAAAATATGGACCGCCGGAGTTTACTCCTTTTCCTTCTGTAGAACTTGGCTGGTATAAACGAAGTGGCTCAAGTTCCGCCATCAATTTCCTCAATGAGTCATCAATATTCTTTGGTGGATACCCTTCATTGCGTGCACACCAGATCGCAATGGAAGGATGATTCCGGAACCTCAATATTTTTTCCCGGACGTTGGCGATATAGGTACCAATATCCGTAGGGTTGGGTCCATCGCTGGGATTGGGCTGAAAAAATTCATCCCATAACATCAATCCATATTTATCGCACAGGTCATAAAAATCTTCACTCGTACTCTGCCCCACCCAGTTACGGATCATTGTGTAATTAGCCTGCTGGTGCATGCGGATCTGTGCTTCTAACCGTGCATAAGTATTCCGCTTCATGGCTTCATCCATTCCCCAGTTACCTCCTTTGCACAATACCGGAACACCATTTACAGAAACAGTCAGGTTATCTGCGTCGGGCACCGAATAGGTGATTTTGCGAATACCAAAAGTTAGACTGTGTTGATCTGAAACGGTCTTGTTAACGTCAAAGCTTAGCCGCAGTTTATAAAGGTTTTGTGGCCCATATCCATTTGGCCACCACAGTCGCGGGTTATTAATATGAAGCTGCGGAAAACCCGAAGCGTTCAATGAAACTGTTTTAGATGAATTGGCAGCAATCTCCACGGGCATCTGGAAGTTGATATCTCCAAAACTTCCCTTAAGAATCCCTTTCTGTGATAAACCGGTTACATTCTGTAAAGTGGCCTGGATGGTTACATCGGCGGATTTAAAACCTGGTAATGCCACATCACTTGTTACCAACGGATCTTTGATCTGAACGGGTCCGGTAGCGGAAAGATAAACTTTTTGCCAGATGCCGGTATTGCGGTCACGGATTGCTGGTATCCAGTCCCAACCAATTGAACAGAGAAAAGTAGCGCCATCAATTGCAGAAAGGCCACCGTTAAGACCCATTCCATTTTTAATGGTATGCTCATGTGATGTTCCGGGGTTTGGCTGTGGGGAAATAAGTACTGCGATTGCAGCCTTTTTACCTGCCGTAACCAACGATGAAATATTGAAAATACCGCGTGAAAAAGCGCCTCTCATCTCCCCAACTTCTTTGCCGTTCACCCAAACTTTCGCGCCATAATTGATACCATCAAAATTGAGCCATATTTGTTTACCGGTATAACTCTGGGGTACAATAAAATCCGACTGGTACCAGTACGAGGTACGACAAAGGCTTTCAGGAATTTTATCGGGCCGGTTATTTTCTCCGTAGAGAGGTTCGGGATATACTTTATTGTTAACAAGACTGGTTAACACCGTACCTGGCACGGTAGCAGTGTACCATCCGAGCGGTCGAAAGGCAGCCGTAGAAAGTACACTCCCGGCTTGACTCACTTTTGAAATTTCCTGTAGTTTCCAGTTGTTGGTGAGAACCAGTGGCAGCGGGGTTGATTGACTCTTTATCGTATTAACTACAAAAAAGGCCGGCAGTAAAACTGCTAAAAAAAGAGATTGTGTTAGTAACCATTTTATTTTCATAGTAAAAAATTGATGCTTGTTACTTGAAGGCTGATACCCTGACAGGCAATGCTATTCCGGGCCTTCAAAGGTACTGGTATTTGGCTTGGAGTTCGAAGTTACTATCGCATTTACATCGAATATAAAAAGGCAAAAAGCTATTGTTATATATTGCAAAACCGATTTATATTGGTAGCTTCCAATATCATAAGGTGTGCGACATTCCTCAAAAAGCAATGAACGATTGTATTACAAATTAATGATGCAGCTTACTTACGGTAAAGAAATATTCATCACGGAAAAAAGCCCGCTTCACTACACGCTTGCAAATCATTTTACTTTTATCAAACAGCATGACAAAGGGCATACAGAAGGGCGTATCCATTTAACAAAAACATTATCCCGCTACAAAATATTTTATACTTTTTAAATCAGTCCATTATTAATCACAGGAAAATTAAATGCCATATGAAAATTAAAAACTTAACCCTACACATTCTTGCAGTATTCATTCTCACCAACACAAGTGTTTTTGCCCAGCAGGAATATATCAGTGCAAACCAGCAAATGCCTGGTCATCCGCGGATTTTGATGCTTAAAGGAGAAGAGGCAGCCATTAAAAAAACGTTGAGCAAAGATGCCATATGGATGAGTGTGCAAGATGGAATACTGGCAGAATCCGACCGGCTCATTCCTCTTCCGCCAATTGAAAGAATCCAGATCGGGCGCCGTTTACTGGATAAATCAAGAGAAGCGTTGCGCCGCCTGTTCATGCTGTCTTATGCCTACCGCACCACCCTTGATAAAAAGTACCTGCAAAGAGCAGAAAAGGAACTGTTGGCCATATCCAATTTTACCGACTGGAATCCTGCTCACTTCCTGGATGTAGCGGAAATGACCATGGCGGTTGCTATCGGGTACGATTGGCTGCATGATCAACTACCCGAAGCATCAAGAAGCATTATTAAAGAGGCGATCTTAAAGAAAGGTTTAGAGCCTTCGCTCGATTCAAAATACAATAGCTGGCTAAAAGCAGAACACAACTGGAACCAGGTGTGCAATGCAGGTATGACTTATGGTGCAATGGCCATTTATGAGGACCAGCCGGTGCTGGCCAGGCAAATCATCAATCGTGCAATTGGTTCTATCGTGTTGCCCATGAAAGATTATGCACCGGAGGGTGTATATCCTGAAGGCTATGGCTATTGGGGATACGGCACAAGTTTTAATGTATTATTCATTAGTGCTATTGAAAAATTATTTGGAAAAGATTTCGGCTTAAGCGAAATGCCTGGTTTTCTAAAAACTGCAGCCTTCATGGAAAATATGACGGGTCCTTCAGGCAAGCCTTTTAATTATTCTGATGCCGGATCAAATGGCGGCCTTCATCCTGCCATGTTTTGGTTGGCGGATAAAGTTAAAGATCCTTCCCTGTTATGGGTAGAACGCAGCTATTTACAACCCAACAAAATGGAAGCGCTTGTGAAAGACCGGCTGTTTCCGGCCATCATGTTGTGGAGCGGAGGTGTGGAAATAAATAAAATTAAAGCACCAACTGCAAACATGTGGGTGGGCCATGGTAAAAATCCCATAGCAATGATGCGCACTTCCTGGACGGATACGAATGCACTTTATGTTGCCATGAAAGGAGGCTCGGTTTCTGTAAACCATGCGCACATGGATATCGGCTCTTTTATCATGGAAGCAGATGGGGTAAGATGGGCCATGGATTTCGGCATGCAGGAATATGAATCCCTGGAATCGAAAGGCATTCAATTATTTGGAAGAACACAAAATGCCCAACGCTGGACAGTCTTCCGGTATACCAATCTTGTACACAATACCCTTACCATCAATAACCAGCACCAGGATGTTACCGGGTACGCTCCCATTACCAGTTTCGGCAACACGCCTTCCTTTATGAATGTAGTTACAGATCTTTCGGAAGTATATAAGGGCGCAGTTGCCAAATCCAATCGCGGTATCGCTATTGTGGATAAAAGCTACGTATTGGTAAGGGATGAAATTGAAACTAACGATAAAGAGACTACCGTTCGCTGGACAATGCTCACACCGGCAACTGTGAAAATTACAGATGCCAATAAAGTTGAACTAACCAAAGATGGAAAAACCCTCGTACTGAATGTAGATGCACCCGGAAAAGTTACCATGAAAACATGGTCCACCGATCCGCCAAATTCATACGATGCACCTAATCCCGGAACCACGCTTGTTGGATTTGAAGCGATTGTTCCGGCAAATACAAAAACTGCTTTCAATGTAACGCTTGTACCCGGAACGGCAACTGGTAAGCCTGTTAAAAAAGCAGCTCCACTCCAGGAATGGAATAAGAAATAATCCCGCTGCGTATCACCCGTTTTAAGTGGTTTGATGTGCGGAAAAAAATTGTATGCACTTTTTGAATATGCTGAAGAAACCAGTTCTCATCTCACTTTTTATTTTGTCAACCCTCAACCCATCTGCTCAAAATATAAGGGTAGATGGGTACAAGGGGATATGGTTTAGTTTGGGCCAGTACTCTGTGTATGGAGATAAATATTCCGGCGGATTGGGCACCTATACTTCCAGCCATATACCCATCGCCATTTACTGCAAGGCAGTTGATAAAACATTTTTCGTGTATGGTGGCACTACGGGCCAGCTGGAGAAACATTTGCTCATCATGATCTCCTATTATGATCACAAAAAGAAGGGGGTTCCAAAACCGGTAATCGTTTATGATAAACAGGGAGTAGATGATCCGCACGACAATGCATCCTTGTCCATTGATGATAGCGGCTATATCCGCATTTTTGTGAGTGGCAGAAATACGAGCAGGCCGGGACTCATTTTTAAAAGCACTGCCCCTTACCTGGTAGATAGTTTTGTACAGGTATCCACCGGCGAAATGACCTACCCGCAACCCTGGTTTATAAAAGATAAAGGCTTCATTTATCTATTTACAAAATATACAAAGGGAAGGGAATTATACTGGACAACCAGTAAGCCGGGAGATCGCTGGGAACCGGAACATAAACTGGCTGGCATGGGTGGCCATTACCAGGTATCCAACGTAAACAATGGAAAGCTGGTGACAGTATTCAATTACCATCCCGGTGGTGATGTAAATAAGCGCACAAATATTTACCTGCTTCAAACAGATGATATGGGTAAAAGCTGGAAGACGATTGAAGGCAAGCCTATCGAAACACCTGTAGCCAGTATTGAAACAGCGGCATTGGTAAAAAATTATGAAGCCGAGGGAAAACTGGTTTACCTGAACGATCTCAATTTTGATCAGCAGGGAAACCCTGTGATTCTTGCAGTAGTGAGCAAAGGCTTTGAACCAGGACCGCAAAGCGATCCACGGGAATGGGAGATCATCCATTGGAAAAACGGGCAGTGGAATTTCACCACGGTGTGCACTTCTACACACAACTACGATATGGGCTCTTTGTACATCGAAAAAAATCACTGGAGGATCATTGGCCCAACAGCACCCGGTCCGCAAAAATTTGGCACTGGCGGAGAAATGGCTTTGTGGGAAAGTGAAGACGAGGGCATTACCTGGACCAATACAAAGCTGCTAACGCATAACAGTAGTCGAAATCATTCTTATGCCCGCCGGCCCTTAAATGCACAAGATGATTTTTATGCTTTTTGGGCAGATGGCAATGCAGATACATTTTCAGCTTCCAAATTATATTACTGTAATAAGCAAGGCGAGGTATGGATGCTTCCTTATGATATGCGAACCGAATTTGAAAAACCACTTAAGTTGAAATGAGTCTTCTTCACAAACGAATGCTAATCCTTAAATCTTATAAACGACATATGAAAAAAATCGCCGCTATTATTTTATTCATTGCCTGCTGCGTTCATTTAAATGCACAGGATGCCAATTTGCTGAGTGGAAAATACAATAAAGAAGTATTTAAAAAGCATCTTATTACAAAGGCCGAATGGACACCCTTTCCAAAAATCATTGACCGAGCCGGCTGGGCAAAAGCAGATCCTGAAATGATGAAAGCTAATCTTGACGCAGCAGAAAAATACATCGATTACCAGTGGCCATCGATCCCTGCCACCAAATCATTGTTAATCGAACGCACAGGCGATCGCAATGAATATCAAAATATCAGTTTTGAAAAACGGATTGCATTGGGAACCCTTTTGCTGGCAGAGATCTATGAAAACAAAGGCCGTTTTATTGATCCGATCATCAATGGCGTTTGGTCTATCTGCGAAGAGTCTTTTTGGGGCGTACCGGCTCATCTTCCTAAAACAAAAGAGCTATCAGGACTCATAGATGTCTCCGCACCCTTTGTAGAATTGTTCAGCGCTGAAACCGCCACTTACCTCGCTTGGGTGGATTATTATTTGGGAGACAAACTGGATGCTATTTCACCACAGATAAGGAAGCGTATTTATATGGAAACGAATAAGAGAATCTTTGAGCCACTGATGACAAAACATCATGGATGGATGGCTTCCAATGCAAATGGCCGCCGGCCCAACAACTGGAATCCATGGATCTGTTCCAACTGGTTAAACGCAGCGTTGTTATTGGAAAAAGATGAGGCTAAAAGAACGGATATGGTTTATAAAGTATTGAATGTGCTGGACCAGTTTGTAAATCCTTATCCGCAGGATGGTGGCTGTGATGAAGGCCCTGGCTATTGGGGCGCTGCGGCAGCATCACTTTATGATAATATTGCCATGCTCAACCTGGCCACCAACAACTCATTTCAATACGTTTACAATGATGAAAAAATAAAAAACATGGGCAGGTTTATTTACCGTGCTCAAGTCAGCGAAACCTATTTTGTAAACTTTGCCGATGCAAGTCCAAAGCCGGGAATGGCTGCGAACATGATCTATCGTTTTGGAAAAGATATCTCGGATGCCGACATGATGGAATTCGGTGCTTTTTACCGTGATAATGAAAAGGGCGCAATCGGAAGGTTCCATTATTTTCGCAATTTTTATTCGCTGTTTATGCAGGATGAATACCAGCGGGCGGCACAGGGTTTGCCACTTCCCGGGGATGTATGGCTACCAGACTTGCAGGTGATGATTGCAAGGGACAATGCCGGCAGCACCAAAGGTTTTTATGTTGCTGCAAAAGGAGGCAATAATGATGAAAGTCATAACCACAATGACATAGGAAATTATGTAGTGTATTATGATGGCTTGCCCTTGCTGATCGACGTAGGAAGCGGAACGTACACGGCAAAAACTTTTAGCAGCAAGCGTTATGAAATTTGGTACAATTGTTCCGATTATCACAATGTGCCTACCATCAATGCAATCACTCAATCGCCGGGCGCAGACTTCAAAGCCAGCAACGTTGCCTATAAACACGGGAAGGATTTCGCAGAAATGAAAGTAGATATTGCCCGCTCATACCCGGAAAAAGCAGGCGTAAATAGCTGGCAGCGCATGGTACGTTTAAACCGGAATAAGAACGTGATCATCAGCGATATTATTTCTTTAAAAACAGCTGAAAATATTACACAGCATATCATGACCTGTTACCCCGCAGAAGTAAAAACACCCGGGGAACTTTTAATTCATTACAGAACAAAAGATGGTGTTGAAAAGGATTTTGCAATAAAATATAATGCCAGCCAAATGGAACCTGTAGTAGATAAAGTGAAACTCACCGCCATGGAAGATAAAGGTGTGCTTGAGCGGTGGGGCGACAATATTTACAGGATCAATTTTACAATAAAAGTACCTAAGGTTAACGATAAAACAGAATTTGTAATTACTGCTAAATAGCATAAGGTGAAACAAATAATGTCGGCCAGATCGAAAAATAAATACAATTGAAATTAAAATCTTTTCTCCTAAACATGAGGAACATACGTAATATAAAAACACCGCACATGAAAAATAGAATGATCCAATATCTTGCCTGCATTGTTAGCACTTTACTGCTAATCACTACAACATGGAATTCCTTTTCACAGGATGCCTTATCGGTTTCAAAGAATGAAACCGATAAGGCAAAAAATGAACAGTTCCGAAAAAATATATCATCCTTGTCCAACTTAGATTCAGACATTGAAATTATCCGCAAAAGAATCATCGATGACTTGTTAGAGCCTGCTATAAATACAAGTTCAATCAATAAATTAGTAAAAACTATCCAAACTGATGGAAGCTGGCCCGATATTGATTATAAGGATACCTCCCGCACAGGTTTTCAGCACCGCGAACACCTTGAGCATATGGTTGATTTAAGCCGGGCCTATAAAAAGCCGGGCTCACCATTTTACCAGGATATCAAAGTAAAAACAACGGCATTGTCCGCATTGGATTTCTGGCTGGCACATAATTTTATTTGTGCAAATTGGTGGTGGAATGAAATGGGCACACCCAATTTAATGATCAATACCCTTCTGTTGCTGGATACCGATCTTTCTGCTCAGCAGCAAACAGAAGGACTAAAGATCGCCAACCGTGCCAACCTCGAAACCTTTGGCGCACGACCCGGCGGTGATCTTATCGCGATTGCTGGTATGTTGGGAAAACAAGGTGTTTTTAAAAGAGACGAAGCCACTGTGGATCGGGTAATAAAAACCATGGCCACAGAAATAAAAATCAGCAATGAAAGAGGTTTGCAACCGGATATGAGTTTTCATCACCGCACCGACAATGTTATATCCACCCTTACCTACGGCACCAATTATGCAAGTTCATTTGCTTACTGGGCAGTTAAAATCGCAGGAACTAAATTTACATTGCCTGAAGCTTCCACTAAATTACTAATCGATTATTACCTTGATGGCATTTCAAAATCAATGGCATTTGGCAAGTTTCCCGATATAGGCGCAAAAAACAGGGACCTTAGCCGTAAAGGATCACTGGATCCGGCAGGTACAGATTTACCGGCCAACCTTTTACGCTCCTCCGATTACAGGAAAGCAGAATTAGAAACTTTGATAAAGATCAGGAACGGCGCAGTCACTCCTAACCTGCATTGGAACCGCTTCTTTTGGCATTCGGAGTATTTTACACACCAGCGGCCAAAATGGTTCTCTTCGGTGCGCATGCATTCTTCGCGACAGAATAATATGGAAGAACCGCACAATGAAGAAGGATTAAAGAACCACCATTTTGCAGATGGTTCTAACTTTATCACCATCACCGGTAAAGAATATGTAGATGTTTTTCCAGTGTGGGATTGGCAGAAAATTCCTGGTGCAACCATCGTACAAAAACCTGCGCTTCCTTCTTTTAAAGAGATTGCAAAAAAAGGAAAAACCAATTTTGTCGGTGCCGTTTCAAATGGCGAATTTGGTGCAGCGGCCACAGATTTCAGCAGTCCGCACGATCCGCTGCAGGCACGCAAAGCATGGTTCTATTTCAAAGATGAATATGTTTGCCTGGGTACGGCCATTAACTCCACTGCAGCATACCCGGTTGCCACTACACTCAATCAATGTAACTTAAATGGTGCGGTAACAGTAAAAACGGATAAAGGCAGCGAGGCATTACAAAAAGGAACACACGCGTTGACCGGTGTTTCCTGGGTCCATCATGGAAGCGTCGCTTATTTATTTCCAACACCCACCAACCTTCAACTGAAAAACACCACCGCCACCGGCAGCTGGCGGCTGATATCTCACCAGGATTTTGCCACGGAAGAACCTGTTCAGAGAGACCTCTTTACATTATGGCTGGATCATGGAACAGAGCCTGTCGACGCTGGTTACGCTTATATCGTTGTGCCTGCAATAGCAGCAGCATCAATTGAGCCCTACCGGAAAACGTCCGGCATCCACATATTGGCGAATACACCGCAACTGCAGGCTGTACGCAATGAAAAACTAAATTTAACGGAGGCTGTATTTTATAAGGCCGCCACTATTCAATTATCCAATATCCTGGCAGTTACTGCTGAAAACCCCTGTATGCTGTTGATTGAAATGCAAGGGAAAAAGATAAAAAACATATCGGTTTCGGATCCTACGCATTTACTAAAAACGCTGGAGCTAAAAATCAATTCACCTGTTCAAATCATTGGGGAAAACGGCAAAGCCAGTTGGAACAACGATACCAAATTGACCACCATTGCAGTGGAGTTACCAAAGGATGGCAATGCGGGAAAGAGTATTGATTTGCATTTTGGGCAGTAGTGAATTTTTAATTGCTGAATAATATAAAAAAATTAGAATGGGCATTTACCGGTTGGTAGATGCCCATTTTAATTATGATAAGACTTTACATCTTCATTTTTATCACTTCAGAACCTGCAAGTAAGAAAGCGCCTGCACCATATACCTCCCAGCTTTCGGCACTAAAGTTCTTTTGTGGATCGGCGCCAATTGGCTGAACCCATCCCACTCTTCCCTCCGGGGAAACCAATGTGTTCAAACCTTTCCACGCCTTTTGAACTGCGAGCAGGTAACGATCCTTGTCCAAAATTCCGTTATTAATCCCCCATGCCAACGCATAACAATAAAATCCTGAACCGCTTCCTTCGCCACCCGGATAAGATGCCGGATCCAATAAACTTGCCCGCCAAAGTCCATCCGGTTGCTGCAGGGAAATAATTTTCTCTGCCATCTGTTTATAGATGTTGAGATAATATACCCTGTTTGCATAGTTTTTTGGCAGTTCTTCCAACACCCGCACCAGGCCACCCATTACCCAGCCATTTCCTCTTGACCAAAAAACCATTTTGCCATTTTTTTCTCTTTTTCCTTCACCCTGTGCATTGATCAAATAGCCTGCATCACGAAAATATAAATGCTCATTTTTGCTATACAGCAAATCGGTTGTTTGCCGGAAAAGTGAATCGTTCAGCGTAAAATAAGATGGGTCTTTTAGGGTTACTCCTAATTTAACCAGCGTAGGCGGCGCCATAAACAATGCATCGCACCACCACCAAACAATACCGTGCCGCTGAATTTCCCTGCCAGGCACTTTACTCATTTTTTGAACTGAGTCAATGGTAGCCTGTATCATTGAACGATCTTTTTTTATCCTGTAGACATCAATATAAGTTTGACTGATAGCAATCTCATCTGCATGATCATAACGGACACCGGGCTGCCATTGTGTTCTTTGACCAAGCGCCATCAAAGAATCCAAAATGACTTTCGATTTGGTTGTTTTGTAGGCTGCCACTACACCGGCATAAAATGCACCGTTCGTCCAGTCTGTTGGAAGATGTTTGGGATTGTTCAGTTGCCACTGCGTTACCTTCAGCATGGTTGACTTGATGTAATTCTTTTCAAATACATCAGTGGGCTGACTTTGCGACCATGCAGCTCCGCCCGTAATAACCATCACGAACAACAAGGCATACATCGAATAAAAATGTAGTTTTCTTTGAGAATGAACCATTGGCATTTGTTTTTATTATTAAGAATTTTTTTGATTTTTAATCGAAGGTAGTTGGCTGTCCCCAGGCATTGCCGTTTTGCTTGTGAAAAGATTGGCAATTTTTAAAAGCAAATCTAGCCTAGCGGGCATTCGAAAATAAATTTATTCCATTACAATATATTTTTCAGTGCTTAGCTTTTGCTGAAGTGGAGTTTTGCCATTACCTGCATATTGATTTTTTTCCACCTTACTGTTGATGGCTGCATAAGATTCTACTCCATATCCCGCATTGTAATGAATGATATTATTAGTGACGGTTACTTTTTCCGAGCCCTTGCTCAAAAATTCCAGCATCACCCCGCTCTTGTCATTTGCTTCTATAAAATTCCCTTTTATCATGACATTCTTACTTTCAGACACCAATACCCCATAGGCGGCATTTCTTGCTATTTCACAATCAGCAATGACTGCGTTTTCACAATGATCCACCGCTATTCCACTACCAAAGGGAGCCGTATCCATCCTGCTACCCGTAATATTTACACCAGCGCAATGACTTAGCAATACATTGTGTTGCAGTTTCGGACCCGGTACCACGCTACCGCCATTCTCGTTAAAATCACAACCCGTAAGTGTAACATTGGCTGCACCGCTAATGAACAAACCGTTGTAGGTGCAATTTCGTACTGTAATATTCAACAGTTGAATGTTTTTCATTTGACCTTCTTTCAATGAACGAAAAATAATGCCACCACGGTTATACCCTCCTTTGTTAGAGCGGGCACTATTTGGATCTGTACCGGGGTCGGTTTTATTGGATCCCTCAATCACAAGATCACGGATCGTAATATCATGCAGGTCGTTTTCTGCATTCACCATCGCATCCCGCGATGCGGAAGCGGGATCAAGAAAGAGTACCGTGCCCAATCCCTCGCCCGCTAAAGTGATCCCTGCGGGGATTTTTAAAGTAACAGGAAAATTATGAATGCCTTTTTTTACCACTACCCACCTGCTGGTACTGCTCGCAGAATTGAGTGCATCCTGTATGGATTGGCCCGGAGAAACCATGATGGCATCAGCGGGGAATTTTGTTGCGGAAATTTCCTTCGCTCCGGCGATGTACCCGATGGTACCGGCTTTCGGCTCACCCAACGGTGTTGATTTCCCAAATGACGCACGCACTGATGCCAATACATTTCGGGAAGCTTTTGGTCTTACTGAATCAGCCGCCATTTTACTCCATGGCAAATTGATTCCTTTCGCAGTATAATGCCGGTAAACATATTCGTAATCATCCCGTAAGTTTTTTGCCCTTTCCGAAATGGTGCAATAGCAATGTGGATTTTCGCCCAGTAAAAATTTAGAAGTATACTCATACCCCAGGGCAATCCTGTTATTGGCAATTGAAAATAAATCCACCCCCTGTGTATAGGCTATTTGTGCGGCGCCGGCGAACTCTCCCAAGCCCAATTGCACATGCCCCTGGTCGCGGGGACTTTCCTGGCATTGTCCGTTTGGATAAATGTATTTGAAAATGCTTCCGTTTACCGGCGCATGCAAAAAATGATCAATGGCATTGTTGAACATGCTGCGGTTGTCGGTGAATATCGCCATTGCCAATATTGAGTGAATGATGGCGCCATCCCAATTGCCATTGGCCTGCGGAAAATAATACCGCATTAAAGGGTAATACACCGTTAGCAACATATTGCTGAATTCCCCGATATCTTTTTGTTTCCAACCGGCATTGGTGTACCGTAATATTTCTGCCGCATTGCATAATAAGTGGCCCGTCCACGCAGCCAGCAGCTTGGCATCGTTGTAGTCAAAATCCCATATCACCGGTGACCATGCATTGATGATTGCAATCGCTTTATCAGCATACGACCGGTCGTTTGTGATGTACCAAACCAAAGCGTAGTTATAAGCCATGTTAGCACTCTTTGAAAGATCATCCCCGCCAATATTTGGGCGGCCGTAAGGTCCGCGAAGAACATGTGTATGTGCCTTCACGGTAAAGAGTGTATCTGTAGCTGCTTTAAGGCGATCGAATGCCGCTTTGTAAGGCTCTCGTCCTTCCTGCACCATCTTCTTCATGAAAGCAAGATCTTTTGCACCCTGGTCAATACCGGGATGAATAAATTTTTGGGCAGCAGCATTTAGGGGGGAAATGGCTGTTAAAAAAAATGTCAGTGCAGCAAGCACTCCCAGGATGAAGGATTTTAATTTCATGTTGGTTTTTGTTTGGCCGAAAGCGGCATAAAATGGAAGGGTTATTTACCATTATGGCAAATAACCCTTCCATTTATAATAAGAATATTCAATTCGATGTGCTTAAAGTGTATATCGAAGCATACTGATCACTGCACTGCCGTTAGCATTTACCGAATTAACAAAGATGTACGCCCGGTATTTACCATCCGTAGTTTCTACCCAAACCCCTGCTTCCGCTTTCAAACCCAGTGCATAGTTGGGAGCAGTTTGTAAATTAATTTCCTGAAAATCTTTATCATCTATATAAATCCCATACTGCAAATTGGCCAGGTTACGATCCTGCAGGTTGAATACCTTGTTCACTTTAGCACTCCTGTTTACACCGGCAGGCAGCGTTACGCCTGGTAAATATACCGGATCGGCTGCGGGTGATACGAGCGCATGGGTGAAAGCAGTGGGAGTAGCACGGTATAAATAAACAAGATCAATTTTACCTGCATTGGCTACAGCAGTGGTGCTATTATAAACCGCCATGTTTTCTATAGAGATATATGCATTGTTATTGTTGGAAACGGCCATATTCTTTACCATGTGCATTTTGGATATTGCATATGGTCCCATTTTAAAACTGGCGGTTTTGCCATCACTGCTGGTAGCAGAGAAAGTAAATGATACTGACAGGCCTCTTGCTTCTTCAGGAATCACATAAAAATAGCGGAGGGTGGCGGCACTGGTATCAACCGTATAGGTAACCTTGGTAATCTTCCCATCATTTACGGAAGGACTTCCAATAGTAATCCCTGTATCCGCACCATTTGATTTTGTGTAAAAAGACCTGTTTTCGAGAAATGTTCCGGCAGCACCTGCAATAGAAGCTTCTACCTGTGCGGAAACCAGTTTGCCTTTGGCTTTGGGCAGGGCCATTGCATAGGCAAATTCGATCGGCAAAGTAACAATGTTTGGGCCAAGCGTTCTTTTGATACAATCATTTGAAAGTTCTGAAACCGGGTCAGGAATAGCATATTCTTCTTTTTTACATGCTGCGAAAGAAAGGAGCAATAAAAAGAATAAAAAATGCCGGCTATTATTAAGTTTACGCATTGTAGCTGTTTTAGACATAAAAATTTATTGATACTTAACAATAATCTTGTAAGGCTTTTTAACCAGCCGGTTACCGGAAATTACCGTATAAGTTTTGGGGTTGGATAAATCGGACAAATCAACTTTTCCTACAATTTTCGGGTCCAGTTTGCAATCGGTCGCCAAAGAAAATTGCGGGTAAACATTTTTTAGGTCTGTGCCAAAAAACACTTCTACATTAATGGTAAGGGCGGTGGTATCAATTACCGCGGTTTTGGATCTTACGGTTACAAAATCAGTACCCAATAATTCGAAATTACCTACATAGCATTCTGCCCGTTGGGTAATCAATAATCCATCTTCATCTACCGGTAAATCTTTTTTACAGCCGCCAATTAAACCGGCGATCAGCAGAAGAGAGCATGTTATTTTATAATATTTAGCCATTGCTTTATTTTATTAAATTGAAAGGGTTGGTTTTCTATACTTTAGAGCCACGGGGTATTTTGCGTAAGGTTTGGATTACGGTCACGCTCTGCAGGTGGTATTCTGAAAATATAGTTTTGCTGGTAGGTTCTATCGGCACTATTTTGATAGTACCGTTGCTGGTTGGCTCCCCAGGTATCCTGTCTCCAAACACCGGCGCTTCCGGGTGGTCCCCACACTCTTTCTATTGCTCTCCAACGACGAAGATCAAAACCCCTCTGCCCCTCAGCTACCAACTCAATGATGCGCTCCTGTTCGATTGCATCAAAGAACACCTGCTTGTTGGCGTACTTTTCTGGTTTTAACGCAGGGAGATTGCCCCGGCGGCGGACTAAATTTATATAGCCAATTGCATCTGCCTTCGGGCCAGTTACTTCATTCACTGCTTCCGCATACATCAGGTATACATCTGCCAAACGCATTACCGGCCAGGCATAATCGCCTTCGCTTCTGCCAAGACCTTCATAGTTTCTCACGAACTTACGAAACACGTACCCTGAGTTGGACCCATCTGTATTATAACTTATGTATGGAGTACCATTGATAACCACATTGCCCGCCCATGTCTGGTAAATGAATGGAGAATACCCGGTTGATTTTAAAGAGGTAAGCCCGATGGCCATTT
Source organism: Ferruginibacter sp. (assembly GCA_025963635.1). Taxonomy (GTDB): domain Bacteria; phylum Bacteroidota; class Bacteroidia; order Chitinophagales; family Chitinophagaceae; genus Ferruginibacter. Next base: position 19,528 of record JAOQAK010000049.1, read on the forward strand.
CATAATCCCACATGATCGATGCCTTCATTCTATAATCCCGGTCTGCATAGGTGTTGGGGTTAACAGCGGAATTAAGCGTTGTTCTCGCTGCAGCATTCGTTGTGGGATTTAACTGAACCATTTTAGGGGCGAAATCACCTGTTGAAATCAACTGGTAACGGTCTGCAATTTCATACCTTGGAGCCACCCAACATTGAGAACCTTCAATGGTACGGCCAGAAAAATCACGCATCAATTCTTCCCCCTGGGAGGGGTTAGCGGGAATACCGAGGTGCGTGAAAACCATGATCATCTCAGAATTTCCATTCGCCTTAGGTGTAAATAATTCATAATAGTTAGGAAGTACATCCGCCTTGCCCAATGCATCTATCTGCCCCGGATCGCCGTTTTTATAAAGTGCTAAACCATAGTTGGTAATTACATCGTTGAAATCTGCGGCAGCGGCGGTAAAGGCAGTAGTAGCTTCTGCAGCATTCTGTTTGAATCCTTCTAATTCAGGCCAGCCATTCTTTTTCCAACTTGCCCAAAAGAGTTGCAGTTTACCACGAAATGCAAGTGCAGCAGGTTTGCCGGATCTACCAACGCCGGAGGCCTTTGCCGGAAGCTTTTGCACCGCATAGTTAAAGTCGGCCATGATAGAGTCTTTTACCTGCACTATTGGAAGTCGTGGCAAGGTCGATACCTCTTCATTCGTAAATACTACATTACCGATGTAGGGTACATCGCCCCACATCGAAATCAGGCGAAAATAGGTCATGCCTCTTAGTAACCGTGCTTCGGCTAAAATGATTTCAAGATTTTCCAACCCCTTCCCTGAGGCAGTTGGCAACATCCTGGTACTGATATTTTCAATAACATAGTTGCAACGGTTTACAGCTCCATAGAGATACCTGAAATACTTATCAAAGCTGCTCCCATATCCCGTTGGATCGTAATTGGCATTCTGGTAAGCGTCACCACGCAGAATATTCAAATTAGTTGCACTTGTTCCACGCACCCTGGTATATTCTCCATGCCCATCAAGGTAATAATCACGATCGAAGACAGCCCGGGTGGCCGCATAGGCAGACATCAGGGCGATGGTTGCATCTGCATCGGTTTTCCAAAACTCACCGGCTGCCAGTTCGGTAGTGGGTGTTTGATCAAGCAACGTTTTTTTACAGGAGGAATGAAAGAGTACGATTCCTGATAATAGTGAAAGAACAAAGATGCCCGGTATGATTTGTAATTTTTTCATCGTTACAGATTTTAAAAACCTAAGTTAATAGCAATGGAATAAGATTTATTAATCGGGTACAGGTTGTTGTCGTCGCCCTGCTTCTCCGGATCAAGTCCGCGGTAAGAGGAGATCGTTCCGATATTTTCTGCAGACCCAACAATTCTTAAATTGGTAACTCCGAGTCTTTTTAATAAGTTAGTTGGAATGGTGTAGCCCAGCTGGATATTTTTAAAACGCAGGTAAGTCATGTCGTCCAGCCAAAATGTAGTAAATTCCCGGTTTCCGCCGATACCACCCAACCGGGGCCATTCGCCATCACGGTTTTCTACCGACCATGGATTGTCCCAATGCTCGGTTGTAGAAGCATACCGCTGAGCGCCAAAGTTTACATTGTTGTAAGCGTTTATCCAAAAATCCTTCCGGCCGGTAGCGCCCTGCAATAGAAAAGAAAGATCAAACCCCTTATAGGATACGTACCCGTTCAATGCAAAATAAGTGGTGGGCCTGTCTTCCTGGGAATTGCTGAATGCTTTCCTGTCATCCGCCGTGATGCGGCCATCGCCGTTCAGGTCTTCACGGAGCAAATCACCGGGTGAGGCTCCCTGCGGAGTGGCATTGTAAACATCCTGCCAGGTCTGAGCGATTCCCCTGTCAATATAAGTATACACAAAATGATAGGGCATATCAAGGAAAGTGCTGCCCCTGCCTAAAAATTCATTCCATTTTTCAAGGCGTGTTTTATTGTAGGATGCGTTTGCGCTAACTCCATAGCGAATATTATTGCCGATCCTATCCTTCCAACTCAGATCGATCTCGATTCCCTTGTTCCGCAAATTTCCAATATTTGTTCTTGGTGGAGGATTGTAAGCTCCTGAAAGAAGGAGAGAAAACTGTGAAGGACGGTTCATACCGGAGGTCAGGCGATTATAATAATCCAGCCCGGCCGTTAAACGGCTATTAAAGAAGTTTAAATCAAGACCAAGATTTAATACCGTAGTGGTTTCCCAGGAAAGGAACCTGTTGATCATTTTACTATTGGCGAATCCGCGTTGCACACTTGTTCCAATTACATAATTAGAATTAAAAAGGGTTGACAATTGCTCGTACCTGCCTACACCACTATTATTTCCCAGGCTGCCATAAGAAGCCCTGAGTTTACCATTCGTGAGCACCTTTCCAGTGATATTTTTAAGAAAATTTTCTTCAGTAAAACGCCAGCCCACTGCCACTGATGGAAAAAATCCGAAGCGGCTACCGGGAAGAAATTTGGAAGAACCATCCACCCTGAAGTTGGCTTCCAGCAAATATTTATTGAAAGCTCCGTAATTGATACGACCGATATAGGACCGAAGGCCTTCGGCACTTGAATTGCCGCCCGTGGATTGTATGTCGGTTAATGCTGCATCAATCTCTGTTAAGGATGGATACAACCTGTCATTTCTTGAACTTGCCTGGTAACGGTCGTTCCAATATTCTTCGCTATATACAAACAAGGCACTTAGATCGTGGTTGGCACCAAATTTCTTGGCATAATTCAGGCGGGCATTCAACAATGTTTTATAACCTGTATTGGTTTGATTGGCAATACCGGCGTTTGCACCAACATACACCCTGCTTCCAAAAGAGTTGCTCTGGAAATTATATGCCTGGTTGGGTGTTGGAGCGGAAGAACGAAATTGGTTGTAATAATTTAATGCATAATCTACCCGTGCAGTTAATCCCTTTACCGGTGTCCAGTCGTAATACATGCTGGTGTTGGCTTCCTGCCGGTTTGTTTTGTTTAGGTTGTTAATGTATAAGGTGTAAGGATTATAGGCCTGTGGATCTTCCCCATAAGCCATCACGCCACCATAATACCCTGTTTTCGGATCATAAGGAAGTATACCTGCTATTGCATATTGCATATCCACACCAGCCGTATTGACAGGATCAGGATCTGTGAAACCTTCCGCTAAAGCATAGGTATAATTAGACCAGTTACCATTGAACCTGACACCGAGGTTCATATTGCTTTTTACCTTGTAATCGAAGTTGAATCTTGCATTGTATTGCTTGAAATCGTTGTTTACCTGTAAGCCCTTCTCGTCTTTAACTCCTACCGAAGCAAAAAAGTTGGACGACTCATTACCGCCGGTTGCTGACAGGTTATAGTTTTGAAAAGAACCGTCTCTTAAAATTACATTCCACCAATCTGTGTTTGGATATTTGATAGGATCGACCATTCCCAAAGCCATCCACTGATCGATGGTACCGTTTTTAAAGTTTTGATTACTGGCAAGACTATTCACTGCAGCCCTGCGCTGATGAAGTGTTAATGCCCGTGCGTAATCCGACATAAAATCCATTCCGCGGGTAGGTTTGGTCAATGAACTATTGCTTGTGAAATTGAGTGAAGTTTTTTTCATGCCTTTTCCGCTGCGGGTGGTAATCAGGATTACCCCGTTGGCAGCCCGTGAGCCATACACAGAAGCTGAGGTAGCATCTTTTAAAACAGAAATGGTTTCGATATCATTGATATTGATACGGTTGATATCTACATCAGGCATTCCGTCTACCACAATCAACGGACTGGCATTATTTACCGTACCAAGGCCCCTGATGATGAGGCTGGCGTCGTTGTTGCCCGCCATACCGGAAGACTGCGTTGCCGCCAGCCCCGGTATCAACCCTGTTAAGCCCGAGGAAATATTTGGCAATGCCCTGCTGACAAGCTTGTCATCAACCGTTACCATGGAAACGGATCCTACCAGGTTTACCTTTTTTTGCCGCCCGTATCCTACCACCACCACATCGCTCAGCGCATCCACTTTTTGCTTCAATGCAATTTTATATTCGGTTCTGTTGTCCACTGTCAAATTATATGACTCGTGGGTAGCAGACGTAAATACCAGTACTGCATTGGGGGCAGCATTGATTTTGAAATTACCGGCTGCATCGGTAGAAGTACCAAGGGAAGTATTTTTGATGGTAACCGAAATATTCGGTAAAGGACTGCCTGCATCATCTGAAACATTTCCAGAAATGCTTTTCTGTTGAGCAAGTGAAAAAAGTGGGAGAAAAATAAGCAGGCAAAGTAATTTTGCCGCCAATAAAGTAATCTTTAGCGGGTAGCTGGAAGTTAGCATGAGCAATCGTTTTAGTAGAATGCAATATAATGTTAATTAAATGAAAAAATTTGGCGCCCAAGTTAAATATCTACGCAAACGTTTGCCTAACCTCTTCGTATTAAATTCATTTGTATTTTGATGTGTAAAGGGTTGCAGCGCAAGCGCTTTGTTGTGAATTTGGGCAGGCTTTGATAATAAGGATGCAGAAACAATTACTCCAGCCAGATAAGCGGGTTTCGAACGGGCAGGTTCCTGATTACTTCATCTTCTTTGGGATTATGCGTTAACTGCACCCATGTTTTCAACCAATTTTCATTTCCAAATGCATTTGCACCAAACACAAGCATTGGTTGCGCTACCGGCCATTCATCCCAATACATCACATCTTTTGCAAAAGGCCATTTGCTTTTATCAGCTAAAAAAGGAAAGAGCCATTCAATTCCCTTTCTGATCGACCTGCCATTTGCGGAAGTATAATTCCATAGATCATCCTGCTTTGTTGATAGCAACTGGCAAAGCATTACCATTGCATCGAGGTTGAAGATAGAATAGCCATATGGTTTGGTTCTTTTCAACTCTCTTGGAAAACTTCCATCTGCAGCCATCTGGCTTGGTAATAAAACTTCCTTATACCGGTCACTGCAAAACTTCATCACCACTTTATTACCGGTAAACCTTGCAAAGGCCGCAACCTGCATTACCCAGCAGGTACCATGATTATTTTCCGCATTCATTTCATCTTTACCATACTTATGTGTGGTAAGCCAGCCGATGTACTTTTCAAACCAACTTTTTGTACCGGTGAATGCCTGTTGATCCATTGCGGCTGAATATTGCATTGTCAGCAATGCCTGCACTACTTCCATAAAGTGAATGGTATCGATAATTCCAATACCCCGGCCCGTAAAGCGGCTTTTAATTGCCTGGGCATACAACAAGTGGGGGTTCATCATGGTAGCTTCATCAATGAACCAGGCTTTGCAATGCCGTACTGCCTGCAGCACATATTTTTCATCGCTGGTAAGCTTATAAGCTGCAGCAAGCGCACCCATGATGCGGCTGAACCGGATCATAGCATGCCGGTGGGCAACAAAGTTTTCCGGATTGGTAATGCCATCTTTTTGGATGTATGGGCTGTCAGCACTAACAGGATTTGGCCACCAATAATCGCCTTCGCTAAAGAAATCGTGTTTACCACCGGCGCTTCTTGGGGAGCTTTGTGCTGTTACGGTAATAGGTTCCTGCGTTAACGCCCATGCAGCTTCCGTTAGTACCTGTTTGCGGAGCGTTTGTGTTACCACCTGTGCAACAGCTGAAGTTGCTGTTGCCACTTTTCTTTGATAAGAGCAGCCCATGGTTAAAAAAGTAAGCAGGAACAGCAGGGTTCCTGCTGGCGCAATGCCAAATTTAAAAGCGGGCCTTTCAATGGCACCGGTAGAATTCATCCTAAGATCTGTCATAAAAAAAGGCAATCGCGGCAGTTTCATATCGTTGTATTATAAACTCAGTATTGAGCAGTGAGTATGTGGGCAATTTACGGGATGTTTACCAGAGATCATCTGTTCAACATGTATCATAAATGAACAGGAACTATTGTACTCCGTTACGATTATGGTGGACTATATTAAATCTATGCGGGCCTGCAAATGAAAGAACTAATCCTTTACTTCGAATGAGCCGTTGGTGTGCCTTCAACCAACAGTGGAACATATCCCTTAAAAGAAAGCCGGGCAAACAAAAAATATCAAAATAATCATCCCGCAGAATTGTGAAAAACAAATATGATTTTTATGCTAATAGTGTAAACAGAATGCGTGTAAACATTTTTTTGTTTACACATGTTTTGTTTACACTTTTGTAAACAAGATGCGTGTAAACATTTTTTTGTTTACACGGGTTTTGTTTACACATCTGTAAACAAAATGGTTCTTTTTCACTTTTTGTTTACACAGGAAGATTCACACCCCGTTTCTACAATACACTAAAATTTAAAGCAGGTGCTAATGCAGGCCGGTAAAGGCTTCACGGAATTTTTCGTCTTACTGTAGATGAGAATATTTTGGCGTACTTATAGCAAAACTTCCACTATAAATACTGTCTAAAAAAGTAGAATTCAACAGTTGTTGGTTGGAGAAGCAAGGACGATCTGCTGAATAGGAACCAATTTTTAAAACAAAAGTGTTCTCAATCCTTTCGAGCCGTGCAGCTTAAAAATGGTAATCTTTTAATTCCGTAACCCGCTGTTGTGCTATTAATCCAGGGCGAAGATTCCTTTATAAAAGCAAGCCGTACAAGAATTAAAATTGAATTGCATTCAAAGAGAATTATTCAACCCCGTTTGGGGTTGATGTGTACATCATTTGATCCATTGGTTGCACCAACGGCTTATCATATTAAAGCCGGTCAGGCTTGGCGCCACCCGAATTCAACAGTCTTATTTTTGGAACACGAAATTGGCCTGCTAAATAGAAAATAACGTTTTGAAAAGCGGTAGCAATTTCAAAAGAGTTAAACAGCCGAAGAATAATAATCATCCGGCTTCAATTTGCCGCTGTTGTGTCTCTGACCAACAGCGAAGACTCCCCAAACAAGCCCTCCGTACAATTGTATAATCGAATTGTATTCTAAAAGAATTATCCAACCTCAATGGTGTTGAGGTGTAGATTATTTAGCCCATGGTTTCACCAACAGCTATTCATATTAAAGTCCTGCGGGTTGGGGGAATCCAATCCAACAGTGGTTATCCACGAGCCCGCCAATCGAAAGAAACAGGAAAAACCCCCTTGACATTTCGATTTTTTTTTCTAAATTTTGTTATACAAACAAGCAAAGTCCGGGCAACTATTTTGACTTTTTTTCAACTCCAACTTTCCTATTCGCCCCAAAACAATATTTTCCAGAACGCACGAGCCTGGTGACCGGGTAAAATGTTTTTAATAAAAGCGGTTCACAAAAAACTTCCCTCCTGGTTCATCCAAACTATAATTTAAAATGTATGGTTATGAAACAAATTACCAAACTGATACTCTTTCACTGCACTGTATTGGCATGTGCTACAACATCATTCGGGCAGGAGGATAGCCTGTTAAGCAAGTATGATTTTGTTTATAATAAGAATGACATCTATTCTTCGGTGTTAACACCCAAAGTTTTTGATATTAACAGGATGCCCATCAATATCTCTTTTATAAAAAGCAATGATAAATACGTAGGCTTCATTATTGCCGGGCACGCGTACAAGGACATCTGCCAGATCGCCTCGATGGGCGTTAAAACTTTGCTGGATTCTTTGGGATACGAGCGGAATACGGTGTTCTCTTATGGGGTAGGTTTTGATTTACGCACGAGCACCTGGAACTGGGGCTACCACGATAAATTGAAAGAACTGGAAAAAACTTTTAAGGAGTTGGAAATACAGGATTTTACGCAGGTGCATGTCGGTTATACTACTGAACGGCTTTATAAAGGAACACTGCAGATGATCACGGAGAACTTGCAACTGGCCCGCACAGGTTTTGAAGACAATGCATCCGTTAACCGTGTTATTTTTCGCTACAAAAGCCCCGGCTTTCCTATGCCAATGCCATTTTATAATGGTGAGCGTGTAATAACATTTAAAATTCCGAAATCGGAGATCGGGCAAATTCCGAATGTTAAAGTGTTCGAACTAGACATCATCAGGAATGCACTGGAGGATATAGAAAAAGCGCTTCGCATTAATAACAATGCTATACAACAAATTGCCGATTACAATCCAATTACCTATACCAGCAGCTTCGGCATTATGAACTACCCGGTTACTATCTCATCAAGTCTGAAAGATGAGGTTGTAAAGGACTACTTGTTCCAGTTTGATTCTACAAAGGCTTTAAAAATAACCGATCGCAATACCGGCGCTCTTATTAATTATTATTCCATCGGCCAACTGAAACGTATGTGTAATAACGGACAAGAATATTTAGAACTACAAGGCAATACGAAAAAGGTGAATACCTGCGATGCAGCATCCAAGGCAGAAATGATGATCAACGAAATGTATTTCAAGAAAAAGGAACTGCTGGCAAAAGTGAAGCGGATCAATAAATACCTATTGGTTGAAGAAAACAAATTAATCGGGTTGCAAAATAAGTTTATTGCCATCAAACCAAAGGGTGATAGTTTAATTGTAATCGATGCTTTTTTGAGAGGCTGGCCATTTGAAACAGAAAACAAGGTTTTAAACGCACAGCTTGAACGCTGGTACGATAAACGCCTGACGATATGGAAGAATATCATGATCAGAAATCCTGAATATAAAGACCGGTTAAGAATGAAGGTAAAGTTGGTAAAGGATGTAGATAATATTGCGGGAATTTTCCAGTCGGATGATGTGTTCTTTTCAGTGCATGAAGAAGGCTCTGATTATATCATCACACCTTTTAAAATACTGGGGGATGATTTTGTACAGGTGATCGACAGGAAGACGCAGGTAAGTCAATTTTTTTCAATGAATAATTTTAGGCTAATTCAATTATAGAAATATGAAAAAGCAATTTTGTTTCGTGCTAATAGTATGCCTTTTGCATCTTGTAGATGAAGCGCAGGTATTAACAGGAAAAATCAGGAAGCCAAGGTCGAATTCTTTTTACAGTGAGGCGCATTACAAAAACGACTATTTGCCCGGCAGAGCTATAAGCCCGGGCACGAACGGTGCACCCCGCCGGGCGGTATGGAGGAATGAAAAGAATTCACCCAACAAAGTAATTGATAACCTCGAGAACCCGCCGGGAACACTGGTGTTAGATGGTGCCAGCGAATTGGACGATCTCAAAGCGTTGATCAATCATCCCGACGAAGTGCTGATTAAAGGCCGAATCAACAATATCCCTTATAAAAATGGAGAAACGATTTACAGGATTCCCGTTACCAGTTCAACCAGTCATCACTCTTTATACGATCCCCCGGTTTTAAAGGAATTCAATGCTTTTATCGACAATTGTGTTTTGGTGAAAAAAGAAGTGCCCGCTTCCGTAAGGCTAAGCCATAACAATGATCTGCAAGCCTGCGAATTTTTAAGTTTTAAATCTATTTCCAACCTGTACAGCGAACCTTATTTTCAAAGAAGACTAAACCTGTCCTGCGTATTTCTCAACAGGTTCTCAAAAGATTATTACTGTTATGGTAAATAATAAAAGGGAAGTCTACTTTTATAATATTCCGGATGAGGAATTTATCCAGTCATCCATTGCTGTAAAAAAAGGCTATGCAGAAATTAATTATTTGCTGGCCTTCTTTGAAAGAAATGCAACGGATCGTAAGTATGTGGCGGCACAAATTATTTATTGTGAAACCCGAAATTGTTTTTTCAAAATAATTGGTGCAAATAATAATATTATCATTGAACGGCTCAATGCCACAGTGGATGAATTTGATAATATTTATAATAGCTATTGCAGGTATTTTGTACAGTTTGACCCCGTAACCTACCAAAGCTTTGAAGCCAGCGAGATGGAAATTTTCCGGCAGACCTGGCAAAAGGTTTTCGATTTTTTCATTCAGCCATTTGGGTCATACCTGAATAATGATAGTAATGTTAATATTCTATTGTCTTTGTCTGATATCAAAGGCAGGAAATATGTTTTCGACTTCTCCACCATATTCGATTTGCAATTTCGGTTTTTCCCAATTCAAAAGAATATCAATTCCTATGTGCTTTCTGTATCAGGAACCGGCATGGTTGATTTTGCAGAAAACCTGGTGAAGCTTTTCCGGCCTGTATCCGATAAAACAGTCATCCTGTATGGATTCGATAAACATTATAGTGAAACGGCCTTACCCGGAGCACCGGAAGTTTTAAGATCTATGGCAATGGGCCGTGAAAAATTATATGATAGCTTGTTGAGTAATGCAACGATCGCCGGCGCCAGGGTGGTGCACCTTGAAAAAAATGATGACCTATTAAAGTTTTTAAGAAAAGGATGGGAGGGTTATCTTGTACAAATACTAACGCATTATGAAAAAATGGAGAATGGGGGCAGGATGTTTTTTAAAAAGAAAAGTATCCAGCTGGATATATTTTTAAAATTGATCGATCGGATCAAACAGGAGGATGGTTTGCGAAATGATATCGTTATTGACGCAGTAACCTGTACTAATTTTTTCGACTTTAAGAGCCTTTATAACAAAGGCTTCAAATATATATACCTGAGCCATCATGATATCGATACTGACCAGGCTGCTTTTGTTTTAAATGAATTGTATACTGGAGTGAATGCTAATTTAATCAAATGGGATTTTCCCTATTTAAATGGCAAGCATTATTTGCATGAAGCAAGATCAAATGTACTAAGATGTTTCTTTTCAATTTGCCAACAAGGCCTTTCAATTTTAACCCCATAAATGTGAATGCATGGAAAATTCAACGATTAAGATAACAGGACCGCTCATGGGCGATTTCCAAAATTACCTGGAACATGAAATGATCAAGGATGACAGCCCGTACAAAGATGCAGAGATTGAAGAAGAAAGAGATTATGGAGATGGCAAAAGAGGTGGAGCCGTGGAAATATTGTTACTGACACTCAACATCGGGGTGGAGTTGGTGAAAGATTTGATGAAAGATTATTTAAAAGACATGCTAAAGCGAAAAAATAATTCTGCAACGCTGAAGTTAAAGAACGATTCAAATGATGAGCTTACTATTTCATTAAACAATCTTAGCCTACAGGAAGTAGATCAATTGATTGATAATTTCAGGGGAAATGTAGTGGAGGTTCAATCACTGTAGATTTGAATCTAACAGCTGAATAGTAATAAGCTCAATCCGTGAACCGCTGTTGTGTCTCTTACCAACAGCAAATCTTTCCCAATCAGGCGGCCGAACAAATGATCAATTCAATTGCATTCAACTGCAAGTATTCAACCCCGTTGGGGCTGAGGTGCGCCCTAATTTAATCCATTGGTTTCACCAACGGCTATACATATTGAAGCCCTTCAGGCTTGGATGAATTCAATCTAACAATTATTGGTCTGAGACGCAACAACCGGAAATAGTATTTAAAAGTGTTTGCAATTTTTGCAGGTCGAACAGCCGAAGAAGAATAACGCTGCAATCCTCGTGAGCCGCTGTTGTGTCTCTGACCAACAGCGAAGGTTCCTACATAAAAGCAAGTCCGATGCGATTGTTGTCGTCGGGAGACGTAACAACGGCTTCCTGAATAGGATTAGTATTTAAAGTGTTGCAATTTATGCGAGTCGAACACCCATATAATGCTGCAATCCCAGTGAGCCGCTGTTCTCTGATCGACGAGGAGCTCTTATGCAGCCTTGATTTTTTTGTTTCTTTTTTATCAAGAAAAAAAATAGAGACCCCCAGAAAATTAAAGAACAGCGAACTATCTTTCTAATCCATACAAACTATTTTACAGAAGGATTTTCTCTTAAAAATATTTTACAATAATTCAAGCCAAGCCAATCATATCTTTTAAATTCATTCATCATTCTTGGAACAAAATCATTCCAGCTCTTTTTCTCCTTCGCGGTCCATAATACTTCACTCATTGCACCTAAACGCGGTAAGATCATGTACTCCACTTTAGCAGGATTGGTGATGTATTCTGTCCAGAGATTGGCTTGAGCACCAATGATATATTTTGCTTCCTCCGCTGACAATGACGAAGGGATTGGATTATAACTATATACTGTTTCAACCGTCAATAATCCCCCAATGGTCAAAGAATCTTCATTTTTAGCATTGGCGTGATCGAAGTAACAATGGCTGCCTGGTGTCATAATTACCGTATGTTTTTGCTTAGCAGCTTCGATACCGCCATTTTCACCCCTCCAGCTCATTACGGTTGCATTGGGTGCCAGGCCGCCCTCTAATATTTCATCCCACCCAATAATATTCCTGCCTTTGCCGTTCACATACTTTTCCATTTTTTGAATGAAATAACTCTGCAATGCATGTTCATCTTTTAAATGGTTGGCTGCAATGGTTTTCTGACATTGGGGACATTGCTTCCAAAATGTTTTAGGGCACTCATCCCCACCAATATGGATATACTTTGAAGGAAACAAGGCGATCACTTCATCCAGCACATCCTGCAAAAAATTGAAAGTGGTTTCTTTGCCTGCACAAAAAACATCATCAAAAACTCCCCATGTTTCCTGGACGAATTTTATCCTACCTTTTTGTGCTTCATCAACCGTTCTGAGCGAAACCATATTCAATGGAATGCCGGTAACCCTATCCGGAAAGCAACTTAAAAAGGGATAAGCAGCGATTGCAGCGCTACCGTGACCAGGTAATTCAATTTCCGGAATAACGGTGATATACCTGTCTGCAGCATAGGCCACCACGTCTTTAATTTGCTCCTGCGTATAAAATCCGTCGCTGGCAACATTATCATTTCCTTTGCCCGGATAATGGCCAACAATGGCTCCATTTCTTTGCGAGCCCACTTGCGTGAGCCCGGGATATTTTTTTATTTCGATCCTCCATCCCTGGTCGTCTGTTAAGTGCCAGTGAAATGTATTGAGTTTATACGATGCTAACAGGTCAATGTATTTTTTTACGAAATCCACATCAAAAAAATGCCGGCCCACATCCAAATGCATTCCCCGGTAAGCAAAACGGGCAGAATCGATTACGATCATTTGGGGAACAGTTAATGAAGTTGTTTTGCTAAAGGGCAGTAGCTGAATCAAGGATTGAATTCCGTAAAATACACCCTCAGGATCTGCACCGGTGATTTGAATTTTATTTTTTTCAATGCGCATTTCATACCCCCCTTTTATGGAAGATTTGACCTTGCCCATTTTTAAAACAATGGCATTGCCAGCGCCCGTTTGATTACCGGTTTTTAATTGAAACCCATACATTTTTTGGAGGTAATCATTGAAAAAGGAGGAAGATCTTTTTAACTCGTCACCGGATGACAATAATTTTATTGACGGTGATATCGTGAAGCTTCCGCTCCTTAATTCTGCAAAGGCGGGCTTAGGTACAATTGAAATGGTTTGGGCAGTTGTAATCATTGCCAGTGACAGGCAACATGCAACAAGAAGCAGTTTTTTTTTCATCTTTTTTGGTTTAAAATTAAATATCTCTCAAAAGGCCGAATAAGTTTACGAAATAAAAGAAGCTATGAATTTCAGAAAAAATATTGAAACGAATCTAGTCAATTAAATAATCTGGAACATTCTGCTGTACAAATTAACTGCAATCCAAAATCCACAACACAAGCAACTGCGGTGCAGCTACGCATCGAACTTTAAAAGAACAACAGTCGGGAAAAAGTATACTCCGCTTACAAAACGGGCTTTCTTACAAACATACCGCTATAATACTTCCTGTACGCATATCCCAAAAGCAGGTTAGGTACAATCAGTAAAACACCCATCAACCAACCAGAAGGAACTAAAATAGTGTGATACAGGAATACATTTAAACTTATGGGAAACAGAACAACTGCAAAAAAGGGTGCGTATCGGTTAACCAACAGTGAGATGCCACCCACGATCTGGATTGACTTAAGCATTGGATAAAAATATCCTACGCCCATGAGGCCAGCTTTAAAAGCCGCTACCCTGCCTGTATGATTTGGTTGATAAGGAATAAAATGCAGGAAATAATCCAGGCCAAAAACCAGGTAAATAAATCCAAGCAGGATCCGGGATATGATGGTTGCCTTTTTCATTGTGTTGTACAATTCTGCATAATATTCTTCAAACTTTATTTCGATACCAATTGAATAATAAACTCACTACCTACACCTTCCTTTGTCTCCACTTTTAATATGCCTCCATGTGCTTTTACAATATCATAGCTCAGGCTTAAACCCAGGCCCGTGCCCTGGCCCGTTGGCTTGGTGGTAAAGAATGGCTGGAATATTTTATCCAATACTTTTGATGGGATGCCGTTACCATTATCAGCTACTTTTATTTCAACCTTGTCATTTATTTTTTTTGTACTTAGGGAAACGGTGGGTTCGTAATTTTCAAGGCCGGATTTCTTTTTTTCATCCACCACGTAAAAAGCATTTGTAACCAGGTTGAGGATCACCCTTCCGATATCCTGCGGAACGATATTGATATTGCCAATCGTTTCATCAAAATCAGTTTTCATCGTGATATTGAAGGATTTATCCTTTGCCCTTAATCCATGATATGCTAAACGGAAATATTCATCCGCCAAGGCGTTGATATTGGTGGGTTCTTTTTGCCCGTTGCTGATACGGCTGTGCTGCAACATCCCCTTTACGATTGAGTCAGCACGTTTACCATGGAAATTTATTTTTTCTTCATTGCCGGTAACATCTGTTGCGATTGCTTTTACTTCCTCATAATCTCCCTTTTCAATTGCTTCATTCATTTCGGTTAGTAACTCCTTGTTTATCTCAGAAAAATTGTTGACGAAGTTCAAAGGGTTCTGAATTTCATGGGCAATGCCGGCCGTGAGTTCTCCCAGCGAAGCCATCTTTTCTGATTGAATCAATTGTTTTTGCGTGTTCCTTAAATCCCGCAGCGTCGTTTCTATTTCCTGCTTTTGAGATTGCAACACGATATTGGCCTTTTGTTTTTGCCGGTTGTTGCGGTATAAAATAAAGGCCAGCACCCCAAAACCGGTGATGACACTGAGCAGCCCGTACAATTTTATCTTTGTTTGGTATTGCCGCTTTGCTTCCCTGCTTTGTTGTTCCAATTGCTGGCGGCGGCTTGCTTCGTTAAAACCAAGTGTTTGAAACTGTCTTATCCTGTCTGTATTATACAAACTGTCTTTTAAAGTCACTGAAAGCAGCAGGTATTTATACGCACTGTCCATCTGGTGATTGTCTTTGTATAGTTCTGCCAGCAGCGGGCTTATTTGAGCCACATAGGTATTGGAATTTTCGCCCCACGACTGAACATTGGATGTATAGTTTTGCAATAAATACATCGCCTGTTTTGCGTATTGTAAAGCAGAGTCGATGCGGCCTTGCTTTTTGAATAGCCTGGCCATTCCCTCTAAAGTACTTGCTGCCACCTGGGGATTGTAGATTAACGCTGCATTTGATAACGCCTGCCTGTAGTGATAAAAGGCAGTCTTGCTGTCGCCTTTTTTTGCATAAATATTACCTAGCAACATCCCGAAGTATGCAGTGTCTCCATGGGTACTATTTTTTAAAGTATAAGATGAATTAACATAATATAAAGCAGAATCGGTGAGGTTTAGTTTATAGTAGGCATTGGCAATAATAAACTTTGTCCATGATTGGAAGGACTGAAATCTTTCATCATGTACGTTCAGTGTTTTCAGTATGGAGTCCATCATTTTACCATACCGCAATACATTCTCATGTTCATTCATAGAGTTATAATCTTCTGTAATACTTCTCAGGGCATTCACCATAATAAATTTGTCCTTTTCTTTTTCGGCCAGGTTCAGGTTCCCGAGCCTGATCTCCAGTGCTTTCGGGTAGTTGCCTAAGGAATGAAACAGTGAGGCGGTTATTTCCTGGAGGCCGATGAACAAACTTGCCTGCCCTTCACGGGTGAAAGATTTATATTCCCCGGCTTGAATGATCCTTTGCTGCAGTCGCAAGGCCTCATTTGCATAAAACAGGGCAGAGTCAACGTTATAATGTTCTGCCCAAAATGCGTAGTTAACAGCGATGCCAGCCAATATATTTACCCGGCTGGTATCTTCCCTTTGCTGCAGCAGTGCAAGCTTTTTATCACTGAGTAGCTGATCTCTCCAGGCTACTACACTATCCCTGAAAACAGTATCCTTTGCTATATTGATGATACGATCGGGAACCTCATCACCATTATACTGTTTCTCTACAGTAAACCAGCTGCCACGGTGAAACTTATAGCGTATTATTCCTTTAGGCAAATTCAACACAATTGATTTTTCTCCACTGCCGGACGGTAGCAACAAATATTTTTTATTAGCGGTAGAATCCCAGTTGCTGAAGGTTCCGGTGATAAAAACGCTGTCATGTTTGATGGCCGTCTTTTCTTTTAAAACAAATCTCACCCTTAGCTGGGCATCGGCTGTGGTTAACAATAAAACGAAAGAAAACAGGGAGGAAAAATACTTCATATTACAGTCGTTTGTAGTATAAGATAACGAACATCTGTCATTCGTGACAGAATTGTATAAAGTCTTCAGGACGTGTTCATTTCCAGAATGATTATAGTACATGTCAATAATAAGATTTCAATCAAAACCTCTCAAAGAATGATGAGCAATGGCCGGTAATGCGCCTTTTAAATGTACAATTTTGTAGGGTGACAGACACTTGCGTCAAAACGAAATACCTTTCAATCCATCCGTATTACCGTAACGCCAATATTGCGAAAGCTGTTCAAATCGGTCAGCTCCCTGCAACCTTCTTCCAGTGTAATGATCTTCCCCAGCAATTTTTCAGGATGTATTTTCCCGGAGCTGATCCATTCCAGCATGGCAGGATATTGGTGTGCCTGCATACCATGACTTCCGATCAGCTGGAGTTCTTTGGCAATCACTTCGCCCATGGGTACCGGAGGATTGGCTTCAGTGCCGGCCATCAGCCCCAGTTGGATATGTTTGCCCTGTTTGCGCAGGCAACGGATGGAATTGGTGCAGGTTTCCCGGCTCCCCAATGCATCCACGGAAACAGTTGCGCCACCTTTTGTTATATCTATAATGCCTTCGGAAACGGCTACTGTATCCCGCGCATTAATGGTAAAAGCGGCGCCAATGGATTTTGCAAATGCGAGTTTGGTTTCGTCAATGTCGATGGCAATCGGAACGGCTCCCATAGCGGCGGCAATCATGATGGCAGATAAACCCACCCCGCCGCAACCATGGATGGCTATGAAATCACCCGCCTTCAAAGCTCCCTGTGTTATTACTCCCCGCCAAGCCGTTATAAAACGGCAACCGAGTACAGCTGCTGTTACAAAATCCATCGCATCCGGTAAGCGCACCAGGTTTTCAGCTGCGTAAGGAATGCGAACAAATTTGGCAAATGAACCCCAACCCGTAAAGCCGGGCTGGTAATAATTATCACAGATCTGTTGTTGCCCGTTAGTGCATTGAACACAAGTGCCGCAGCCAATACAGAAAGGCACCGTAACCCGGTCATCTTTTTTCCATTGGCGTATTTCGCTGCCGGTGGCTACGATGGTGCCGGCCAGCTCGTGCCCGGGTACATGCGGTAAATGAATATCGCAATCATGCCCCTGCCAGCCATGCCAGTCGCTGCGGCAAAGTCCCGTTGCTTTCACCTGGATGATCACTTCATTGGCCGCAGGAGTGGGATCGGGCAATCGGGCGATGGTAACAGGCCCTTTAAAGTATTCGTAATAAGCCGCCTTCATGAAGAATTTTTTTTTAAATGTAGATTATTTAGCTGATGCAAACACATTTGGCAACCTTCCCGGGTTCAAACGACCAAATATTAAAGCGCCTAGAGCTTTTGTATCTTTTTCCTAATTTTGTTTGAAATGTTCAGTGATGATAAAAAGCAAACTTGAAAACATCATTTACCTGGACAATTCCTCACCAGGGGTGGTGAATCGCAGGTTTACCTCGATATTGACAACACAAACCATCTCCAACAAAGCAAAATGAGATACGAAACCCTTTTCCCGGGGAATTAACATTGGTACCAAACTGAATAATAAAAACAAATAAATTCGAAAATCCACTTTACCTAATCCTCCCTGTATGTTCAATTGTCCACTACAAAACATATTACTTGCCGCTACGCTATTACTAACAGCACCAACGGTAATAGCCCAAAAAATACAGGAGCCAAAACCAATGAGTGCAGAATGGTCGATGCCCTATCAGCCATTCCGCATTGCGGGCAACCTCTATTATGTAGGTACTTACGACCTTGCCTGTTATCTCATCACAACACCGGCGGGAAATATACTGATCAACACGGGACTTGCGGCTTCCGCAGCACAAATTAAAAAGAACATCCAGACCCTGGGCTTTCGATTTGCTGACATTAAAATATTGTTAACCACGCAGGCACACTATGATCATATGGGCGCCATGGCTGCCATCAAAACAAAAACCCGTGCACAGCTGATGGTGGATAAAAAAGAAGCGGCAGTATTGAAAGATGGCGGCAGCTCAGATTACGCGTTGGGTGGCAAGGGCAGCAGTTATGCGCCGGTAAAACCCGACCGTTTATTAAGTGATGGTGACACCATCCGCCTGGGCGGTATGCAACTGGTTATGTTGCATCATCCCGGTCATACCAGGGGCTCCTGCAGTTTTTTATTTACAGTAAAAGACGACCAGCAATCCTACAGGGTACTGATCGCCAACCTGCCCACCATCGTTACTGAAAAACCATTTTCAGCTATAACAGATTATCCGGAAATAGCCGCTGATTATGCTTATACATTCAAGACAATGCAAAATATCCCGTTTGATATATGGCTTGCATCGCATGCCAGCCAGTTTAAGATGCATGATAAGCATGCACCCGGCGATGCTTACAACCCGGCCGTTTTTAATGACCAACAAGGTTATAGGAACGCCATAAGCTCCCTGCAAAAGCAATATGATGAGAAGATGAAGCAGCAACCTGCCACACAGTAACGATGCCACATCAA
This sequence comes from Ferruginibacter sp., assembly GCA_025963635.1. GTDB lineage: Bacteria > Bacteroidota > Bacteroidia > Chitinophagales > Chitinophagaceae > Ferruginibacter. The sequence goes on from JAOQAK010000049.1 coordinate 38,437, forward strand.
TAGCAAACATTTCCCGCAAACGATGTCAATATTAATCAGCAGGCCCGTAACGCACTGGATGAACCGTTTGTTTTGTAAATTTAACAGTTGATAGTTTGCATGTTTAAAAGCCAGGGTTAATGCGGTAATTTTTCACAAAAGATTTTTTAACCGGCAATTCTCAAAATCTTTTTAAATAATTGCATTATGAAAAATATTGTAAGAATACTGGACATCCAAGCCGTTACCCATGATGTGAAATGCTTCCGGATGGAAAAACCTGCCGGGTATCAATTTGTACCGGGGCAAGCAACCGATGTATCCATCAATCAACCGGGTTGGGAAGCAGAAAAAAGGCCATTTACCTTTACTGCATTGAATACAGCGCCGTATTTAGAATTCACGATTAAAGGATACCCGGATCATCACGGGGTAACGGAACAACTGCACTTGTTGCGTCCGGGAGATGAAATTATTATTGAAGATGCATGGGGAGCCATCGAATACAAGCGCCCTGGTTATTTTATTGCCGGCGGTGCAGGCATCACGCCTTTTATTGCGATCCTGAGAACACTTCACCATGACAATCGACTGGCTGGCAACACACTGCTCTTTTCGAATAAAACTTCTGCTGATATTATTTATGAATCGGAACTAAAAACAATGCTGGGCGAACAAGCCATCTATTTACTCACCAAAGAAAATAAGCCTGGTTACCAAAACGGTTACCTGGATGAAAATTTTCTCCGGGAACACATCACTCAGTTTAATCAACACTTTTATGTATGCGGGCCCGACAAAATGGTGCAGGACATTGCCGCAACTTTGGAAAAGCTAGGTGCCAATGTAGATGCAGTCATTTTTGAAAAATAAATCTATCCCCGGTTGAATAATTGAGGAGATGAAAAGAACCTGCGATTGTATCAACTCTTTTGTATTTTTACCAGCGTCATCCGGTGCTTCAATCAGCCTCCCAATTTCATTTATTAAAGCATCTTCATCTAAAGAACAATCATGAAAATAATTCATTTTTTAACAACGCTTTGCCTTTTATTAGGCTCCTTCCATTTTACCCAGGCACAAACCTCTGTAAATGATATGTTGAAAGAATGGGAAAGAGCCAAAGCCTATACCAAAGAATACCTTGACACGATGCCTGAGGCCGGCTATGCCCTCAAGCCAACTCCCGAAATGCGTTCATTTGCAGAACAAATGCTGCATCTAACGGATGCGAACTATGGCTTCTCTTCCGCCGCCACCGGAGAAAAAAGCCCGGTCGGTTTGGGTGAGTCTGAAAAGACAGCCGACAAATCAAAAGCAAACACTACCAAACTGGTGATGGCGGGTTACGATTTTGTAATCAGCAGCCTTAAGAAAATGACGCCAGCACAGTTGAATGAGAATGTGAAGCTATTTGGCAGATTTGACATGACCAAAGGTATGGCCTTTGCCAAATGTTTTGAACATCAAACGCATCACCGTGGGCAAACCACTGTTTATATTCGTTTGGCAGGTGCAAAACCACCTCAGGAGAAATTGTTTTAAAGGATGATGGTTTGGCGTTATTTCTTTATTAGTCTTTCCCATCAATAACCATATTTGAAACTCCGCCAGAAATGAAAAACCCACACCAGTTCTAATTTGGTGTGGGTTTAGTTTTTTGTAAATCCCGTTAGGTTTGCGCTTTGTGGCCTCGCCAGGAATCGAACCTGGATCTGGGGCTTCGGAGGCCCTTATACTATCCATTGTACTACGAGGCCTTGCATTCTATCTTCGCCTAAATCCATTTATTTTACAAAATGGCCCATATTGCTGCCGAATATTTTTACGGCTATGGCCAGCAATATTACGCCGAAAAATTTTCTTATTACCGTCATTCCATTTGGACCCAGAAAATTTTCTATCCATTTCAATGATTTCAGCACCAGGTAAATGATCACGCAATTAATCAATATACCAAGAAATATATTGATGTCGTCGTAATTGGCTTTCAGGCTCATAATAGTGGTAAGTGTTCCGGAACCCGCGATCAGGGGAAAAGCTATCGGTACAATATTACCGCTTCTTGTATCAGTTTCCGACTTAAAAAATTCATGCCCCAATACCATTTCTAACCCAATAATAAATATTACAATACTACCCGCCACGGCAAAAGACTGTACATCCAGGCCAAGCAGTCCTAAAAACTGTTTGCCTAAAAATAAAAAAAGAATCATTAATCCCCCGGAAGCAAGCGTAGCCTCGGTAGACCGTATTTCACCGCCCATTCTCATTCTCAGCGAAGCCAGTACAGGAATACTTCCCACCATATCAATTACGGCAAACAACGTAAATGAAACGGTCAATATTTCCTTAATGGCTATCTGGCTAAATCCCACTGGTAAAAATTTTTGCAAAGATACTTTTCAATATGTAAAAAAGGGCCAATGCGAAGCTTTTGTGGATGAAAGATTGCCTCGCCGGAGTCAATGTAAGATTTCCATGTAACCAGGTTTGCGTTGCAGAGCCTTTATAAACCGAATTGCACCTTTACGCCCGCCTGAAAGTTTTGAGGCGCCGATGGGTTGAAGAAACGATTGCCCGCTGCATTAAGATCATTTCCAAGGCTATATGGCTCATTGAACGAATGATCATATGAAAGGTAAATTTCTCCGCTTGTCTTTTTACCCAACCCCATTTTATACCCAATCCTTGAAAAGAGTAAATTATACTGGGTGGCAAAAAAACTGTTCGCATCGTTCAGCGGAATTTGATCCGTATAGCTGTAGGTGAGGTTCGCATACAAACCTATTTTAGTAATTGCATCAGCACCCATCACCAACACATTGGGCGGTGTACCTGTTAATTTGTTGCCGGAAAAATCGCTGGTCAACTGCTGGTAGGTTTTAAACCTTGCTTTGATGTAAGTATAATTGCCCCACAACTTTAATTCCTGCAAAAAATGAATGCTGTTCCTCACCGGGTAGTAATTCACAGATAATTCAACTCCACGCTGATCCGTCTTTCCCGTATTCACAAAAAAATCTGCTCCCGCAGCATCCCGCCTGGTAACAATTGTATTGTTTAAACGAAAAAGGTAGGCAGCCGCATCTACAAACAATACATTCTTGATCAATTCGCTCCTGAAGCCCAATTCGTAATTGGTAGCTTTTTCTGCGTTCAAGGTTGCATTAAAAATCCCGGTGGAAGGAACGATCTCATCAATGGTAGGAGGAGAATATCCCTTGCTAACGGTTACATACAAACTATTGCCGGCACCGAACTTTTGAAGCAGTGAGATCCGTGGCACAAAAACGGGATCAAAAGTTTTATGAATTTCATTCACAGGCCTGTTATTGAGCCTGGTAAATCCATAACCATAATTATTATAACTGCCCCCTGCATTGATGATAAAATTTTCACCCAGGGTGATATCGGTTTGCAAAAAAATATTGTACTGTGTGGCAGCGATCTCATCGTCAAATTGCAGGGTATCGGGTACCCCTGACTGGTTGCCAAAAGTGCGGGTAGATGTAAATCCATACTGGTATTCGCCCCCGAAATGTATTTGCACATTATTGTTATGATATTGAGTAACAGTTCTGCCACCGATGCCCTGTTCCGTTTTGCGCTGGTAATTTAAAATACTCGGGTTGCGAAAACGGGTGTTGGAAGTATACACATTGGTACTGTTACTCCACATAGGGCTAAACTGGTAATCATGTGCAAACCCCGCGTAAAATGTTTTTACAAATAATGCAGCTTTTTGCGCTGTGGCACTTCTGAATGTTCCTGCTGCAGGTCTCGACTGGCGCGGATTTGCATTCAACTGGGCGATTGTTAGCCCGCCCGGTGTTTGATAATACAAATCGCTGTAAAAAATATTGGTATGGATCGTTTGTTTTGGATTGATATTAAAAGAACCGGTATAATTTGCCACATCCTTTCTTGTGCTGGTTTGATCCCGCCAGCCATCCGTTTGCTGGTGTGAGTATTGCAAAGAATAATTCGCATTATCCGTTTCACTTCGATAGGCGATATTGGTTGCTTCCAGCCCATAGCTACCTCCTAAGGTGTTAATTGAAATACTGTTTTCTTTATATCCTGCATTGCGACTACTTAATAATACTACTCCACCTGTACCTGCACCATACATGCTTCCACCAGGCCCTTTGATGATCTCAATTTTTCCCACATTTTCAAAACCTAACTGGTTAAGATAAGTGTTGCCGTTGGCATCTGTAAATGGTATGCCATTCCAGTAAACTTTTACATTGCGAACGCCAAAGGGTGAACGAAGTAAATTTCCCCTGATGGATAACCTGTAACTACCCGGGCTCCGCTCATCCATTTTTACACCAGGAATAATATTTACAGCGGGTAAAATAGAAGTATTACCGTAGCGTTCAAGATCGTTACGCCCAAGCACACTTACAGTAACCGGCATATTTATTAACGATGTATTTCTTTCATATGCTTTCACCACGATTTCTGACAAAAAACTGTGGGCCGAATACAGGACGATCCCAATAAATTGCCCGGCTGAATATTTACCTGAAACTGCCTGGTAACCAATATGTGAGAATGAGATAGTGCTTTTTTCCTTTGAGCTGCTGAACTCGAAAACGCCATTTGAATCCGTTAGGGCCACCGCATTAGTATCAGCCAATACCGTTACTCCGGTCAAACCTTTTTTATCCTCACTGCTTTGCACTCTGCCTTTAAAAATATATTGCCCGCATGTACTGGCAAAACAAAAGGCTGATAAGAAAATGGCAATGAATACCGGGGTAAAGCGCATGTTTACAAATATAAATTGAAATGAGGCATTTTTAATACGCTGCAATTAACAGGGAATAAAGGAGATAGGGTAATTTATTTTTTCACAGTTGTTGATAGCGACTTATTCTTTGGCATTGCCTCAAATTTTGTTACCTCAGCTTCTCTTTTTAATGAAATTTTACAATGGTGCCTGGTGCTGAAGATGTAATGTCCTAACTCTTTATTGCCCGGGCCGTAAATGTTTTTGCATTAATAGAGATCACAAAACCAAAAGCCGTATTGTTTTTTTTCGGTAGAAGGAGACTTAGTAGCGCTGCAGCTATCGGCAGAATCGGCAGGAGCCGGATATTCTTTATAGACCAACGCTCCTTTTGTAAACCTAATGGGCGTACGGAATATCGGCCCGTCAAAAGTAAACGTATGAAATTCGCCATTTTCGCCACAAGGATCTACGTGTGGGGGTAAATCTTTTATAAACTGTTCATCAATTATTCTACCACAAAAACTTTTATCTAAAAAGCTTTCATTAACGCAAACTACAATTGTTTTAAAACCCAGGGCAATAAAATCATAGATCAGCTGACGGGTATCTATTTTCCACAATGGAAACAACGCCGATATCCCAACCTGCTTCAATTTGTCTTCCCGGTACTGCCTGAGGTCTTCTAAAAAAATATCGCCGAAAATGCTATGCGCAAAACCTTCCTGCTTTAAACCATTCACTTTTAAATTCAGCAGGGCTTCATACTCAATCATTCCCGGTTGCTCCGGCAATTCAATAGTAGTGAGCGGTATACCAAGTGATGCCGACTGGGCTTCCAGCAATTCTCTTCGAACACCGTGCATGGAGATACGGTTATGTACTGTATTAACACTGGTAAGCAAACACTCAACCGAATACTTTTTTTGTTCCAGCATATAATACAGCGCCAGGGCCGAATCTTTACCACCACTCCAATTGATATATGCCTTATCCATTAATAAATCGGTTTAATAATTATCCGCGCAAGATTGCATGCAACGGTTTTCGACTGTGAGTTGGTAACAGTTAATGGCCAGGGTACCTTTTAAGTGAGGTGGCAAATTTTGATATACTATAAGTTGAGCGTAGTGCTTTGATGCAATCAGCACAAAGGCAATCAGTAAATTGCTTACTGATAAACTGCTGCTCTTCATCACTTAAATTGATCCCATAGCATTGGCATTGAGTTATATTGCCCACTTTGCATTCAAAGCTGATTCTGCACCTGGGACAGTTTTTATTTTCGTGCATACACATCTGGAATGAAATTTTTAATGTTGATTACCGGAAGGAACGCCCCCAAACACGGATGACAAAATTATATGGCCATAACCTGGAATGATTTAAAAAAAAGCAATGAAACTTATGCTTCATTGCTTTTTATATTTACGACACCTGTAATTTTAAAACAGGGTAACGTTGTTGTGCCAATTGAAAACTACCAAATAAAATCCCACTATAGACCAGGTTCCCCATTAAAAAGTTTTTCATAAAAGGAAAGCCCTGCGCATAGCATTGCATTAAACCTGCCCAGTCTTTTGTGAGCGGCGCCATTGTAATTATATTTTTCCCACCGCCTATCCAAACAGCAAAATCAGCGATCAGCCAATGACTTAAGGCTGCCACTAAGGAAGCAAGCACCACATGCTTAACATTTACTTTTTGAATCATCCACTTGCCTAAAAAAACAATCAGCACGAATATCCCGTAAACGATATACCAGCCGCCATTCATAACACCATACTTACCTCCAAAAACCACGTTGTTGATGACAAGGTCACTTGCAAATAAAGTAAGCAGCGGAAAGACGAACGCCTTCCATTTGCCTGAGAAATAAGCGCCTCCAAATAAACCCATTGCACCAATCGGCGTAAAATTTGCCCATGGCATTAACTGTGTGGCGTTTGGAATTCGCATGGCTGCAACTGCAAGCATAAAAAATGCAAGCACAGTAACTCGCGGATTTATCTTTACTATTTTCATTGTCTTTGCTTTTTGATAAATGCGGGTTAAAGGGCGGCGCTGATACCCAATGTGTAATTGTAGGAGCGGCTGTTGTAACCCACCACATCAAAGTATTTTTGATTGGTTATATTTCGCAGGTCAGCAAATGCACGAAAATGTTTGGTGATGTTATAGCCTGCATAAAAATCAACAGTGTAATATTGGGGCATAGCATTTGGGCCTGCATCATATTCTCCTTTTAACCGGCTGCCCACAAAACGAAACGAGGGCGCCAAAGTTAAATCGGCTATAGGTTGCAGCGTAAGCGCGCTATTAAAAATGAAGTTGGGCCGACGGTAAAAGTTTTTCACTTTCACATTATTGGTCTTTCCCTCGCCATCTACGTAAGTAATATTATTTACCCAATTGCCTTTTTTACCGATGGCGATATTGCTCTCAATTTCAAAACCATAATCATTTTGCTTATCACGATTCATGTATTTGCTGTCGTAAGTAACGGGGTCCGTGTAAAAAATAATCAGTTGACGGATATCTCTTTTAAACCCAACAATCCTCAACGAATTTTTTTTATTGTTACTCAGGCTTTGCACACCCGCTTCGTAATTATTACTTTGTTCCGGCTGCAGATCCTTATTACCATATTCGCTGTACAACTGGTACAATGAGGGCACTTTATAGCCCGAGGAAATATTTACAAATACCCTTGTGTTTTCATCGATGTTATAAGATGGGTTGAATGAAAAAGTTGCATTGTTGCCGTAAATACTATGATGGTTATATCTAACCCCAGCTTCCGCATTAAAGCCATTTACATCAAGCAGCAACAGCGATGCATATACAGCATAGTTAGTGGTATGTGTGGTATCCTTTCCCAGTGGTTTGGGCTTGTAAAGGCCAAAGCTGCTGATGCTAAGGTAAGATTGGTCCATACTTTGGGCTAACCGCTGTGTTCCCCCCACCAGGGATAACTTTTTGGACAAGCTTATATTGCCAAATAGTTCTGACACAAAAGAATTCCCTTTATACAATCCCCTGGAGAATTTCGAAAACCCACCAACATGGCCGCTGTCGTCATCCAATGTTCTTTTGGCATTTACCAGCGTATTGGTAAAATTAAGCGTGGCAGTTTTAGTTTTATAAACCATCGATACGGTATTAAGGATATTGGTATTTCTACCTGTGTAATCTCTATCATCTGTAAAGGCGCCCGCATCCAGGTCAGCTTTATATTTGCCATAAGAGGACATCACTGATGCACTAAATTTTTCTGTAAATGCATACCCAAGATTCGCCTGCAAATTATTTTGCGTGAAACCATCTTTATCAAACCCTTTTGTGCCCGTGGTATCGTTTGCTGAAGAGAAGCCTTTACTATTGGTATGATTGTAATTAAGGTTATAGGTAAACCGGTCAATTTTGCCATTGATACCGGCGCTTGCCCGCAATGTATTGTAACTTCCGTAGGAGATACTTGCTGTTGGGCTTATTTTATTTACACCGCCTTTTTTTGTGATGATATTGATTACGCCGGCAACTGCATCGCTGCCCCATAAAGTACTTTGTGCGCCTTTTAATATTTCGATCCTTTCCACCTGGGATGGGTTGATGCTGTTCAGATCGAAGGAATTGTTTATCATCGAAGGATCGCCTACCGGTATACCGTCAATCAGGATAAGAACATTACCCGTAGCAGCACCACGCAAATAATTATCCTGGTTGGTTCCCAGCGTATTATTGGCACCATTTATATACATGCCTGCCTGGCTGTTGAGAATTTCGGTAAGTGTTCTACCGGCGCCGCGTTGCAAAACGGGCTGGTCAATTACGCTAACTACTTTACCCGTTTGGGATTGCTTGATGGACGTTTTGGTTGCAGTAATAACCAACTCATCTAAATTTTTTGTACTGTCCTGCTGGGCGTACAACTGACTACTGATAATAACAGCAGCCACCAATAAAAATTTTCTTTTCATTTTGAAAAATTTTTTGTGACTGCTTCCGGAAAATTGAGGTGCTGGTAACGAACGCAACACCGGTTAGAAATATAAATGCTTTACAGCGCTTACACTCCATGCCTTTCACCCGAAAGCCGTGAATGATTAAAATGTGTTACCTGGCAGGTCTTCTGACTTAGCGTTCACTTCACCTTCCCGCCCCGATAATGATCGGTACAGTGGTGTGAGAGAAGTTACCTTTCCGGAATTCCGATGCATCGGAAAATCTCGAATGGCCGCCTTTACAGCTACGGGGATAGTGCCGGATTTACACCGGGCTTCCCTTTTAATCCCAATCAATCTCGGGAACCAAATACGGTGCAAATGTAAACAGATTGAAACTGATTCGCCAAATTATTCATTGAACATTTATTCAAAATAAAAGCCATCGGTGATCAAAAGCGCTTGTCCATCTATAGTATTTTCATTCCTATTCAGCTACCATTTATCACATTGGAATTAAAGATTTTCCCATAAATAAAATAGTTGTATCCAGGCATCATAAAAATTCATGTTTACAATAGCTTTAGAAAATTGCCTTATCTTCAAAGCATGACAGAAAAGCCAAAACTCAGCCTCTTTGATTTCACCATGATCGTTGTGAGCCTGGTGATTGGCATGGGCATTTTTAGGGCGCCGGCAAATGTGGCAAAGGAGTCCCCGGATACATTTTTGTTTTTTGCGGCGTGGATAGCCGGTGGTATGATAGCCCTTTGCGGAGCGCTTACTTATGCGGAAATCGGGAGCCGTCTGCCAGTGGTTGGTGGGTATTATAAGATTTTTTCGTATGCCTATCATCCTTCCATTGCTTTTGCGATCAACTGCATCATATTGGTGTCCAATGCTGCTTCTCTCGCAGCGGTAGCACTGGTGGGCGGTGAATATATTACGGCTGTGTTTAATCCTTCCATAAAAGATCCGGAATTTTTGAAAGTGGCAGCCAATGCTGAATTCATTCAATGGGTGCAAATCACCATTGCAATTATTGCTATCCTGATCTTCTATGGCGTAAACCTGCTTGGATTAAAAATGAGCGCCAAAACTCAGAATATCCTTATGATGATAAAAATCGTTCTCATCCTTTTATTGATAGCACCCATCTTTTTTGCGGGAACGGCTGCAATGCCTGCTCCGCTGACGCATGTAAGTCCAACGTTGAAAGAATATATTAAGGCTTTTGGCATTGGGCTGGTGGCGGTAAGCTTTACCTATGGCGGTTATCAACAAACGATCAATTTTGGCGCTGAGGTAAAAATGCCAGCCAGGAATATTCCACGAGGTATTTTCCTGGGCATCTTTGTTATCATAGTACTTTACCTCACCATTAACTACGCCTATGTAAAAGTGATCGGCTTTGAAGAGTTGAAAGGCGCCAAAAATATTGCAGCAATTATGGCATCCAAAGTTTTTGGCATCAATGCGGAAAGAGTTTTGTCGGGCTTCCTTTTCTTAAGTGTGCTTGCCTATGTGAATGTTTTGTTGATGAGTAATCCCCGGGTGATGTACGCAATGAGTGAAGACAAAATTCTTCCCCCGGTATTTAAAAGAACGAATCCAAAAACAGGCGTGATAACCGTTTCACTAACCGTTTTTGCAGCCATTTGCATATTGGTTATATTCTGGTCAAGAGACTTCGATACCATTTTAAGCTTTACCATTTTCCTGGATTCCTTTGGTATGATCTTATCGGCAGCTACCATTTTCATTTTAAGAAAGAAAACAAAACATCTCGATGGCTCAGGTATTTATAAAATGAAATTATATCCGTTGCTTCCTGCAATATTTATTCTTTCTTATGTGTTCGTAGCCGTTAGTATTGCCATGGATTATAAAAACAATAAAAACGCTGCGGTCATTGGTTTAAGCGTTTTAATTGCTTTCATTATATTATATTTCCTGGGCAAATCACTCAAAAAAACAAATGAATAAAATGGATATCTCTTACATCATCAATGAACTGGCTGAGGATAGGGAAAACTATTATCATGCCATTGCGCCACCTATCATTCAGAGCAGCAATTTTGCCTTTAAAACGGTGGATGAAATGCGCAATGCTTTCGCCGATGAATACTCCACTTATTTATACAGCAGGGGGTTAAATCCTACCGTAGATATACTTCGCAAGAAATTGGCTGCACTTGACAATGCGGAAGACTGCCTTGTATTTAACAGCGGCGCCGCGGCCATTTTTGCAGCAGTTTTAGCCAACGTAAAATCAGGCGATCATATCGTTTCAGTAAATAAACCTTATACATGGGCGCAAAAAATGTTCAACGAAATTTTGCCCCGCTTTGGCGTAACCACTTCGTATATTGATGGACGTGATATTGAAAATTTTGAAAGAGCCATTTTACCGAATACCACCGTTATTTACCTGGAAAGTCCGAATAGCTGGAATTATTTTATCCAGGATTTGAAGGCAGTGGCAGACCTTGCAGCTGCCGAAAATATAGTTACCATTATTGATAATAGTTATTGCACACCGCTGTATCAAAAACCGATTGATTTTGGGATTGACCTTACGCTGCAATCGGCTACCAAATACATCGGCGGCCATAGTGATACGGTAGCTGGTGTTTTGAGTGGAAGTAAGAAGATGATGGAACGAATTTTCAATTCGGAATACATGAATATCGGCAGCGGTATTTCACCGTTTAATGCATGGCTGTTAATACGCGGATTACGCACTTTGCCCATGCGGCTCGAACGAATTACGCATACTACTCTCCGGGTGATTCAATATTTAAATCAACATCCGCAGGTAGAATCTGTGCTCTTTCCATTTGATGAAAGCTTTCCGCAATATCACCTTGCAAAGAAACAAATGACAGGTGCCTGTGGACTGCTCACCTTTATTATTAAAGCAGAGAAGATAGAGCAGGTTGAAAAATTTTGCAACAGCCTGCAACATATATTAATGGCGGTAAGCTGGGGCGGCCATGAAAGCCTGATCATACCTAAGTGTTCGGGCATTCCGGCAAAATATTTTAAGGCTGAAAACAAAGATCACCGGATGCTCCGCCTGTATGTTGGCCTGGAAGAACCGGAGTATTTAATAGCAGATTTGGAACAGGCATTCCGGAAAATAAATTCCTAAAACAATCAGTTAAAGAATGATTTTAATATTGAGCCGATGATAACGATTTTTACCACACCTGTTTTGTCATTCCTTTTTGAAAGGATCTATTGATCTAAACAGATAAAAATATTTAATTTAATTGTATTAAAAAAACGCTTCAAGAAAGCATTTCTTCATTTTCTTTGCCGTTTATAAAAATGGTTGAACGGCTTTACATAAGGATGTTATATTTTTGTCAGATGCGTTACATAAGTTACCCCTTTTTTGCCTTTATCTGCCTATGCAAAACGGTTACCGCACAAGAAAAATGGGACCTGCGTAAAATTGTAGATTATGCATTGGTCAACAATATCAGCATCAAACAACTGGATGTACAATCTGCCATTAGCGGGTTGAACTATAAGCAAACAAAGCTGAATCAATATCCAAATGCCAGCGTGTCCGGAAGCACTGCTTTTAACAGTGGGCGCAACCAGGATCCTACCTCATTTAACCTGATCACCCAAAGTTATCTCAGTGCAGGATTGCAACTACAAACAAGCGCTGATATCTTCAACTGGTTCAGTAAGCGAAACACGATTCTTGCATACGAGTGGCAGTACGAAGCAGCCAAAGCAAGTGCGGATAAGTTAAGAAATGATATCGCCTTAACCGTAGCCAATAACTACCTGCAGGTGTTATTGGCAAGGGAGCAGGAAAACATAGCCCAGGTGCAATTGAAACAAACACAAGCGCAATTGGCGAACACCCGCAAGCTGGTAAACGCCGGGGCGCTGGCGGAATTAAATGCCTCGGAACTTGAATCGCAGGAAGCATTGGACAGCGCAAATTATATCACTGCAAAAGGAAGCGTAATTCAGTCGTTGCTGGTATTGAAAGCCTACATGAACATGGATGCCGCGGCTCCCTTTGATGTTGCAGTACCACCGGTAGAACTCATTCCCATTGAAAATATAGCAGACCTACAACCGGATGCGGTGTACGCTTTAGCAGTAAAAAATTTGCCGCAACAGCGTGTAAACGATTTTAAACTGAGAGCGGCGCAAAGCTTTGCGGCTGCTGCAAAGGGAACCATGTATCCCACCATAGGTGCCTTTGGAAGTTTGGGTTCAGGGTTCAATAGCCAATCCCGTGATATAAGAGGATTTACATTTTCAAATGACTCTATTGGTAAGGTGCAGGTGAATGGAACCAGCTATTCTGTTTATCCCAACCAGCCATTTGCCAACCCCGTATATGGTAAGACTGCCTTTTTCAACCAGTGGAATCAGAATTTTCGCCAATCTATCGGGCTCAGCCTAAGTATACCTATTTTCAATGGAGCACAGTTGCGGAGCAATTACCAGCGGAGCAAGTTAGACATCAGGAATGCTGAACTACAGCAGGCAGCAGACAACATGCAAATAAAGCAGGATATTTACCAGGCTTACAATGCTGCAACGGTTGCATTGGAAAAATTTAATGCAAGCGAAAAGAGTGTTGCTGCAGCGCAGCGCACTTATGACTATGCACAAAAAAGATACTCAGTAGGTATGATGGGCACTTTTGAACTGATCACCCAACAAAACAATTTATTCAGGGCCAAACTGCAGCAGGTATTGAACCAGTTTGACTATGTTTTTAAAGTTAAGGTGCTGGAATTTTACAGGGGGCAGGGATTGAAACTATAAACTTCCGGTGATCAGTTTATATAGATGTGAAGCAAATTGATTGGATATGCAGCTTGATGGATCGCTAAGAAAGGATTAAGGAAACTTTCACTAACCTACAGGAAATGATACCAGGTTGTCAGCAACAACCATTCAAAACAAAATAATTAACAGAATCAGATATGAGCAAGACTGTAAAATGGATTTTAATCGGGCTTTTGGTTTTAGTAGTAGCATTGGGTGCTTTGAAAGCTGCCGGTGTTTTTGGCAAAAATGAAGGTACCAAAGTGAGTGCGGAAAAGGCCCAGAAACGAACCATCATCGAAATTGTAAATGCCAGTGGAAAAATATATCCAGAAGTGGAAGTAAAGGTGAGCCCGGATATCAGCGGTGAGATCACGGAGCTGACCGTTATGGAAGGCGATAGTGTAAAAAAGGGGCAGGTGCTGGCCCGTATTTATGCAGATATCTACAGCATCCAGGCCAACCAGGCTGCAAGTGGCGTAGCTCAAAGCCAGGCACAGGTGGCCAACTCACAGGCAGCACTGGACGCATTAAAAGCACAGCTTGACCAGGCACAAAAAACATTCAACATGCAAAAGCAGTTGTTTGATGATAAAGTGATCAGCGCCAATGAATTTAATTTATCGGAGTCCAATTACAGGAGTGCGCAAGCCAATTACAATGCCGCCAAACAGGGCATTCGTGGTGGGCAGGCTGCGGTACAAAGTGCACAAAGTAACCTTGCAAAAGCAAATAAAGACTTGGGCAGAACTGCTGTGCTGGCACCCATGAATGGTGTAATTAGCTTGCTGAATGTGAAAAAGGGCGAGCGTGTTGTTGGGAGCAACCTGATGTCGGGCACTGAAATGTTGCGTATTGCCGATATGGCTAAAATTGAAATTCGTGTAGACGTTAGTGAAAGTGATATTCCAAAGGTTCATTTAAATGATAGCGCCATTGTAACGGTAGATGCATATAACGATCGTAAATTTAAAGGTATTGTAACCCAGATAGCCAGCAGTAATAACGGTGCTGCTACACAAGCGGCACTTGCCAATACCAGCACGGATGTAACCAACTACAAAGTGTATGTTCGTTTGCTGCCCGAAAGCTATGCTGACCTGGCGGGCAGAGGCGCTTACCCCTTCCGCCCGGGAATGAGTGCCAGTGCTGACATCCAAACAAGAACTCATACGAATGTAATGAGTGTTCCGATAAATGCCGTTACCACCCGCGACATTAATGACACAGCAAAGGTAAAACCAACAACAACCGATGATGTCGCTGCAAAGGCTGCAGTTTCAGCAGACGACCTGGAAGTGGTAGTGTTTTTAGTAGACAAAGACGGACTGGTAAAAAAAGTAAAAGTGAAAACAGGCATCCAGGACATTAATTATATAGAAATTACAGAAGGCCTAAAGGAAGGTGATATGGTGATTACCGGGCCCTACGATGTGGTGAGCAAACTATTAAAAGAAAAAGATAAAATCAAAGTAGTAGATAAGAAAGATCTTTTTGAAAAGAAAAAATAAACTGTAACCACGAAACAAACTGCCATTAGCAGCAATATCAACTCAAAACCTGGGTTGTGGGAACTGTTCTCCGTGTAAAAAGGAATTGACTTGTAGGCTGTTTATAAAAACATCGCTTCAGCAACAGCAACACTCTCAGGTTTGCCTACATCTACCAGTTTATCGCCTGTATGGTCGTACCCGAGCACCAGGTGATCCGCTGCAAGATCAAGGTACGACTCGACAATTGAAAATTTACCGCGCTGTTGTATCAACGAAAAAATTTCAGGTTGAAAAATAACTACACAACTGTAGGCCTTCTGGATGAGGGTATCTCCCAATGCATTTTTACTTAAGAAAGGCCCTTTTTCTTCTCCCGTTTTTACATTTCTCCATCCGCACAAGCGGGCATCCTGGTCAAATAAAAAGTACCTTGAGGTTACACGGTTGGTAACTGCGAAAGATACCAATGGCTGATATTGTTTGTGGAATAAAACGAGATCGTTTAGATTGAGGTCTGTAAGAATATCCACGTTAATGGTAATAAAAGGTTCTGGCCCTTCCAACATCTTTCTGGCCTTTAGTAAACCACCACCTGTTTCAAGCAATTCATCTCTTTCGTCACTTATCAATATATTACTTCCCCATCCTTTATTTATTTTTATAGCATCGATCACCTGGTCTGCAAAATGATGCACATTTACCACCACTTCATAAATATCGTACTGCTGCAAATACTCAATATTCCGCTGCAATAGCGATTTACCATTTACGAGTGCAAGCGCCTTCGGATGTGAATTTGTCCATGGTTTAAAACGTGTGCCAAGGCCTGCGGCGAATATCATTGCTCTCATTTAGCTTACCCAGTTTTCTTTGTTGTTATGATTCAGTTCAATTTTTACTTTAAACTTATTTCGGAGATGCCTTGCAACAGCTTCAGCTGCATACACGCTCCTGTGCTGGCCACCTGTACATCCAAAATTGATCACTAAATGTTCAAAGCCCCGCTTGATGTAATCTTCCACGGCAATATCCACCACATTATAAATACTGTTTAAAAAATCGGGCATTTTGGTTTGCTGCTCCAGGAAATCCTTCACTGGCCGATCCAACCCCGATTTCTTTTTAAATTCTTCTATCCGGCCCGGATTCAAAATGCCCCGGCAATCAAAAACAAAGCCGCCCCCATTTTTTGTTTGGTCAACAGGATAACCCGTTTTTAAAAAAGAAAAGCTATTGACTGTAACCACCAAAGGGGTGTCCTCAGTAGCCTGGGTGGGGGTAAACTCCTGTATTACTTCATCACTCACGCAAATTTCCAATACTTTTTTAAACTCGGTTACAGAAATGCCAATGCTTTGATTGTTGATGAACCATTTTATGTTGTGCAGGGCCAGTGGTATGCTGGTTAAAAATTGAGCCTTTCTTTCAAACAATCCGCGAAAGCCATACGCTCCCAATACCTGCATCAGCCGTATCAGCACATAACCATTGTACTGGCTGCGGAAAACTTCTTTATCAACGGGTTTCTTAACTGTTTTTTCAAAGGCAATGATATAATCTTCCAGTAGCGACTGTTTCCAGGTGTCCGGCAAATTAGCGCGGGCCTGCCATAATAAAGAGGCTACATCATACTGGGGAGCACCTTTCATTCCGCCCTGGTAATCTATAAAATGTACTTTTTCATCTGTATCAATCATAATATTCCTGCTTTGGAAATCGCGGAACATAAAATACTTGTATTCTGTATGAGAAAGATAATTTGCCAGTGCTTCAAAATCCCTGATCAGTAGTTGTTTATCGTAGGGTTTGCGCAAAGCATCCAGGAAATAATATTTGAAATACAACAGGTCAGCCATAATGGCCTCTTTGCCGAAAGACGCATTGGTGAGGCACTTTTTATAATCCATTCCTTCGTGGCCTTTTACCTGCAGTATGGCGAGCTTTTGCAGGCTTTGCTTATACAACTCATAAACAGGATCGGCAAACCCATGCTCCTCCAGTTTATTCAGCAATGAGGTGTTTCCAAAATCTTCCTGTATGTAAAGGATTTTATCTTCGCTGATACAAAGTATTCTTGCCGTATTTAATTTTTTTGCCGCAAAATGTTTGGAGAAATAAATGAAGGTTTCATTCTCCTGCACATTTGCACCATAGGTAACTATATAACTTGCATCGCCGGTATGCAGGCGAAAGTAATGTCGCTCACTTCCGGCCTGTGGTAGTTTATCAATGCCGGTAATCGGGGCTGATGAGTATTTTTCAAATAATGTTCTGATAGCTTCGTGGGGTATCTGCATTTCGTTGTACTGCGTTTCGGTAAAAATAGAATAATTAGAGGAAAAGCCCTAAATCGCGGGGCGCATTCCAAATTGTCGTAGCAGCAAGTAGTTTGTTGCATTTAAATGGATCAGAAATTTATAACACCGTTTTTGTTTCAAATGGTGAAGATGAAAAATGCCACCAAGGGGTGTGTATTGAAATATATTTAACACCTTGTTTTAACTTCAGGACTTACCTTACTTTCCAATCAACAAAACCTCCCTCTATGAAACAAATTTTACTTTTACTTGCCTGCTCAATTACAACCTTGGCGGCTTTTAGCCAGCAAGATTCCCTACTGAAAAATTTCAAATACAGGATCGCTCACTATCGGGCAATTAGTTTTAATGCAAGTGGTGGTAGCCAGTACAACAAATCCGAATTTGCCTCCGGTACACACAAAAATAATTCATCCTCGGGGGGCGGGGGTGCTACTTATTATGCATTGAAAAGCACTGACAGGATATTATTGACCACTTCGGCAAGCCTCTACGGGTCTTTTAATACCACTCAAAGCAATAATGTCGGTGATATAAATAAAAGCAGAACGTTTTCAGCATCCCCGAGGTTGTATGCACTCAATAAATGGTTCTCAAAAAATAATTTTTTTGAATTGGGCACGGATATTTCTGCAAACTATTATGCCAGCAAAAGCGTTGGATCCAGTTATCCGGGCAAAAACAAATCAGGAGAATATTTAGTACAAGTCAATACAGGTATCGGCAAGGGACGGCTTGAAAATGTTACTGATATGCAGAATGCCATATGGCTATCCAAAGCGTTGGAAGCATCCGATCGGCTCTCCCAACCATTGTCTTCAGAGGAACTGAATGAACTCGGTCAAACCATCACCAAAGCAAATAATACACGTGTACTTGATTCCAGGAAAAGAACTCAGTTTATTCTTTCAACGATTGACGGGTATCTCCAGCAAAAAAATTTGATAAATAAAACAGACATCAACTATTTCAGCAATTTAAATGATATTTTATTTTTTGCGTTTAATACGCCAAGGCTTTCAGGAATAGAAAAATTCATACGCTTTACGCCTGTAATAGACGGTTCGGGCAGAGACCAGCATCCGAGTGGTGCCTTCAACAGGTACGAAGAGAATTTTTTTACCGAATCGCTTGTTCTTTCTTCGGGCATTAATAAATACACTCCTGCCAGTCTTATTCATCAAAACAATTATGGAGCATCTTTAAAACTCTCCTATATTTCTCGGGATATAACACAGCGCTTTTATAATACGACCGGAGGGATAGATGAATTAAAAAACAATGCCATCGGTAAACAGGCGAGCATTAATTTATTTTATAATCATGCCATTTATCCAAGCACAAGAACGATTGTGAATTTTTACTTTCAGTCGGAATTTGGATACCAGGATGAGAAGAATATGAATTTCTATTACGGAAGGGCAAACCTATATGGAGCGCTAAATTATTTTATCAGTTACCGAACAAGGCTTACTTGCAATTTAGGCGCAGATTATCAAAAGAATGCTTACAGAACCTACCAGGGATCCACAGGCGTTCCGGAAAATATCCAGTTATATGCCGATGCAGGAATCCAAATTAATTTATAGCAGACATTTAAAACTTAATGGGCAATCATGAAACTTTCATTGATTGCCCATTATTACTTCTACTCCCCTACAATGTCGCTGCTTCTTTTGCCACGGCGCTTAGGATCTGATCCATCCATCTGCACAATTTTCGGATAAAACAATCCTAGCACATCCACCAAATGTTGTTGGCTTTTCATCACCGTGTGGATGTCTTTGTAAGCAAATGGCGCTTCATCCAGTCCTCCACCAATGAGGGTTACACCATGTTCTTTTAATTCTCTTTTTAAAGCTTCATGGGTAATATTGGCAATTGCTTTTGTACGGCTCATCTTTCTGCCCGCACCATGACTGGCAGAATTTAGAGAGGCCGTTTCGCCTTTTCCTTTTACAATAAAGCCGGGTGCTGTCATAGATCCCGGAATAATTCCCAGTACGTCTTTGCCTGCGGGAGTAGCGCCTTTTCTATGCACAATCACTTCCCTGCCTTCATACATTTCCTTCCATGCAAAATTGTGATGGTTTTCTACCATGGCCATCGGCCGCTCACCAATTGCCCTGGCTATTTTATTGTGAATGGTATGATGACAGGCGCTGGCGTAATCACCGGCAAGGTTCATTGCGAGCCAGTACTCCATGCCTTCTTCTGTGTCTAGGTTTAACCATGCAAGATGTTTTGCTTCATTGGGCAGCAGCGTCTTGGCCATCGCGATTTTGGTGTAGTAATTGGCAATGGTTGCGCCCAACCCGCGGCTTCCGCTATGACTTAACAGACCAATGTATTTACCGGGTACCACCCCAAAAGAATTTTCCTCACTGGTAATTTGCACTTCACCAAATTCAACAAAATGATTACCACTTCCACTGGAACCAAGTTGCCGTGCAGCCTTTTCCCGCAATGGATTCAGGAAGGCAATCTCACTGAACTCTTTCCGGTCAATCACTTCATGCTCAGTAGTTCCGCCACGATCGGAATTTGTAAAATCCCGGCCTGCCCCAAACAATGTTGCAGCTACCAGTTCCCGCTGAAACGACGCCGCACGTTTTTCTAATTGGCTTGCATCAATGTTAAAGATACTCAGGCACATCCTGCAACCGATGTCAACACCCACAGCATAGGGAATAATCGCATTGTTGGTTGCCAGCACGCCGCCGATAGGCAAGCCGTAGCCCTGGTGCGCATCTGGCATCAGAGCTCCTGCGACTGCCACTGGCAAGCGTGCCGCGATAGCCATTTGTTGCAAAGCGCCTTCTTCAATTTGTTCCGCACCGAAAATATTGTAATGAACAGCAGCCCCAAGCACCTCCATTGGAGGAGTTTCAGGCTCCGGTTTTATCACCAGCTTTTCTGCAATTTTATGAAGGTGTTCATCGGACAGGTAGTTCTCCGGCGCATCCAAAATATTTTTTAAAACTTGCAAAGCTGCTTCTTCTGTATGGTGTTTGAAGTATGTACACATCGTATGCATGGCCACACTCACCACCGGCCCTTCCGGATACCCGATGGCTCTTATTTGTTTACCGGTTAATTTTAATTTGCTCATTTTATTGGTGGGCTTGAACCCTTTATTCATATATAAAATCTAATGCTATATTTTGTAACTTGCTAATATAATTCAAACATCATGCAACAGTCAGTAACATCACAGCCATTTCAAAGGTTGACTGCTGAATACTTTAAAAAAAAGGCGAAGCAGGCTAAAGGAACTGAAAAAATGCTGGTTGCCCTTGAAATGAGTAACTATCTTAGAGAAGCACGGAAACAAGGATTGTCTTTCGAAGAACTTGAAAAATCAGGTTTCAAATTTGCAACACTACCACATATCCCAAATCAGTGAACAGGCATTTACGTTTACAACAAATCTTGGCTGTATTTACCAATGCTACTTCTTCGACTTTAGCACCGCATTTGCTGAATACCCAAATTTAGCATCCAGAGTTTTTGGCTTTAACCTGGAATTGGCATATCAACCTTCAGCCGTAAAAATTGGTTTAGATAAACGAATTGCCGTAACTGTAACAACCATCCTCAAAGCATTTCTCCATGAAAACGAAAATGTTGTTGTGTACATTTGCGACAACAGTGACCGGCGTGAGAAAGCCCGTTTTCACAAATTCTCCAACTGGTTTAAAATTTACAATGATGGAAGCATTGTTCAGCTTCGCGGTGTTATCCGTGCAGGCAATACCAATATCTTAAATACACTGCTCATTCACAAAGACAATCCTTTATTGAACGACTTTATTGAAGCCTATGAAATCCTCACCGGAATCTTCACCAAGCCTGACGACGATGAATTGCAGAATATTTTAAACGATCCGGAATGGTGATAATAATACCAGCTTCAGATTTCCATAGCATCATCGTTGCGTCGCAATCCTTTCATCGGCAGAAATACTGTTTAGCTTATTTTGAAGCGGATGAAAGAGTTGAACAAATTGCGAATTATTTGTAAACTTGCAAAGCTATTGTCATCCCGCCTAAAAGCTCCCAAAAGATATGCCGTACAAAGGTGCGACGCAACGATGTTTAATAGCAGTACATCCGCCGGGTACATCAGTTAACAGTTTTAATTCATTAATTCACTTCGCCTGAAGCCCATAATCTCCATTGCAGGCTTCACTACCTCCATATCGCCCGGGTTGGTGATCTCCGCCAGGGTCATCGGCTGATCGATGGCGGTGGCGAAACCAAGTTGATTACTCAAAGCCTGGGCCTTAACAGCATCCAGTTTATTAAACTCGCATTTTGCAATCAGCCTTCCTCTTCTCAACAATGCATTGTCTACCATGCTGAGTGCACTATTGAATGTGCAGATGATCTGTACATTCAGGCAGTCGCTGAGCAATCCATCACTAATGTTGAGCAGGTTACTTACACTGCTATTGCTGCTGTACTTCCGATGGTTATTAATGTTATCATTTGTTTATTATTTATCTTCCATTTGAATTGTTTTTGCATTTCAATCGATGCAGGCATCTTTTATTGAACCACCTTGTTTGCGCAACTGGAACTGGCAAATGCATCCGGCTTTGCTTTGAAAGCAAAACCCATTCCCATGATATAACCCATCGCATCTTTCAGCGCATCATTGCTTTTAAACTCCGGGCTGGTATTGATGTCAGCATGTACTTCCATAGACACATCCAACCTGGAGAAAATATTGCAAAGCGCATAAGCCACTTCGATACTCTTTGCCACTTCCTGCAACATCCTTTCTTTGATACTCATTTTTTTAAAACTGTATTCATTGTGGATGTACATAAATCCTCCTTTTCCCTTTCGGATAAAAACAACTACTGTTGCAAACTCTGTGACCTTGTTATGCCCGGTTCTATTAACAGAAGAAGCCTTTACCTGGCTATCTGTACCGATACACACACTCAACTGATTCCCGATTTTTCTTTCATGCAACATCACTTCCATAATTTCTTCGGCAATGGGCCGGTGAAGTATTTGACCGTTGAATTTTCTCCATTTCTTTTCCATAACTAACAATTTTATTGCTTTCTAACCCGGCAGATTCAGTGTTAATATTTTTATAGCAATGTGCCCCTTTCCGCAGACGGTACTTTCCCATGCGAAAATCTTTCTGCGGACGAAACAGGATTCGAAGCTGTACTACCAGTTCTTCAAACAGGCACTCTACCATTGAGTTATTCGTCCATTGTTGCCGCTAAATATCTTATGGCATCGATTTATTTCCGACCAATAATTCGCGAAGAGTAAAGGATTTGAACCTTTGCATCGAATTAACGATGTGTGGCTTAGCAAGCCATTACATTACCGCTCTGTCAACTCTCCAATTATGTTGAGGATGAAGAAAGATTCGAACTTTCAGCCATCGGCTTAACAAGCCGCCGCTCCGCCACTGAGCTATTCATCCGTTGTTGGCCCGGTGAGATTCGAACTCACAACCCCCGGATTAAAAGTCCGGTGCATCTGAACCGTTGAGCTACGAGCCAATACTATGTTTCATCTATAAGTTTCGTTGGCTTAAAAAGAATCGAACTTTTATCTCCACGTTCGTAGCGTGGTATTCTTTTCCGTTGAACTATAAGCCAGCAATTGTACGGCTTCCGGATTTGAACCGGATACCACCATCTTATGTTTACCTTTTAGAAAAAAAGGAAGACAGCGATGTTACCGTTACACCAAGCCGTATTGGTTGACTCCGGGGCTCGAACCCTGTTCTTCACATTCACAGTGTGACGCTTTACCAGGTAAGCTAGAGACAACATTGATTTATATTACATGTTTTGCGGCTCGAATGGGATTGATCCCATTTTTCCAGATCGCCAATCTGTGATGTTATACGCTAATGAACCAGACCATTGAAGGATGGCATAGCATTAAAAATTAGAAACTTCAACTTTCCAGGTTCGGGTATCCATCCGTTGTAACCCTTCTCTATACCGGCCTTAAAGAAGCGTCTCTGTTGCATCTCACAGTGACCGCTCTTCCTCCTTCTGCAACTAAATGGCTTCGACGTTGCATTACGATTTATTGGGTCGCTTGCTGTTACCGCTGATTGCTTTTAGTCCGATATCAATTGCTATAAAAAACATCCGGATTAGTAACACTATTATTATAAACTTCATTGGTAGATTTATTAGCCGGAGCATAAAAAAGCCCGGTCAGTTATTAATCCGACCGGGCTACTTATCACTGAAGGCTATTGGGCCTGCATTTGCGAGTTCCACGGTCGTATGTCTGGATACAGATTGTCTATATGTTTGCTGAAGCGTTTGCTAAAATGCTGTACGCTGCCAAACCGGTTGATGGATAATTGTTGTATCGTTGTTCTTGTCATTTCTTTATTTTGATGAAAATTGTGTTGAGTTTTTAACATAAAAAAACCCCGATATTTATCTCGGGGCTCATTACTTAGTGTTGGTAAACTTTATGGTTACGCACCGGTATAATTAGCACCGAATTCTGTTAGATCCCCTATTGGGCTAAAACAGCTTTTTGATTCGATATGTAAATTATTGCGTTGCATGATTATTTTTATTTGTGCTGCAAAGATGAATTTATTTTTTTCATTCTGCCAAATATATTTTTAAAATATTTATAAGAGTATTGAATTATATTGGCTGGGAACACAGCAGCATCAAGGGTTTCGCCAGGTAAAATTATTTTTTTTTAAGCTGCTTTTAGCATGCTAGGTTCCTTCTTGCCCTTTTTAATTATTTGTTATCGCATTTTTCACTTGCCTCGCACCGATAATTTATCAAATGCCTCGTTGTAGAGGATAAGGAAATGATGAGAAGGTCGAAAAGAGAAAACCTTCCCGGCGCAATTGATTTTTTACTCCTGTAAAGGCGGCACATAATTGCTCAGGAAATGTGTTCCAACTGGTTCTGTCATATTCAATTTTCTCACAAATTTGTCAGCATGCTTTATGCTACTGATTTCTAAATTATATTACACAGCAATTGTTAAAAATGAAAAAGAAATTAAACATCAAAAAACAACCTTCGCTAAAAAGCAGGGTTTCACATCTTCGAAAACCGGCAGATATGCATGCTATGGAATGGCAGACGATTTTACGAAGGCAAATCGCGGAAGATGAAAATTTTATTATTAAAAAAATGAGTGATGGATTGGTCTTTGGAGATTATAAAGTTGAAAGTCCAAAAACGTCTAATATCTATAAAGTTGCCCTGAGAAGTGCAGATAATTCACTCAATTTTTGCAGTTGCCCGGATTTTAAAACCAACCAGTTAGGTACCTGTAAACATATTGAAGCTGTATTATTAAAGATTAAATCGAAGCCAGGTTCAAGAAAGCAATTGACCATTCCGTATATTCCACCCTACACTTCTGTTTACCTCGATTACAGGGGAGAGCGAGAAGTAAGACTTCGGATT
Organism: Ferruginibacter sp.; assembly: GCA_025963635.1. Lineage (GTDB taxonomy): Bacteria > Bacteroidota > Bacteroidia > Chitinophagales > Chitinophagaceae > Ferruginibacter. The sequence continues at coordinate 63,163 of JAOQAK010000049.1, forward strand.
GGGACAGAAAATACTGCGGAATTCAAAAAACTTGCTGAAGCTTTTTTTGATAGCAGTTTGATTCTGCACGAATCATCGTTCTTAAAGTTTGAAGTTTTTCTAAAAAAAGCTCACGCCCTTCATCCTGAATTCAGGTGCTACACAGATGCGCTTGAATACATAGTGCAGGAACGAAACAGCCAACATCGTCAACAGTTGGTTGCCGAAAAAAGAAATGTTTTATTTAAAGGCATCAGCAATACCAAACTATTTCGCTATCAACAAAAAGGTGTTCTGTTTGCAGTCAAAGCCGGAAGATGTATCCTTGCGGATGATATGGGTTTGGGTAAAACACTGCAAGCGATTGTGAGTACTGAGGCGCTGAGAAGAGAATTTAATATCAGCACAGCCCTTATCATTTGTCCTACGTCGCTTAAATACCAGTGGAAAACAGAAATTGAAAAGTTTACCGGTAATAAAAATGTATGCGTTGTTGAAGGCAATATCCTGGCAAGGAAAAAACTATACGCTTCCAATACTGCTGATTATATAATTGTAAGCTATCAAATGGCTTCGAATGATTTTATTTACCTCGATAATATGCAGGCTGATGTATTGATATTGGATGAGGCACAGCGTATTAAAAATTGGAAAACTAAAACATCGGCAGCAATAAAGAGAATTAAAACCACCTATGCTTTTGTTTTAACAGGAACGCCCGTGGAAAACAAAATTGAAGATCTTTATTCTTTGATGCAGATCGTAAATCCTTTTAAACTTGGGTCGCTACACAACTTTTTATCGAGGCACCAGGTTACAGATGATGTTACCGGCAAAGTAATTGGCTACAAAGATTTAAATGATGTGGGTGTATTGCTAAAGGATTCAATGCTACGGCGTACCAAACAGGAAGTGCTGAAGGACTTACCATTACGGATGGATAAAATTCTTTTTGTACCGCTAACACCGCAACAAGCCGAACTACATAAAGAGTATGCCGACCGGGTTGCAAGATTGGTGAAAAAATGGAAGCACATGCATTTTTTGAGTGAGGAAGACAGGCAAAATTTACTAAAGTTTTTGAATATGATGAGAATGGCGAGTGATAGCACTTTCATAATAGACCAGGAAACCAATTATCAAACAAAGCTGGATGAGCTGCAAAACATTTTGGATGAAATACTAGCGATGCCAGGCGAAAAAGTGGTGATTTTTAGCCAATGGGAACGCATGACCAGGTTAGTGGCAACTATTTTGAAGGAAAGGAATATCGGTTTCGAATACCTACATGGTGGAATACCAGGCAAAGACCGCGGTAAGCTGTACGCCAATTTTACCAATGATGAAAATTGCAAAGTATTTTTATCTACTGATGCAGGTGGCGTAGGACTAAATTTACAATCAGCCGCTTATATGATTAACCTTGATATTCCCTGGAACCCAGCGGTACTGGAGCAAAGGATCGGGCGAATTTACAGGCTTGGGCAAAAGAAAAATGTGAGCATTATCAACCTTGTTTCGCAGGATAGTATTGAGCATCGTATGCTGGATGTATTGAAATTTAAAACCGGGGTGGCAGCGGGCATTTTGGACGGTGGCGATAATGACATTTTCATGAGTGATGATAAGTTTAACCAGTTTATGAAATCTGTAGAATCTGTTACTTCCGGGTTGACAGAGATAGCAACAAGCTTAGATACAAAAGAGGAAAGGGATATTGAAAAACAAATGGCTGTAACTCCTGATAGAACGCTAGTTGACATCGAAACAACTGAAGAAGAAATATTTTCAACAGTCGATAATACTATTGTTACTGAAAGCAAGGTGGATGTCCACGATGAAAAAGAAATCGTTGATAAAGGGCTCGGCTTTTTTGAAGGTTTATTGAACATACTAAGCAATCGGGAAAGCACGCAACGGCTGGTGAATAATATCACAGAAACTGATCAGGAGACTGGCCAAACTTACCTGAAATTACCCATAAGTAATACAGGAGTCGTTGAGAATGCACTAAAAATTTTAGGTGGCTTATTTGGCGGAATGAATAAAAAATAAAAGTTTTGTGATGTATAGCCGAAAAAGTAAAATCAATAAGGTAAACTAGTGTTATGTTAAGTGTAAAGTGACGGTTTGATTCGTGAATGGTGAATTGTCAATCGTGAATTATTAACCATTCACCATTGACAATTCACGGTTAACATAACACTAGAATAAATTCATCCTTAAAAATGCAAATTATGTATCACGATCTTTCAAAAGGAGAGAAAAAGATTGCCAGGGCTGCAATAGATAAAGGACTTGAAACAGAATTCAAACTGGGAATGGAAAAATTTGAGACTATCCTTAAAGACTGGCGGGCCGGCAAATTTGAAAGTAATAAAGATGCATATCACAAACTTTTTAAAGCAATATCTGATAAGGATAAAGCCATCGGCCGAAGGTATGATGGACTTACAGGTGGCAGGTATTTGATAACGGTAGCTGGTATTTATAAGGATGGATATATTTCCGAAGAAGACATTGAAGGATTCAGTGAGCATACGAAAGCAATTATTCAATTTTGGTTGGAACAATAATATTCAAGGGATCACCTGACTTTTCCGGAAATTACTATTGGCTAATCCCAATGTTTCACTTCCAAATACTTCCCCCTTCGCAAGGCATGTGCGTTTTATGGAGTTCTATCTTTTTTTCTTACATCACTATTACGCTGCTGAAATATTGCCCGCACAACCTTAGAAAGATTTTTCCTTTCTCCTGGGCGACGTTAATTTATGCAAGTTTAATCTGCCCGCAGTCCATTAATATGGTAATGTCAAAAAATCCTTTCCCCTCACACCATTAGCGCAAGAATTCATTGAAAGCCGGAAAGCACCATGCAGCCAATCATCACTTTCAGCCCATTTTCTAACTCTTACAATAAAGGCGATTTCCCATGCCTGGCTTATGATAATTGTTTTCTCATTCGAAAACGCCAATATGAATTTTTTGAGGCTTTCGTCGAAATACGGAATCGACAAAATAAAATCCGCCATTTCTTCATTAGTGGCATCCATGAAGCATTCAGGCGTTAACTCTTCGACCGGGTAATGGCGCCGAAACCCGATGGTTCTGTTCACATGCCGTTCGATGATATTTATTAAATATTCTCCTGTTACTGATATCATGATTATTCAATTAAAAAGTTTGGACATTCAATAGGGCAGCGTCAAAAAAGCATTCTCGTTATCCGTTTTTTTGTTATGCGAATCGTTCAAAAAATAATCGTTGCCGAATAACCACTCAAAATTGCCAGCCCACAAAACTGTATTTTTTATAAACTCATTTTCCCAGGACTGACTGATAATAATAGTGTCTTCAAGTAAATTTCCTAAGAGAAAATCTTTCAGCTTTGCATCAAAATATGGAATGGAAATGATAAAGTCCAACACCTCCTCATCCGTTGCACCGGGGTAAGGCTCATTGTCAAACTGGTGCTTCCTTGATTCACGGCGCTTATCAATTGTTTCGCTGATTTTTTTGAAAATAATACCTGTTAAATATTCTTTGGTGATTGAGTTCATACTATTTGATTTTGTAAATATTTTAAAAAAGCTTTCCCTGTTCGCCGGGCCGTTTAAAGATTTTTGTATTCAGACTCCATTCTTCTGCGTTCATGTTATAGAGCTTCCCATACTTTTTGTATTGCTGCGCCACCATCTGTGCGATATTACCCTCTCCACGCATTCGTACACCCCAGCGGCTATCATTTACTTTTCCATCGTGACTCTGCTCTATTAAATGCCAGACTTTATCTGCATGATTTGGAAAATTTTTATATAGCCAATCATGAAATAATAATTTAATCGCCCCATTCAAACGGATAAAAGTGTAGGCTGTGAAAGTAGCGCCGGCATCCGCAGCAGACTTCATGATGCGTTGCATTTCGTGTTCGTTCAAACCTGGGATCATTGGCCCCATCATTACGCCCATCCTTACACCGGCTGAACTTAATTCTTCAATCACTTTTAATTTTTGTTTAGCGGTAGTAGTTCTCGGTTCCATAATCCGGCGAAGATCTTCGTTGAAAGAGGTGATGCTTACCATTGCTGAAACAATTCCTTTGCCGGCCATTTCCTGTAACACATCCTTATCTTTTAATATCCAGGAGTTTTTAGTAAGGATACCCACCGGCTGGTTAAACTCATTGCACACTTCGAGCAGTCCTCTCGTTAGCCTGTATTTTTGTTCTGCAGGCTGGTAGCAATCAGTGTTCCCACTTAGCATAATTGGTGTTGCATCCCACTTCGGGTGCATGAGAAACTTACGCAACAGTTGTGGTGCGTTTTTCTTTACGATTATCTTTTGTTCGAAATCAAGCCCGGCGCTATAACCCCAGTATTCATGCACATTTCTGGCATAGCAGTAAATGCAGCCATGCTCGCAGCCTGCATAGGGATTCATGCTATAGCCCATGCCCACATCTAAACTTTCGATTTTGTTTACGATCGTTTTTGACTGCTGCTCAAGATATTGAGTAGGTATATTGGATTCTTCCCAATCGTCAATGCCTTCCACATGCTCTTTAGTGGATTCATTTTTTAAAAACCGGTTCTTTGTATTAATCTGTGCACCCCGGCCCTGGATATATTGAGCAGATTCCTCCCGGGGTGTTACAGATACTTTATGATGATCTTGTTTTAGTTTGTTGTCCATTTGAGTAGTATTAACAGCCGCAAATTCTTAACATCAGTTACACGAATTATAAAAACGATTTACTTCCGGTTGAAGGAATTAATGACTAAATATGAAGGAATACTATCTGCACACTGCGAGGGGGATTGTCCAAAAAATATAACGGCAACAATTCATAATTCGATAGCTATCTATTTGGAATCTGTTAACAGTTATGATTGTAGCAGCGATCGTTCATGGGTTACCGGGTTGAAGGCGCCCCACAATGGTATTGCGTACACGAGGGCGATGCAAGAATGCTGCCCATAGCTGTGCCTTTGCCCGGACCCAATCTTATCATTACCGATCAGGCAAATAACATTCCTTGTGTTGTTGTCACCGGTAAGTTTTGAAATTCAAATCTTTGTGCAATTTCGTATTTCAATTCACCAATCGGCCGCTTCAACAGCAACATCGCATCCGCGATAAATCTGCCGGTGAAACTCCTGTTACTGTATTCGAGCCATCCCTTTTCGTATTGCCACGGTTGCAGTTTTCGGGCAATGGTTAAATGGGGCTCCGTGATAAAGTGGGCCTGGTTATCCTTGTTTAACTTCATCAATCGCTGCGCCTCAGAACGCACCTGCTTTACCAGGGATTGTACCGGCACTTTAGACGTAATATTGATATAGATCGTATGCGATGGAAAGCTGCCGTAATCCTTTAATTCTACCTTGAAAGGATGATGCCCCATGGCAACCGTTTTCAACCTGTTTACCAGTCTTTCTTCCATCATCTGATACTGTACAAATTTTACCAAGGTGATATGCGGTTTGGCATATACAGCGGAGGGCGCTTTATAGGTTTCAAAAAATTGTTTTTTTATCTGCATGATTTTTTCCCGCAAATCTGCATGAGGATTTAACACTAGTAAATACTCATATATTTTATATCCCGGAATGCTGTTGATCTCTTTCATTCTAATAAAATTTTTTATTGAACAGAATTGTTTACCAACTTATTTAGTGTAAATTTACTAAATATTTTAGTAACCCGCAAAATCTTTTATATGGAAGTGGAAAACTTTTTTGGCAGCAAGTATAGTGGCAGCAAGCATTTTACCCAACATGACGTACCCACCGCAAACGCCACCGGCTTTGGTGCGGCGGCCGATGATTATATGGAACGGGGCATCGACCTGAACGAACAATTGATTCGCAACAAACCCGCTACTTTTTTTATGCGGGTGAGTGGTAACAGCATGATCAATGCAGGGATTTTTGATGGTGATATTGTGATCGTTGACAAGAGTATTAAAGCTAAAAACGGGAAAATAGTCATTGCTGTGATTGATGGAGAAATGCTGATACGGCGGCTCGATACCAGTTTTAATAAAATGAGGCTGATACCGGAAACACCCAAATTGGCAACGATCGATGTGAGCGAGTTTAGTGATTTCAAAATTTGGGGTGTGGTAGTATATGTTATCAGAAGTGTATAAAATTTTTCTTTTAGAGCTCATAATAAGCAGCTTCCTGTAACTTTTTGATGCAAAACTTTAACGATTCAATCATGCCTTCTAAAGATTATTCTCCGGAAATAAATAATTCGATCCCGCTTGCTATGCAAGGGAAATCGTTTAAAGCCATTGTTGATTGCAACAGCTTTTATTGCTCCTGCGAGCGGTTGTTTAAACCATCGCTGGATAAAAAGCCGGTGGTTGTTTTAAGTAATAATGATGGTTGTATTATTTCCAGGAGCGATGAGGCTAAAAAGTTAGGCGTGGATATGGCCTCACCTTACTTTAAGGCAAAACCACTTATTGAAAAACACAATGTGGCTACGTTTTCCTCCAATTATAATTTATACGGCGATTTAAGCTGGCGGGTAATGGAAACTTTACGGATCATGTTGGGGGAAGAAAATGTGGAAGTATATTCTGTAGATGAAGCATTTTTGGATCTTAGCCGCTATCATCCGGATGAATTACAGCATATAGCGGAAGAAATTTTAGATATTGTAGAAATGTGGACCGGTATTAAAGTTTCAATAGGTGTAGCGCCTACAAAGGTTTTAGCGAAAGTGGCTAATCGCTTATCTAAAAAAGATAAATCTAACAAATGTGTATTGGTACTGGATACGCAAGAAAAGATCATTGACGCTTTGTACAATACTCCCATTAGCGATGTATGGGGAGTTGGTTATCAATATGCCGAAAAGCTGAGAGAAATGCATGCTATCTACACCGCGTTAGATCTAAGCAAAAGAAAAGAAGAATGGGCCAAAACGCACCTGGGTGGAGTAGTGGGTGTGCGCCTGCTGAAAGAATTAAACGGTGAGCCTGCCAGCGAAATGAGAGAAGAGCTTACCGTGAAAAAGATGATTGCAACCACGAGGATGTTTGGAAATCCTGTATATAATATTAGTGATATCAAAGAAGCGATTGCCACGTATACTTCTAAGGCGGCCGAGAAACTGAGGCGGCAACGAAGCGCCGCCAATGTTATCAGTGTTTTTGTGGTACCCAGGGAACAAGCCGTGGCTGGCAGGCATTACCGGCATGGGCCCATTATCAGCAGCTTTACCACCCTGCCATATGCCACTTCCGCCACCAACGAATTAATTAAACCTGCACTGCAGTTGGTGGAGCAATTGTTTGAACATGGGCGGAGGTATAAGAAAGCGGGTGTAACACTGAGCGGGCTGGTACCGGATGAATGCATCCAGGCCAACCTGTTTATTGAAGAAAAAAAGAATCATAAAAGAATGCTGATGGGAATGGTAGACAATATAAATTTTGCCATGAGGGATGACATGTTAAAATTCGCTGCATCAGGCACCACCCGGGATTGGAAGATGCGCCAGGAACTAAGGAGTCCGCGGTATACCACCCGGTGGGATGAAATATTTGAGGTGAAATGAGAGGGAGACTAATTAGATGGTGTCGCGGATTACTTGTAAAGTTATCGCATGTAGTGAATTTGAATACCTGTCCGGGTTTAGCAATCATTACTGGTAATTGTACTCCGCCTGTTTATTAAAATGAAGCGCTTCCACTGCGATATGAACCTGCGAAAGGCATGATGAAGGGATCAAAAATTTAAAATGCCGGTTTTGGACTTACTTTTACAGTTCAGAAAAGTTCGTTTAACAAGATATCATGAGTACAGAAACCATCATGGGCACCATCACTTTTATCAATCATGATAAAGATTATGCAACCATTGAATACACGCTGAATGGAAAGAAAAAAACAATCACCGGGAATACCAGTGAAAAGGAGCAATTGAAACTGAAGGCTGAAAAGATTATCAAAAAAGTGCATCGCTTTCACGTAGGGGATGAAGTGAGCTTTGTGATCAACCGATCTGCAAGAGGCGATAAGATGATCGCCGACTGTATAGAATTCAGATTCAATAATGCACTGGATAACCTCATTAATAAATCCGAGATAGAAAACCGTTTTGTAGGTTATTTAAAAAAGGTTGATGATAATTACTTTGTAAAGGAAACGGGCAGCTACATCTTCTTCCCTTTAAAACTTTCGCCCTGGGAAAGAAAGCCGTCGGAAAGCAGTCTCAATGAACCCTTTTTCTTTAAACTTGAAAACATCGATAAACCGGACAAAGTTACCGCAGCACCTTTTAAAAGTTTGTACATCCCTGAGTATATGGCTGCAATGAAATATTTTAAAAATAAAGCACCGGTTGAGGCAGTCATCTACAAGATTACCCCACATGGAATTTTTGTAAATATATTGGGCGACAAGATCCAGGCAAAACTGCCGGTACCAAACGAAAGGGAATCATCATCAACCCTGAAAACGTTGAAAGTTGGGGATGGGGTAAAAATTATTATTACTTACCTGGGGAGTTCACGCATTACAGCTGAACTGGCATAATTCCATTTAACTCTGCCAGTTTTTCTTCACTCAACTGTAATTGAAAAATAATTTTCAGTCGGGACGGCGCCATCGTGGCAAAAAGAAGCATTAATACAATTGCCAGGGCAGCAAACGCATAGTTGCCTGTCAACGTGAAACAAACGATCACAAATAAGCTGGGGCCTCAATCAATGCCCATTGAAGAATACAAGCGTTCCGGTAAAGATCAAATTTGTGCTTAACTCCATCACTTACTTCTCTTGCCTGTAATATTTTCTTTTTGAATAAAAGGGTCCCCAAATAAAATCCGCCCGCTGAAAGAGCAATAGATATTACTTGCAATGTCTCACTTAGGGAACCACCTAAGTTTACAACAGAAGAACCATTATAAACGAGCAAAAATGCAACGATTGCAAATATGAATTGTGCGGCCAGCATTGCCTTATGGAGTAGTAGCAGGGTTTTCAATAAGGCAGGTTTGGAGTTGGATTTTGACATCGCTCACTAGATATAATACGGACTTATCATCAAATAAACAATTACGCCGCTGAGGGCAACGTACAACCATATCGGCCAGGTGATTCTTGTAAGTTTTTTATGCTGCTCGTATTCACCAATGAGGGCCCTGTAAGCTGTAAAAAGAATAAACGGTAAAATGATTGCGGCGAGGGGGATGTGAGTAATAAGCAGCACATAATAGAAAATCCGAAAACCGCCCGCCTGTAATCTTTCGGCATCACTTACTATTCCGTCATGATTGAGGTCTCCATACTTTGTTTCACCCGCCAATAAATGGTGCCCTATATAAGATATGAGAAACAACACAGATAAAGCAATCGCCGTCAGCATTATCTTTTTATGTAAAAGTTCTTTTTGCTGTTTTATAGCTATCAATCCCACTATCAACAAAATAGCTACCAGCGAATTAAGTACTGCATTCAATTTTGCAAATAGGTGCGGATTAAATCCCAACTCGGCAGACAATTTAAATTTGGATAAAAAAGCAACGGCCGCAAATACTACAATAGACACGATCCATATCAACAATTTTGCTTTCGCATCGTTTTTTACCAGGGTGGGTTGTAACATATATTCTTTCTTGTTGTTTGCCAGGTGAGGGTTGTTAACTTCTTCCGAACAGTTCATCGAGAAATTCTTTGAAACCGCGCTTTTTTGTTTTTTCGAGCATTAATAGAGGTATATCGCTCACCAGTTTGGCCTGCTTTACTGTATCCATGGCATCGTACCATCCCCTTACAATTCTGTCACGGTCTAATAAGAAGAAATTTTGTGTATGGATAAAAGTCGTGTCCACATCGGCATCCGCTATACTGGCTTTTAATTCGTTTAACGCAAAATCATATATCTGCTTTTTATTGCCAGTCACAAACCACCAGCTATCATGATTATTGGTGTAACGATCGGCGAAATTTCTCAATTGAGGTACAGAATCATGCTCGGGATCAATACTAACAGAAAGGAATTGAACAATACTGTCATTACTGTTGGTAAAGGAATTTTGCAGCCGCTTCATACTCTTTGCCATGGCAGGACAAAGAGAAGGACATCTTGAGAAAAAGAAATCGATTACCAATATCTTCCCTTTTAATGAATCTAAGGTGACGGTTTTTCCCAGTTGATTGGTGAAAGTCATATTACTCACCTTGTGCCAGATGGTATCTGTAGTGGTGCGGCCATTTTTTTCGACAACATTTACACTGTCATAAAAATATCGCCTGGGCATATGAACTGCCCGCTCGCTATAGTACTTCACCATATAGTAGCCTGTAAATGGCAGTACAATTGCCAACATTAATCCTAATATTGCTTTCCTGTTCATTTTATCTCCTTCGATTTTTACCAAATAAAAAACCATCGTTCCCTGGCAGAGACGATGGTTTTATTATAAAAATTATTGATGTCGTCACTAATCTTTCGCCCCTTTTTCTTTCGCTGCAGGCACTACCTTCTCGATCGGGGTTGTACCGTTGTACCTGTTTCGCAAGGTCTTCCAGCTATTGCCATCCCATAAAAAAGCGGCAATAAACCAGATAAACAAACATAGCGGAACAACAATGGTCATAATCAGGTTTCTTACCTCATCGCCCAAATGCATAAATACCGAAACAATATAATAAGCCTTTGCGAGTGTCAAAATACAGACCATTCCCTTAAAGCCCAACACCAATGTGTGGTTGGGGTTTTCTCCCTTGTGGATGTTATAAATTAATAAGCCTATCGCCAACTCGAGAATGGTTAAAACAGATAGCACCCAGAATGTTCTCCATATTCTTTTCGTGGTGCCGGTATGCTCGGGATGAAAAGTGATTTCCGGAGATGAATAATGTGCAGCCATAATTTGTTTATTTGTTAATCAGATAAATTCAGTTGAGTGTAATTTTTTATATCAGGTAAAAGCAAAGGAATACAAATACCCAAACCAAATCTACAAAATGCCAATATAAACCAGCTTTTTCAATCATTTCGTAGTGTCCCCGCTCGTCGAAATGCCCCAGCCTGGTTTTCGTTAACATCACAATATTGATGACCACTCCGGAAAACACATGGAACCCATGAAAACCGGTGATCCCGAAAAAGTAACCGCCAAAAGCAATAGGACCGGTATTACTGGCATGTATATCAGAAGATTCTATAAACTTAATTAAATCTGCATTGGACATAGCTGCTACATTGTGTACTTCCCCTCCATGCTGTAAAGTAGCCGCGATAGAAGCCAATTGATCATGAGGTGTGGTTTGTAAAGCGGCTGCTATTGCCTCGTGCGGTAAAGCAGTTCCCCAGGGGTTTGCTTTTACGGTAGTTGGTAAAACTGAAAGGGTACCGTCGCTTAGCAGTGCAATATGCTCGCCGGTTAATAAATGCGTCCATTCCCATGCCTGGCAACTCAAGAATGCCAACCCACCAATAATGGTAAGTATCATGTATTTTTCGACGCCCTTACGGTTCATATTGTGACCTTCATGCACAGCCAATACCATTGTTACAGAACTGGCAATCAAAATAAAGGTCATCAAACTAACAAAAGCCAGGGGAAGATTCATGTGCCCCGCGAAGGGAAACGAATTAAACACGTGGTTAGGATCTGCCCAATTGTTCACACTGAAACGAATGGTGCCATAACTAATCAGGAAGGCGCCAAATGTAAACGCATCACTCATTAAAAAATACCACATCATCACTTTACCGTAGCTGGCGTTAAATGGGCTTCTGCCCCCACTCCACCATTTTGTTCCCTGCTGTACTGCTGCTGTAGACATTAATAAAACTTTATTTTAAAAAAATGTAGAACCAATCGGATGCATCATTCAAAACTAAGAAGTAAATATATAAATTAAATATTTCTATCCTATTGTGAATGCTATAATTACCTGATCAGCAATAAAAAAAACAACAGGTAGATCCATATTGCGTCAACAAAATGCCAGTAAGTACTGATCACTTCCAGGGGCACTATATTATAATTTCTAACCTTGCTGCTAAATGCTTTTGAAAACAATACCACCAATGCCACCAAGCCACCCACCACATGGAGAGCATGCAAACCAACAATGACAAATAAAAACGAGTACGATACATTTTTAGTCAATGTTATCCCATTAACCCACAATTGGTTAAACCCAATAACCTGCATAACGACAAAAACTATTCCGAGCACAAGCGTTGTTACTACGAGGCTCCGGTATTTAGCCATTTCCCTTTGTTTGAATGCTATGTTTGAAATATACAGGGTAATGCTGCTACAAACAATTATTGCAGTTGAATACCAAAACATTGCCGGTAAGTCAAATGCTATCCAGTTTACCTGGTTGCGCTTAACGATATAAGCACTGGTTAGCCCGGCAAACATCATTACTATACCAGCCATCCCTACCCAAAGGGTAAATTTATGCGGATGTATCCTTTTTCGTTGTTCCATCGCCACTGTACTCATAATCCCGGCCCTTAGCGAGCTATTTTTATTTAGTGATAATACTTTCTATTTACCGTTTATTACGGAAGATTAATAATCCCATTTGTTAGTGAATTGCCGAAGTGTGTACTTTATCTGCCAATAAAGCTATAAACACAATCGCCAGGTAAAAATAAGAACTGAACATTACTCTTCTTGCACTTGCCACATCCATCCGTTTGTATAAGCGAACGCTCAAAAAAACCATTGCAATATTACAAACCATCAATATCCACAAACTCACTATTCCACTTATATTATAATAATACGGCAATACGCCAATAGGCAACATCAAAGTGCTATACATGATCGTTTGCATAGCAGTAAATTTGGTAGGGCCTTTATCGCTGGGTAACAGTTTAAAGCCTGCTTTGCTATAATCCTGGTGAGCCACCCAGGCAATTGCCCAAAAATGAGGGAATTGCCAGATAAACTGTATGGCAAAAAGGATCCAGCCACCTGTCCATTCGATAGGGCTGTCGTAATATGCCGCAACCCATCCGATTAAACAAGGCAATGCGCCGGGAAAGCCACCTACCAGTACCGCCACAGAATTTACTTTCTTTAAGGGGGTATAAATAAACCCATAAATAAATAAACTTACCAAACCAATCAAAGAGCTTTGCCAATTAAATTTCAGCAGCATGATCAGCAACCCTGCGAGGCCCGTAATAACCGCGAATGAGGTTGCGTGTGCCACGGTCATCCTGCCGCTTGCCACTGGTCTTCCTGCGGTTCTTTTCATTAGCGCATCGGTATCCTTTTCTGCAATCTGGTTAATTGCATTTGCAGAACCTGTAATCAGCATCCCTGCCAAAAAAAGCAACAATACATCTAATGGATTTCGATAATCCGTAGCGATGAGGTAACTTACAACTGTACTGAACACTACCAAAAAACTCAGTGTGAATTTGATCAGTTGAAAATAATCCTTCACTATTGAGGCCAACGCAAACGATGTTGAATTGGTTATGGTAGTTTTTTCCTGCGACATCCTTATCAAAAATCTTTTTAAATTATCTCACGAATTCATGCTCACACTAGTCAACCAGCTCATTACCTAACGGGCAATTACTTAATGGTGGCTTTCATTTTCACCCACGGGTTCTGTTTGCGGTATGAATTCTCTTCCATCTTTACCGTAATCATACGCCCCGCGATGAACTTCAGGTATTTCACCAGGCCAGTTACCATGGCCAGGGCGAAGTGGGGTTGTCCACTCCAGGGTATTTGCACCCCATGGATTTAAAGAAGTAACCTTACGGCCTTTGAAAATGCTATAAAAGAAGTTAAATACGAATAAAAGCTGTGTGGCAAAAACGATCATCGCAACAAAACTGATGAACTCGTTTAATCCACCAAACATTTTAAAAGACTCCCAAAGAGAATAATCATAGTAACGGCGAGGCATCCCTGCAAGTCCTTCGTAGTGCATTGGCCAAAAAATCAGGTAAGCCCCAACAATGGTTACCCAGAAATGTATATAGGCGAGGGTATTATTCAGGAAACGCCCAAACATTTTTGGAAACCAATGGTATACTCCCGCAAACATTCCAAAGAATGAAGCCACGCCCATCACAATGTGAAAATGAGCAACCACGAAATAAGTATCATGCAAATGAATATCCAACGCTGAATTACCAAGAAAAATACCGGTTAAACCTCCGCTGATAAATAAACTTACAAAACCTATTGCAAACAACATCGCCGGCGTGAACCTGATGTTTGCCCGCCACAATGTAGTTAGCCAGTTAAATACTTTAATAGCTGATGGAACGGCAATAAGCAATGTTAGCAACACAAAGAATGCTCCAAGGAAAGGATTGAGCCCCGTAACAAACATGTGATGTGCCCATACCAGGAAGGCGAGTATTGCAATCGCAAATAAGGAACCCACCATTGCCATATAACCAAAGATTGGCTTACGGCTATTTACCGAAAGAATCTCGGACGACATCCCCATCGCCGGCAACAAAATAATATATACTTCAGGATGGCCCAAAAACCAAAACAAATGTTGGAACAATATGGCGCTACCACCTTCATTTGGTAAAATTTTGCCATTTACAACGATATCACTCAGGAAGAAACTGGTTCCTAAATTTCTATCAAATAACAGTAAAATAGCGCCGGACAATAACACCGGGAAAGATAATACACCTAGTACCGCTGTAAAGAACAAAGCCCAGATGGTTAAAGGCATCCTCGTCATGCTCATTCCTTTTGTACGCATGTTGAGAATGGTAGATATATAATTTAATCCTCCCAGCAATGAGCTAACAATAAACATCGCCATACTCACCAGCCATAAATCCATACCAATTTTAGAACCAGTGGAAGCATCCCCCAAAGCACTTAATGGCGGATAAATCGTCCAGCCGCCACTTGCCGGTCCTGTTTGTACAAAAAGTGAAGAAAACATGATTACCGATGCAAGAAAGAAAAACCAGTAACTCAACATATTCAACATTGGCGAAGCCATATCTCGTGCACCAATTTGTAAAGGAATCAGGAAATTGGCAAATGTACCACTCAATCCTGCTGTCAATACAAAAAATACGAGTATGGTGCCGTGCATCGTTACAAGTGCATAGTAAAATTCAGGATTGATTTTTCCACCTTTCGCCCAATGACCTAATATGTCTTCCAGCCATGGAAAGGTAGAATTGGGATATCCTAACTGTAAACGAAACAACACCGAAAAGAATCCCCCGATAATTGCCCAGATCATACCTGTAATTAGAAATTGCCTGGCAATCATTTTATGATCCTGGCTAAAAACGTATTTACTGATAAACGTTTCGTGATGATGATGTTCATGATGAACTTCATGTACCCCATGAACATCGGCTTCGTGTAATGCGACTGTGTTACTCATTTTACTATCTGTTTTTCAGAAACTATTTTATTTACCTGCAGGCATTATAGCTGCAAGCGGACCTTTACTTTTTGAACTATCTGCTGCTGCCGGCGCTGCGTTGGCGGGCTTCGGCTTTTTGTCTGGAAACACCGTCCAATATTCAGGATCTAGCGTAGCCAGGTACTTCCTGTATTCTTCTTCTGTTTCTACAATAATAACACCTCTCATAGAGAAATGCCCCTTTCCGCACATCTGGTCGCAACTAATTTCATATACAAAATTAGGATTACCGGTTCTCACTTTCATCTGCTCCGTAGTGTACAACGGAGTAAACCATAGGGTAGTAGGTATCCCAGGAACCGCATCCATTTTAAGCCGGAAATGAGGAAGGCCAACATCATGAATTACATCCTGTGCATTTACAACAAATTTCACTGGCCGCCCTACGGGTATGTGAACCGTTCCACCGACATGCATATCATCCTGACTTGCAGGATCGTTAAAATCCACGCCAAGTGAATTGGCGCCTTTGGTTAATTTATAATTCTTTTTCCCTAAAATTTTATCCGGGCCCGGGTAGCGAAATTCCCACCCAAACTGGTGGCCTGTTACCTCCACCAATACGGCATTCTTTGGCGCTTCACCAGTCATCTTGAACCAATATTTTAAACCAAAAACCACCAACACTGTAAGGAAAATTGCAGGTACGGTCGTCCAAAGCAACTCCAGCTTTGTGTTGTGAGGAAAATAATATGCTTTTCGTTCGTCGTTTTCCTGGTATCTAAATGCAAACCAAAAAAGCAGTACCTGTGTGATTAAAAATACCACACCGGTAACCCCGATCGTGATATACAGCATTAAATCGATTTTTTCCCCCATTTCAGAGGCAGCGCCCTGAGGGAATAAGGTCTTGCTATAATACAGATCATTACACCACCAGCAACCTATTATTCCCAGTATTAAAAAGCAGATCAATAAAAATGCGTTGATTTTATTATTTTGCCTGCGAGCCTTCTCTTCTCCCTTTAGTACGCTTACGTATTCACTGGCCTTCGAGATCTGGAAGATGACTACGAAAATCATTACTACTATCGCTATCAACAAAATCTGTGTCATGTTGCAAAATTATTTTCAGTAATTGTTAATCTGTTATATTGTTTAAAGACCGTGCTAATAATCTTTACCAAAAATTCCGGCCTGCTTTCAATAGTAGCTTGCTGTTTAAAATAAATAGCTTGCTGTAGGAAATTATGTATGATGTATAATACTTTCCTTTAAAAAAGGATGATTTCTTGCTGTTAATGGATAACTGCTGAAATACACACCCACTCTCCACATAATGATGCCGATAAACAATGCAGCGATACCAAATTCGAAAGGCATCAATTCTGCATGAGCACCTAAAGTGCCCGGCATTACCATCTGCCAGAAGTCGATCCAATGGCCAAAGATTATTAAAACGCCCATAAAGGTTACCAGCGTCCAGTTTCGTTTAGGGCTTTTTTTCATAAATATCAACAATGGGCAAACAAAATTCAGCACCAGGTTTAAAAAGAATATCCCACGGAAAGGTCCCTGAACGCGTATTTTGAAATAGCCCGTCTCTTCCGGAATATTTGCATACCAGATCAGCATATATTGTGAAAACCAAAGGTAAGTCCAGAAGATAGAAAATGCGAACATGAACTTCCCGACATCGTGCAGATGCTCATCAGTAACATATTCCAATTGGCCCCGGTTTTTTAAAAACACCACAAATAAGGCAATCAGTGACATCCCTGCCACAAAAGAGCTCGCAAACGTGTACCAGCTAAACATGGTGCTGTACCAATGGGCATCAATGCTCATTATCCAAAGCCAGGGTATGGTAGATCCTACTGTTAACCCAAAAAATACAATGAAAAATGAAGCCCATAAAATGTTCTTGTTGATCCATTTTTTGCCGGTTTCATAATCCATTGGGCCTGTTTTATCACTTTCAATACTGAATGAGCGCATTTTTCGGCCAATAAACCACCATAAAAAAATGGTAATTGTGCTCCAAACTGAAAAGAAAACAGGATTTAAAAATCCTTTTTTGCCGTTCAGCACCCGGTCGCCCGCTACGGCTTCCTTATCCAGCCAATGAAAAATATCTGTTCTACCGCCCCAAACAATTGACATTAAAACCACAAAAGTAATGATGCCTAGCACCGGAACCACACTTGAAATCGCTTCCGGCACTCTTTTTAAAGCTACCTGCCAGCCACCCATCGCCAAAGTTGTTACCCCAATAAAAAACATGCTGGCATTGCATATCAATAAAAAGAACACGCTGTTTTGTAACAGTACCGCCCAAAAACGGGTGCTGTTGATATTTTCCCCATGAGCCGCATGTTCAAAAGGATGAAACGCTATCAACCCGTACAATAATGCAATTAAACCGGCACCAATCAGGCCCATTGTCCATTTCTTATAATTTCCCGGTAATTCGAATGATGTAGACATCTAAACTTTATTAATTGTGAATGCTTTATTTTTTTGCTGTTGTGCTGTCTGTGGACGGCTTGCCGGCAGCCGTTGTGCCTGTTGCCGCTGGCTTGGCCCCTTCTGCTTTAGGTTGCAATGTTCTGATATATTGAACTATTTGCCAGCGTTGTTTCCTGCTTAACTGGGGAGCATAACTTCCCATATTGTTTTTTCCATAATTAATAGAATGAAACATCGTTCCGTCGGCCATTTCCACATAGTTGGGCAGCGTTAGGTTGGCGATACCGCCAATTTTTCCCGAAGTGCTTATTGGGCCATTGCCCTGCGCACCCGGGCCATGGCAGATTGCGCAGTTGATATTAAATAGTCTTGCTGTTTCCAGGCTATCCTTGCTGGTTAACGGCGGAAGCGGGTTTTTCACCTGTGCGCTCATTTTATAACCAATGGAGTCGTTTGGCAGGGTATATGGAAACAAATCATTTATTTCAATAGTGCCGTCTACCGGTCTCCTGTTATAATAGATTTTATCACCAGGATTTGCCTTGTCGGTTGTAAAAAGTGTAGAGTCGAGCGGGGCGTATGTTTCCAACGCCCTACTGTAGTTCATATCCGGCATATAAATCCTTCCTGGATTACGCTTGTTTTCACAGCTTGTCATAACGGTTAAGCCCGCAATGGATAATAACAAAATGGTGACAATGGTGTTTTTTTTCATCCTTTATATTTTTTCCCAAAACCCGAACGGTACATTTTAACCGAAAGATTTTAAAAACCTAAATTCAATATAACTGTGTCAATCAGTCTCAATATCCCTTCTCTGCATCTGCGTATAGTTTCTGCTCCCTGTCGTACCTGCCGATCCACCAGCCGGTTTCTGCATGTTGTACATTCACTTCTTTTGCGCCTGCACGTTGCAAAAAGGCTTCCACTTCAGCATCATTGGTTTTTTCTGTACATTCTATTGCCATTACAAACAGATCATCGGTAGCACGCAAATGAAAATGATGCTTTTTTACAAAGGGAGACAATTGACACAGGTAACAAAAAGAAAGTACCATTCCCACAGCAGCAAATAGCACCGTTAATTCAAATGTAATTGGTATCCAGGCTGGCAGAGCAAAATGAGGCTTTCCCCCAATGTTCAGCGGCCAGTCTTTTGTAAATATCCAACTCATACATGCAAGCGCAGTGGTTGTGCCGGTAATTCCATAAATAAATCCCGCCGTGTGTAAGCTGGTTTCTCTTAATCCCATCGCATGATCAAGACCATGTATCGGGAAAGGCGTGTACACATCATGAATTTTATACCCGGCCCGGCGAACATTTTTCACTGCCGGAAACAATACCGCTTCATCATCAAAACTCCCCACCACAAATTTTTTAATTCCTCCCGCCATAAAATTTATCTTTTAACCTCAGCCTTTAAAGGATCGGTTTTTTAAAAATGAATACTTTATAAATGAACTCCTGTTTTCACTCCCCCTGTGGAATTAGGGCTTTTAATGGGCATGCTCTACTTCGTCTAAATAAAATTTCTCTGCATCCGCTTTTTCAATATCCGTCATTTTATGTTTATAGTTTTCACCACTGGTCTTTAATACCGCTTTTATTTCCGCGACTGCTATTACAGGGAAATATTTAGCGAACAGGAAGAAACAGGTGAAGAACAAACCAAAAGTCCCCAGGTAAAAGCCAATCTCCCAGATGGAAGGACTGTAATAGGTACTCCAGGAGGAAGGCAGGTAATCCCGGTAAGTAGAGGTAACAATAATTACAAAGCGTTCGTACCACATACCAATATTTACAATGATACTCATAAAGAAGGTAAAGGCGATATTTCTTCTGAGTTTTTTAAACCAGAACATTTGAGGAGATACCACGTTACAAAACATCATCAGCCAATAACTCCAGCCATAAGGACTGAATAAGTTGGCCCTGTTCTCTTTGAAGGCATACCACTCGTAAGGGTTTTGTCCGTACCATGCAATAAACAACTCTGTGATATACGCAATTCCAACGATGGAACCAGTTAAAACGATCACCTTGTTCATCGCCTCGATATGCCCGAGTGTGATATAATCTTCCAATGCAAATACCTTTCTCAAAACGATCATTAAAGACTGCACCATGGCAAAACCGCTGAAGATGGCACCAGCAACGAAGTAAGGAGGAAAGATGGTCGTATGCCATCCGGGAACTACTGAAGTCGCAAAGTCAAAAGATACAATCGTATGTACTGACAATACCAGTGGTGTGGCTAAACCAGCTAACACCAATGACAATGACTCATGCCTTTGCCAATGCTTGGTGCTGCCCGACCATCCAAAAGAAGCAATCCCATATAATAATTTGCGCAGTTTTGTTTTGGCCCGGTCTCTTACCGTTGCCAGATCAGGTAACAGCCCGGAATACCAGAATAACAAAGACACCGTGAAATAAGTAGAGATCGCAAATACATCCCACAAAAGAGGAGAATTAAAGTTAACCCATACCGGTCCCCTGGAATTTGGATAAGGCATAATAAAGAACGCCAGCCAAACCCGTCCCATATGCCAGATAGGAAACTGGCCTGCACACATTACCGCGAAAATAGTCATGGCCTCTGCAGCACGGTTTACACCGGTTCTCCATCCCTGGCGAAATAGCAGTAAGATCGCGGAAATCAATGTTCCGGCATGTCCAATACCCACCCACCACACAAAGTTGGTAATATCCCAACCCCATCCGATGGTTTTATTAAGATTCCATTGGCCTACACCATAAGTAACTTCCCTGTAAATGCTGTACACGCCAAATAAAAGCAATGCCACACTGATATAAAAACCGATGTACCAAAGCCGGCTGGGCTTCATTTCAATAGGGCGAATGATGTCTTCCGTTACCTGGTGATAATCTTTATTACCATCTACCAACGGTTCCCTTATCTGTGATTCGTACTTTAGTAATGACATATTTCGTTAGCTGTTTTGTAACTGTTCGCTTTAACTTTATTATTATGTTACGGGCTACACATCTTTGTTCAACATCGTTGTGTCACTCCCTTGTACTGTATACCTTTGTGCATCGCCTTTAAAACACATCCCTCATTTTCCCTCAGCATATCCTTCCAGCATTACACCCTAAAAGGCTCTAACTGGCTGATAAAAACTAAAAACAAGTATTCACTTTTTTAATTACGTGCACTTTGCTTTCATTGAGCCATTTTCAAATTTTCTCATTTTCAAATTTGAAGCTCAGGCTTTTCCCTTTAGTTTAAATCATCCCGATTACAATAGTTCCTCACCGGCAATTTGCCTCATGCATGTTCCTTTTCACCCTTTGCGGCTTCCAAATGCTCTTCTTTTTCATTGGTGACTTCCCGATCCGTATTCTTGATTTTAGCCAGGTAACTAACATTAGGCAATACGTGCAACTGATCCAGTACATAGAAGCTCCTGTTTTTTTGCTCTACATACCTGATTTTATAAACATCACTTTCTTTGTCGTTTACATTACCAAAACTGATCGCATGTGTAGGGCAAGCCTGCATACAGGCAGTCTTTACATTCCTGACAATTGTCGGATCTCCGGCCTTTTTAGCTTCCAGTTTACTATCCTGCAATCTTTGAACGCAGAAAGAACATTTTTCAATAACACCTCTAGAACGAACAGTAACATCGGGGTTCAACACCATCCTGGTTAAATTATCATTCATCTGCATCACCGACTCATTCATATATCCCTGCTCAACCATTGGATTTTGGTTGTCGGGGAAGCTATCTGCACCGGTAAAATCCAGCCAGTTAAAGCGACGCACTTTAAAAGGACAGTTGTTGGCACAATATCTTGTTCCGATACAACGGTTATAGGTCATTTGATTTAATCCCTCGGTGCTATGGTTGGTGGCAGCCACAGGGCAAACGTTTTCGCATGGCGCGTTGTCACAATGCTGGCATAACATTGGTTGAAATACCACATCAGGATTATTCATATTACCTGTAAAATAACGGTCGATACGAAGCCAATGCATCTCATGATACCTTGAAACCTGTATTTTACCTACTACACTAACATTGTTTTCAGCGGTACAGGCCACAACACAGGCACTGCAACCGGTACAGGTATTTAAGTCAATGCTCATTCCCCATTTGATTCCCGGTTTTACATAATCAGGATAAATGGTTGCATCTTTTACATAGTCTTTTCCTCCCGACGCTGCAATCAAAGCTTTCCTTTCTTCGGTTGCTTCTTCCAAAACATGTTCGGGGTTTTCTACATACTTTTTTAAAGATCCTTCATAAATAACCGGGCGACTTTCGGAAGAGCCGTGTACCTGGGTTTGCGCTATCAGATAAGTATTGCCCGTTTTTTTGATATCTGCCGCAGTTGAATACCTGAAACCTGTACCATCAAATCCCACCAATGGATATGCATTTTTACCTGCTTCATTGGCCGATCTTCCAATATATTCTGATGTTTTATTTTTATCTGTGCTTTGCCTGCCGTAGCCTAATGCCACCGCCACTACATTTGGATGTATGCCTGGTACAATCAATACCGGCAACTCAATGGCTTTTCCATTGGCTGTAATGGTTACAGTTGGTTTCTCAGGATGCACTTCATAACCATCTCCATCCCGTTGGCTACCTACCACATCGATGTCAATGATGGCCTTTGCCATAGCAGGGCTCATCATAGCATAATTATCCCAGGTTACTTTTGATATAGGGTCAGGCAGTTCCTGGAGCCAGGGATTATTTGCCTGGTTACCACTGCCCATCGAAACTTTCTGATAAATTACCAATTCATAATTGCCCGCTTTTGCCGAAGCAATTTTGCCCGCAGCAGTAGCCACGGCTGAACTATTGAATGTGCCGGCCCCAATAGTTTTATCTGCAGGTTCGGTTACTCCATTTTGCAATGCAGTATTGTATGCATCTTCCGTACCCAATTTGGCAAGCCAGTAAGTCTTAAAAAAGGTTTCATAATCCAACGCATCCCCCGCAAGTTTTAACAAAGAAGTTTGAAATGCTCTTGTTTTAAACAAGGGGTTAATAGTTGGCTGCAACATGCTGATATAACCTGTCTTTGGCTCGGCATCGCCCCAGCTTTCGAGCCAATGGTGCG
>JAOQAK010000077.1 GCA_025963635.1 Ferruginibacter sp.
AGGTTATAGGTTAAAGGTAGAAGGTTAATTGTTGGTCTTTGCCGATGCAATACCGTTTACTTGAGAATTTTATTTGATTGCAAACATTTGTTTTTCAATTAAACATCCTTGTGTCACTCACTTGTACATTTTCAGCAATAAGGAGCAAAGGGCCGCTGATCCCTGGGTAAACGACATTGATTCATTACTGGTCATTCACGATTCACAAATCCACCTTAATGCATCCTCGCAGACTCCCCGGATAAAGCGCCATATTTTGTTTTGGTGAGCCTTGCCTTTCCGCCACGCCTCGTGAGTAAATATAAATTATCAAATTCCTTATCAGAAATAGGTTCCGATGGATAATCGCTTAACCCCAGCTTACGAATGATCAGTGGAATGGTATTGCTGTGCCCGATAATAAGGATTGCATCATCCCTGTCTTTATTCCGCATAATCTTACTAAGCAAGTCGGTGCAGGAAGTATCGGAAAGATAATGGACGGTATCAATTTGCAACCGGATACGCAAGCTATCAGCAGTATTTTGCGTTCGCCGGTATTCCGTAATATAAATCCGCCTGATATTTTTCGATTGTAATTCCCTCGCCAGGTCACCGGCTCTTTTATTTCCCGCTGCAGTGAGTAAAGGATCTGTTCCCGGTCCCTTTTCCGCATGCCGCACAAGGTATATTTTGGAATGTTTGCCAAAACCAACTTGCTGAGCTTGCCCCGTAAACCAACTGCCCGAGACAATTAATAGAATCGCTATAAATCGCATACAAATAGTTTACAGCAAATTAGGCTATCGGCCTGTAAATGCAAAGCCTCCCTTAAAGAAACGACTTTATTGCCTACATTTTGCTAATTTGCGACTCTAAAAGTTCAGCCTCCACCATAGTGGTGCAACAAGTGATTTGATGGCGGATGGATATTTATTCTTTTGTCATCACTTGTTGTAACATTAAGTGCAGGCAAACATAAACATTAAACATATGTGTGGAATAGTAGGATATACAGGCCATCGGGAAGCATACCCCATTGTAATTAAAGGACTCAAAAGATTAGAATACCGTGGATACGACAGCACCGGTGTAGCCTTGCTCAACGGCGGTTTGAAAGTTTATAAGAAAAAGGGCCGCGTGGCCGAACTGGAAGATTTCCTTGTAGGCAAAGATCTTCATTCGCATATCGGTATCGGGCATACCCGTTGGGCCACACATGGCGAGCCAAGCGACAGGAACGCTCACCCGCATACCAGCAACAGCGGCAAACTATCAATGATCCACAATGGCATCTTTGAAAACTATGCCCATATAAAAAAGGAACTCATCAATAAGGGTTACACCTTCACCAGCGAAACAGATACAGAGGTGCTGCTTAATTTTATCCAGGATATCAAAATACACAATGATTGCAGCCTCGAAGAAGCAGTAAGAATTGCTTTAAAAAGAATTACCGGAGCATACTGTATTTTATTGATTGATGAAGCTGATCCTGAAACCATCATTGCTGCCAGAAAGGGCAGTCCGCTTGTAATTGGCGTGGGTAAAGGAGAGCATTTCCTCGGAAGTGATGCATCCCCGATGCTGGAATACACAAAGGAAGTGGTGTATGTAAATGATTATGAAATGGCCATCATAAGGCCAGATGAATTGATACTCAAAAACCTGGGCAATGAGAAGATAACACCCTTTGTGACCAAATTGGATATGGAGCTTGCGGCAATTGAAAAGGGAGGATATGATCACTTCATGCTGAAAGAAATTTTTGAACAGCCCAGTACGATACTTGATTGTTTCCGGGGCAGGTTAGACGCTGCAGCAGGAACGATCACCATGAGTGGTATCCAGCAAAACATTGAAGCGTTTAAAAGTGCCAGCCGCATTATCATCGTTGCTTGCGGAACAAGCTGGCATGCAGGTTTGGTGGCCGAATATATTATAGAGGAACTCTGTCGTATACCCGTAGAAGTTGAGTATGCTTCTGAGTTCAGGTACCGCAACCCGGTGATCAATAAAGGAGATATTATTATCGCCATATCACAAAGCGGCGAAACGGCCGACACCTTGGTAGCCATCGACCGTGCAAGGGAGCAGGGCGCCATTATCTTTGGTATTGTAAACGCTGTTGGATCTTCTATTGCAAGGATCAGCAATGGAGGCGCTTACACCCATGCAGGTCCTGAAATCGGTGTGGCTTCCACCAAAGCGTTTACCGGCCAGCTGGCAGTACTCACCATGATGGCCCTAAAGATCGCCAAAGAAAAAGGAACCATCACTCAAGAAAGATATTCCCAGTTATTATTTGACCTTGAATCAGTTCCTGAAAAGGTGGAAGCCTTGTTGCAAAATGCTGATGAGTTAAAAAAGATCGCCGAAAAGTATAAGGATGCCAACGATGCATTGTTTTTAGGACGTGGTTACAACTTCCCGATAGCTTTAGAGGGCGCATTGAAGCTTAAAGAAATCAGTTATATCCATGCGGAGGGCTATCCTGCCGCAGAAATGAAACATGGGCCCATAGCGCTTGTGACCGAAACCTTACCGGTAGTTTTTGTAGCCACCAAAGACAGCTACCATGAAAAAATTGTAAGCAACATACAGGAAATAAAAGCCCGCAAAGGAAAGGTAATCGCCATTATTACCGAAGGCGACGAGGTGATTCCTTCACTGGCAGATGATGTGTTTTTTGTGCCGCCGGCAGATGAAATCATCGCTCCCATGTTGAGTTGTGTACCCCTGCAGCTACTTTCTTATTACATGGGTATTGCCCGGGGAGTAGATGTAGACAAGCCAAGGAACCTGGCGAAGAGCGTGACTGTTGAATAGAAACTAGAACAACGCAGTAACAACTAAGCATTAAAAATCAAGCATTAAACTTTTGCACATTGGTTTAACTTTCTGATATAATCCATCAAAACCGAAAATATAATTTCAATTGCTTACCAACAGTAGTTTTTCAATGTAACATCGTTGTGTCACTCACTTTTACATCTACAGCAATGGGCGGCAATGAATCGGTCACCCCTAAGGAAACGGAACGGCAGGGAATAATAATCGTATTTGATGAAATAAAGACAGGACACCAGACGAATTTTTCATTGTTAATTCTTAACTCTTAATTTATATTTAAGCTCGCCAGATGAACATAATCGTAAAGCACCCGGTCAACAACCTTGGCTATAACTTCGTAGAAGAAAAATACATTCCCGACGGCAAAGATGAATACTATCTCCGCTTTCAACAAAATCCCAACAACGAATACCGCAAGCTCTCTGCAAAGGAAATTGAAGTAATGGTGCGAAACCGAAATACTTCGGATGACTGGAATAAAATATTTGTCTCTACAGCATTTAATCCTGAACTGGTGAAGAACTGCGAATTTTATGGATTGATCAGGATCGGAAAACTGGAACCGTTTTACCTTGAATTTCATAATCTCCGGCTGCCGGTCGGACTGTACAATAGCACCATTATCAGCTGCGATTTTGGCAACAATGTTTGCATTGAAAATGTGAACTGCCTCAGCCATTACATTATTGGTGATGAAGTGATGATCGCTAATGTGAATGAGCTGGCTTCTACCGACAAAGCTAAATTTGGTAATGGAATTATATTTGACGGGGAAGACGAAAAAGTACGGGTATGGATGGAATTGTGCAACGAGAACGGGGGAAGAAAAGTAATCCCCTTTGATGGGATGCTGGCCGCTGACGCGTACCTGTGGAGCAAATTCAGGGACAATGATGCCCTGATGGAAAAGTTTAAAGAATTTACCGACAAGAAATTTTCAAAACAAAGGGGCCACTATGGCAAAATTGGCGACCGCACCGTTATTAAAAATTGTAAGATCATAAAAGATGTGTTGATTGGAACAGACGCGTATATAAAAGGTGCTAACAAATTAAAGAATCTAACCATCAACAGCGATGAGAACAGGACTTCACAAATAGGCGAAGGTTGCGAGCTGGTGAATGGTATCGTGGGTTATGGCTGTAGAATTTTTTATGGTGTTAAGGCCGTTCGTTTTATGATGGCAGCGCACTCACAATTGAAATATGGCGCAAGATTGCTGAACTCTTATCTTGGCAACAATTCTACTATTTCCTGTTGCGAGGTATTGAATTCGCTCATCTTCCCGGCGCACGAGCAACATCATAATAATTCTTTTCTATGTGCCGCATTGGTGCTGGGACAAAGTAATATGGCTGCGGGTGCTACCATCGGAAGTAATCATAACAGTCGCGGTGCAGATGGTGAACTCATTGCAGGAAGGGGCTTTTGGCCGGGGCTATGTGTTAGTTTGAAGCACAACTCAAAATTTGCTTCATTCAGCATTATTGCCAAAGGTGATTTTCCTACAGAATTGAATATTCGGGTGCCGTTTTGCTTAATAAGCAATGATGTTGCCAATGACCAATTAGTAATAATGCCGGGTTATTGGTTCATGTACAACATGTATGCATTGGAACGCAACGCCCATAAATATGTTGAGAGAGATAAACGGACTAATAAAACCCAGTACATCGAATTTGATTACCTGGGGCCGGATACGATTAATGAAATCTTCGCAGGCCTTACGATATTGGAGGCACTTCAACCCAATGAGAACGGCATAGCAGAAACCATTGGCTGGGAAAATTCTTCGCGAAAAACCAGTGTCATCAAGGTGCCCCGTGCTATAACGATTTTTAAAGAGCTGGTGCAATATTATGGCTCAGTAGAATTATTAAAACACATTCTAAAAAATAATTTCGGCAGTTTTGATGAGTTGAAGAAAACCATTTCAGCGAAAGTACAAAGGAGCGAATGGATAAATATCGGTGGCCAGTTAATTCAAAAATCAGCGGTTGAAAAACTTCAGCGTGATATTGTTGCCGGTAAAATAAAGGGCTGGCACGAAGTACATGATTTTTACGCATCAGAGAGCACTGCCTATTTAACCGACAAACTAAACCACGCCTACACTTCTTTGCTTGAAATACTAAATATCACCCCAAGACAATTTACCCCGGGTCTGCTCAAAGAATTATTACAAAAGGCACTTATCATCAGGGAATGGATGTGCAAAGGCATTTATGATTCCAGGGCCAAAGATTATAACAATGCTTTTCGGAAGATGGTATACAACAATGAAGCAGAAATGACCCAGGTCTTCGGGAGGCTCGAAGAGAATGCTTTTATTCAGCAGCAGACAGGACAACTGGATGAAATGAGAAAGCAGGTAAAGGGAGTAATCCGTAAATTAAAATTGTAAAGGAAATTGCATTATATCCATTGTAAGCCATCCTAAGTTATTCCGCTATGGCAGCCATTAAGGGCAGGCCGCTTTTTGTATATTTGTAAAATTTTAAAATTGAAGCAACTTCTATCGCTCATCATTGTGATCATGATGGCCACCTTTGCAAAAAGCCAATCTCTCTCCCAGGTAAAAAAAGAGCTGGACACTACACGAGACCCCATCGGCTTTGTAAAATACAAACTTAAGAAAAGATATAAAATTGATACCGTGACGATAATGAGTACAAGCTCATTTATCGGGCTGGCAGACAGCCTTGCGTATAATGGGAAAATCGGAAAAGTGTACGGTCCGTTTAAAGGATCCAACTTTTTAATAAAGATCCTTGCCAAAGTACCCAATACTTTTTATCATGTAAGCCATATCCTCATCGATACTTCTACTTTTAGCAGAAAATTTGCTGATTCGCTTGCCACAACAATCATCAAAAAAATTCAGTCAGACAGCAGTTCGTTTGAGTCAATGGCCCGAACCTATAGCGCCGACAATGGCTCTGCCCGCAGGGGCGGTGATCTTGGATGGTTTATCCGTGGTGCTATGCTTCCGCAGCTGGACAAGGCAATTGCAGCCCACAAAAAAGGAGAGATATTTAAAGTGTGGACGCCCGCAGGGTTGCACATCGTTACCATCCGCGATAACCCCAAGAAAGATAATGGGTTTGCTTTATTGCTGAGAGTGTTTTTGTGATCGTGAATGGTGAGTGGTGAATGGTCAATGGTCAATCGTGAATGGTCAATGATGAATCGATGTCGTTCACTCAAGGATCAATGGCCCTTTGCTCCTTATTGCTGAAAATGTAGAAGTGAGTGAAGTGAGTGACACAACGATGTTTAATTGAAAAACAAATGTTTGTAACCAAATAATATTCCTACGTAAACGGCTTGAGCCGGCAAAGAACAATCTTCAACCTTCAACTTTCAACCTTCAACCACCCCGTTAGTTCACATCTTTTCCCGCTTTCAACTTCTCGATCATTCCTTCTGCATTTGATTTGTTGGCATTATCGGGGGCCTGCGATAAAGCGGCATTGGCGTATTTTAATGCTTCTTTGTATTTTCCTTCGGCGCTTAAAGCCCTTACCATACCCATGTTGGTAGTAAATGTATTAGGATATTTTTTGTAATTGTTCTTAAAAACTTCCGCTGCTGCAGCTAGCTTTTTGCCCATGAGCAATTGACGGGCATAACCATGCACTTCCGTCATACTGCCCAGTGGTGCAGCTTCTTTCATGATCGCTTCTGCCTCAGCTTGTTTACCCATTAGATCGAGGATCTTTGCTTTAGTGGATAATGTTGTGAAATTCTTCTCACCTATAAAAGTTCCGCTGATGGCATTGTCGGCCCATTGCAATGCTTCGTCGAGGTTGGTATTGTTATTTGCGCACCAGTTGGCAGCCTGCACAAATGCCTGCCAGTTAAAGCCTTTTTCGGTTTGTAATTCTTTCCGGAAAGACGCCAGTTGCTCCTTTTTGATATCTGTTTCCACCTTAAAGGGAAACATCCATTTCTCCCATTGAAGGGCAATGGTAGCATTATTAGGTGTTTGATTTAGAAAAACATATTGTAAAAACTCCTCCGGTTTATCGATCACTTGTTGTTTGCAGGGAACACGCAAAACATCCTCCGAAGGATTGTAAAAAAAGCTACCCCAGGCGGTGTTGTTCTTTGAGAAGATCAGTGTTGATTCATCTTTCCCGGTGGCAATAAAAAACCCGTATTTACCTGCAGGCAGTTCCTTGCCTTCAATGGTAACAGGTGTACTAAATTCAATGGTAGTGCCCTCATTGGCACCGGCACGCCAGGGAGCCGCCTTGCTGGTTCCAAAGCCCTGGTCAGTGAAACCAAACGGTACCAACTGTCCCCATATTTTACCTTCCCTTCCCTTCACAGCCGGCCTGCTATAGTTAATTACAACATCTGTAAGTCCTACCTTTTCGCCTACTATCGCCTTCTTATTTCCGCCATCCGGTAATGTGGTAAGCTGCGCATCAACAGAAAGTTGCAGCAGGAGCGTTGATAAAACAATGGTCATTATTTTCTTCATAAAATTAATTTTAGAAAGTTAACACCGGCCACATTGCAAATCAACTTTCGTTGACGGGTAAGTCTACAAGCGAATGCCTGTAAATGCTTCTCCGCCGGTTCAAATATAGCCAGCCGTTTAAAAATTAAGATAGTACAATCCAGCTACAATGCCACTGCGGAAAACATGAACATGGCAAAAACCTGTTTGGATACATTGAACGCAACCCTGACCATCAAAAAAACCAGTCATCATTGCATGTAAAAAAGAGCGTACACTATAGAAACTTTAAGAATCTAAATCTCATGATTTTATTCCGGTGAGAAATTACCCAAGCAGGTCCTTTTCACTTTTTTGAGCTCGCAACATTTCGGGGAAACCCATTTTACGTGCCAATGCAGATACAGCCATCGCGATGCGTTTAACCCTCGTAGGTGTTGTTTTTGCAGAATCGATCCAACGACTAAAATAATGCTGGTGAGCCATCGGCAGTGATTTAAAATAAAGCATAGCTGGCGGTTCATCACCCAGGCATTCCATAAATACAGTATTTAGCTGATAGGGAATTTCATCAACGGACAACTCTACTTTTAATAATGCGCCCTTCTTTTTACCAATCGCTTTTCTCAAGTTAGCGTTCAGCGCCATAATGAAGTCGCCGCCACCAATGGGTATCAACGCAATTCCGCTGATAGCATAATTATCCAGCTTTCCTTTTACACGAAACGATTTCTTGTTTCCCGGCATTAGCTTCTCCGCCCACGAAGCCGGGATAGTAATGTATGTCCACCCGGTCTTTTCGCCCTGACGATCATACTTCAATATGGTGGTGGTAAATTTAATCATCGGTTATAGATACTTTGCTGCTACAAATTAAAAAATAATAGTAACTATTACCAATGTTTATTATAGTATGCAAGAGGCAACACAGTGAATTTTAATGTGCTGCATATGCTTATCAACAGATTTGTTTTTTAATTTATAAAGCAAGAAAAGTTCCACATAGGTATGCGTTAGACGGGAGTGACACAACAATGATGCCCATGGCTGCTTCTTCGTTCGGACAACAATACTGAGCTCCCTCTTTTAATCCATAAACAGCATTCAGCCGGGTAAACTTTTGGATTCTCTTAACGGCTTATTGGTTAATTTTATTTTTATGAAATACTTGCAAACCCTCTTCTTTGTTGGACTATTGATCTTATCCGGCATCACCTCTTCTGCGCAATCTTTCAAAGACGATTTTAAGATAGTGGATGAATACGTGAAATCTTTGGGGCCGTTAGATACGCTGAATGCAGGCACCATCAGCTATATTGTTACAAAAAAATTTCCCGACCAAAAGGATAAAGTGAGAGCCATATTCGACTGGATTGCTTACAACATCAGCTTCGACCTGAAAGCGGGTAAAAATAACGACAATGAAAAAAACTATACGGAACTGGTACTAAAGACAAGGAAGGCAAACTCTGCCGGTTACGCAGCATTGTTCCAGGATATGTGCAGCGTAGTAAAGATCCGCTGCCTAACGGTAAACGGCTATGCGAAATACAATACAGAACAGATCAATGAGAAGCCCGATGAATTTAATCATACCTGGGCGGTAGTTCAACTCGGACTTAGTCCTGATACCTGGTATTATGTAGACCCAACCTGGGGCAGTGGTTACACCGATGATAAAATGACCAAATACACAAAAGCCTATAACGAGGATTACTTCTTTGCCGACCGGTTTATTTTCAATTACCAGCATTACCCCGATAATACAGCATGGCAACTTGGAGCGGGGCCCAAAAGTTTAGACGCTTTTTTATCTCTGCCCCTGGTAAAAAGCGGCGCATACGAATTTAGTATCAGCAAATTCAGTCCGAACGATGGCGTCATAAAAGCTACTATGAAAAAACCGGTTTCATTCAACATCAAGCTCAGTCCGGGTAACCCAATCGAGATTGTATCACTTGAAATTGGCGAAGGCAAAAAAAAGAAATTGAAAACGGTTGATTACACCCGTGCAGCAGGCAGCCTTATTTTCAGCTATAAATTTGACGAAGCAGACACCTATCCTGTTACTGTTATGATCAACAATAAACCAGTATTGGGGTATATGGTGGAGGTGAATGAGTAATGCTGAAGGTTGATGGTTGAAGGTTGAAGGCCTAATTCACGAAATTCCATAGTATTCCGAACCGGATAACTAGCCCGGGATATACATAATGTGGTGCAGCGAAATTATTCCTTGTAAATCCAAAACCATTCGAAAAATCTACTGTGTTCAGGTTTTCTGCCCGCAAATAAGCTGTGAATGATTTAATACGAAAATGCATAAACGCAGCAATATCCGGCCTGTTCCTGATAGTTACTGTATCCTGTGGAGTAAACTGGCCCATCACCGGCGAATAATTATATGCCTTAAATGGTGTGTAATATCTCACCTCAATACCTGTGCTCAGGTTTAAATTCTTAAAGAACAATCCTTCATAAGCCAGCCGGTTTCTTGTAAAAATAAATGGCACTTTAATGGGTGCGGCCCCATCCACCTGCTGAACGGTTATGTCTGTATACCAATTCCAACGTTTACTAACCCTGAATTTCTTGGAAGCAGTGGCCTGCAGCAGGTTGATCACTTTACTATACTGCGCCGTTTTATAATAATTAGTAAAATAAATATAGTTGGTAAGCAAATAATTGGCAACTGCCAAACTAAAAAATGGATTGTCGGCCGAAGCTTTGATGCTGGTGATATTTTCTTTTTTATACTCACCTTTGTTGCCAAAATTAAATGAAGATCCGGCTTCATACATATAAGAAGGACTCCTGTTTACATTATTGAAAGAAAGCCGCACATTACCCAATTTTTTATTAAGAACACGGCTAAGGGTTGCATACGCACTGTAATCTGCATTATTGAACCCGGCTAAATAAAACTCTCCCTTGGCAAGGATATCCCAAAGCCTGTTCCGGGTTTTATTACGGTATTCGCCATGTAATACGATATTGTAATAACTCGTGGTTCCTGAAGCAAAAGTGCCTGTCATATTTTCCAGCCTTGCGCCTACTGATAAAAATTGTGCAGCATTTTTTGTGTCGGGAAACTGCACGAGCGAAAAATCGTTGGTGATCACTTTCCATTTATCCGTTACGATCAGTGTATCAGTCGGCCTGCGTAACGCGGTGTCGTACCATCGTTGGTACAGCATCGAATCCGCCACCACGTCTTTAAACTGGTAGCTATAAGTATTGTAAGTAAATGTATGCTGAAAACGAAGCTTTGGATAAAACAGGTATTCGGTGGTAGAGTCGTTTATTTCTACCGAATCCCTTTTACCGATATCATAGCTCTGCCGGAAAAAGAAAGTAAAATCCTTGTAAATATTCCCAGTAGACACCGATGATTTGAATGGATTCGGTTGAAGCCCGGCATCCCCTCCCAAATTGACAGGAATCGTAAACCGGGGCGCATATTCCTTTACAGATAATAAGCTATCGTTCACAATACCGCCGTTTTCAGAATTTTTAGTAGAATTGCCCAGCAACATAAAAGATGCCGCATAACGCTTGCGTTTTCCCTGGTAATTACTAAAGAGCCGGTAATTATTTTGATTGGTATTTTGCGTTATGAAAAAGCCGGGGGCAGAAATGAGCCTGTATTCAAATCCAAAATTTAAATTAGGCCGCGGATTCTGGGTATGCAATATTTTGATCATCTGCTCTTTGCCGGAAGCAAGCTGGTAACCCAATTGGGTAAAGGGTTTGGTCGTTTTGAAAAACCGGCTGTTCTCCAACGTAAAATGATATACATCAAAAGCATGAAAGCCCGCATCCCAGCCCGGTTTCATAAAGGGTGCAAAAATTAAAGAATATGCTGCGGCGCCGTTGCTGCCCAGGTATTGTTCAGCGGCGGGTTCTGGAAAATATTTATAAAAATCATTGATAGTGGTATCCAGTTGAACATTCCTGATGGAATCAAGGTATTTGAAGCTGATGGTAATGGAATCCTTGGCATCATCCCTGTGTTCAAAACCAAGATTATCACTCTTTGAAGCAGAAGCTGTATCACTCCGGTTGGCTGCATTTGCACCTGGCGCTGCTACACCGGATGGGCGACGGTTGGGATTCCTCAGTACCTGCGCAAAGGCAGATTGCAGCAATACCAACAACAAAAAAGTGCCTAGTACTTTATACATTACAATTGAGCTATCAATTCTTTAAACAGGTAAGTTAATTTGGGTTCAGCATTGCCAGCGGCCTCCAGCACTTCCGCGTGGGTTATTTTATTTTCTTCTTCCCGTATGCCGATGTCGGTTATTACGCTCATGGCAAAAACTGTGAGGCCCATGTGCACGGCTGCGATCACTTCCTGTACAGTACTCATTCCTACTGCATCCCCGCCAATTACCTGTAGGAGTTTGTATTCAGCTCTTGTTTCAAATGTAGGACCGGAAACGCCACAATACACACCTTCTTTCAGATCTATATTTTTTTCGGCGGCAATCTCTTTCACTTTACTAACCAGTGATTTATTATAAGGTTCGCTCATATCGGGGAAACGGGGGCCGAGTTCCTCGATATTTTTACCAATCAATGGATTTACTGCAAACAGGCTGATATGGTCTTTTATCACCATCAGGTCGCCCACTTTGAAACTCGTATTCATTCCCCCGGCAGCATTGCTTAGTAACAGCGTTTGTACTCCCAGGAACTTCATTACCCGTATTGGGAAAACTACCTCTTCCACCGCATATCCTTCATAAAAATGAAAACGGCCCGCCATCGCCACCACCTTTTTTCCGCCCATTTCACCAAAAATCAATTTTCCGCTATGTCCCTCTACCGTACTTACCGGAAAATGTGGAATATCACCGTAAGGGATTTCCTTTTCTATAGTCATTTCAGCAGTAAAACTTCCCAAACCACTTCCCAGTACAATTCCTACTTTGGGAGTATTACTATAAACACGCCGGATATATTCCACCGCCTCATTAATTTTGGTAATCATATATTAACTTAAAATAATTGAAAAAACTTTTCATAGTATGCGACTCGTTATATGTATTCCGATAATGAGTACCAAATGACCGATGCACTGAAAATTGTTTTGCAAAGAAAGCAAACTATCCCCAAGGATAGATTAAAATAATGGTAAAAACAGAATCCGCTATTCGTTTGAGATCATATTATTTAAAAGCGTATTGAGTGCTTCCCCGGCTTTGTAAAGCGATGCAGTGGGATTCCACATGAATACAACTCGCCGCCTCAAAATTTTAAATCTGTCATTCATATTTAAAAACCTCGTTATAGTTACTGCCAGGGATTGCTATAAATTTTTTACCATTCTTCTTAATGGAGACGCTCATACACGATGATCGCTCGCTTTTTTGAGACAGACTTTCTTATCTTCGTCAAAACTTTTTGTATATGAATCTTCACGAGTATCAAGCCAAGGAACTGCTTAAAAAATATAATGTGCCGGTGCAGGAAGGTATAGCCTGTAATACCGCCACTGAAGCAGAAGAAGCCTACAGGCAAATACATTCACAATACGGCAGCCAATTTGCCGTTGTAAAGGCACAAATTCATGCAGGCGGACGTGGCAAGGGTACTATTAGGGGTACCGATCAACGTGGTGTTGCTGTAGGTAAAAATGCAGAAGCAGTAAAACAAATTGCACAAAACATCATAGGTGGCACATTGGTTACCATCCAGACGGGTCCCGCAGGTAAAATGGTGAATAAGGTGTTGGTTGCACAGGATGTTTATTATGAAGGTGCACATCCCGTGAAGGAGTTTTACCTGTCAATTTTATTGGATAGATCAAAGGGGCAAAATGTTGTAATGTACAGTACAGAAGGCGGGATGAACATTGAAGATGTTGCCCATAGCACCCCCGAAAAAA
Source organism: Ferruginibacter sp. (assembly GCA_025963635.1). Taxonomy (GTDB): domain Bacteria; phylum Bacteroidota; class Bacteroidia; order Chitinophagales; family Chitinophagaceae; genus Ferruginibacter. The sequence goes on from JAOQAK010000077.1 coordinate 13,194, forward strand.
TATTTAAAGAATGGGTGTACCCTGGTGGTTTACTAATGCCCTTCCAGGCACGCAAAATTGCTTTTAATCTTGGTTTGAGCGGCGAAGCATTTAGAAACTGCGTAAAATTTGTAACCAACCTCTACAATGCATATGTTGGACTGGATTGCGGTATGCTGGAAATAAACCCGTTGTTTAAAACCAGTGATGAAAAAATCATCGCGGTGGATTGTAAAATGAATGTAGATGACAACGCGATCATGCGCCACCCGGATATTGCTTCCCTGCGTGATATTTCTGAAGAAGACCCAACAGAAGTAGAGGCAGGAAAATTTAACCTGAACTTTGTAAAACTGGATGGCAATGTAGGCTGCATGGTAAATGGTGCAGGACTTGCCATGGCTACCATGGATATGATTAAGTTAAGCGGTGGTGAACCTGCGAATTTCCTTGATGTAGGTGGTACCGCTAATGCACAAACGGTAGAGGCTGGCTTCCGTATTATTTTAAAGGATCCAAAGGTAAAAGCGATCCTGATTAATATCTTCGGGGGTATTGTTCGCTGCGATCGTGTAGCCCAGGGCGTTATTGATGCTTACCAATCTATTGGTAATATTGAAATACCGATCATTGTGCGCCTGCAGGGCACCAATGCGGATGTGGCCAAAACATTGATTGATGAAAGCGGCCTTAAAGTGCAAAGTGCAATCTTATTAAGTGAGGCTGCGGAACTGGTAAATAAAGCATTGGCTTAAAGCCTTGGAAAATCAATAATTGTCATATAAAAATCCCATCCGTAATAACCGGATGGGATTTTTTATGTAACGCAGTACAAGCTGAAAAGCCATTTGAAAAAATTCATGAGGTGTAATCCGGTACAGTATCAATTGTATTTCTTTCCCCGGTATAAAAGATCAATGTAAGAAAAAGTAAAATTCAGGTTGATATAATTTTCACTTAAAATGTTGGGAGTGGAGGCTCCCCTTCTTCCACCCTCCAAAGCAATCAACATGCTAATTGGGCTGGTTCTGGAATTGATGCCATACCCAATGCTTCCTCCAATGTCTGTTATCTGTACATTCTTCACCTTCAGGTAAGATTGCCCTGCATAAAAGCCAAGTTGAAAATATCCCTTTTCGTATTCCCGGTTATAATAATCCTTCTCCCGCTTACTTTGCTGAAAACCAAAAGAGAGTTTATTACTATTTACTAGCTGGTAATTGGTTCCCTGATAATTAAGTGAACTCCAGTTTTGACTTTGTGCATTAACGGTAAAGGTGTTTAGTGAATTTTTGATAAATGCAACGCCCAGGTTCAAATTGCCGGGTAGCGTGAAAAAATCATTCTTTATGGCATCACTCTTTATAGCAACGCCATCGGCACTGGTTACATTGGTAGTATTTTCAGCATACAAATCTGTTTTAGGAGAATAGGTAATGCCGTACCTGGTTTGCCATTTGCTATTGAGACGAAAGCCCGTTTGCATGGCAAAATTAAAATAGTAATTACGGAGGTAAGTATTTTGAATAGTAGCCAACGAAACGGTTGAATTGTCGCCTGATAACAAGTTTTCTGTTTGCCGTAGAGAGCCAAATAAAAAAGAGGCCGTCACACCGATAGAAGTGTTTTTTGTAAGCTGGTAACCATTGGCCCAGTAAAATTGATTCACCCCTCCTTCACCCTCGTAAGTTGCCGCAACATTTTGAAGTGTACCGCCAATATTTTTAAATGCCGTGTAGCTGTAATTAGCCGTGCTGAAGGGTTGTAAGCCAACACTGCTTCCCCACCGCTTTGCCACTTTCATCGCAAGGTTGATCCTCGAAACTGCAAAATCTGCCGACTTATTATCCGGAGCTGAAATATTTAGTCCTTTGAAGATCGCCTGCCGGTAGCGGGTAGAAATTTCAAATGTATAAAAATGTTCGTGCAACCCTGTTAGTGAGGCGGCATTGCTGTTATTGATATTCCGGGGATCGGTCAAAGCAACTCCTGCGTTGGCCATGCCTGTGTACCTGTTGAGGCTGCTGGACTCAATGTCGCCGATACCCAGTACCGAATAAGGAGAACTGGTATTTTGCGCCATCACAATGTGGGGCAAAATGAATACCAGGCCAGCAACAGCTATTATTGATCTTTGTAAAAACATGGAAGAATTATTTTTATTTAACAGTGGCATAATAAATTTTTACCTGGCTTTTGACTTCGGCATTTTTACCGTCGGCAATCATGACGCGGTCAAAGCGCTGGCCTGGATTGGGATCCAGTACCAAAACCCCATCTTTATTGATGTCTGTTTTTGCGATCTGCTCCTGCAGGTAGGTGGTAATATCATAAGTGTAGGCCGTTTCGGTTCCATATAAATTGTCAATATAAAGATTGCCATACTGTGTAGCCAGTGTTCCTGCGGAAGATGAGGAAGCAGATAAATCCGTACCGGGAAGATTGTATTGGTCTGTTTGAGATAATCTTAAACCCGGTGGCAAGGTATAAGGTACCGTGAAACTGTTCTTCACAGGTTTAATCACCAGGTCGGCCCGGATAATTTTTACAAAATTACTCAGCTGCAAAAGGTTCCGTAAATACGGGAACCTGATCTTTGCCACTGCCCCGCTGATAAACTGACTAAAGCCCGCATTTTGAGTTTGAGGTGAAAATATTTGCCTGTTGGCTGCTCCCAGTGATGCAATGGGCGTTCCTGACCTGTTGGCCGTAATATTATTAAATTGATTGGCGGTGTTATTGATACCGAAATCAACATAGGCACCTGTACTAATCACCCCCGGGTTCCTGTAATGCAAGCGCATCGTGGCACTATCCTTAAAACCAACGACGAGGTTATTATTGGTACCACTTACAAGCGCCAGTCCTTTAAAATAATCTATAAATAAATCGTTTTGGGTGAGCGTTGCATCGGAATTAAACATTTTAGTAAAAAGCTCCCGGCCCAGTGCTTGTGAAACAGGTATAGACAAGGTATCAGTAATAGTTGGTCGAATCAACCAACTTTTGCTGCCCAATGCTATTGATTGGTAATCACATTTATCGGTATTATAAAATGCTAATTGTTCACCGGGCAATTTTATAGGATCTGTTATCCGGTGAACGGCAACTGAATACGGTGTTGATGTATCGCCGTACCAGGTTTTATTTAACGTAAGGATAAGTTCCAGTGAATCAAACACAGCCCCGTTGGGAATACTAAAACTTGCCGGTGCTCCAAGCTGGATAAATGAATTGGAGTTGATATTGCCAAAAGCCGGATCAGAATAGCCACCCACCAATATCGAGCCTGCACCGGAAGTCATAAATGAGTCAACATAGATGGTCGATATTTCAAGGGTGGTGGAATCTACGAGCACTAAATTTGTTGTGCTATTGTCTACAAAATCAGTACCCAGGTTCACATTTACTTTCTTGCAGGAATCCAATAAGCAGCAGGTCGCCACAATCAATAAACCTGTTACCAGGCCAGGATTGAATCGTATTATTTTTGTCATATAAATTATTTTCATTTCCGGTGCAATATTATTACCATGCTTAAAATGGAGAATGTTAATATGTATTAGTACTGCTTTTCCATCTACCAATTTGAACTCAGCCACTGTGCTGATGATTTATATTGGTTTGGGTACGATTAACCGGCGTTTATGATAGTTGGTTTTTATTAATAGGCTATAAAGCGGTATTGGTAGATAGCAATTGCCTGTAAATACTTTTTAACGATTAGTGGTTTGCCAATGTATATACTTTCGAAAAAAAATGATAAACATGTATAGAGTAAAGCGCTGTAGTTTAATGGGCATTTTGGGTGCAATGATACTAATCGGTTCCTGCACCAAAACAGATACTACCACGGAAGTAACCGGAAACTGGGTAAGTCGCTCCGACTTTGAAGGGGTTACCCGCAGTGAGGGAATCGCATTTACAATTAATGATAAAGCGTATGTGGGTTCGGGGTATGATGGCACCAACCGATTGAAAGATTTATGGCAGTATGATCCCGTACAGGATTTCTGGTTGCAGAGAGCTGATATGCCTGGCACTGCAAGAAGTTCAGCCGTTAGTTTTGCTATCAACAATAAAGGTTATGTAGGTACAGGCTATGATGGATTAAACAAGTTGCAGGATTTTTGGGAATACAATGCAGCTTCAAACAGCTGGACTCAAAAAGCAAATTTTGCCGGCTCTGCAAGATATGATGCCGTAGGATTTAGCATACTTGATAAAGGCTATATCTCAACAGGCTATGATGGCAATTATTTAAAGGATATCTGGGAGTACAATGCCGCTACTGACACCTGGACACAAAAAATAAGTATGGGCGGGTCCAAAAGATCGGGGGCGCTTGCATTTGTGTATAATAACAAAGCGTACTTGTGTACCGGTACTAACAATGGTAGCAGCACGGCAATCAATGATCTGTGGGTTTTTGATCCAGCAGTTGAAGCCGGCTGGACAGAAAAACGAAAGATCAGTAATATAAGCGATGACACCTACGATGATGCTTATGCGATTGTGAGGAACAATGCGGCATCCTTTGTTATGAATGACAAAGCCTATATTACCTGCGGTGAAAATGGTTCTGTGCTGAGCGACACATGGGAATATGATTTTTCTGCCGATGTATGGACAAAAAAGACCGCCTTTGAAGGTGTAGCAAGAACAGGAGCAGTCGCCTTTAGCATCAACAATCGTGGGTTTGTATTAACCGGACGAAGCAGTAACACTCCGTTTGACGATATCCGTGAATTCTTTCCTTCGGCAACATACGATGTAAATGATTAATCGCTTGTTGAACGACAGTTTAATGGTGAATGATGAAATGACATTGCCCCTTCATCATTCATCATTCACCATTCACCTTTCACAATTCACATAATTTCAGTATGAAATCAATAATTAGGGTCAGCATAGCCATTGTTTTTTTAGCAACGAGCTTTAACTGCAGAAATCATTCAACCAGTAACACGCAAGATGGAAATAAAAAGTATGCCGGCATTGTTGCTCAAACCTTTAAAACGGGCAAGGGATGGGGATATGAAGTTTTTATTGATAATAAACTTTTTATCAAACAATCTATCATCCCAGTGATTGAAGGGAATAAAGCTTTTGCAAGAGAGTCTGACGCGATAAAAGTAGCTGAGCTGGTAGTTGACAAATTGAAGCACAGGCAAAAACCGATTATAAGGCTGGATGAATTGCAACAGCTTGAACTTGTAACAAAATAAATTTGTGTAATTTGATTGGGGCAACAGCAATCACAAATGGTTTAATGAAAACATCCAATTGGTCAGCAGACTTTCAACTTGATTATTGTTAATTAATGGCCGAATGCTGCTTGCCTGCGACAATTGCGATAAGATTTGCATATTAAGAAGATTGCTCTACTATCCGGAACAGGTTGCTGCGATAACTTTCACCAATTGGTATAAACTTCTGGCCGATTACAATATCATTTTTACTGATCACATCGATACTGCCCAGCGACACTACGTAAGACCGGTGTACTCTTATAAACCCTTCTTTCGGCAATTTGGCAATAAAGTTTTTTAAATTTTGTAATGTAATAATGGGTTTAGGTTTGTTGGCAAGATAAACCTGTGTATAATCTTTCATGCCCTCGCAAAAAAGTATTTCATCAAACTTTACCCGATAATACTTATACTCAGATTTAATAAATACAAAATCAAACAAATGAAACATATCTTTTTCTTTGCCAGGCTGTAAATATTCCCTGGCCCTGCATACAGTGTTATAAAATTTTTCAAAGGAAACCGGTCTTGGTAAAAAACTGAAAACATTACAAAGAATGTCATTTTCCGAAAGCTCTGTTTTTGTAGCAAGTACTATTACCTGTAGCCTGGCACGGTTATTCAATAAAAAGGCTTCCATTTCTTTTTCGATAACCGTCGCTACATCACAAAACAGAATATCAATATCAAATTCCTGCAGGTAATGACGTGCTTCCCTCGGATTTACCGGCTTGCACACTACAGTTAACCACGGTATTTTTATTGTATACTCTAACACGGCCTTAAACGTTTGGGGAGTATTGCCAATAAACAGGCATTGTATATTTCTCATCGATGCTTTAACAATTGCTTTGAGTAATTCGTCAAAACTAAAGCAGATCGCCTGTAAGGAAATGTGAAAATTGATTAACAACAACTGTTTACCGGTACATTTACACTGTTTACCGTTTTATAATATAAGCAACCGATGATTTATTACTTTTACAACTGTGGGTTTCCATTTCAATTATACCACAATTGCCTCTTTATTTAGAATGAACAAAAAATACCTCACTATATTAATTCATCTCCTGGGATGGACAGCCTTCTTTATTTTTCCTTTTGTTTTATTGAATTTCCCTTCTGAGGCCCACCAGGCAGCAATGCGAGGGTTAAGACCGCCGGGTCAGCGGCCTTCATTGTTGCCCTTCTTTATTATCAACAATCTTCTTTTTATAATCTTTTTTTATTTCAATTTAGTTTTCCTCTTACCGGAGTTGTATTACAAGCAAAAAAAAATACGATATTTCATTTCGATGTTCTTACTGCTTTTACTGGCGGTTTATTTACCATCTTTTATCAAAAGCGGGTTAATACCTCATGCGGCTAATTTCCAGAGAGAACACGCTGGCAGGCCTCTAAGGGATATGGATAGGGTAATTGGTTTTCTGCATTTTTTAATTATATGGTGCTTAAGCAGTATTGTTTGTCTTGCCCAGCGCTACCGGAGAATGGAACAACGAAATAAGGAAATGAAAGTGCAAAAGTTAGATTCGGAGCTTTCATATTTGAAAGCCCAAATCAACCCTCATTTCCTATTCAATACTTTAAACAATATCTACTCCCTCTCAATTTGCCAGAGCGAACAAACCCCTGAAGCAATACTAAAGTTATCTTCAATTATGCGGTATGTTACAGAGGACGCAGGAGTAGAAAAAGTGGCTCTTGACAAAGAACTGGATTACCTTACCAATTACATCGCTTTACAACAAATCCGAAGCAATGATTACCTGACCGTTTCCTTCAACACAAAGGGCTGCACCAATGATAAAGTAATTGCTCCCCTATTGCTAATTAATTATATCGAAAATGCGTTTAAGCATGGCGTTAGTAATCATATCGCCTGCTTTGTAAACATTGACATCAGTGTTTTACAAAATGAATTAACAATGCAGGTAATCAATAAAAAATTTTCGGAGAACCATACCAGCGGTATGTCCATGGGTTTAAACAATACCAAAAGAAGATTGCAATTGCAATACCCAAAAAAGCATTTCTTTGCCCTGGATGAAAAAGACGATACCTATAAAGTGACCTTACAATTGAACCTCGCATGATAACCTGTATTGCGATAGACGATGAGCCCCTTGCTCTGCAAGTAATAAAAAAATATGCCGCTCAAACTCCGGATCTAAAGCTCCTGGCAACCTATTCTGACGCGATAGAAGCAATGAATTTCCTGCAGCACAACCCTGTAAACCTTGTATTGCTAGACATCAGCATGCCCGATATCAACGGTTTCCAGCTATACAAAAACTTAGCAGTGAAACCAATGGTCATTTTCACTACCGCACACAGGGAATACGCATTGGATGGATTTGAAGCAGATGCCATTGATTATTTATTAAAACCCTTTAATCTCTTGCGGTTTCAAAAGGCAGTTGGCAAAGCCGTGGCGTGGGAAAGGTTTAAAAAACCTGATGAAAGCAAAACCCCTTCCCCATATTTATACATTCACGAAGATTATAAAGTGGTCAGGATCGCTTATGATGAAATCATTTTTATTGAAGCGCTCGACGATTATGTTAAGATCCATACCGACACAAAATTTTATCTCACTTTATTATCAATGAAAAAAGTGATGGAAAAATTACCTGCGAAACAATTTATAAGAATTCACCGGAGCTATATCGTTTGCAGGGAAAAAATCACCTTTTCTCAATTCCGAAAACTCGGTTTAATAAACAATATCGAATTACCAATAGGTGATACTTACCGGTCATACATACCGAACATATAAAAAGTTCAGCAGATTCTAACAGCAATTAGCTCATCCACTGTTTCCGGGCCACATTTCTATGAATGACAACGACGAGCAGTTATGATATCAATCGTGATGAACACTGTTTAGAGAGATAAAGCTATTTACTCTTTTTATTCGACTTAAAGCGCAGATCGGCCGTGCCGTCTTTTTTTACAGGTCCTTTTGGTTTGGCGGTAGCAGCGCTATACCTTTTATCGGGAGTGCCGTCTTTCTTCAACACAACCCCCTGCGCATTTACTGCTTTTGCCGGGGCAACCACGGGCTTAGCGGCTTTTGCAGTAGTTGTTTTAACAGGCTGGGCAGCTGGAGCTACCTGGGTAGTAGCCTTCACTTCGGTAACTTTCTTTGGCTTTGCGGGTGCCGGTTTAACTGTTTGAGCATTGGAAAAACTAAGCAACCCAATCACCAGTGTTGCAGCAAGAATCATTTTTTTCATCGTTAAATTTTTAGGTAAAAATCTATTTCAAAATGCTTACAAATGTACAACGTCAAAATATGTTTAAGCTGGCTTAACCAGTCTTTAACGCCTGCTTTATTTCTCTATACTGCCTGTTCTTCTCATTTTTAAGCATATATCTTGCTTAACCACTGTTTAACCTTATCATTTCAAGACATAAAACAATTTGTTTGCACCTTTGCATTAACATTTGTTAAGAAGAAAGTAATCTATGCGTTCAGCCACCTTAAAATGGATCATTCTTTTATCAACGATACTGGTTGGTTTGCTCGTTTGCGTACAGCTATATTGGTTAAACAAGATTTATAATTTCGAGCAGAAAGAATTTGCCACCAGTGTAGTTAAAAGCATCCAGGGTGTTTACGAAGATTTGGAGCTGAGCGATTCATCAGGAACTGAATTACAAAAACTCATCACGCAACCCGATGTCAACACCTTCCTGTTTAAGATTGATAACATTCCGGAAAAAGATACCATAGTAAAATCGGTATTGAATAACCTAGAGGATTTTGGCGTATTTACCGACTGCAAACTTGCACTATATGATGCACGCACACAGAATTATGCCTACCAGGTATACCTCCCTTCAGCTGCATCCAAACATCCCGGCAACAGCGGCATAGATCTGCCGCTGTTTAAAAACCCGTATGCCTACATTCATTTATATTTCCCACACCGTGGACATTACATATTAAGTTCAATGCTGTGGTGGATCGCATCAAGCATACTTTTATTAGTTATTTTAATTGCACTGGGCTTAAGCATCTTTCATTTGTACAGGCAAAAATTTCTGAACGAAGTACAGAATGACTTTATAAGAAATGTAACCCACGAATTTCAAACACCGCTGACCACCCTGATCGTTGGATTGGATGCCATTGCAAAACCATCTATCATAGAATATCCTGAAAGGCTTGAAAAATATACCCGGTTGATGCAGGGCCAAACCGCCTATCTGAAGCAGCATATAGAAAACCTCATGAAAGTTTTGAAGGCAGAAGCCAATGGACTCGTGCTTGAAAAAGAAGAAATCGTTCCAAACGAATTGATAAAAAATGCGATCAACCAGTTACATGTAACCATTGAAGAAAAGCATGCTGCGGTGGAACTTATTTTGGAGCCAACCAATGGCACCGTGCTGGCCGACAAAAGCAGTTTTTATGTGGCCATGCTGAACCTGGTTACCAATGCAATAAAATATTCCAACAAACCGATGATCATTGTAGAAACAAAAGTTACCAATGGTGTATACTTTATTTCTGTTAAAGACAATGGCATTGGAATAGAGGAGCAATATCAAAAAAAATTGTTCCGAAAATTTTACAGGGTACCCACCGGGGATGTACACGATGTAAAAGGGCTTGGGCTCGGCCTATATTTTGTTAAGAAAGTGGTCGATGAAAACAAGGGCACTATCCACGTAAAAAGCATCACCGGTATCGGTTCTGAGTTTGTAATTGAATTACCTACACACTAAAATTATCAAATTATGCAAACACCTAAAGCAACTATTTTATTTGCAGAAGACGATAGCAGTCTTGCATTTATTGTAAAAGACACATTGGAGGATGAAGGTTATAAAGTTGTACACTGCGCAGATGGGCAAACGGCGATAGACAGTTTTGACAAGGCCAAATTCGACATCTGCTTACTCGATATCATGATGCCTAATAAAGACGGGTACACGGTGGCAAAGAAAATAAGAAAACAAACGGATGTTTTGCCCATCCTCTTTTTAAGTACAAAAAGCCAGGAAGAAGACAGATTGAAAGGATATGACACAGGGGCTGATGATTATATTTCCAAACCTTTCAGTATGCCCGAACTTCTAAAAAAAATTGAAGTCTTTCTCCGGCGTAGCAAAAAACTGCACGCTGATACTGTTGAAGATTTTTCCTTAGGCAATATTCATTTTTCTTTTGGCAATTTAAAGATCATTACTTCCACTGAAACATTTAGCATCACCCAAAGAGAAGCCGACCTGTTTAAGTTTTTTTGCGAGCACCAGAATAAGGTTGTAAAACGCGAAGAGGTGCTCATCAATGTGTGGGGCAAAGATGATTTCTTCCTTGGCAGGAGCATGGATGTATTCATCAGTAAGTTACGCAAATACATCAAAGCTGAACCGGGCATTGTGTTGGAAACCATCCATGGAATTGGTTTTAGATTTACTGTGCAGCAAACAGTTTAAACGGTAGACAATTATACGCCAACGAATGGGCTGTAATACGAATAATAGCCTCAGCTATGAACAAGGACGATCAGGCATCCTTTATGAAGCATCATAAAAAACCCAAATCAGCATTTCGGGCAAGTAATATTTCTGCCATTATCAAAAAGCTGCACTTAAAGGAAGTACTGGCCATCTTATTTATCCTGGTAGCAATTTACTTTTTCAGGCAGGAGCGCCATGAATTAATTTCTATCATCCCTGCTTTGCAGCAAGCCAGCCCGCAATGGATGGTAGCAGGAATACTGCTTACGGTTGTTTATATTTTTTTACAGGCAGGCATGTATGTTTTCAGCTTTGCGTCTGTAAAATCGAGATTGCCGGTGTCGCTTGCACTGGAGTTGTTTTTAAAAAGAAATTTCCTGAGTGTGTTTCTTCCCGCGGGCGGCATGACGGCGCTGGCGTATATGCCCGACAGTTTGCGTCGCTCCGCTGTTCATAAAAAAGAGATTCATCAATCATCCGGCATCTATGCATTTACAGGTATTCTCTCATTGTTCTTAGTGGGCCTGCCCGTCATCATTTATACCTTTACCCAATCGCAACATATCAACAATTCCGCAATTGGCATCGTCACGCTTGCGTGCATGCTATCCCTGTTTGTGTTTCTAATTTACTCGGTTCGCAACCGTGGGTGGGTACATGCATTGCTTGTTAAAATGTTTCCGTGGATCGAAAAAAAAATTGAAGAATTTGCATCCTTCAACTGGTCACTTCGCCATTTTGGCTTAGCTACTTTATTATCTGTAGGCATTGAATTTTCAGGCATACTTCACTTGTTCATAGCCATGCTTGCAGTAGGCGTTCATCCTTCCATTGTAGCCGCCTGTGTTGGTTATGTTGTAAGTGTCATCTTATTAGCCACATCACCGTTTCTTCGGGGCCTCGGTGCAATAGAACTATCGCTCACTTATATACTAACGTTGTATGGCTACAGCCCTGCACAGGCTTTAGAGATAACCATCTTATATCGAATCTTCGAGTTCTGGTTGCCGCTATCTGCAGGTCTTTTATCCTTCGCTGCCAAAGGCAAACAGATTTTTTTCAGGGTGGCCCCGGCAGTTTTGATATTTGTATTAGGTATTGTCAATATAATTTCTGCTACCACGCCCCCAATCGCTTCACGCATTCGCTTATTAAGGCAATATCTCCCAACGGATATCATCCATGCATCCAACTTGCTTGTGTTATTGATGGGCATATTGCTATTGGTTACCGCCACATTGCTGTTAAGAGGCCTTAGAAATGCCTGGCTGATCGCTTTGATCGTTTCGTTGTTATCTTTTGTGAGCCATCTAACAAAAGCGTTAGATTGGGAAGAATCTTCCGTAGCCTTTTTTGCGATGGTTATATTACTCACCACCTACAAACAATACCGGTTGAAAAGCAACCCAAGGCTAATCAATATCGGGATAATTACTTCGATAAGCGTTTTTATGGCAGTGGTAATTTTTGAGACCACCGGATTTTATTTTTTAGATCTGAGGCATTTTGGGGTTGACTTCACCTGGCAACAGTCCATCGCCTTTTCCATTAAGAGTTTCTTGTTACTTACTAACGGGGAACTGCACCCTGTCACGAGGTTTGGAAGGGAATTCATGACTCTGGTAAATGTATTAAGCGTGTCTGCCTGGGTATTTTTTTTCTATACCATTATTCGTCCGTACACAAGGGATCCCGGCACGGCCCGTATTGCTGTGGAGGAAGCACAGACATTGCTTACGAGGTATGGTAGCAGCGCCGTGGATTACTTTAAAATACAGGATGACAAATTGCTTTTTTTTGCAGATGACCATGAAGGGTTTATCGCTTACCGCATCGCCAATGGATTTGCAATTGTACTGGAAGAACCCGTCTGCGCCGAAGAAAATAAATTGCCAATGTTAAGGTCCTTTGAAAGCCATTGCCGCCGTATGGGATGGAAGACTGCCTTCTACCGGGTGGATGAAGAAGGCATCTATTATTTTGAACAATTAAAAAAGAAGAAACTATTGATTGGCCAGGAAGCTGTGCTGGAGATCAAAAGTTTTTCGCTGGAAGGAAAAGATAAAAAATCTTTGCGCAACACATTGAACAGCCTTGCTAAAAAAGGCTATTTCATTAATACCTGCAAAGCGCCTTTAAGCGATGTATTAACCGCTGAATTGAAATCAGTGTCTGACCAGTGGCTGGCAGATTTTCATAAAAAAGAAACCATTTTTTCGCAGGGAATGTTCAATGCAAACTTGCTCAGTCAACAGGATGTAATTATCATACGTGATCCCGAAAAAAAAGCCGTGGCATTTTTAAATTTTATACCAGACTATACACCGGAAGGCTACACCTACGATATGATCAGGAAAACAAACAATGCTCCCGGCGGGTGCATGGATGCGCTGATTATAACTGCCATTCAATATGGAAAAGAGAAAAACTTGCAATGGCTCAATCTTGGCCTGGTGCCGATGTCGGGAATTACAGAGCCGGACAATACTGCAGAACGGGTAGTGAAATTTGCCTACGAAAAAATCAAACGATATCAAAACTACCAGGGTCTGCGTGATTTCAAAGAAAAATATGCCAGCCAGTGGTTAAATAAATACCTCGTATATGAAAATGATTTTGATCTCATTCAATTGCCTGCCGCACTAAACAAAGTAATGCAGCCGCTGCAGGAAAAAACCACTCCGGGTTTCAATAATCCACGATTGAATTACCGGCTTCAGCATAATCACCTATCCAAATAATGATTAAGAATAAAATCATCTTTCTGCTATGTTCGCTGTTGACCTTCCGGCATTCATTTGCCCAAAATGCACCCACATTCATGCAACTTCCTGTTAACATCGTTGAAGCTGCAAATGATACCAGCAAACCTTTGATAATGTATATCACCGGTGACGGTGGATGGAATAAATTCTCTAAAACTTTGGCAGTGGAATTAGCTGCCAAAGGATGTCCGGTAATATCTTTAAATGCAAGGGACTATTTCTGGAAAAAGAAAACAGCAGCACAAACTACAGTAGACATCACTCATCTTACAAGGTATTACCAAAGAATATGGAGGCGAAAAAAAATCATGTTGATTGGCTATTCCTTTGGGGCAGATGTGATGCCCTTTGTTTTTAATCTTCTCCCACCGGATATAAGTTCGGCAGTCGTGAACATCAGCCTTTTATCGCCTGCCCCTTATACCGATTTCGAGATCCATCTGGCCGCAATGATTGGAGCAAATTTCTACGGAGGAGAAAGTGTAGTGGCTGCCATTAATAAAATTACTACTAAGCCGCTAACAATTATTTCAGGCAAAGAAGAAAAAAATTTTCCGCTACAAAAGCTTACCATAAAAAACTACACCGCCATTCAACTCGGGGGCGGGCACCATTATGATGGCGATGAAAGCAGCCTCTGTAACACCATCCTGCTTTCCTTTTCAAAAAGATAATCTAACACACTACACATCAGTAAACGGTAATCTTGCCGTATATCTGTTATTATTAACTGCCTGTTAACCTACCCTAATTACTGCTTAACAAAATAAGAAGGCAGCTTTGCATGCCTATTACACAATAATTAAAACTGTTGGAATAAAGCCCGATGCAAAGATTATTCACACTACTGATCATCCTTATTTTTACTTCACGTGTAACATTGTATGCCCAAACCACTCCGGATACCAGCCGGTTTACACTAGCCGAAGCAGAGCAGGTATTTATGCAAAAGAACCTCCTGTTGCTGGCAGCAAAATACAATATTGATGCAAATAAAGCGCTTGCAGAGCAGGCTAAATTATGGGACAATCCAATCCTTACAACGGACCAGAATATTTACGACGGAAAAAAGGGAGACGGAAAGTTCCTCAGGCACGATGCCGTTAACGGGCAGGTATTTATTCAAATCACGCAGCTGATAAAAACCGCAAGAAAAAGAAGCAAACTCGCCGCACTGGCTAATGACAATACTACATTGGCCATTGAACAGTTGAATGATATCCTGCGAAATCTTCGTTATGCCCTGAGAAGCGATTTGCTCGAGATAGATCACCAGTTGAAAATTAAACAGCTATACGACATTGAGATCATTGAACTGCAGCGATTGATAAAAGGAATGGATGAAGAATTAAAAGCCGGCAATATCGCCTTAAAAGATAATATGCGGTTGAAAGCGCTGCTGTTCACGCTGCAAAATGAAGAAGTAAATATCACGGCGGCTATGATGCCCCCCGAAAGCGAACTCAAATTATTATTGCAATCTTCTGAAGAAATATTTATTGCACCGAAAACGAATTATCAATGGACTGATTTAACCACTGGCTCTCTACCCGTTATTGACAGCCTTATTGCATTGGCGATCAACAACAGGCCCGAAGCAAAAATTGCAAGGGCAACAATGGCTCTTCAAAATCATAATGTTGTTTATCAAAAAGCACTGGCAAAGCCCGATGTTACCATTGGTACCGAGTACGACCAGCACAGCAGCTATAATCCAAATTATATTGGTTTGATGGTTGCACTGCCCATAAATATTTTTAACAGGAACCAGGGAAATATAAAATCGGCAGAACTCACCCTCAAGCAACAAGAGCTACTCAATAACTATCAGTACAGTAAAATAACAAACGAGGTAAGTGCCTCCTATAAAAAGTTACTATTTTTTCAACAGGTGAATAACATACAACAACTGGACTTTGCAAAAAGATACGAGGAACTGTTTCAGAACATGGTGAAATCATACCGGGCAAGACAGATCAGCCTATTGGAATTTATTGATTTTGCTGACGCTTATAAAGATACCAGGCTCAAGCTGCTGGAGCAAAACAATAACCTGCTAAAGGCGGCTGAAGAACTCAACTATTCAATCAACGCCAACGCGATTACTATTCAATAATTACCCAAAGCCATCATACAATGAATTATAGAAGTCTGCTGATTATTATTACGATTGCATTTTTATTTGGATGCAAAGGCGTTCAACAGTCAAACCCACAACCTGCCGCTATCTGCATAACAGACTCCATGGCAAACATCATTGCCATTGACACCGCCAGGCTGATCAGTGTGGATGATGAATTGAAATTGAGCGGCGAAATCAATTTTGATGACCGGAAAGTTTCAAAAATATATCCCTTCAGCAGCGGACAAATTTTACAGGTAAATGTTTCTTTGGGCGACAAAGTAAATAAAGGCCAAAAGCTTGCGGTTATTAAAAGTGCCGATGTTTCGGGTAATTACAGCGATCTCTCAACCGCCGGTAACGATGTCGCTATTGCAAAAAAGCAAATGGAGAATGAAGCATCCCTGTTTAGTAACGGTATAGCCAGTGAGAAGGATTACCTCGAAGCAAAAGAAAATTATCAGAAAGCCGTTACCGCTGCTGAAAAATTGAAAAATCAAATCCGGATAAATGGTGGGGGCCGCACATCGGCCAATGGTACTTATATTATTACGGCGCCGATCAGTGGTTACGTGGTGGAGAAAAAAATCAATCCCGGTGGTTTTATCAGGAGTGATGCCAACGACAATTTATTCACCATCGGTGATATCAGTGATGTATGGGTGTGGGCCAATGTATATGAAACGGATATATCAAAGGTAAAGCGTGGGTATGCAGCGAGGGTAACTACGCTGGCTTATCCGGATAGCGTTTTCACGGGCGTAATAGATGAAGTAAGCAACGTGCTTGACCCTGTTACTAAAGTGATGAAAATTCGTGTAAGGCTGCCCAATACAAATCAATCCCTCAAGCCCGAAATGTTTGCCAATATCCTCATCACTAATAAAGAAGGTAAAAGAGCGATCGGGGTACCGGCTAAAGCTATAATTTCTGAAAACGGAAAAGACTATGTGATCCTGTACAAAAGCAAATGCGATCTGGGCGTAAAGGAAATAGAGTTGTTAAAAAAGTCAGGTGGTATGGCATATATCAAAAGCGGATTGAAAGCCGGTGAGCAGGTAATTTCTCAGAACCAGGTATTATTGTTTAAAGCACTTACTGAAAAATAAGTTCGCT
The DNA here is from genome assembly GCA_025963635.1 of Ferruginibacter sp. Taxonomy (GTDB): domain Bacteria; phylum Bacteroidota; class Bacteroidia; order Chitinophagales; family Chitinophagaceae; genus Ferruginibacter. Next base: position 29,903 of record JAOQAK010000077.1, read on the forward strand.
GAACTGATTTGCAACTGCACATTAATAAAATCGTGCGTTCTATTTTTTATGAGCCAGGCAGAAGTACTGCTATGAAGCTTTAGTGGCGTCGCACTCTTGTACTGTTAATCTTTATGGAGCCAATCAACAACCCATTAATATAACCCTTGCTAAGTATAACCATGTTTGATATTATTAAGAAGCCCGTTTGTTTTCAAGCAACGTCGCATTTACAAAAAAAAGATTAAAAGGAGTGATCTGCTCGTTGTCGTGTTTCGTTAAAACTATTCCATGAATAAATTTATAAAAAATATCATCCATTTTTCTTTAAGGCACCGTTACCTGGTCTTCTTTTTAACCGCGGTGATTGCAGCAATCGGGATTGTTAGCTACAAAAACACACCTGTTGAAACTTTTCCTGATGTAACCAACACACAGATCATCATCATTGCACAATGGCCCGGCAGAAGTGCAGAAGAAGTGGAAAAGTTCATTACCATTCCCATGGAAACGGTGTTGAACTCTGTACAAAAAAAATCGAACCTGCGCACCACATCAGCATTCGGATTATCCTATGTACGAATCATATTCGATGATGATGTAGATGACGCGTTCGCACGGCAACAGGTATTAAGCAGGCTTGGAGGCGCTGATCTGCCCGAAGGCGTAAAGCCAGATGTACAGCCTCCCTATGGCCCTACAGGTGAGATATTCAGGTATACCTTAAAAAGCGCCACCAGGAGTATTCGCGATTTAACAACGATTCAAAACTGGGTGCTCGACCGGCAGTTTAAAAGTGTTCCGGGCGTAGC
>JAOQAK010000087.1 GCA_025963635.1 Ferruginibacter sp.
ACATTAACTTATATTCTCAATGGTGAAGCCGATCATCATGACAGCAAAGGGCATCAGGAAAAAGTGAGATCAGGTGGAGCACAATGGATGAAAGCCGGCAACGGGATTATACATGATGAAGTACTGAATGTTGACCCGCAAACCACCGACCTGCTTACACATGCGTTTCAGTTTTGGATCAATCTTCCTTCCAAACAAAAAGCCGGACCGCCGGAATATCTTCCTGTACAGGCAGGTGAAGTGCCGCAACAAATGTTGCCTGGTAAAAGAGGATGGATCAAAGTTATTGTGGGGAAGTATGAAAATTTAGCTTCCAAAATTCCAAATTATTCAAAACAGTTTTTATATCACATTCACCTGGAAGCAGGAAAACAATTTTCTCTCTCTGCAGAAAAAGGGTTGGAATACGCCGCCTTTCTTCCATTACAAAATGCAGTGATCAACGATACCGAATTCACTAAAGGTGAATTCATTGAGTTTGACAGAAACGAAGGAACAATTGAGATCAGCAACAATTCAGAAGCTGGGATCGACATTCTTATATTTGGAGGTGAAAAATATGCAGAACCCATTGCAGCCGGGGGGCCTTTTGTGATGAACACTAAAACTGAAATTGCAGAGGCCTACAGAGATTTTCATGATGGCAAATATGGTGACATCACTTATAACTGAAACGAAAATGAAATGAAAAATGCTTTTGTAAAGGCGATTGGCGATATTGGCTTTGTGCGCTGCAATTGCACCTCCGAAATTAATAACATGCTGTTCCTGGGGAGATAATTTAAGGTGCTCCGGATTTTCTCCTGAGTCGATAATTATCTTCCTGAAAAAAGTAGTACAAAGCAGGCAATCGGTTGAATGTGAAATGGAATATGCATATAAGTATGCCAAACGGCTACGCAGGATATTTTTTACTTCGTTATACAAAGGATACCATTTCATATAAACCTCAAATGCTAACAAAGAGTGCCCCAGCGTGGCTTTCATGTTGGTGATGCGGCTATTGAACTCCGTTACATGTTGTTCAAATACTTTTTCCACAGGTTCTTTTATTTCAGCTTTAGACAAAGGGCCAATACGAGGCATAAGATTTTAAATTATACTCGCGCCAACTTACCGGGAAGAAATAAACTGAATTCATTGTAGCGTGAGCCAAATAAAAATGCACTTACACGCAACTTAACAGTTATCTGTTTGTACTGAAACTTCGTCAAAGCTAATAATTTAAATTGATAGCCCATTAAAATAATGGACTAATATATTTTATTATTTGGCAGCAATAAAAATGCACGCATACATTTTTTATTTCCAAAACGTAATACACTTATGAAAGCAAAAACTACCCCCATATGCACAAATTGCAGCTATTTTATTGTAACGTTCTTTTGCTGGAAAACTGTCACCCAGCAGTTTTAAAATTTATTTTTTAAATAGTAGTCCATTCTTTTGGTAGACTATCTGAAGTAATTATCTTTGCAGAAATTTAACGCCCGTTTCTCCCGGGAAACCAGAATTACCCGTTACTTATGACTATGATCAAAATTCATCAACACCGCCAACCTAATTTACTAATCATCCCCTTTTTTGCTTTAAAACAAAGAATTCAAAGTTGTTGTAGCTCCACCAAATGACTTTTTTTAGTGTTCGAATCGGAACGGTGGCAATGTCTATTGCGCCGATCAGCAGGGTATTGTTATACCCTGAAATAAAAAGTATTTTCCAATTAATAACTAACATAAAATCGTATGCAAACTTTTATTTCACGCAATATTTTTAAGGCAATTGCAGTAATTGCTTTGTTGCTTCTGGGGCAATTCGTTGTGGCACAAACCTTACTTGTAAAGGGAAAGGTAAAAGCCAGAAACAGTGGAGAGCCTTTGCCCGGTGTTACTATTGCCGTTCAGGGTAGCAATGCTTCAACGGTAACTGACAACAATGGTAATTTTTCCATTACTGCGACTGATAAAAGCAGCCTCTTATTTTCTTTTATCGGGTACAAATCACACACAATAACATTATCCGGTGATACGGCTGTTGAGGTATTACTGGAATTGAGTGACAATGTGCTCAACGAAGTTGTGGTGACGGCCCTCGGCATATCCAAAGAAAAAAAATCATTGGGGTATGCTGTACAGGAGTTAAAGGCAAAAGATTTTTCTGAAGCAAAGGAAACCAACCTGGTAAATTCTTTGTCCGGTAAAATTGCTGGTGTAAATGTTACCAGCAGCCAGGGTGATATGGGATCTTCAAGGATCATCATTCGTGGGGAGACTTCCATTGCAGGGAACAACCAGCCGTTATTCGTAATAGATGGTGTGCCGGTAGATAATTCGCAACTATTGGGCAATGGTGGATCAAGGGATTTCGCTAATTCGATTGCAGATATTAATTCAGAAGACATACAATCGATCAGTGTTTTGAAAGGGCCCAATGCAGCTGCATTATACGGCTCCCGCGCTGCTGCTGGGGTAATTTTAATTAAAACGAAAACTGGTAAAAACCCGAAGGGCTTGGGTATAACGCTCAATTCAAACACAAGTTTTTCCACTTTGCTTAGCTTACCCGAATACCAAAATGCTTTCGGGCAGGGGTCAAACGGGCAATTCAGTTATGTGGATGGCGCAGGTGGTGGAGTAAATGATGGCGTTGATGAAAGTTGGGGGCCCGCTTTGGATGGAAAGCTGCTGCCACAATTTTATTCCAAGGGGCAACCTGTGCCATTTGTAGCCCATCAAGGCAATGTGCGTGACTTTTTCAACACAGGAATTACTTACAATAATGGTGTGGCAATTGCAAGCTCCGATGATAAATATGATTTTCGTTTTTCGTATAATAATCAAAAACAAACGGGGGTTATCCCTAATTCAAGCCAGGGGAAAAATTCATTCTTACTAAGCACCAGTTACAAAATAGTGCCTCAGCTCACGTTGCATGCAAGTGCCAATTATATCCGGGATGATGCAGCAAATTTGCCGGGTGCCGGAGGCAAAAGAGCAACCAGCACCATGTTACAGTTTACCTGGTTTGGCCGCCAGGTAGATATAAACCAGCTTAGAAATTATCGCGACGCGGAAGGAAAAACTTTTAACTGGAACAACAGCTATTATAGCAACCCGTATTTTGTTGCATACGAAAATACCGTGGGCCAGCGCAAGGACCGAATCATAGGAAATATAGAGCTCAACTATAAAATTGCTGATGGCCTGTCCGCAAACTTTCGTACCGGGAGCGATTATTATACCGACCGGCGTAAGTTAAAAGTGGCTTATGGTACAAGCGGAACACCTTTTGGCTCTTATGAAGAAGATGCTTACACAATCAATGAAAACAATACGGAAGCAAGGCTGAACTTTAATAAAAAGATTAGCAGTGACATCTCGCTCGACATTTTTGCAGGTGGCAATATCAGGGTGAACAGCTACGCCCAAAACGACCAACTAGCACCGAAGCTCGCCGTAAGCGGTGTTTACACATTGAGTAATTCCCGTGATCCATTGGTATCATCCAACTATTTTAGCAAACTAAAAACCAATAGCCTTTTCTCTTCAGCGCAGGTAGGTTACAAGAGTTATGCTTACATAAATCTAACCGCACGCAATGATTGGGCCTCTACCCTGCCCGTTGCTAACCACTCGTACTTTTATCCTTCGGTAAATGGAAGCTTTATTCTGACCGAGGCATTTGACATCAAAAACAATACATTAAGTTTCGCCAAACTGAGAGGTGGCTGGTCTAAAGTTGGCAAGGCAGCAGAACCATATCAATTGGTGAACACATATAATTTTACAGCGCCTTTTGGTGCAAATCCACAGCAGAGCGCCGCAAGTATCGACCTCAATGCTAACCTAAAACCGGAAAGCACTTCTTCTACTGAACTCGGCGCAGAGTTTGGCTTCTTCAATAATCGTGTAAGAGCAGACCTCAGCGTTTACAACACAAATAGTGTAGATCAGATCCTGAGCGTAGATGTAAGCCCTTCTACGGGATACAGTCAAAAGTTGATCAATGGTGGAAAGATCAACAATAAGGGCATCGAAGTTCAATTAGGAGGAACGCCTATCAAGACGAAACAATTTGCATGGGATGTCAATATTAATTATTCCCGAAACAGCAGTAAGGTTTTGGAACTTGATAAAGAAGGAAGGTTACAAAGCTATGTTTTAGGAAGCAACCGTACAGTACAGGTGTTGGCAGCTGTTGGGCAGCCTTATGGTACTCTATTCGGTAACGCTTACCTGCGGGACGCTTCAGGCAACATCATTGTTTCCGCTGGTGGTATTCCGGTAATAAATCCATCTAAACAATTCCTCGGAAAGTTCACGCCGGATTGGCTGGGTAGCATCAACAATAGTTTTACGTACAAAAATATCAATCTGAGCTTTTTGGTTGATGCCAGGATTGGTGGATCCATATATTCCAACACCAACCGCACCGGTACTTACACAGGGGTACTTGCTACCACTTTACAAGGCCGCAATGCTGAAAATGGCGGCCTTACTTATTATTATCCCGGCAATCAAAATTCGGCCAAAGCCGTGGCTTTGCCGGCTGGAACAGCAGCCGGACCATCCGGTGAAACAGTATACCAGGACGGAAACATTTTCAACGGGGTTACTGCAGATGGAAAAGCGAATACCACTATTCTGCCGGCGCAAAATTATTATAAAGGGTTCACCAACGTAGACGAACAATTTGTATTCGACGCCACTTATGTAAAACTCCGCGAAGTTAAACTTGGCTATACGCTTCCTGCTAAACTTACCAGAGGCATAAAACTGCAAAGCGCAACCATATCGGTGGTTGGTCGCAATTTGTGGATCATTCACAAAAAAGTTCCGAACATAGATCCGGAAACAGCCTTTAATAACAGCAACGCCCAGGGGCTGGAAGATCTTACGCTCCCGACAGTACGCAACATTGGTATTAACATCAACCTCAAATTTTAATCATCATGAAACTGAAATATATCTCCCTATCCATATCAGCACTTGTTTTATTTGCAATGACGTCTTGCAAAAAAGACCTTGAAAAGGTAAACGTAAACCCAAATGCTGCTCAGAATGCCCAGCCGGACTATTTGCTTACGGCAGCTATTAAAACTACAGCAGACACTTATTGGGGAACTACCAACAATATGAATTCAAGCCTGCTCTTTACTCAGCAGTGGGCAAAGATCCAGTACACGGATCCTGACCGCTATATTTTTTCGAACAATGATTTCCAGGAACTGTGGACGGCTGCTTATTCCAAAAGCATCGTTAACTTAAACCAGGTTATTAAATTAGCGGAACAGCAAAGCAATACTAACTACAAGGGTGTGGCGCTGGTGTTAAGGTCGTGGGTGTTTCAATTGCTTACAGATGCTTATGGAAATATTCCGTATAGCCAGTCTGCACAAATTGACGAGTTTTTAACCCCTGCGTATGATGCACAAAAAGACGTGTATACTGGTTTATTGAAAGATCTTAAATCTGCCCAGTCATCACTCGATCCAGCCGGGAAAGCGATACTGGGAGACCTTATCTACAAGAATAATATTGTGCTATGGAAGAAATTTGCAAACTCGTTGCGCCTGCGGATTGCGCTACGAATAGCAGACAGGCTGCCGGATGTTTCCAAGCAGGTTTTAGCGGATATACAGGCTGAAGGCGGCTCTTTTATCAGCAGTAACAGCGAAACGGCTCAATTGGTTTATTTAACTTCACCCAACCAAAACCCAATTAGTAACTTATTCGATACAAGGGATGATTACCGGATCAGTAAAACGATTACGGATCAGCTGAGGACTTTGAATGACCCACGCCTGCCTGTTTACTCTGCCAAGACACAGGTGGCTACCGCTCAAACCTATGTCGGCATTCCGAACGGTTTATTAGTAGGCGATGCAAGCAACCTGGGGTTTACAAAAACGTCTAAACCCGGCAGCTATTTTACTGCACCGGGCGCACCAGCCGTAATTATCAGCTATGCTGAAACACTCTTCAACCTGGCGGAAGCTGCAGCAAGGAATTTAACAACTGGCAACGCAGCTGATTTATATACACAGGCAGTAACAGCGTCATTGAAGCAATATGGCATTCCTGATAATGAGGTTGCAACATACATCGCACAAGCGCAGGTTCAGTATGATAACAGTAATTTCAAAAAATCTATTGGCAATCAAAAGTGGATCGCTTTGTTTGGCCAGGGACTGGAGGCTTTTGCGGAATGGCGGCGGCTTGATTATCCCAAATTACAACCGGCTGTCGCGGGTGTACTGGATGGCAAATTGCCACTTCGTTTTATATATCCCGGAACTGAGCAATCATTGAACGGAACAAATTACAAGGCCGCAGTTACTGCACAAGGGCCCGACTTGTTGACGACAAGGCTGTGGTTTGACATAAATTAATTTGATTTCGAAAGTCATCTTGAATATTCCGGCGCAACAATTGGCAAATTGATATTGCAAAACTGGCTATGTTGCCACACCGTCAAAATCCTGGTTCATGTTAGTTGCAAATGATATTCTGTCTTTTACGTCATGAAAGTGGCACTCGCGGTTGCATGGAAATCAAAAAGGTTGTTTAGTAATTGCTGGTCTGGCGCCGGCACTTGCCTGCGACGAAAAACAATTATAAGCTTTTGTAAAATTTGGAAGAGTAGTGACAAAATACACATGGCAAGATGCCGGCGCCTTAAAGATGCCTTCAGCGACTCACATCATCCGACAGCATCCATAAAATTTTCGTTGGCCAATCAGTTGGCGCCATGACTGTTGGAAAAGTACCAAAAAACATTTGGTCATTATTCTTCGTTTGCAATGCCCAGCCCTGACTTTTGGCAATGCATTGTTCGCTGCAAGTTTTATTTGAGCTACTTTTCTTTTACAAAGTCATACCGACCCTTGCTGAATTGATCACTGGTGATATTTATTGTATTCTTCAAGTCTCCATAATTTTCAATAAGCTGAATTAATTTGTCTTGTTTGAAGGAGGGAGGTTAAAAGGTATTGGATTATTGTATAACCACAATCATAAATTTTGCCACCTTTCGAATGACTATCTAATTCTGATAAAGTCGGGTACGGTCCCTTGCTTAAATATGGCAATGTTTTCGGGTCAACAAATTGCCCTGCTTCATAAGTGCTGAGGCTTCCTAAAGCCAAGTCGGAAAGGATCCGAATTTTTGATTAAAGGCTTTGGAATCCAATGGTTGCGATTCTCTGTCCAAAGTAATTTCAATACGACTGCATGTGTAAATTCATGAACTGCTACTTTTGCACTATTACTCTCTCCCCACGCATGTTCGAATCTGCTCGATGAATTTATAACTGTTAGTGTCTTGTTGTACAAAAAAATCTACATATCCTCCGCCGCAACTCAAATATATATTGCTGCTTTTTGGATCGTAAAAAATATCATCCACATCACTGTCTGTGTCAAGATCAGCAATTAACTGCCCTGTATCTAAATTCAACACCAATAATTTTGAAGGATGCCTGCAACCAATAAATAACCGGTGATTGGCAGCGTCTAATACCATTGGGAAATTTGCCCTGGCGACCGTTAATTTCCACTTGTCCATCACTGTTCGTTTATCGAGATCAATTACCTCGGCTTGCCGTTTATCCGAACATTTACATATAGCCTCTTTGCTGTGAAATCAAGTTGAAATGATTCGGAGTGGCCTTGCAATTTAATGTCACCCACTATTTTAAATGTGACGGAATTAATAATAGCAATACCTCCATCCCCATAACCTACATAAATTATTTTATGAATGGAGTCGTAACGGGCATTGTCGGCATCACCAGGTAATTGTATAGAGGTGATTTTTTGAAAATTGCCTGCCTTAAAAACATCACAAACTCCATTATTCAAAATGGAATTCGTTTCCGGAATAAAAGTGATTCCCTGGGGCCGTTTAAGTGCCCTATACTATGGATCAGTTGATTGGTTTTTAAATCAATTACTTCGACTGAATTATTGCCCAGGGCAGCAACAAAAATCTTTGAGAAATCTGGTTATATGCGAGATGATCTATACGGCCGCTTACGCCAGGTAAAGGGACTGAACTTATTAGATTCAGGATTTCGTTTTGATTCTGCGGTTGTGCATGACACCGTGCAGGCACCAACAAAATAAAAAGAGAGGAATTACAAATAGTTTACCATTTTTCATTGTTCCTCTTTATAGCCCGGCATTAGAATACATGGGCTCCTTTAATGTTCCATATCTTTTCCTGTTTGGTCCAAAGCTGCCTTTAATCCTTTGGCCAATTGCGCTGCAGGACCAACTCCCCAATAATGTAAAAAGAAAATTTTTGGTTCTTCATGAACCATATGGTTATGAACAGCCACTACCTCTATCCCATTTTCCACCAATGCTTTAATCACCGGTTCTACCTCATTCATTAGCATGGTGAAGTCGCCGGCTACAGCAGCTTTGTCAGCAGTACCCTGCCAGGCAGCCCATGTGTTGAAACCCATGAATGTGCTTATTGAAACACCATGCTCTTTAAGCATTACATCGGGCCTGGCAATTGTATATTTGTAGACTCCTTTACTCATTTCTCCTTTGTGACCTATCACGGAATCAAGCAGGGCAATATTTATGGTATTTATTACACTATCCGGTTTACCTGCCTTTGGATCCGCTCCTCTTGCCTCAGTTACTTTATCCAATATAGCCCTGGCATTGCCTGCGAGTTTTGCCACGCTTCCAAAACCATCTATGTGCATGTACATCACATTGGGCCTGTTGCGCACAAAATGATTGTGAATGGCAGTTATAGCCAGCCCTTGCCTGATAACTTCCCTTTGAACAGGAGCCAGATCAGTTTCTGTTAAAATGATATCCCCCATCATCATCACACTGTCTCCACAAGGAGTAAAGGCTATCCAGGTGCCCAGACCCATTGGCGGAATTATTTTAAACCCATCTACAACAATATGCAGGTCATTCTGTGGAACAGTGATTTTGTATTCGCCGTTTTTTTCAACCCCCTTCATCCCCGTGACCCGATCTATGGATTGAATATCCAGTTTGCTATTTCCCGGGGAGCAACCAATGGTATCTTTTCTGTCTTTGCTTATTGCAGGTGTGCTTCTACCATCATTGCAGGAAGTTATTTGCAAACCTGCGAGAATACCGGCAAACACTGGAATTGCTTTTATTAACTGTTTCATATTCTGTTCATTTTTGAATTGGAAATGTATTAATTACAAATTATCCTTGTTAAATATTATTTTTTAAGATTTGATAAGTAACGTTTTCATAAAGTTCATTATTCTTTTTAGAGCAACAATTTCAATTAGCACCCGGTTAAAAACTTTCTCATACAATGTCTTTTTAAAAGCTAATTAAAAAAAATAGCAATGTAAGATGAAAGCTCGTGCAAAAGATTTGCCAGAATAATGAGATTATTGCATGCTTAAAAATAATGCTCACTTACACTTGGAAACCAGGCACTCATAATAATTTTAATAAAATACCCAAGATAGCCGCAACTGCAATTATGTACGGCTCCTGAATTTTTTTGATGTAAATTAAAGATAATAAGGAAGCCAGGGCAATTAGGGCTGTTGAAAAATCTGTAATACTACGGGTTGCAATTACTATTACTGCCCCAACCAATGCGCCCACAACAGTAGCGGTAATTCCGTCAACAAATGCTTTAATTGATGTATTCTTTGCTATCTTCTTGAAATACGGCGCAGGAATAACGGTAAATAAATAACATGGAAGAAAGGTAGCCAGCGCCGCAATGGATGCACCCGGAAAACCAGCAATCAAATAGCCTATAAAACCAACTGTGATCACAACGGGGCCGGGCGTAATCATGGCCACTGCCACTGCATCCACAAACTCCTGCTCAGTAAGCCAATGATTTTCTGTTACAACACCTGCGTGTAAAAATGGAACAATTGCCAGGCCGCTGCCAAAAACAAACGCACCCGCTTTTGTAAAGAACAAGCCGATTTTACCCAAAAGGGGCCATTCAAATTGCCAAAAACCTGTTATACCGAGCAAGATACTGTTTGCCGTTATTGGTCTTTTTAGCCATGCAGGAGGAGCTTTTACAAACATATAAATCAATCCTGCTGCAACAAATAAAAGAACATTTTCTGTTTTGGTTATGGCGGTAACTATAATCCCTGCAGCGTAAAATAACCACAGTAACCAATTCTTTTTCATTAATCCCCATTGTATTTTTCCGACAGATTTTAAAGTAAGCTTATAGCTACTCATAATAATAATTCCTATTACGGCCGCACCCACTCCATAAAATACTGCTTGCATCCAGAAAAGTCCTCCAAACAATTTATAAATGATGCCAAGAAGCACAACCATAATAAATGACGGAAGTACAAACGCAAGGCCACAGAGAGTAGCCCCAATTACGCGATAATGAACAAAGCCAAGATAAATACCCAACTGTGCTGCGAGTGGGCCGGGTGCTAATTGTGCCAGGGCTAAACCTTCTTTATAATCTTCTTCCGAAATCCAGTTACGTTTTTCAACGAGATCACGGTGCATATACCCTACAAGCGCAACAGGACCTCCAAAACCAACGGTCCCTAGCTTTAAAAAATAAAACATTAACTGCTTTAAGCTGTATCCTTGTTTTTCTTCTTCTTTCATTGTCATTTGCATAATTTATAAAAGCTATATTCACCGTTCTCGGGATTTAGCACACTGAAGTAATTTGGTTTTAGAATGTAATACTTTCCATAGTTGTGCTTTTTGGCATATTGCCTGTATTCAATTTCTTTTGGATCATTTGTTAACAACAATCCATTCTTAAACCGGCCTATAATTTTTACTGTAGAATAGGTAATCGATACGTTGTTACCGTTGACTATAACCGTATAAACCTGTTTGCTTTCGTCAGAGCAAAACTTCCTTTTTCCCTGAAACGGCCCCTGTTTGATCTCCAGGCATTTTTCCACGACCATACTTTGCATTTCACCTGGACGCAAGTGCGAGTTGTGCCCACTAAAAGCAAACAATGGATATAAAATAAGTATTCCACAAACAAGCATGTGTATTTTCATTTTGAAAAATTGACCGGGATGTTTCATATTTTTAGATCGGGGCTCCATACATGTTTTTCATCGGATACAAATTTCGCCCAGCTATACAAGGCGTCATATAGCTTCATCCCAATTTCAAGCATTTCATGATCATCCCGGTAGTTGTAAGAAAGGCCTGCCGATATGGCCCATAGCCCGGCAGATTGCTTTGTTAAATCAAACTGATTGGTGTCTGCGCCACGAACAATTGCTGCTATTTCATGAATGGCCGAATCATCAATACTGTGCTTTTTAACGATATAATCAAAAGTACATTCCTCGCCATAGTGCGAATACTCGGCGCCGGGAAGATCATATGGGATTGCATTCAACTCCTTAGATTTTTCAAACACCTGCTCTTTGGGAACATAAATAAACTCGGCATCCCTGTCTACAAAAGTTTTAATAAGCCATGGACAAGCTATCCTGTCTATTTTCGGGCGTTCTCTTGTTATCCATTTCATACCACATGATTTAGCTGCAAATATGATATGCTAAAATCTAATGAAATAGAATATAATTAACCTTTTGTACCTGCATTACTTTTTGATAATTCTTTCTTGTAAGTTGATGGGTTTTTACCGGTGTGCTGTTTGAAGATCCTTGTAAAATGGCTCTGGTCCGAAAAACCAGTGAGATAGGCTATTTCTGTGAGCGAATAGCTGCCGGCCTTTATGAGCTCAATTGCTTTTTCAATGCGTAGTTTCCTGATATATTCACCAAAAGAAAGGCTGTTGAAATGTTTCGAAAACTCCCTCGATAAATAAGATGGGTGTATATTGAGACTTTTGGAAATATCAGTTAAACTTAAATTCGTATCCACCTGGTCCTGGATGATTTGTTTTAATTCCTTTACCCAGTCCGGCGTTTTCTTTTGTGCAGCTTTTTGTTTGATGAATTTATTGAACACATCAATAAATAAATGGTCAACAGGATTTTGCGTATGTTTTTCTTTTTGTAAATGTTTTGCCCAGCTGTATAAAGCATCATAGATCATCATACCTTTTTCGAGCAATTCATGGTCGTCTTTATTATTATATGCAAGTCCCGCTGAAATAGCCCAAAGGCCGGAGGCCTGGCTTGCAAGATCGTGCCTGTCTGTATCGGCACCTCTCACTATGGGTGCCATCGAAAGTACGGCAGGATCTTCTATTCCATATTTTTCAATGATGTAATCAAAAGTGCATTTATCATCATGATGCGAGAACTCTACGTCTGTAACATCAAATGGAATTGCCTTTAATTTTTCGGCTTGCTCTTTTACTCTTTCAGCAGGTACATAAATAAATTCAGCTTCGCTATCCACAAAGTTTTTAATGAGCCATGGACAGGCGATGCGATCAATTTTTGGGCGCTCCCGGGTTATCCATTTCATATTTAGAAAAAAGGTTTATAATCATTTACCAAGACTTAATTGATCTTGCTCCCATGTTCAAATACTTTGTTCCTTGTTGCCTTAGTTTGGTTCAATTCTTTTTACCTGTCATGCTCGCTTTCAGCGTAACGAAACCCGGTTTCAGCGGCTAGCTAGTCTATTTTCCCATTCACTTTTAAAAGTGTTGAAATAAGATGCGGGTTCTAACTTACCGTTTGTATTCCGGCATTCTTTAACTGTGCATCAGACAGCGTGGCGATATTTCCCGTGGTTTGATTTTTTGTTTCCTGGCCTACGCTTTCCGCTCTTCTTTTTTACTTTCTCTACATGTAGTAAGCAATCCGCAACAAATAAAGGTGAAAATTTTCAAAACTGATACACGGCAGTCTCTTTTCACCAATATAATATTGATGATTACCGATTGCACATTGCTGTTTATTGTATTTTTCATCCTATAATAAATTTATTGATTTGAAGATTTGAATGCTGGTTTAAAAGTGCGAACTATACACCTTTCCCTGGTCTCCATATGGATATTTTCCGCTATTAAAAGTTGCTGAGCGCTTCCGCAAGGCTTGTCCTAATCCTGCAAGAAACCATAAAACCATCAAAAATGCTTAAGGGACATGATTGGCAAAACATACATTAGTACCCAATACCAACGCACCACAAATTAGTGAACGGCGGCCTTATTAGATCCCTAATAGGTTGAGAAAGACTACACAAACCCACGCTACTTACGGTAAGTATTGGTAAGGCGATAATAGCCCCCTTTGCTACATTCATTTTGTTGATATGAAGTAAAGGAATTGTGGTTGGGGAGCCGAGCTCCGACCTCAATGATTAATCAGGATAGTATACCCACCAGGGCATTTGATAAGTTGCGCCATATTTTCCCAATAGCATACCAAAACAACTACGATTATTCCTAAAAGGAATATCTTTTTACGCTTTTCAATGAAATCTTTTTTGGTTAATACGCACCGTACTACTAAAAAGAATATTAAAATAGAAGCAACCATCATTATTGGGAAATGCCATTCCGTATTCATTGGTATAAGTTCATCCAGCACCATCATTATGATCAACCTGTCCCCTTCCGAAAGCTCGCCAATTGCCCGGTAGAGGGAGAGATGTTTTTATCTGAAGCATGGTTATCGGGCATATTGATGCAGGCATTTATTTACCTGTGTATACAGCCAATCCGGCTGATCGAACATGATAAATGCTTGCTGGTTTCAGTGATGAGGATTTCTTTGTCCTTCAAGTTAACGTATTGTTTCTCATAGTTGGGCTTTATCATTCCCTGGTTCGGAAATGATGCACCTGATATCAGCAAAACATATACTGGTAGTGGATGATAATGAAGAACTGAGGAGTTTTTTAAAAGAAAGCCTTCACAAAACATACCATATTTCGGAAGCTGAAAATGGCAGCGAGGGCTTACGAAAAGCACGGGAAGAAACACCCGACCTGGTATTGAGCGATGTAATGATGCCTGTAATGGATACCTGGACTTAGAAATCGTATTCTTAGATGTAAGATTATTTACAAATTGAAAAAGGTGAAAGGATTACTGAGTAAAATATAATAGCTGGTCAATCGTTCATAACACTTACGATTCCTTCTACTCACCTAACTCTATGACGGATATGAGTATTCCTGCAAATTTGCCCGGAATATTGAGAGCGCTTTGCTGATATGCTTTTCAACCGTACTTACAGATATCTGCAATTGCCCTGAAATATCCTTCATTGTCAGGCGTTCATTTCGGCTCATTGAAAATACCTGCCTGCACTTGAGTGGAAGTTGCATATATACAGTATCAATTTTTTTCCTCAATTCTGCCGTTTCCAGAGAATTTGCAAAATCGGTTTTGCAATTGCTATAAAAAAAAGCTTGCCTGTAGGTAGAACGAACAGTATTGGAACGGTATTCATTGTACACTTTATACTTTACAGCCTGTATAAGATAAGACCGGAGCGACACCTGGAGGTTGACCTGTTGCCTGTTCTTATACAAAGAAGTAAATACCTCCTGCACAATATCTTCCGCTAAATGGCTGTTATCAATTTTCCTGCAAACATTGGCCAGTAACAAAGAGAAGTATCGCCTGTAGATTTCATCAAAAGCACGGGCATTGTCGTTCTGAATCAAAGAAAAAAGTTTTTCGTCAGAATAGTGAGGTAGTAGGTTTTTCTTCAGCATTGCGATCGTTTTCGTTAGATATTATTTTCCTGATACCGGATAATACATTCATAAGCAATTGTTGCGTGAACAATCTTATATTCTAAAGGCAATCATGTAAAACAAATCCCTACATCAAAAGAAAAAATATTTTGGATTTATCATCGATAGCAATGATGAACTTGGCGGCTTATAGAATACTGCATGGCAATCATCTCAGAAGAAATCGGATCGGGAGAATTTTTGCTTCTTAGTTAATAGTGTGGATTACTACACGGCTTACGTGTCATTTTAAATCTGTGGAATTGTGCGGCACGGAAAACTGGAATAATCGTAAAAAATACAATACTATATTGCTGCCCCGTGATAGCAGGAGGTTTCAGCATAAAACAATGCGCTAGAGCTTAATGAAAGCGCTGACCGGTTAAGTTGAGTTTCTTAAAACCAGTTGCCCTTTAACAAAAACTCCTTTTTTATTTGAAGTACTTACCCCTTTTTCTAATTGCTCAACGAGTAACCGGATAGCAGTTTTAGCAATCGTTTCAATAGGCTGACTAATAACAGTAATCGATGGAGTGTAAAACCTGAACATGTCATGATCATCAAAGCAAACCACCGCGATATCAGCTGGAATTGAAAGCTTCAGACAACGTATACTCTGCAGACCATACACACCCAAATAGTTAGTTGCAAAAAACACGGCGTCAATGGAAGTTCTTTCTTTTAAAAACAAAGTGATCGCATCTATATATTGCTCCGGCTTAAGCTTATAGGGAATTTTTAGCAGGTTATTATCTGCAGATAGCTGATTTGCCTGCAAAACCTGCTTATAAGCCCTTTCCCTTTCTTTCATTTGAACCTGGTCAAGATCGACGGTTACGAAGGCTATATTTTTATAACCTTTCTGCAATAAGTGTTCGATCCCCTGTTGAACACCATCCTGGTTATCTACCAGGGTATAAGGAATGTCCAACCCTGGAAAGTACCTGTCCATCAATACCAATGGCATTTTTTGTTCCCTTAGTTGTTGAATTTCTTTCACCATACCCGCAGAAGGAGTAATCATAAAACCATCCACTTGTTGCCTGCACAACATCTTTAGCAGTTCAATGCCTTTTTCGTCGTTATTTTCTGTGCTGCAGTACACAATTTTATACCCGATGGCATATGCTTCATCCTCAATAGTTCTGGCGAGGGTAGAAAAAAAAACATTGGCAATATCTTCTACCAGCATGCCAAGAATTTTGGTTTTCCCGGTACGAAGACTCACGGCCGTATGATTGGGATAGTACCCGGTTTCTTCAATGATCGCTTTTATTTTATCAGTCAGTACCTGGCTGATCCGCATCTCTTTATCCTTTCCATTCAGAACAAACGAAACTGTTGAAGGCACCACCCCGGCCTTCTTTGCTATATCCCTGATTGATATTTTTTTCATAGTGAAGGTTAACTGACACTTTAAAACAATCAGTAATTAATGCATATACACGGGCACTTCATTCTTAAAGGTGTTGAAACTATTCGCGGCACCCATTAAAGCGGCAGATTCTCCCAGGGTGCTTCTCACAATTTGAATGCCGGGCAAAATACCATTCATTTCATTCTTCAGCTTGTCTGAAAAATAATTAAAAGCCTTTGAAATATTACCCCCAATTACAACCATTTCTATTTGATCCTGGATAACTACCGGCAAAAGGAAATCAGCCAGGTTTGCAGCAAATTCAGAAAATATGTTTATAACAAAGGGACAAGCATCTATCCTGCTCAACAATTCCTTCACATCTGCAACCGGGCTTTTTGATAATTCATAGTAACGTTTCACGAACCAACGCGTGGAGAAATAATCTTCTGCAATTCCGTTCATAAATGGCCGGCACCACAGGTTGGCATCGGTGGTAACACCGCCATACAGGGCAGAACCAAAGCCGGTGCCTAAGGTAATTCCCAACACTTTGCTGCAGTTTTTTGCAACCCCGAAAGATAACTCTCCCTTTAAAAAGCATAGGGCATCGTTTACAATCGTAATGTTTTCAAAAGGAATATCCAACCCACTTGCCAACCTTATTTTTACATTGACTCCATACAATTGATCGAACTTATCCTGCCCCTTTACGAGGCTTATCCCGGCTTCATAATCAAAAGGCCCGGGCATGGCAATTCCTACTTTTGAAACCATCATTTTATTGGCATCAAAACAGTCCTTAATCGTACTGCACCAGCTGGAAAGAATCGCATCCTTGGTTCCACCGGCATTTACTTCCATTCTCCTCAGTGTATGCTGTAATATTATCCCGGTATTTAAATTAACGAGTGCTGCTGTTATATGCGAACCACCAATGTCCACACCACAAACTATTAAATCATTCATAGGTTTCACCTTCTAAATAAATAAACATTATATACCATGTTGTTGACGTTACAAATAGATTGTTTACAGACATTTTTTTTCAATTAAACATCGTTGTGTCACTCCCTTGTACATTTACAGCAACGGGGAGCAACAACACAATCCTTTTGAAGCGGCACAATCTATTTAATACCATTCTCCTATTTCATTTAACCTCAAATATCCTGGTGCAGTTATGTTAAGCATGAATTGATTCGTAATGGATGCATACTTTACCATTGAACTTTCACAATTCACTATTCACCACACTACGCTAATAGCCAGGGAATGGGATGCTTTTATAATAAGACAATAAATGGGCAGGCCGGGCACATCCGGCAGGTAATTTTTTGTGCGAAAAGCTTTGAAAATACAACACGCATCCGTCACGCCACCATTCAGCTTCCCGGCCTTGCTGGGTCAATAAGTGTTTTACCTGTTGAAAACGGTTTTGATCGATCATTCCTTCAACCCGGTCCCAGGCAAGCTGCATTTCCTTTACCTCAGCCACACCTTTATAGTATTGCATTACCAATTCATTCCAGAAGGAATCTCCCGAAGGCATGATATGATCCCAGGGTACATGATGAAACCATAGGAGTAAGTTAATGGGCACTGTTTTTATATTACCGAAAGAATCGCTTAATGGTTGATAGTACTGGGCAATAGCATTACTTCCTGTAGCAGTACGATCTACGCCCAACCCTACAGAATCTGCATGGTGATAATCCCATGCATCCCAGTTTGGATCTTTATACCATGGGCCGGGTCCATAATGTGTTGCAAAATTCATGATATGATTAAGCCCCATGGGAGTCATATAGTCAACGGCTGTTTCCCTGGATCCAAGCATGAGCTTTTTTACCGGCCTCAAAAAATGCTGATCATTCGAAAAGGTCATACGCACCCAATTATCAGCTACTTCACTCTCATCGGCACCAGGGTTCCAGGCAAATTTCCCAAAGGCATACCAGTTGCTTTGGGCGAAGGGATGACCTGTCCAGTTAACATCACTACCCATATTTGAAACGCCTGCAATACCCGATAAGGCATGTTCTTCCAATTCACCACTGATCACTTTCGCAATGGTGGACCCTTCACCTTTTGCATAAGTATCTTGTTGCAGGTACTCTTTAAATAAACTTCCGAGGTAAACGAGGTGAGTAGCAAACCCAAAATACTCCTGGGTTAGTTGAAATTCCATCACCAGGGGCGTTTTTGGCATGGCACCAAACAGGGGATGATAAGCTTCCCTGGGCTGAAAATCGATAGGGCCATATTTTGGCTGCAGCAACACATTTTTATCGAATTTTCCATCCAATGGCTGAAATTCATTGTAAGCCTGCTTTGCCCTGTCTGAGCCCTTTTTATTCTCGTAAACAAATGCCCGCCACATCAGCACACCACCATGCGGGGCGAGGGCCCGTGCAATGGTATTGGCACCATCTGCATGCGTACGCTTGTAGTCGCCCGGGCCGGGCTGGCCCTCTGAATTGGCCTTTACCAAAAAACCACCAAAATCAGGAATGTAATGATATACTTCCGTTGCCTTATTGGCCCACCATTTTATTACTTCCGCATCCAACGGATCGGCCGTTTTTAAACCGCCGATTTCCTTTGGCGCACTAAACCTTGCGGTGAGATATACTTTAACTCCATAAGGCCTGAGCGCATCCGCCAGAGCTGCCGTTTTGATTAAATATTCTTTGGTAAGGCTCTTTGCGTTTGCATTTACATTATTCAGCACTGCGCCATTAATTCCTACAGAAGCATTGGCTCTTGCATAATCAATATAACGCCGGTCAATAATGCCGGGCAATTGCTGCCAGTTCCAGATTGATCCGCCGGCGTATCCGCGTTCGATGGTACCATTCAGGTTATCCCAATGATTCAGTACCCGAAGCTTTACCTGTGGTATTTCTTTGATTGCAATCGAAACAATTGACTGATGGGTTTGCATTAGTTCCAGCAATCTGAATACGCCGTATAGTACCCCAATGTCTTTGTTGGCAGCAATTACAGTTGCTGTATGATTGCCTGCCGAAACTGTTCTAATGAAAAATCCTTCCTCGCCCAGTGCCGCCAGTTCTTTAGCCAACGATAGTTTTGCTATAGCAGGCGAAGCAAGTGTTCCAATGATTAAAGAACCCGGGAAACCAGTGTTGCTGGTTTCCGTTATTTGCATTTGCAACATTTTTTGCAAAGCCATTTTCAGCTCATCTTTTGCCACCTTAATGGTCGGCGATTGCTGCCCCACTACCAATTGAGCCAGTAACGACCGGTATTGTGTTCTTAACGTAACATCATTGATCTTTTCATAGCGAAGCCAAAGGTCATAACCGTTTTCCCCGCGCACTATACATAGAAAAACCAAACAAAATCCCATCAATAATATTCTCTTTCCCATACACTCTTTCTTCAATTATAATTTTGCAATCCTTGCGACATAGCCACCGCCCGTTGTCATTTTAATTGTGATGGAGGAAGCTTTATCTACATTGATCGTTTCCATTTTAAAATCCTTTGCATTTCTATCTGCATTGATGCCATCTTTCCATACCTGCATTTTATATTTCCCTTCTCCTAAAAAATCAAGTTTGATAACCAGGTCACGGGCAGTCCAGTTGGTCATTGCGCCAATATACCAGTCATCATTTTTTGCCTGTCTTGTAATAGCTACGTATTGGCCCACTTTACCCTCCAGCGGAATAGAATTTTTCCACTCTGTTGGCACAGCGCTTAAGAACTCCATACATTCAGGTTCCCTGTAATAATGCGTGGGTATGTCGCACAGCATTTGCAGCGGACTTTCAAATACTACATACATGGCCAGCTGGTTGCAGCGGGTACCCAATGTCATCGGTTCGCCACCCACTCCGGCAAAAGCATTCTTTTGAACATTCAACATGCCGCCCGGTGTAAAATCCATGGGTCCGGCTGCATTACGGGTAAATGGCAATGTAGTTGTATGACCGGGTGTAATGGATCCTGCAAATTTGCTGATCTCGTTTCCTAATACACCTTCTGAACTTAATACATTCGGGTAAGTGCGTATCCAACCGGTAGGCTTATACGCTCCATGAAAATCGACCAGCATTTTCCTCGCTGCAGCGGCTTTGGAAACTTTTTCATAGTAGTTCACCATGTCCTGATCATCGCGCTGCATAAAGTCGACTTTGATTCCCTTGATCCCCCATTTTTCAAACTGATTTAATGCCAGGTCCAGTTGTTTGTCCAATACCAGCCAGCTTGTCCAGAGTAAAAGATCCACATTTTTAGAGCGGGCGTAGTTGGCAAGTTCCTCTACGTTGATGCCGGGGGATTGTTTCATCAGGTCACGGGTATCGCACCAGCCTTCATCCAGCAACACATATTCAATCTTGTATTTAGAAGCAAAATCGATGTAATATTTATAAGTATCATTGTTGATGCCTGCCCTGAAATCAACATTGTACACGTTGTTATAATGCCACCAATCCCATTGCACCTTACCGGGTTTTACCCAGCTAAAATCGCCAGTAGCCGGCTTTGCCAACTGGTACACCAACTGGTTGCTCAGTATATCTTTGTCTTGCCGGGCGATCATTAAAATTCTCCATGGAAATGACTGCGGACCGTTTATACTTGCGATGTAATCTTCTCTTGCCATTACTTTTTCATCCCGGTCGCTGGTGATCTTTTTTTCTTTCGGATAATTTGGGAAGACTGCTTTTACCTGCCCGCCTGTTTTACCACGCAACCACATGCCGGCATAATTGAAGAGGCCCGATTCCGTCAATAAAACTTTGGTGCCATGTATATCAAATAAAGCAGGCAGACTTGCCAGTTTGTTATCGATGCTATCGAGCCGGTAGTTTTTATATTCTCTTTCATTATGCGAAAAGAAATTATCTTCCTGGGGATACCATGCCCTGCCATTGCTATCAAAACCAAATACAGCGTCTTCATTTAACACACGGTAAGCTGTTTTACTTCCGGTGATCCAGTGCCATGCTATGCCGTTATCATACACCCGCCATTCCATGGAAAGGCCATTCGCAAAATCAATGTGCAACTGGTTAAATTCGTCCCTTACTGTTGCTGTTTTTTGTGCAACCTGTTCTGTAAGCAACTGGCTGGTGTAAGAGGTTTTAGCTTTGGATACTTTCCATCCATCGCTTTTTTCAGCATCCGTTTTAAACCCAACGTAAGAATTACTGATCAACTCTTTATTATCTAGCAGCACGGTGTAGCCGATCTCCTTATCAATGGCGATGTTCAGGGCAATTGTTTTGTCGGGCGAAACAAGGGTATATTTCTTTTGAGCTGTTAAGCCTGTAACCACTACCATTGCGATAAATAGTAACAAATTTTTTTTATAGATCATGGATTCGATTTAAGATATTTTTTCGAAATAAAATGAATGGATCAGGAAAGCAGGTAAGGCCTTTCGTTGAAGGTTTTCCATAATAATTCGCCATACAATGTATTGGCCCAGGCAAACCATTTACGGGTAAACTTTGCTGCATCATCTTTGTGAAACGATTCGTGCATAAACCCCGTTCCTCCATGTGATTTTTGCAGGGTTGCGATGCAATGTTTAATTTCCCAATCGTTATTGCTGGTGAGCCCCATCATGATGATGCTCATGGGCCAAATCATGTCTTTGCCGATATGCGGGCCGCCAATACCTTCGGCCACTTTTCCTTTAAAGTAAAATGGATTGTCACCGGATAAAACAAACCTGCGGGTATTAACATAGATTGGGTCTGTATTTTTAACAGCGCCAAGGTAAGGCATTGATAACAGGCTGGGCACATTGGCATCATCCATCAGGTTGTAGCTGCCCATCCCGTTTACTTCAAATGCATAGATCTTACCAAATCGCTTATGTGTTACCACGGCATGTTCCTGCAATGCTTTCTGCACCTCGGCAGCAAGTGCAAGCAATTCAGCTGCAGTTTTATTATCTTTTGATATTTTCGTCACCATTTCTGCTGCCTGTTTCAGACTTACCACGGCGAAAAAATTAGAAGGAATGAGAAAAGAAAATACCGTAGCATCATCACTGGGCCTGAATGAAGAACAAATCAATCCAACGGGTTTTACAGGATACCCAAAACCATTCATCGGAACACCATCGGTGGCCCATGCAGTTTTCCTTTGAAAAGAATAAGGCCCATCGTTTTCTTTCCGCTGCTGCTGCTTAAATGTTTTGAGCATAAGTTTTATTGCCTGCAGCCAATGGTTGTCAAAGGGCTTTTGGTCGCCTGTAACTTTCCAGTAATGATACGCCAGCCTGATGGGATAACACAATGAATCGATCTCCCATTTGCGTTCGTGTAAACCGGGTTTCATTTGGGTTAGATCATTTTTCCATTCACCTACTTTTGTGTCATCCGGGTAAAACGCGTTGGCATATGGATCTTTCAAAACGCAACTGGCCTGTCGATTGATAATGCCTGCCACCACCTGTTGTAGTGGTGCATCATCGTTTAAGAATTGCAGGTAAGGCCAAACCTGCGCACTGCTGTCACGCAGCCACATGGCATCAATATCACCGGTGATCACATAAGTATCCGGTTTGCCATCCTTTATAGTATGAAAAACCGTGGTATCCAGCGTGTTGGGAAAACAGTTGTTGAACAGCCAGGAGAGTTCTTTACTTTTAACACTTGCATTAAATTTTGTGATCGCATTCTCAACGGCTGCACTACTGAAATTTCTTAAAGCGGCGGCAGTGCGGACAGTTGGTAAATCAGCCGGCTGTGCAAGCAAAGCCGATTTGTTTAACAACATGCCAGCGGCCAATACTCCTGAATGCTGTATAAAGGATCTTCTTTTCATAATCAATGCTTTTTATAGAATTAATATTTTATTCTACGCGTCATGTTTCGAATTTGAAACAGCAACTGAACGAGGCGTTTATTTAGGTCGGTATTGATGAAGTCGGTATCCAAAAAATGCGAAGCTTATTTTTTGAAGAAGCAAAGCAGCAATATTGCAAAGCTACTCCCTGCCATTTGAAGATGACAGGGGAGGCGAAAGCTACCATTGAAAAGCAATACCTGATGCAGAAAGCATCTGCGAAAAATTATTATGGTACTTTCCTTTTGCAACTCATGAGCTGAACTAAATCCTTTTATTTTAATAATGCAAACGCACACCACAAAACCGGTGCCTGCCCATGCATATCGCCCGTTATTCTCCTCCTGTCTAAATAATATTGCCTGTCATTTTTTTTATTGGTTCCCTCACACACTTCCCTTACATCACCATTGGCATCAATATAGGTGATTAATGCAAGCCACCCCTTACGGGCAACCGGCGCATACTCTTTCGCGTTGAGCCAGCCATTTTTTACTCCTGTTATCATGGCATAGGTAAACATCCCGGTACAGGAGGTCTCAGGCCATGAGTTGCTGTCGTCCACCAATTGGCGCCACATGCCATCGGCGCCCTGGAAGTTTTTCAAACTTTTCATCATGGTTTGATAGCCTTTTAATATGCGGGGCCTGTCGGGATTATCTTTTGGTAAAGACCTTAGCAGTTCCGTCATTCCGGCCGCCATCCAGCCATTACCGCGTCCCCAAAAAAATGGTATATCCGGTGCATGATAGAACAAGCCATTTGGCTGCTGAATGGCATCTAAATACAAAACCATTTCTTTTGCTGCCCTGTCAATATATTTCTTATCACCTGTTGCCCTATATGCCTGTGCCTGCACCGCCGTGATCATAAACATATCGTCGATCCACATACGTGTTTGCCAGCTAAACCCGGAGTCGTGCAGGCGTTGCTGTTCTTTATTGGCGTTTGCCGGAAGCTCCCATTGTTTGTCCGCAAAAGGCAATGCTAAACCGAGGTAATCTTGCTTGCGGGTTTGGCGGTACATTTCAAAGGGAATTGCGCCAAATACATTATTATCAACATGATTGGGCCGGGGAATGATTTTCTTCTCTATGGTGGCAAGCTTTACCAATCGCTTTTCCAATAAGGATATACTCCCGTTATCCTTATTTTCTTCAGAAAAAAGCAAAGCCCCATACCATGTACAAACTTCTGAATACGTTAAAGAGCCGGGTGGATTCGGAGAGCCAAAATTTGTATGCGGTGTTTCTATAAAGTGCCTGGTCAATTTAGCACCCACTTCTTTGGGCGAATTACCCGATGGCCACTTTTTCAGCAGCCGCTTTTGCGCTATACCCGGGTTCAGTTGGAACAGGCCGATAAACAATACAATGCAAAGCTTTAATTTCATTTTTGATAACATTGCGTGTGCTTAATTGCTTTAACAAAAGTGTGAATAAAGTAGGTGGGACTGGTACCCTGTTAGCCGGATGACTGAACGTTTCTATTCAGCTATGGGTACGGAAAAACACCGGGCAGAATTAGTCTACTTCATTATATTCAACCTCTTTAATTCATTGATAGATTCCAATAACATAATACCACTAAGTTGAACTGAACAATCCAGTTTCGGGATTGTTGGCTTTACATTCCAGTTGGGATTAAAAATAAATTCAGGTGATAAAGTGCCTTTGCCCAACAGGCTTTCACCATTCAGTTTTAAATAATTTATATAGGTGGCTTTTGTGTAATTATCTACATTGCCCAGTATCACGAGCTGGGTTAAATACCGGATAAATATTCCCTTAAATAATCCACCATCACCGGTATTTTCGCCCCTAAGGATGCCGGCAAGTGAAAATTTAGATGCATCATTTATCACATAATTCGTATTCCGTACAGCATCATTGAGCTGTTGGATGTCGTTGGTAATGGTGTACAATTCCAACGCCCCCCCCAGCCAGGTGCCCTGGTTGTAGGTGTACAAAGAAGTTTCATTGAAATTATTGTACCCGTCCCAAACCACACCCCTTGCAGACTCTACAAGATTTTGCCGCTGCCAGGCGTATATTTTTTTTGCCCAGTCCAGGTCATCTTTTACCGCATTCAATTTGTACAAGCGAACAGCCAGTATGATTGCAGGCCCATTCGAACAGGCGTTTTTAGAAGAAGGCGAATTTTTTTCCCACATGATGCCGCCACCATTTACACTCGTCCAACCGGTTTTAATATTCAGCCATAACAGCTCCGCGGTATTTTTGTATTTTACATCCTTAGTAGCGTCATATGCCCTGAGGCATGCAAGTGCCATCCACTCCATATCATCATAAAAATTGTTGAGATATTTGTTGCCGTTCTTTTTATACATTCCATCCAGCAATGCATCCATCTTTAGCGTGTAGGCATTGTCTTTAGTACGGTTGTACCCGTCTACCAATACATCCAGTGCGTGTGCATTCCACCAGTAATTAAAGCCCTTATTGCCATTGTTATCCTGGTTGTAATATTTTTCGTCCACCGACCAAAACTGCGTATTGAGTGCTATTTGGGCGCTGTCAGCAGCCTTTGCAAAGTCAAACTCTTTGATGACCACAGGCACTGGTGGTAGTACATCCCTTACCTCTTTTTTGCAGGCAGACAGTCCTAAAAAACTCATGGCGATGATCGTAGGGAATTTTGAAAAGACAGTTATTCTCATAATCCGGGTTTTGAAATGATAAAGAAACACTAATAATAAATCACCTGGTGTGTGTAGGTGCCTGATGACTGGAACTTAACAAGCACATCGGCTTTAGCCGCTTCTTTTTCAAATTTGTAAGTATAGTCCCACTGCGAATTATCGGCTGATCCGAAATAGTAATAAGTAGCAGCGGTAGAACCGGTGGCCTTCACATTGTCTTTTGTTGAACTGGCAGCAAATTTATTGGTGATACTGCCATCTGTATTTTTTTCAACAACCCTGAATTTATATCTTTCATCCTTGCCCCACGACTGTGCCGAAAATACGATGGCAATATTGGTGGCCTTCCATACTCCATTGGCATCATACACCAATAGGTTGGTAAGCCGGTTATATCCCGCAAACCATAATCCTACTTCCTGGATCTCTGTAAGGCTTGCTGTTGCTGTATTGAAATCAAGGTTAATGCGATACGCTTTTTTTGTCGTGGTAGGACTGGCGCCATTGGTGCCGTCTTTAATGCCGGTACCTTCCAACATGAACGTTAACGGAGTTCCGGTAATATTATCGGTAAAATTGTAAGTGCCTGCTGTAAGGGAAGTATATAATTCAAATACACCATCTGATAATTTTTTAAACTTTTGAGCCTTGCTCAAATCGGTACCGCCTTCTGTGGCAGCACCTGTTACATACACATCTGCAGGATTTTCAGCAAAGCCAGCCGGCCGTTTTACTTCAATCACCCTGTTGTCAGTAACAATCGCCGTTGCTACGCCATTGGAGGCGGTTATTTTCCACTTCAACTTTCCTGTTTGCAATGAAGCGATACCAGCTTTGCTGGCAATTTTATTCAATTCGCGGTGCGATAAAGCAAGAAAAGTTTTAGTACCTAACGCTGTGGGGGTAGCGATATAAATGGGCTTCGTAAAATCACCGCTTTCCTTATCGAATAACACTTTGTAATAAACTACAGAATAGTCGCCGGTGGTTGCAGGTGTCCATTCAAAACTTACTACGGCATTACTTGCCGGATCAAGGTTCAGGGAAAGATCATTCTGGGGCGCTGTATAAGTAATGGTAGTAATGGTTGTGTTCACCTTGCCCTCCTCTTTTTCACAAGCAACTAAAAATGCGAGGCATGGAAGGAGAAACATATATATAAACTTACTTTTCATGATGTTGATTTTTGAATGGAAGAAAAAATACCGGGCTCTTTACTTTCAAAAGCCCGGCCTTGGTTTTCCACTGTATAACGATGATTGATAGGATTTAATGAGTTCAAACTGTAATTACCAACCCGGATTTTGAACCAGGTTTTTATCTTTATCGATTTCAGTTTGTAAGATGTTCCATAGATAATATTTCTTCAAGAAAATACGGGTTTCAAAAACAACTCTTTTGGTAAACTCGGCAGTAGTGGTGGCATTTACATCCAGGCCATAAAAAGCGCCACCATCTGTTTGCTCAGCTATTTTCCAACGCCGGGTATCAAAATAACGATGATATTCAAATGCCAGCTCTACCCTTCTTTCTTTACGGATAGCAACTCTCCATGCATCCTGGCCCGCGGGTTCAGGTATAAAACCCGTACCTGTGCCATATTGAGGAATGCCGGCCCTTTCCCTGATGAGGTTAATGTATTTTTTTATATCCGCATTGCCCGGATTATACTCATTCAGAGCTTCGGCATAGTTCAGGTATATTTCACCCAATCTAAAAATGGGTTCTGTTCGGGCAGATATTTTATCAGGCCCTACTATACTGTTAGGATTAACCAGTTTGCGTGCGCAGTAACCGGTTCTTGACCAGTTGCGGCCGGTATACTGCCCGGTATTACCACCTTTAAACATTCCCAATACAATGGGTGAGCTACCTACACCACTATTGTTGTTACTGGAATTATTGATCCATTTGCTTTGGTTAAAGGAAATAGCCACATAAAAGCGTGGCTCCCTGTTTACATGCATGTTAGAAGTGCCTACGGCATAATAGCTGGTAGCCGTTGCAGAAAAGCCTGCTTCTGTGTAACCGGAAGTAGCATCATCAATTGATTTTCCATTGGCCATAAAATAAGCATCTACCGATTGCTGTGTAGGGCCCCAGGAAGACCATCCGCCTAACACATAGGGCGAACCGTTTTTATCGATCGAATACATTCCATCACTATTTACTTTAGCCATGATGACCTCCGCATTCCAGTCTTTTATGAAAATATTCTTCAACGATTCGTATGGTTTGATTGCGCCGTTTGCATCGGTTTCTTTATACAATTGATAGATACCAAGATCTATTACAGACTTAGCAGCGTCCGCAGCTTTCTTCCACTTGTCGGCATCATATTGTTGCTTTATCAGTAAGGTTCCATCCAGGTTTTTAAACGATCCATAATCTGTATTGCCATTAAAAAGCGGACTCGCTGCATATAACAAAATCCTTGCTTTTATAGCCAACGCCATTCCTTTTTTTACGCGGCCATATTCCTGGGTGCTTGTTTGATTGACCGGCAGATCCTGCAAAGCAGCATCAATCTCCTTTTCCACGTAAGCTACACAGGTATCAAAAGGACTTCTTGCAAAACTAAAGTCATTAATCGTTGCATCCGGGGGAATGGTTTCGTTGGGTAAAATGATCACCGGTCCATATTGCTGCATGATCGCCGAATAAAAGTAAGCTCTTAACACTCTTGCTTCAGCCTTGTACTGCCTTTTCAATTGTGGTTCTATCTCCGGGCATTCATCAACGCGTTGCATAAAATAAGATGCTGTACGGATGCCTTTATAATAATCTGCCCAGTAATTATAACTGGTTCTGCCCTTATCCCATTGGCCAAGGTTCATGGAATACGTAGCATAGTCATTGTAGGTAACATCAATTTCGTCTGAAAGGCCTTCCCATGGGCTATTGTTGTTCCAGTCGCCGTTGCTTTTAATATAACCATACACACCTGCCAGGTACTGTTCGGTAGTGGCTTTCTTTAAAAAAACATCGTTGATGGTTTGTTTATCATCCGGCACCTGGTCCAGGAACTTTTTGCACGAAAAAAGACTGCTTATTATCGTGATCAGCAAAATTGCTTTTATCAGGTTATTCTGTTTCATATCAGCTAAATATTTTTGTTTAAAAAACTAAGTTTACGCCCAGGCTAAAGGTTTTAATATTGGGGTATTTCATTCCGGACCCGCCGCCTAATTCAGGATCCCAGAATTTGAACGGACTAAATGTGAGTAGGTTATAGCCAATAAAATAAGCCCGCATGCTTTGCACGCCAAACCTGCTTAAAGTACTCTTGGGTATGGTATAGCCAAAGTCGAGTGTTTTCAGCCGGAGGAATTTCCCGTTCATTAAAAAATGACTGTTGGTAGCATAGTTTTGATTGATGTCAGCGCCATAGGAAAGGCGTGGGTAAAAAGCTTCCTGGTTAGGATCTTCCGGCGTCCAGCGGTCTTTAATATTATCATATAAGCTGCCGGTGGCCATACCATTTCTAAAAGGCATGAACGTATTGTCAAAATAAAAATCGACTAATCCTGCACCCTGGAAAAATGCACCCAATGAAAATTGTTTAAAACTTAACGTACTGCCGAAACCATAAATGATTTGTGGTAATTGATCTCTTCCGATCACTTGTTTATCGCTTCCGTCGATAACGCCATCTCCATTCAGGTCTTTAAATTTGAGATCTCCAGCCTGAACAACTCCTGAAGTACGGGCCACTTTTGGATCATCAATTTCAGCCTGTGTGTACATGCCTTCCGCCACATACCCGGTTCTGAAATAGATCGCCTGCCCTCTTGATTCCTGCCATGGATATTGTTTGGCCGGACTATCATCTTCTATGCGCTCATTGGTGTTATAAGTAAATGTGCCTCTTAGAGAAACGTTTAACTGGCCGAAGCGTTTATTGAACTCGGCGCTCAGGTCAACTCCCTTGCTGTTAACGATTCCCAGGTTCCCCAAAAGGTTGTTGCGTATTCCCAAAAAGTCTGGCACTACACCTCTTGTAAGAAAAATATTTTCCCTTCTCCTGTTAAATACGTCTGCCTGAACATATAAGGCATTGTTGAAAGTCTTAAATTCTATCCCAAGGTTCAGATCTTTTTCTGTTTCCCAGGTAGCATCTACCGGGTAATCGGATATGTCGATACCATTGATCGCATTACCCCTGTCCTGTCCGTAATAATAACCGGTAGTAGTTGCAACTGTTCCTACGTAAGCAAAGCGGCGGCCCTCAATTTTACTATTACCCACCAGCCCGTAGGAACCACGGAGTTTCAGCAACTGCACATACTTGCTGATGTTGCCATAAAATTTTTCATTGGAGATCACCCAACCCAACGCAACTGAAGGGAAAAAACCAAAACGCTTGCTGGGCGCAAAAGATTCAGCGCCATTATAACCAAAGGTTGCTTCAGCAAGATAACGGTCGTCATACGACCAGGTAGTTCTTCCCACCGCACCAAGGCTGCGGAAGGGAATCGAATTGATGAGATCGTTGGCGGTGGCGCTTATTTTATCACTTTGGTTGTACAGCACCATTGCACCTACTTTATGTTTGCCGAAACTATTCGCATAGTTTATAGCACCTTCCAGGTAAAACTGGCGGCTGCCTCCATTGGATCTTGCAAAAGATAAATAATCAGTTCCCTGCCCGATACTTGTGTACACCAGGCTACCTGCCGAATCTCTTTTGGTTGCATAATAGGTAGTAGGCGCCTTGGTTCTTGACAACGTGTTAGAGTTGGTGGCATCAAAAGAATACAGCAATCTTGCCGATAGGCCCTTCAATATTTTGCCCAGGTCTTGCTTCACCTGTAAATCAGATAATATCTGGTTTTCGTAAACAGTAGAAAAGCCACGATTGGTAAGCAATGCGTACGGGCTGTTTAATCCGCCACCGGTAGAAAGGAATGGTTCTTTTCCATCCGGGTACATTTTTGGATATAAGGTAGGATAGGTTTTTAACGCCATCTCGAAGATATTCGTTGTACTGCTTTTGTCATTCTGTGGCGCCCAAGGATAATTCCCATTAGATATCCAGCCTTTAATGTTCAGGTCTACATTGGTGGTTTTGCTGGCCTGGATGTTAACGGCAGAACTGAAATTAAAGCGGGTAAACTTGATGCTCGAATTATACTTTTTCAATTCATCCACTTTGAATAGCCCGGTTTCATCATAGTAGCCGGCAGATACATAGAAGTTAGATTTTTCATTACCACCCCGGATATTCAGGTTGGCCTTACGGTTTTTGCCAAAATCGTTAAACAGCTCATCAAACCAGTTTACATTTGGATAGAGGAACGGATCTTCCTGTGTATAGGTTTTGCGGATAGCCTCTTCAGTATAGATCGGTAATCCTCCCCTGGTGGTTGCTGCTTCATTGGCCATCTGGAGGTAGGTAACGCCATCAGCTATTTTGGGCAGGCGGGTAAAATTAGTGATACCGCTATTGAAATCAAGACCGATATCCGTTCTTCCTGGCCGGCCTTTTTTAGTGGTGATCAATATTACACCGTTTGCTCCCCTTACACCATATACTGCAGTGGACGAAGCGTCTTTTAAAATCGTGAAGCTTTCAATATCATTTGGATCGAGGTTACTAAATGAACGTTCCACACCATCCACCAGGGTCAAAGGCGAATTGTTACTCATAGTGGCAACGCCGCGGATAAACAGGTCGGCCCCATCGCGGCCGGGTTCACCACTACGTTGAACACCTACTAAACCAGAAATACGCCCTGCTAAAACAGTGGTGATATTGGCAACAGGCTGTTTAAGATCTTTTATACTCAGCGAAGATTGAGCTCCAAGGGTTTCAATTTTTCTTTGTCTTTGCCCATAAGCTACCACCACCACGCTATTGAGGTCATTTTGGTCATTTTGAACAAGCGTTATGCTCATTTGCTTGCCGGCACCCACCATCAGGTGTTGCGGGTAAAATCCTACGAAGCTTACAGAAAGGCTATCTTTCGGACTTTGGGCCTGGAGGGAAAATCGCCCTTCTGCATTGGTGGTAGTTCCTTTTCTGTCTTGTCCCAAAATAAAAACACTGGCCTTGTTAACGGGCTGCCCTTTTTCATCCACTACAGAGCCGTTTACAATGATGGGTGTTTGGGCGAAAAGGTGTGAGGAAATAAATAGTACAGAGAAGACCAGTAGAATTTTTTGGTGACTTCTTAACCGTAAGCAGGGGTTTGTGGAAATCGTTAGTAGTTTTGATGTCATTTTCATATTTTTTGTCAGTAATTAAGTTGCAAAACCGTTTTTGCATATTGGGCGATGTTTGGCAATATGTTAGCAGTAAGTACCATTACTGATCATTGTCCTCCACTCCTTTGAAAAATAAAATTTTCATTATTCCCGTTAGGAATTCGTGATAATTCGTGCGATGTATGAATAACAAGTTTCTCAGTTCAATCGCGGAATTCATAACTCGGAAATTTCTTACTTTTAGAATTGCAAATAGGGGAAGTCAATGGTTTAGGGTACAATATTGGAGATGTATCGATCTTTCTTATATCAGTACGATGATTTATCATCTTTATGAAACTTCTTATGAAAAAAATTAATCAATATGTTCTCAGATAAAAATAACAGAAGGGATTTCCTGAAAAAAGCTTCGCTTGTAAGTGCAGTGTCAATGGCTTCCATGGAAATATTTGCCGGGCCCTATATGAAAAGAAAAATAACATTGAATGAAAACGATGTAGTTCTTTTCCAGGCGATTCAATTACAGATGCCGGTAGAAAAAGAGAGAATAAGGATGCGAATAATTCCGCAGCGCTGGGTACAGGATATGCAGAGTTGGCTGCAGCGACTTTGCTGAATAGCTGCGCCGGCAAACACTTAAAGATCTATAACCGTGGAATCAGCGGCAACAAAGTATATCAACTTGCAGAACGTTGGGATACAGATTGCATAGACATCAAACCAAATGTGTTGAGCATTTTAATTGGTGTAAACGATTTCTGGCATATGCTGGATGGTAAATACAAAGGCACACTCAATATCTATAAAAACGATTTTATAAGTCTCTTGAACAGAACGATGGAAAAACTTCCTGGTGTAAAACTGGTTATAGGAGAACCGTTTGCGGTGATCGGTGTGAAAAGCGTTACTGAAAAGTGGTATCCTGCATTTAATGAGTACAGGGCTGTGGCAAAAGAGACTGCGGCAAAATTCAATGCATCTTTTATTCCCTTCCAAACCATTTTTGACAAAGCTCAGCAAATTGCACCGGGGGCTTACTGGACCGGCGATGGTGTGCATCCAAGCCTTGCAGGTGCCCAATTGATGGCTGAGGCCTGGTTGCAAATGGTAAAAATTTCGTGAACATTCTTTTAAATAATATCGGCACACGAAATGCGGTAGCCTATTCAAAAATTCTGTTCGGTGTTATTTTTGTAACCCATTTTTTCAGGACAGTAACTGTATCAAAATTATATCATTTGGCAGCATTGGAGCGCTTCACAGCCCATCACCAGACTGCAAAGTATCAGTCGGCAAAACTGCTTCCGAAGCTATCTTCTGATTACCTCAACAGTGAACTCTTTCGAATTAAATGCACCGGCTTCAATCTTCAATTTATTACCGGCATATTGTTCATCTGAAAACTCAATATTAATTCTTTTGCTTTCACCGGGCAACAGGCAAAAGAAATTGTCACTGTAAAAAGCAGGCTTTATCATTTCCCCATTTTCCTTTTTCAACTTAAGCTGGGTAAAGAATGAAATCGCAGAAGACGCATTGGTAACCGCAACAGCCACATGGTTGTTACCGAACGTTTTTTTGCAGGCCGCAACTACCTTTAAACTGGCTGGGGGCAGTGTATTGATCTCCTGGAAACCAGCTACCGCAGGACCAGTCATTGTCCATGCGCCTTTATACACATTGGTCGAGCGCCAGTAAAATGCATCAGACACAAACCGGCCCTTATCATCTTTCAAAACAAGTTTTATAAAATGCACGGCTGAAATTGATAAAGGAAACTCAATTTTTAAAGCATCTTTCACGAGGGCGTCAGCCGGTATATTTATCTTAGCCGAAAGACTTACAATTACCTTTGAATTGATATCATAAACCGTTGCATCAACTGTATAATTTTTGAACTCCTTTCTATAATCGTTGTAAACAGATATTGTATTTTTTAAATAATCGAATTGCGGATGTAGGGGTTGTAAGCCATTTTGCGAATAATACAAAGCAGCGGTGGGCTCCAGCGACCAATCGTACAAGCGCGCAGAAGTTTGCCGGACAGGGCTATTATGATACCAGAATAGAAACCCGGATGCGAACCTGTCTCCAAAATTGAATTTATTATAATTCCAAACTTCCCAAATCGCCCTGAAATTGAGTGCGCCCACGAACTGCGCCTTTTTAGCAAACTCTTCAATAGATGATGACAGTCCGAATTCATTAACCGCCTGTTTGTATTTCGTTGTCATTTGATGAAACCCGCCGCCATCAAGGTATTTCCATACGCTGTCATTGATGGGCCACAGATCTTTTGCCGGCATCATTTCCCGGAGCGCTTCTACGGTCGGTAAACATGGCGTGCCATATTCAGGATTAAATCCATCCACACGGCTGCCACGTGGCGAAGCAGTATTTTCAAAATATTGCATGGGATTTTCATACTTGTAAGGACTGCCATCATGTACGCCACAGCATTCAGATTGCACCTGGTAGCCAGTATTTGGATCAAGGCTTTTTATAAGTTTGCCGGCTCCTGCTATTTCGGTTGATTCATTCGCACTCACATAATACGCCTGCGATGCATGATTGCGCAAGCGTTTCACCGTAGCAGTCATATTTTTAAAATACAAAGCAGTATCGGTTGGAAAACGGGTATCACCTGTGATCCAGAACTCGGACCATACCAAAATGCCCAGGCTATCACATAGATCATAAAAATAATCGGACTCTGCAATGCCGCCGCCCCATATGCGAATAAAGTTGATCCCGGCCTGCCTTGTATAACGTAATTCAGCCAGGGTACGGGTTTCAGTATTCCGCAGCATAGCTTCCGGTACCCAGTTGGTGCCGCGAATGAATATGGGATAGCCATTCACATAAAATCTC
>JAOQAK010000010.1 GCA_025963635.1 Ferruginibacter sp.
ACTTATACTGGAGTTATATATGCAGATGCTGAAACATTTAAGTTGATGGCGACTGGAAAAGAAGTAAGCCCTTCTAAATACTATATAAGAAATACCCCTGTATTTGAAACAAAATCTCCGAAATATGATTGGCTTAATCATATTGTTACAGTAAGTGTTGGTACATTGACACCTACGGGAGTAGTTTATAAGGTTTACGCAATCAAGTGATCTGAGTAAACTGCCTACAACAAGAGTATTGCCAATAGTGGGGCTGGACGTTGGAGCAGCCGGCGGCAAATCACTATCAGCTTTGGTTCGGGCGGAAGAAACTCTTTTGAATATTAGAATAAATTTCCCACAGGCACCGGACTCCGTCCGGTGTCTTTTTGTTACTACTATTTCACATTTAAAACCACATCCGCCAAACTCTTGAAATGGCGTCTCAAAATTAAACGCAAGATATTGGAAGTATGCTCTTACTTATTATACTACTGCGTACCAAACGCCTCACACTACCGCAGGAAAATGCTGTTACGATCATTCTCAGCTTATATATTGAAAGCTACCCTTCAAGCCATACAATAGTGGTAGATGGATCTAATATCATGAACCTATTCATGATGATCAAATCGTAAATAAATGATTTTAATCATTTATTAAAATTGATTAAAATCTTGTTCTTGCCGAATGATTACTATTAATATTGCTTTTTTAAAATCTGACAGTCCCGAAATTATAGTTGATTTGTTACCGGAGTTCATCCCGTCGAAACTATCAATAACTAATATTCCTTGAAGAATTAAAAGAATAAGCCTGTCGTACAGTCTTGATTTACTAATAAAAGCCGTCATGTGGATGGCTTTTATTTCTATTGCACGGCAGGCGCTACACTCCAATCCGGATGTCCTTTTTACCACTGCCTCCTGTGCCGGCTTGTAACTAATTCATTGATCACTTGTTTTATTCCATCCGCGAACATGGCGGTCTACAACCACGGCAACGTAATCACCCGGTGCATACCATCGTTGCGATGTTACCGGGCAACATGAATGGGAATATAAGTATCCAAAAAAACTGGGTAGCGTATCAATGCTTAAAAAAAACATCCGGCGTGCAAGCTAATTACTATAAAAATACAGGCATTTCCCAACATTTGTCGCATCATTCTGATCAATAACCCACACTTTTTTGGGTATCCATCCGCGCTGTATTCATAAACATGTTTAACATGATACTGGCCTGGAGAATACTGGTATTGATACTGGTTCACTTCCACCGCATTGTTTTTTTCAAACACGTCTTCAACCAATGTTTCCATCAAATACAATGGGTAGCGATTATCAAGCATTATTTTACTTTGGGTTTTATAGAATGGATTGGGATGGGTGTCATAAATATATTGGAAATCGCTGTGGTCCCGAGAAGACTCGAATCGCTTTGCCTGGTAGTATTTCCATTTACAAATTGCAGGAGAAAGCTGTCTGCAATCAATGTTCGACAAAATAAAAATAACCTTCACCCGGGAAATACAAAGTTGGCTGGCAGACGAAGGCTATACCCATATCTATCAAAAAGGGATAGAAACGGATAATGCGGGAGCTAGTGACGAATTAAACAATGACTACATTTTAATTCCCATAAAAGAGGATGATTCCCTTTTTGATGCTGACAGACCGATCGGTATAGTTGAGGAAATAAGAAACAGCGAAATCTCAGACATGGCCGATGGTGAACCAACCATTAGAATCGTTGTTGAACTGCCGGTTAAATTGTACGAGAACTATTTATACAAGCAAAGATGGAGTCAACTTGAGAGCATAACCGCTAACAAGCCGAACACTTGCTTTTTATGAAAGCAAATTTATTGTCCCATTGAAGGTTAGATTAGCAACAATTATAGGTTTATCTAACCTTTCATTCATTCGTACACCTCTCCACAAAGCTTTCGCCCCATAGCAACTCCCACGTTAACAAAACAAATCCCATTAGTAATCCATCAAATATTTCGGGCAATAAAAAACAAACATTTCACAAAGTTACGGCCAGCCAAAAAAAAACAAAATAAACCAGGCTGATAGGGTAGGCTGAACTTCATTTCATCCGCTCTCTTTTTTGCTTAAAGGCTGCAAAAAAGGCATTTGATCCATACAGGATCTATAGTGCTATTACTTTTATTTGGTTTTTTAATGGACTTTGGCCGTGGTGACCGCTACATATTTATTTTTTAATTTTTAAAATTTAATGTTATGTCACAGTTATTAAATGGCTTGTTCCCAGTTCTTTTCTAAAGCATTTTCACTTAGTATTTCGTTATGGTAATCGTGGTTGCCGGTTCTGGGTTTATAATATCGGTGTTCAGGGTTACTTACATGTTTGCAGGTATTATCAGTTTGTTAGCCAGCTCCCTTTTTAGTGGGCCTTTTTTTGTCAAACCCAGGGTTGGTTGACACAGACTTTCTAAGCAGGTCATTCACCTTCTTATCGTTTTCAAGTGAGAAGCAGCTTTTATAATTAAATCTGTTAAAGCAATTGCAAATCATATGCAAGGTTGATTTTTATCACTTTTTTCATCATGGATTGTTCCTTCCTTTGTGTTTGATAAACCCGCGAAAAAGTTGGCGCACTTTACAAGAAGTGGTTTATTCTTTAAAATGAAAAAGTTTCTCGTAGCCATATTAGCCTTTTTGTACATTAGCAGTTCTACAGGTGCTATTGTTCACATGCATTACTGCATGGGCAAGTTGGAAGGTTCGGGCCTTGTACAGCATAAGCCCAAAACCTGCGATCAATGTGGAATGGAGAAAACGGGGCAGAAAAAGAAAGATTGCTGTAAAGACGAAAGCAAATTTTTAAAAAGCCAAACCGACCAGGAAGCTAATGTGTCTGTTTTTCATTTGATGCAGCCCGTTACTGTAGCTTTACCCGTTCCCTTTTTTGAAATATCTTGTGTTGATATATTTACAATACCAGGAGAAAATCCAACCAGCCATGCTCCTCCGCAGGGTAGTGCCATAGCGGTTTACATCCGTAACTGCGTTTTTCTAATATAGACTTAACTCTTCTTTTTACGCCTTACATTCTATTGTCAGGCTATCGGCATTCCTATATGCCATTCTATCTATTAATTCTATTAACATAAAAATTACGACAATGAAATCTTTAAAAACGCTGATGATGGCAGC
The DNA here is from genome assembly GCA_025963635.1 of Ferruginibacter sp. Lineage (GTDB taxonomy): Bacteria > Bacteroidota > Bacteroidia > Chitinophagales > Chitinophagaceae > Ferruginibacter. Next base: position 3,165 of record JAOQAK010000010.1, read on the forward strand.
TTTTACCATCCTGACAGTTTCGGTTCTTGCTCAAAGCAATACAGCCAAATCTAAAAAAGAACAAATGAAAATGGAAGTGATGAAAAATTACACTTCCCCGAAAACTTATGATGTTACAAGTAATATCGCAGGCAAGTATGCAAACAGCGTATTGGCATCAAACCTGTCATCAAAAGAGAAAATGAAAATGGGTGTAATGAATTTCAATGTTGGCTCACAGCATCAAGATGTTGCAGTTGATAAATCAGCCGTGTGCCCTAAATGCGTAGCCTTATCAAATCTTACGCCTAAAGAACAAATGAAAACAAAAGTAATGGGATTGTACAATTGCCCAATGAGTGCTGATATGGGCGGAAATATGACTGCTAAATGTAGTAGCGATTGTCATATGAATGTGACCACAGCAAAGAGCAGATAGAAAAATGGGGGTAATTGTCGAAGGAACAAAATCTTATAAATCGATCCCACAATTCCATAACAGTTACCCCACTTTTAAGTCGGATCATAAGGTGTTAAAATGAGGACATATGGCGCCTGCTACCTGAAGTATCCGGCGAGGGAACTGGTGTGTTCATACTACAAATCATGATAAGCCATTAACAGTTACAAATAACAGTGCAACCTCGGCGGAGATATCGGCAGCAGTTAAAAAGGCTGGTTTTATAGCAGAAGTAATTTAGCATTGGTCGCAAATGTATTTGCGCCCACATGCGCAGTCAGTTAAGTGATTGTACCTTTATTTGTAAAAAATGGGTGCAACAAAATCAATCGGGAAATTTCTCTGGAAAATCTTCAAGGCTATCTTTGTTAAAAAGAAAGACTGTTATAAATGCCACTTCAATTTCAATCTACAATTACATGTCCAGTCTGCGGATCGAAATACGATGAAACCATGCCAATAGATGCATGCTGGTATTTTTATGTATGTAAAAACTGTAAGGCAAAGCTTAAACCGAAAGCAGGAGACTGTTGTGTTTTTTGTAATTATGGAAGTATTCCCTGTCAGCGAATTCAACAAAATAAACGTTGCTGTCAATAGTGTATGTTGATCGCTTACATTGCATGATGAATAGCAATCTCTCCCAGTTAATACAGCAATATAAAGACGACAAACAATCCGTTTATAACACCTGGTTCATTAATAACGAAGAGCGGTTAAAAGCATTTCGCTCGATCCGGCGTGGTGTAATGCAGGTTATTGAGGATATAAAGTGCAAAAGATTTCCCAACGACTTCAAAGGATCTTCGCTTGAATTCGTGCTCACCTGCATCACAGAACAAAAGCAGGTCTTTGAAGGCGCATCTCACCCTTTTTATTGGAAACCTAAACTTCGTATTCCGGACATTTATGAAAATGAAAGAAACAAACAGGCGTTCGGGCAATTTTTAGAAAATTGTTTGAATGCTAAAAACGAGGAGCAGATAATTAAAGAAATCGTGAGGTTAGATAGTTTAAAAATCAAAGGGCTTGGGCCGGCGGTAGCAAGCATTCTGTATTTCCTGCATCCAACAATTACCCCTCCTTGCAATACTGCGATCGTTAATGGCTTCAATTTTCTGTTTAAAGACAAGAAGAAGCTTGGTAGCTGGAGTGAATATCTTAAATTGAGAGAAGTGATGATCGACACTAATAACGGACACCGGTCCGCCTTATCATCCGACCTGGGAGCTATTGCAGGCTTACTGTTTGAAATTGGAACTCAAAAACTCGTTTTAGGTAGTGATGTATATCTATCAGAACCTGAACGTAAGAAGTTAGAAAAGTTAATAGAAAAGCGTCAGGAAAGTGTGGTGCGGGAAAAGGAAGAAGAAAATTTGCACACAGAAATGCAATATCATTTGCTAAAAATTGGGAATGCATTAGGTTATGACGTAGTTGCCGCCTCCAACGACCGTTCCAGGTCCCACTGCGGTAATAGCTTTTCCTTTATGAGTTTGCAGGAATTTCCCGAAATCAATCTGGCTATTGACACACTGAACACCGTAAAATTGATAGATGTATTGTGGTTTCAGAAAGGAACGAATAATGTGATTGCCGCATTTGAGGTGGAAAAAAGCACAAGCATCTATTCAGGCATTTTGCGCCTGACAGACTTGAGTTATAGCATTGCAGCTGGTAATGAAGTATTTTACCTGATAGTGCCAGATAAAAGGGAAAAAGATGTTTGCCTGCAGCTATGCCGCCCTGCCATAAAACAAAATAAGGTGACCATCAGGTATATTCTTTTCTCCGAGCTCCGCAGCAATTGCGATGCCCTGTGCCGCTTTGGGGAAACCCACCATATTATGGAAAAAATTGCCAAATCAGTATAAATGGACGTTTTTTGAAGTATTAATATATAAAAAACACCCAAAATTGTATAACAAAAGGGGCTTCTTCCTGTTTAATTTTACAGCATGAAGGTGCATATAAGCCAAAACTTCATAATTTTAATTTCAAGTGAAGAAAAACGGATCCATAAAAATAAAAGCAACCTTCTTATTGGTAGTGTTTGCTCTTAATATAGTCGTTGGCTTTGCCTGCGGTTTAGGGATTAATATGGGTTTTAATGCGCATGACCTCGAAAAGAAAAAAGGTGTTTCAAAAATCCATGTGCATGCAGACGGTAAAAAACATGTGCACGGGTATGAAACAGGCAAGCCCAGTCATTCTGGTAAAAAACACCACGATGAGGAAGGTGGTTGCTGCACAGATGGAGTTGTAAAACTGGCCCAAACCGAAAAGGCAATTCCCCAGTCAACAGCATTAACCAATCCTATTTTTTCGACTGTTTTTATTGCGATTTTTTATTACACCAACATATTTTATAAGTCACAGGTCGTTAAGCCTATTAAGTATTTTGTCAGGGGGCACCATCCTCCCATCCCCGACATTCGTATAGCCATCCGGAGTTTCCAGATATGATTTAATGTGTAAGATTATGCATGGCTTTGCCGTGCCTGTAATTATTTTATTATACATTAATCAATTTAAAATGAAACGTATACTTTTTTTGGTTGCATTTATTGCAACAGCATTTGTGCAACAAAACTTTGCACAGGAAAACACTAAAACAACATCCTCTCAACTGTTAAACGCGTATTACCAACTGAAAGACAATTTGGTGAAAAGCAATGCCGCAGCTGCCACCGCGAGTGCGGCAGTATTGGTACAGGCCATTAATGATACAGACACGCAAATATTGAAAGATGATGCCAGGGCAAATTTGTTAAGGGATGCCAGTGCCATTGCTCAATCCGGCGATATTAAAATACAGCGGGTAAAATTCTCAACCCTGTCAGACAATATGTTTGAGCTGGCAAAATCCGTGAAGCTTTCTACCGAACCTGTATACCAGCAATATTGCCCCATGAAAAAGGCGTCATGGCTGAGCAATGATAGGGCAATCAAAAACCCTTATTATGGCAGTGCCATGCTAACCTGCGGCAGTGTAAAGGCTACTCTATAATTTATTCACCTGCCATTGGCCTTTCACTGCATGAAAGGCTAAAGGCATTATTTAAAAATTAAGCAAAATGAAAAATTTAATAATAGGTATTGCGATAATTGCAACTACAATAGCAGCCTGCAATAATGGTGGCAACGAAACGGTAGGTTCGACTGAACGTGATGCAAAAACAGATACATCAATGGCAATATCTTCGGAAGCAACTCCGGATACAGCAGCTTCGCAAAGCACAACAACAAACGTAGCAGCTTTTTCTGCCAATGAAATAATATCAGGATACCTTCAACTGAAAAATGCTCTGGCAAAAGACAATGGCAAAGACGCCGCAGCAGCAGGTAATACAATGATTGCCACACTCGCAAAGGTCGATATGAAAAGTTTATCGGATGTGCAAACGAAAAGCTACATGGATATCGCTGATGATATGAAAGAGCATGCAGAACACATAGGTGCTAACGCAGGGAAAATAGAGCACCAGCGGGAACACTTTATCATGCTAAGCAAAGACATTGCAGACCTTGTAAAAACCTTTGGGAATGGCGGGCAAACACTGTACAAAGATTTCTGCCCGATGGCAAATAATGGTAAGGGCGCAATATGGATCAGTGAAGTAAAAGAAATTAAGAACCCTTATTTGGGGGGCAAAATGCCCGGTTGCGGGACAGTAAAAGAAACCATCAAATAAACATGAGCCGGATAAAGAAAATACTACTGGGCTTTTTGTTTGTATTCATTGCAATTCAATTTGTACACCCTGCTCACAATAGGAGCAGCAACGAATTGCCTACTGACTTTGCAAATGTATTTGTAGTGCCGGCCACTGTTCAGTCAACTTTGCAAACTGCCTGTTACGATTGTCACAGCAACAATACAGATTACCCCTGGTATTCCTCTATTCAGCCTATTGCGTGGATGATGGCATGGCACATCAATAATGGCAAGGCTCAACTGAATTTTAGCAGTTTCGGCAGCAATTCAAAAAGAAAACAAATCAGTAAGCTGAAGGAAATAATAAATCAGGTCAGGGATGATGAAATGCCGCTCACATCTTACAAAATAATGCATAGCAAAGCAAATTTATCGGCACAGCAGAAAATACTGTTAACCGCATGGTTAACTGCAGCAGCAGACAGTCTTCAAAATAAATAATGAGTAAGTGGAAAAAATAAGACCCATACTCCTTTATATCATAAAAGCAATTTTTATTCGAAAAAAAGATTGCTGTAAATAAATTATTTATGGAACATCAACATGATACAGCCAAATATACCTGTCCCATGCATCCGCAAGTGGTGCAGGATAAACCCGGCAATTGCCCCATCTGCGGCATGACACTGGTTTTGGCTGAAACTACAACTCACCAGGGCACAGCCACCATGCATCATCACCAGCATGGGGCTAACCCTGCAATGGGACACGAAGGTCACAATCATGGCAAAATGATTGAAGATTTCCGGAAACGGTTTTATGTGGTGCTTTTACTCACTATACCCATTATGCTGCTCTCAACCATGATTCAGCATTTTATGGGTGTTAACTGGCAGTTCCCGGGCTCGCAATATATTTTGCTTACCCTGTCAACGGTTGTTTTTTTATATGGAGGGTGGCCTTTCTTGAAAGGCATGGTAGATGAAGCAAAAGCAAAGAATCCGGGCATGATGTTCCTGATAGGTTTTGCTATAATAGTAGCGTATATCTATAGCGTTGCTATCGTGTTTGGTTTGCAGGGTATGGATTTCTTTTGGGAACTGGCAACTCTGATTCTTATTATGTTATTAGGGCATTGGATAGAAATGAAATCCGTAGCAGGCGCATCCAAAGAACTGGAGCTATTGGTGCAGTTAATGCCTGCTGATGCCCATATGGTGATGCCAGATATGGTACACGATGTAAAAACAGATACACTTAAATCCAATGACATTATACTGGTAAAGCCGGGAGAAAAAGTAGCTGCTGATGGAATAATCCTGGAAGGAGAAAGTTACCTGAATGAATCCATGCTCACCGGAGAATCAAAACCGGTACAAAAAACAAAAGGGGACAAAGTGATAGCAGGTGCAATCAATGGTACTGGTTCCATTAAGGTAACGGTTTTGCATGCGGCCAAAGACTCCTATTTATCACAGGTAATTAAGCTGGTGGATGATGCACAGAAATCAAAATCAAAAACACAGCTGCTTGCCGACCGGGCAGCAAGATGGCTCACAATCATAGCGTTAATATCTGGTATTGCCACCTTTCTTTATTGGTACCTGACCGGCCAACCACTGGCTTTTGCAATGGAGAGAATGGTAACGGTAATTGTTATCTGCTGCCCGCATGCCCTGGGGTTGGTCGTTCCATTGGTGGTAGCAAAGTCAACTGCCCTGTCTGCAAAAAACGGACTGCTCATAAAGAATCGAACTGCCTTTGAAAATTCCAGGAAGATAACGACAATCGTTTTCGATAAAACAGGAACGCTTACTGTAGGGAAATTTGAAGTATCTAAAATCGTGTCGGTCAAGCCAGCGTTTACCGAAAACGAAATCATAAGATTATCTGCGGCACTGGAACAAAACTCCGAGCACCCTATTGCAACAGGTATTTTGCAAAAGGCGAAAGATTTTTCCATCTTAATACCAGCAACAGAAGGTTTTAATGCCATTACCGGCAAAGGCGTTGAAGCTAACATTGAGACAAAAAAAGTGATGGTGGTAAGTCCGGGTTATCTGAAAGAGAATAATCTTCCCATTCCGCCAGGCTTTTCTGCCAACGAAATTGAAACGGTAGTTTTTCTGGTTGTAAACAATGAACTGGCAGGATATATCGCATTGTCAGATGAAATCCGTGCCGAGTCAGCAGGTGCCATTGAAACCCTGAAGCAGAATAAAATAAAATCGATACTGCTTACCGGTGACAACAACAAAGTAGCTAAAGCGGTGAGTGAAAAATTAGGGATGGAGAGCTTTATTGCTGAAGTGCTCCCGCATCAAAAGCTGGAGAAGATTAAAGAACTTCAAAACAAAGGAGAATTTGTGGCAATGACCGGCGATGGCGTGAATGATGCGCCTGCACTGGCCCAGGCAAACGTAGGCATTGCAGTAGGTAGTGGCAGCGACATAGCAGCAGAAACGGCTGGCATTGTATTGGTTAACAGCAACCCAAAGGATATTGTTAATCTTGTTTTATTTGGAAAAGCTACCTATCGAAAAATGATACAAAACTTAATTTGGGCAACTGGTTATAATGTAGTGGCACTGCCATTGGCTGCTGGTATTTTGTATAGACAAGGTGTTTTATTAAGCCCGGCTGCAGGCACTGTTTTGATGACGGTCTCCACCATAGTTGTGGCAATTAATGCGAGTATGTTAAAAGTAAAAAAGTAAATAGTATCATGAAAAAAATCACCATAATCGTATTCCTTTTTTTAATGTCTTTATTTGTGCAGTCACAGGACATGAAAAATACGGACATTGGTAAAAAGGAAGCCAGGCCTCAGCCTGTTACATACACCTGCCCAATGCATCCTGAAATTCACTCAGCTAAACCAGGTAACTGCCCTGAGTGTGGTATGAAGTTGATAAAAGAAAAACCAAAATCTCCAGCGCCTTCTAAGACTGATAAAGTGAATGCCAGCTCGACAAAAAAAGATAGTGTTGCAGGTGTAACGTATACTTGTGTTATGCACCCCGAGCTCCATGCTTCCAAACCTGGCAACTGTCCCAAGTGTGGCATGAAGCTGATTAAAGAGCAATCAAAAGAAGAACATAACCCCTCCCACCAGAAGCCTGCAGAAATGGATATGAAAAAAGATGCTGCCGCAGATAAGTTAATGAATATGGAGCATTTGAAAATAAGAGAAAATGATGAAAACAATAGTGAGCGTATGCCAGATCTACAAAGAGCGAAAGTGAACCTGGGCAAAATAAAAACGGTTACAGCAAGCAATCCGCCACATACAGTACGATACGACCTTTATATCGCGGACACTTTGGTAACGTTTGGAAAAAAATCCAAACGGGCCATTGCAGTCAACGGCCAGATTCCCATGCCTACGCTGACTTTTACAGAAGGCGATACAGCCGAAATTTACGTGCACAATAACCTGAACGAAGCAACCTCTTTACACTGGCATGGCCTGTTTCTGCCTAACCAAATGGATGGTGTTCCGTATTTGACACAGATGCCGATAAAGCCACACACAACTTACCTGTACAAATTCCCTATTGTTCAACATGGCACACACTGGTATCACAGCCACAGCAAACTACAGGAGCAAATCGGCATGTACGGTTCTTTCATTATGAACAAAAGAAAAGAATGGGACATCCCAACACTACCTGTAATTATCAGTGAGTGGATTGACATGAAACCAGAAGAAGTCCATCGTAGTCTTCGTGCTGCCACTGACTGGTTTGCTGTACAAAAAGGCGCTACGCAAAGTTATATGGAAGCTATACGTTCAGGCCATTTTAAAACGAAGGTTACCAATGAATGGAAAAGGATGAATGCAATGGATTTAACAGATGTGTATTACGATAACTTTTTATTGAATGGAAAAAATCAGAATGAGCAGCCGCAATTTAAAGCCGGTGATAAAGTAAGGTTGCGTATTTCAAACGGCGGCGCCTCTGATTATTTCTGGCTTTCTTATGCCGGCGGTAAAATTACCGTTGTTTCAACCGACGGAAATGATGTAGAACCCGTAGAAGTAGACCGGCTAATCATTGCGGTTTCCGAAACATACGATGTAGTCGTAACAATACCGGAAAACAAAAGTTACGAGTTTTTAGTAACGCCGGAAGACCGCACAAAACATGCTTCCCTGTGGTTGGGTAAAGGAGAAAAAGTACCAGCCACAAAATTGAAAAGGCCCAAATACTTTGCAGGCATGAAGATGATGAATGACATGATGGACATGAAAGGAAACATGATTGAAATGGACGGAATGAAAATGGAGAGCCAGATCATGGATATGAATATGGTTATGTATCCTGAAATAACAGGGGATGAACCAACGCAAAATGCATCTAGGAAAACTGTGGCACAAACACACGATATGCATAACATGCAAGTGTCTGGCAGCGATAGTACGCAAGGCATGGATATGGAAGGCGAAACAGCGGACATTGTCTCATTAAATTATACAATGCTTAGAGCGCCTGAAAAAACTACGCTACCAAAAAATGCACCCGTAAAAGTGCTTAAGTTTGATCTCACCGGAAACATGAACCGTTATGTTTGGAGCATGGATAATAAAGTGGTGTCTGAGTCCGATAAGATAATGATTAAAAAAGGCGAAAATGTGCGGATTATCCTTTATAATAATAGCATGATGCGCCATCCTATGCATCTGCACGGGCATGACTTCAGACTGTTGAACGGACAGGGTGAATATGCCCCAATGAAGAATATCATCGACATTATGCCAATGGAAAGAGATACGATAGAGTTTGCAGCAACAGAGCCGGGTGGTGATTGGTTCTTTCACTGCCATATACTTTACCACATGATGAGTGGAATGGGCAGGGTTTTTAGTTACGAGAATTCACCTCTCAATCCTGAATTGCCAAATGCCAGGATTGCAAAACGTGGACTGAATTCAGATGACAACGGGTTTCATTTGATGGGAAAAGCAGGCATTGAAAGCAATGGTAGTGATGGCGAAGCGATGCTTTCACAAACCCGCTGGAAAGCAAGCACCCTGTGGCATTTGGGCTATCATGATATGCATGGCTACGAAAGTGAAACGATGATTGGCCGTTACCTTGGTCGCATGCAATGGTGGTACCCCTATGTTGGTTTTGATTATCATTATAAAGTGGAAGGTGGGCCAAAAAATATTTTTGGCGGCGAAGAAAAAAATTGGTTTGGTCAAAAAAGCAATAAGAATAACCGCAAAACATTCGTGGCCGGTATTGCTTATACCTTACCAATGTTGTTTGTTGCAGATGCTAGAATTGACGGTGACGGCAAATTTCGTTTTCAATTTGGACGGGAGGATGTGCCGGTTACCAGGCGGCTACGTTTCAGTATGATGATCAATACAGACAAGGAGTATATGGCAGGCCTGCGTTATATCGCAACTAAGTATATTTCGCTTTCATCTCATTACGATAGTGACATGGGGCTGGGTGCCGGAATAACTGTAACTTACTAATAACAAATTTGGAGAACAAACTAATAAATTAAACATGAAAAATACACTCCTGATTGCGCTAACTCTCTGCTCGTTCTTTTCATGCACAGAAAAGAAAAGCTACACAAAGCCAGATTTTGTAATCGCTAATGGGCAGATGCCAGGCATTGCCAAAGACCAGCAAAAAAAGATACATCTTGTATATGGCTCGGGTGATAGTATCATGTACAGTTATCTGTCAGCAAACGACACATCTTTTAGCGCTCCAGCACTAGTTGCTGTACTGCCCGATTTGGCCGCATCTCACACAAGGGGGCCACAAATAGCCTGTTCCGACAATGGTCTTACTGTAACAGCCTGCAACGCTGAAGGGGATATTTTCTCTTACAATAATGTATCCGCCAATTGGGTCGCCACAGCCAGGGTAAACGATGCCGATACAGTGGCGAAAGAAAATTTAATGAGCCTGGGCGGAGACGGCAAGTACAATTATTCGGTATGGCTTGACCTTAGAGGTAATAGGCAGAACAAAATCTATGGTGCAAGATCAGACGATGGCGGTAAGACATGGTCAGCAAATAAATTAATCTATGCATCTCCAGACAGCACGGTTTGCCAGTGTTGCAAGCCTTCTGTGTTAGTAAAGGGAAACAATGTGTACGTAATGTTCCGAAATTGGTTAAACGGCAATAGAAACATGTATTTAATACAATCTGCTGATGGAGGGAAGATATTCGGAAATGCGGAAAAATTAGGCACGGGCAACTGGAAATTAAATGGCTGCCCGATGGACGGGGGAGCCATGGCTATCGGCGATAACGCGACAATACAAACTGTTTGGAGACGAGAAGGTAAAGTGTATGCTGCACAACCCGGCTTGCCCGAAAAGGAAATAGGCGAAGGAAAAGGCTGCACTGTTGAAATCGTAAATGGAAATTCCATGTATGCATGGGTTGCAGATGGCCTGGTAACAGTAACTGCATCCGATGGTAAAATGCACCGGTTAGGTAAGGGAAGTCAACCTATACTTAAAGACCTGAATGAAGGGCAGATGATTTGTATATGGGAATACGAAAAACAAATACATGCTGCTATTTTTGAATTGTAGCTTTTAATATCATACAAAATGAAATTAGGTAGGCCGTTCGATAGAAGCTTTATCCAAAATGACACAGATCCACGTTTAAATTGAATTGTTTGAACTTAAAATTTACTGGTGAACCATATTACTTATCAACAACCTTCATTATTTCTACAATGGCAGCATCAAAATAAGACCGGTATCTTACTTCATCCCTTAATACCTTCCATTCGGGCGGTACACTTTTCAAATTCTTTACGTTTCGTAAAACGATCGGTTACTTTGAACGGTAATGGTTTTGTCCGGCCTACTATATCGAAAATTTCAGTGTCTCTTGTCAAACTAATGCGCACAACTATCAGGCGGATATTTTTATACCGTTTCTTATGTTTATTTGAAAACTCCATCTCGTAATTGTTACGACTGGTAATCTCGGTTGCTGGTCATGGCTGTTTCTGACTGCTACTTGTCCGTAGGTAGATTTTTAAGGATTGCATCTTTGTGTTATCATTTGTGATAAAATGCTAACAACTAAAAAAACACAATTTTAAATGAAAAAGATATTACTAATCATTGCCATCGCTGTTTCAGCGACAACCAATGCACAGGTTAAAACAGTTTCACTTCAGGCAAGTGGTTTAACCTGCAGCATGTGCAGCAACTCCATAAATAAAGCGTTGAAAACACTTGATTTTGTGCTGAAGGTTGATGCCGATATTAAGACCTACACTTTCGAAATATCGTTTAACCCAAACAGTGTTATAGACTTTGACATGTTACGAAAGAGAGTTGAAGGTGCTGGTTTTAGCGTTTGTGGCTTTATTGCCAATATCCATTTCGATAAGCTCGAGGTAAAGAACAACCAGCCCTTGCTATATGAAAACAGGATTTTTTTATTTACAGATCTTAGTGAACAGACATTATCCGGCGAAAAGCACGTTAAAATACTGGACAAAGGTTTTGTCTCTACCAAAGAATATAAAATGCACCCTTCACTGGTTTCATTATCTCAGACCTATCATGTTACCATTGTCCCTTAACCAATTACAACTTGTAAAACTAAAATGAAGCAGTTATTGTTTGCGGCTATACTATTTCTTTCAGCATCCTGCAAAGCACAGGAATTATTTTCCATGACAGAACCAGCCAGTAATATGGCTGCCGGAAGTATATCAATTAGAATTGATAATTCAATTATGGATGAGATAAATTCCCTAAAAATAAACTATCATCTTATTCCCGCGATAAGGTTCGGCGTGTCAAAGAAGTTAATGATCCAGGGCAATGCGTTTTTTAGTAACAGGAACAAGCAATTTAAAGGAGAAGGCGGCAGTCTATATGCCAAGTACCGATTCCTGAGTAAGGATGCTTTGCAAAAGCATTTCCGCATGGCTGTATTTGGCACCGTCAGTTGCAACAATAGCGATATACACCAGGAAGAAATCAATATGTACGGGCACAATACTGGCTTTGAAGCTGGCATAGTAGCTACTCAATTGTTATATAAGGTTGCATTGTCTTTCACAGTTTCAATGGCTAAGGCATTTGATAACGGTAATAACAATAAATATGTTTACGGCTTGAATAACAGCAAGGTCATCAACTATAGTTTATCCTTTGGTAAACTAATGTTGCCAAAGCACTACAGTGATTTCAGGCAAACGAATATCAACCTGATGGTTGAGACACTTAGCCAGGTGAATACCGGCTCAGGTAAATATTATCTGGATGTTGTGCCTACCCTACAATTTATATTTAATAGCCAAAGCAGGATTGATATAGGCTATAAAAAACAAATCAGCAGCACCCTGTTAAGAACGGCGCCCAACGGCTTTTTTATACGGGTAGAGCATAATTTCTTCAACGTTTTTTAATTATCCAACCTTTCATGTTTAACCATAAATGTCCCCTTCTTATGAGGGGATGTTTTATTAGAAGCATATGCGGGCAACCGCAAGTACTCAGCCGGTCATTCAGATTTGCACCCAAAAAATAGCATAGCAGATAGTCTCTTCCTCGCCTCGGTTCTTCCATATAGAGGAAGCTCTATGATCTTAAAGCAAGACAATCAGGTTCCCTATTTGCCATACAAATGCAATCCCTGCTCAACCAGTCAGCAGCTGCATTTTAAATAAGGAACGTGAAGTTATCAATTCTTTTTTGTTGTCCGTTTTTGACACCATACTGTCTTCTGAAGCCATGAAACCCACGATACCTTTGACTTATAAAATAACAATCAAAACAAAATAAAATGAAAAAGTTACTATTCGCAGCCCAGGTGTTTGGCTTAATTGCAATGTTCCCATTCCTTGTACTACTTGAAATGAATCACGTAAAAGGAGATTCTTCCAAAAATCCTTACCCTTCTGGTGTTATAACCGACACAGAAAAAGCAAATACCCGTTTGCCCGGAAAAAAAGGTGAAAAGGTAGATGAAGTTTCCGGCATATTTACTCCAATCACCGTTGCTAAAACCAGCATTATAAATTAATAGATTATGAAAAGGACATTAATCATAAGCATTGTCTTATTAAGTTCAATTGGTTCGAAGGCACAAACGGATACCTTAAAGGTTGAGCAGTATTGCCAGCTAATTGCCACCCAGCGCTTATTAAGCAATAGGGTGACTATTGATCTTGACTTTGGTGAGGAAAAGAGCTTTTGGCGAGATACCAGGCTCAAAACCGATATTGGAAAAGTTATAAAATTCAACACAATTATCGATGCCATGAATTATATGGGTAAAGAAGGATGGATATTTATTAACGCTTACCCCGTTCGCATCGGTGATAGCGAGAGGTGCCATTTTGCTTTCAAAAAGCTGCTATGTAAAGCAGACATCCAAAAGTGATTATCATTACAGCCCTTTCCGGCAATTTCCATTTGTCCGTTTTTGACACTCTGTTGTCCTAAAAAAGATTCCTTACTATTCCATCTTTGTGTTATAAAAACAATAGTTATGCAAATCATAAAACTTTTAGGTTCATTAATCATTTTCATTTTGCTGGCAACAATATTGCTTAATGCCTGCCGCCCAATCCGCAATCTTAATAATCCCCCGGCTACCTGGCGCGGCAATACTCTTATGGAATCGGTGGTTCCAACTTCTGATGCCACAAAAAAGAATGTGTTCATCATTGCAGACGCTAAAATGACTGTATTGTTTGATATGCTCGCTCCATTCTATTTGTTCAATTCAACGGAAAAGACCAATGTCTTTATTATTGCAAAGGATAAGACGCCTATTCTAATTAAGAGAGATCTCTTTGTCGTGCCTCAGCTAACTTTTCATGAGGCTGATTCTATGCACTTACAGGCTGATGTTATTGTAATACCTGCAATGTCAAACCGTGATGAGCACCAGGACACAATTGTGATAAACTGGATAAAAAATCACTTTTTAGCGAACACAAGCATCCTTGCTGTATGTGATGGCGCATCAACTGCAGCTGCCACCGGTCTTTATGATGGAAAGCCATTAACTTGTCATGCTTCTGACTATGCTGGTTTAAAACTGCACTTCAATAAACCTGATTGGGTACAGAATGTAACGGTGACAAAATCTGGTAATTTGTTCAGTACCGCCGGTGTATCGAATGCCGTAGAAGGCAGCCTTACAGTGATAAATGAATTGTTTGGTGAGGAGACAACGAAAAAAGTAATGCTGAACATTAATTATCCGGAACCCGGAATCAAAACAATACATAAGAGTCGTGCAATAAATGGGAATAACAAATGGGCTGTAGCCAAAAAAATCTTTTTCAAAAAGAACAAAAAGATTGGCTTGAACATCGAAAACGGAGTCAATGAATTTGATATGGCAAGTATCTTAGAAAGCTATGGACGCAGCTTGCCGGCATCTCTTAGAGTTTTTAGTTTGCACAGCTTAGCCGTTCGCACAAAGTACGGTTTAACGCTGCTGATTACCGGGGACACCGATATTAAGAAATTCGATGAATTGCATTTGGTGATGCCGAATTCATTTTTAGGGGACGATAAATTAAATCTTAAAAACACCGGTATCATTTCGTATGATAAAATCCAAAATCAATATTTGCCTGATGTTTGCCTAAAAAGAATAGCTCAACAATACGGGCACTCGTTTGAAGAGTTCGTAAAAGTTTCGTTGGATTACAACTAATACCCACTATTAAAAAAAAACTTTAATGTTCAAGAGTCGTTAACACAAAAACATAAAAGATAACATGAAAAAAATACAGGTATATATTCTTTTGGCCTTATTGTCATTGTTTACGTTTGGTTTTAAATCGGTCTATAAAAATCCCCCTAATGATATTGTCGGACTTTACTGGTCACCCAAAAAGGATGCGAAGATTGAAATCTATTTAAAGGGAGCACAATGTTTTGGAAGATTTGTATGGTTATCAACCCCCCGGAAGGACAGTAAAAATCCGTTAAAGGCATTCCAAACCAGGGATATTGTTGGACTGGAATTCTTAACAGGATTTTCCTATGATGGCACAGTTTATAGTGGTGGGGAAATCTACGATCCGGAAACCGGTAAAACCTATTCGTCTAAAATGAGCCTCGAAGGTAACAAGCTTAAAGTTAGAGGTTACATTGGCATTTCGTTGTTCGGCCGTACCGAATATTTTGAGCGTATAAAATAAAATTTCATAACCCTTAAATACAAATTTATGTATCCAACAATTATCGGGATTTCCCTTGGCCTGGCAGTAATACTGGCAATCGGTATCCTAAAGCACCTTGACAAAACCTTAATGTATGGGCTCATACTTACCGGCATAGGATTTCTCTATGTTGGATACGTATGGCAAGATTGGCCGGCTTTAATTCTAAATGCGATCCAGGCAATTGTATTCCTGTTAATAGCATATTACGGAACAAAAAAAAGTATAAACATTTTGGCTGCAGGTTATTTTCTTCATGGATGCTGGGATATTAGTTACAGCTTCTTCTCGGACCCCGGGTTAATTCCACCCCATTATGACTTGTTTTGTTTATCGGTCGATTTCACGATGGGCGCTTATATATTAATTTTTAAAAACCATTTTAGCCAAAAAAAATTAATGCAAGCGGGTATTTAAAAAATTTAGCCATGATAGAAATATTCAAAACAAATGTCCAAAATAAAACCCAGGCTAAGCGAATATTGAATTCCCTTAAAAAAATGATTTCCGATGCTACTATAAATTTTGATTTAAATGACTGCGATAAAATTTTGCGGGTAGCTGGAATTGGAAGATCATGTTCACAAAGCATTATAAACAACTTAAATGAATTTGGATTTCATTGCGAGATTTTAAGATAATTACCGGGCTTAATCTACCTGTAAATGACATCAATTTAGGCGTCCTGCAAAATACCTTCTGCTTACCTTTATTTAATCAAATTAATACACCGAAAAATATGCAAAAAATAGCCTTTATCATTCCGCCAAGCGTCGAATTACTTGACCTTGCCGGTCCTGTACAGGTTTTTACGGAAGCAAAATTTTATGGGTTTGAGGCAGACATCCAATTTTTCCAGCTTCAGGATTCACCTGTAAGTACAGCTGGCCTTGGATTTGAAAAAGTGTTGGATTTTCAAAAGGCTGTATTGAAAGAAGGCGATTTTGTTTTTGTGCCCGGGATGAATTTTGAATATGTAAATAGCATTTCATTCAGGGCGGAGAGAGAATTTTTTAATTGGTTAAAAGAATGTTCAGATAAGAAAATTACTGTTTGTTCCATTTGTAACGGCGCTTTTGCTTTAGGACATGCAGGCCTGCTAAAAGACACTGAATGTACCACGCATTGGAGACGGGTAAAAGAACTGCAATTGCAATTTCCACAAGCGAGGGTGCTAACTGATATTTTGTTCATTAAAAGCAACAATGTTTATACCAGTGCCGGCATCAGTGCAGGTATCGATTTGGCTCTGGCAATCCTGGAAGGTTTAAAAGGTCCGCTTTTTACTCATAAGGTAGCGCGGGGGCTGGTGGTTTATCACCGCAGAAGTGGCAAACACAAACAGCAAAGTATTTACCTCGACTACAGAAATCATATCAACCCACAAGTGCATGAAGTACAGGATTACCTCATAGATAACCTTTCTCGTCCAAACGATATTGAAACACTCGCCTCTCTTGTCGGAATGAGCCCACGAAACCTCAGCAGGGTTTTTAAAGAAAAGACCGGTTCTACAATATTGGAATACCTTACGCTGTTGCGCAAAGAATATGCAAGTACAATGCTTAATAATCCGGAATACACAATTGAATATATTGCTACTCAATGTGGCTTCAAGACAGCAAGGCAGTTACAACGAATATTAAAAAGTTAGTTTCCCGCTGGTTTATATATTCGAATCAATGTCAAGCCTAATTCTTTGCCATCAGGGACCCTCCTTCGTTTCGCTACGCTCATTCAGTCGGTAGCCTTCCGGCAATCAAAACCTCCGGGCAAGCTCCTTTGTTTGGCTGCGCTCATTTTAGTCGGTAGCCTTCCGGCAAGTAAAAACTCTCTCCGATTGCCACACCGGCAGCATCCCGACGCCACCCACAAACCCGATCCGGGAAGCTGCCAGCCAACGCTTCCTTCGCTCTGTAGCGTGTGCACTGTAATATGGTCTCTCTACGTCAGTCGTCGATAAAAAAAGATGCGCCAAACCATCCCGCTATTGCAATTTTTCCTTTCGTAAACTTTTAAGGAAATTGCAAAAGCGGGATGCCGGAGGTGCTTCGCTGCGCTGCGCAGTTTGTCACACTTTTTCCTCCTCCTTCCTGCGTTCGGGCAGCTCCTGTGTCCTGCATGCAACTTCGTTCATTTCGTCCTTCGGTCGCTCATCTCACCCGTTCGTAGCTAAATCCTTTGCTTAAACGCATGGCATGCCGTTCTCATCCCGCAACGCCACGCCCCGCGGCAATGCACATACGTTTACGCAAAGCCGCCGCTGCATACTCACCGGGTTCCATTTCGCTCCACTACGTCCTTCATTCACTTCAGTACCATTGCAGTCCACCTGCTGCTTTCTGTTGTTGTGCTCGCCTTGCGGCCACTGGCTGCGTTCCAGGGTACGTTGGCACGATCCTACGCTTATAAGGCTGACGCCTTATGCCACACTTAGCCCCTTCACTGTGTGTCCATCGCTCCCTGCGGTCGCTTTACTGTCCACCCCAGCCTGTGGCACTCGCCGGCAATTCCGTCGTGCCTCCTCCATTGCCTTGACGGCGAGCAGCCAGGCTACAGTGCCGGCAAGTGTGCGGCACGAGCCAAGCTTCTTTTGGCCGCAGGCGCTATTAACTTGTCTTCACTTGGATAATCCATTCTATTGAATGTTTTGACAGATTGTCGAACCTGACAATTGAATCTAAAACAAAAATGAAACAGAATCCCGACTTGGATGCTTATGTTTTAATAAGCTCAAAAAGAAGTGGTCACCTGATCAGGTCATTAGTAAATTACGTCAACTTATCCCCATAATAAGCTCATGCAAATAAGGCACGCAACCATTTACCTGTACGTCTATATTCACGCTAAAAAAACTCAGGGATGTCCTGGTTAAAGAACTTAGTCAGCAAAGAAAGCCCCTTGAAAATACCCGCGTAGCCGCAACTAAATAATAACGATTACAGATGCTACAAGAATTGATGAAAGCCTCAAGAAGTGATGGGACGTGACATTTCCGGTCATTGGGAGGAAGGCGTACCGTACTCGTTCATCTCACAAGTCGCGATTCACACACAGTAAGACTTGCTCTTGAGAAGAAATTTAAGGTGTTACCTGACCTCATGAAAAAATCAATGACGTATTATATTGGAGTTGAAATGGTGGAGCATAACCTGTTTACAAAAAACACAAAAGTGCAGGTGTATTTTGCCCATCCGTACAGTTCCTGGAAACGATCAACAAACGAAAATACAAACGAATTGTTACGGCAATATTTACCAATGGTACTGACTTAAGTCTCATCACAAAAGAAAAACTCCAGTATGTACAGGACGAACTTAGTCACTGATCGACGAAGACACTTGGGTTCCGGTTCCCCAGCAGAATTCTTTAACGAAATCATATTAACTAAAATGATTTGATTCGTTTTCTTTTGATTACTAAAAACAAAAAAGTACATTTGAGAACAAGCGTTGCGTTAAAAATCCGCCTGAGATCCTAACAAACCGATGATGAACTCACTGGAAAAGCTTTTTTCCAGATTGCTGAATTGTAATAATATGCAGCATATTCATTCATTAATTTAACACCAGGTAATTAAGTAATAAAAACTATGAAACTTACCATTTGTTTATTGATGATAGTCGTAGTTTTTTATACAGGCTGTTCAAAAGAGCCTGAGTTGAATGAAGTTAACAACGTCTCGATCATTTCGATTGCTCCATCTAGCGGCCCGGAGATAATATTGTCAGGTTCGGCAATGATTCAGCAGCCGTGCTTATATCCTCTGTCGATTCGTTGGTTGTAATTGCATCGGCAAACGGCACTTCAGGACCAGTTACAGTTGCTGTAGCAGGAAATATTGCAACCGGGCCAGTTTTTACCTATACAATGGACTCAGTGGATGTGTATGTTACCGCACCGGCTCAAGGTGTTGTGTATTGGAAGAACGGGCAGGAGATTTTTCTTGAACCTACTCAGCAAAACTTCGGTGGAGCATATGGCATTGCCATATCAGATACCAACGTATACGTTGGCAGCTATACCTATAATAGCACATATCCAGGTTTCCGGGCGGCCTACTGGAAGAACGGGAAAAAAACAATGCTTTCTTCGCCTGATTCAGCAGGAGAAATAAGAACACTTGTATTGTCCGGCAGCGACCTCTACGCAGGTGGCAGCGAAAATTACAAGCCCGCTTATTGGAAAAACGGGGTAAAGTACAATTTAGGTGGCGGATTTGCAAGGATACATGCCTTAGCGATCAATGGCAATGACGTATATGCAGCCGGCTTTGAAGCAGGGCCCGGTAATGAACAGCATTCAGTTTATTGGATGAACGGTATGAAAACTGTGTTGGGGAAAAATGGCGTAGTTGATATTGGGGCCACTTCCATAGCACTGAACGGTAGTGATGTATATGTTTGTGCTACTGACTCGGGCGACGCAGTTTACTGGAAAAACGGAGTGAGGGTAATATTGGAAAAATTTCCAGGTGATGCCCCTGTTGTTACCAACACAATTGCCATAGCAGGAAACAGTATTTATGTTGTAGGCAGTTATCGCGGTGATGCTGTTTATTGGAAAGATGGCAAAAAAATTACACTATCCAAGAGTGGGTTTAACGCGACAGCTTCGGCTATTACATTTTATAAATCCGATATTTATATTGGTGGACGGGATGGAAATACACCTGTGTATTGGAAAAATGGAGCTGAAGTTGCAGTTTGCTGCAATCAGTACGGAAGTGTAAGTGCGATTGCAGTAGTCAAAAAACCTTGACGACAAAAAAGTTCTGCGACTTATATTCGATACTCTACCGACCTGGTTTAAATGTACAATTTCTTCTTTTTGATACAGGCGTAAGAAAATCAAATAACGACTATATGGAGACTTGATAGTATTTTAAATAGCAGACAAATAAGGGTATGCAGCCAACCTGCATTGGCAAAATATGCGCTGACCCAGCAAATATCAGCTATGGTTCGCTACCAGTTTTAGTTTGGGGTTGGAGTGTGTCACGAGAAACAAGATGAATAACGCTTGTTTCGTAATTGTATAAATGATGGCAGTCGGCCTGCCGTACACGCCCTGCAGCGGGAGTGAACAAACCACCCCAAGGTGCTTTGTTCAAAAGGCAAGGTATTGAGCGTTGGGGTTAAAAGGTGTCGTAAGGCATCAGGTAAGTGTAATGGAGTTGAATGTAAATGCTCCACTGATGACGTGTCGAAAC
>JAOQAK010000021.1 GCA_025963635.1 Ferruginibacter sp.
GCATCCTGATCACCATACCCCATTTGAAATGCGGCCTGGTAAGTAGCCAGTAAAGGGTTAAATAAAGGGGAATCCATCCCTTCATTTTTAACAAGCCTAAGGTCCTTGGTGATGTGCTTCAATGCAAAGGCCGGTGAAAAATCATTATTTAAAATTGGTTGGGATTTTGCCCGGGTAACTCCGCTTCCTAAGGCGCTTTCATTTACCAGGTTGAGCATATCTGCTGTATCGATATTCAGGTACTGCGCAAATAGTACCGTTTCAGCAAGCCCCTGCATTGTAAGCGCCAAAAAATAATTTAAACAGAGTTTAGCTGCACTTGCTATTCCTACCTCACCCAAATGAAAACTACGTTTCCCCAGGGTCTCAAATACTGGTAGTGCCAGTTGGTAATCTTCCATTGCACCTCCTGCCATTATAACCAATTGTCCCTCTTCGGCCGGTTTTACACTGCCTGATACCTTCGCTTCCAAAAAACGAACTCCCTTATGGCTGCAATCCTTTGCCAGTTTCTTTGAAATCTGTGTACTTACCGTACTCATATCGATCATCAGCGTGCCGTGTACGGGGTTAGCCAATAAGCCATTAGGACCATTGTAAACCTGTTCTACGGCTTCATCATCCGTTACCATTGTAATCACCAACTCACTGACTTGTGATAAATGTTGAAGATCAGGAGCAGCCGTGGCCCCAAGGTTGATCAATTCTTTCTCTTTTTCCCTTGTTCGGTTATACACAGAAACCGGAAATCCTTTGTTTAATAAATTCCTGGCCATGGGTGTTCCTATAGCGCCCAAACCTACCCATCCAATTTTCATCATAGTCATAGACTTATATTTAATTTGGCTATTTAATTTACCGGTTCTCCTATTTCTTTATTTAACCGGAGCAGTGAAAGTTCTTTGCTGATAAAAGCTAATTCTTCAGCCGATAAATCAATAGTAAGCGCCCAGGCATTTTCAACAGCCTGCTTTTCATTCCTGGCACCCGCCAGGGCAATGGTGATTCCGGGCTGCTCAATTGTCCATCGAAGAACTAACTGGGCAAGGGTAGCCTCCTTTTCTGCCGCCAGAGGTTGGATTTTTTTCAGGAAGGCATTGGTTCTTTTAACATTTTCATCAGTAAAGAAATAAAGGCCCGCCCGGTGATCCCCTTCTGCGAAAACATAACCTGGTTTCATCTTTCCTGTCAATAGTCCACGTTCTAAAGGACTGTAAGCTAAAATGGATGCATTGTTTTCCAAACAAAATGGCACTACATCTTCTTCAATATCCCGTTTCACCATACTATAGGGAACCTGGTTGGATACAATGTTTACATATTCTTGAGCTTCCTGCATTTGCGCTATGTTGTAATTGCATACTCCTGCGTGTCTGACTTTACCCTGTTTAATTAATTGGGCAACAGCCTCCATTGTTTCTTCTATAGGAGTGGTCGTGTCCGGCCAGTGTATCTGGTAGAGATCAATATAATCAGTGCCTAACCGGCGCAGGCTATCTTCACATTCTTTAATAATGCTTTCTTTGCCGGCGTATTTATAGATATCTATTTCTTTGCCTTTGGTATCGGCACTATGAAAAGCAAAATCGCCTTTAGCCAAATCCCAACGCATCCCATACTTGGTCAATATCTGTACCTTGTCTCTCGGAAGATCTTTTATCGCTTCACCTACAATCTCCTCACTATTTCCCTGGCCGTAAATAGGGGCCGTGTCGATTGAAGTAACTCCCAAATCATATGCGGCCCTGATCGCTTCGATTGCATCATTTCTTTCAGTACCACCCCACATCCATCCTCCTGCTGCCCATGCGCCAAAGGTTATAACTGAAACCTCCAGGTTTGAATTTCCTAATTTTCTGTATTTCATATTTATTTTATTTATTGTTAGACCTTATTAAAATTTGTAATAACTGGTTGAGTGCTTGCTGATTTTCTGCACTGATTCCTTCTGTGCAGGTTAAAAAATTGGGCCGCATAGAAATGCAGCCCGTAACCAAAACTAACTGCTTATGAAAAGTTTTCCATGGAATAATATCTTTCTTTGCTTTGCTGTTAACATGGGTGCATCACTGCAAATTTTTATTTAAAATGCTTTACTATTTACATCATAAAGCTAGGTTTCCATTTTGCCTTTCAGGAATGCCATACGCCTGATAAGCTTTAACTGTCGACGAACGGGCAAAATATGGCGGTGAGCATTTTAAAACTAATAGTATCCTGAACTAACAATCAAATCAAATGTGGAACAGTAGTTTGAATGGTTTATTTCTTCCTGTATCATCTCACATCAAGCCGGGTACTGTCCGTGCGTTAAAACAAATTGCCGATACCGAAAGATCGGCGTTTCCTTATTTTCTGTATTTCATGTTATTTTACTTACTGTTAGATTTTACTAATAATTGTAATAATTGAGTAAGTTCTTGCCGATCTTCTGCGATGATTCTTTTCTTTGCAGGTTATAAAAATGAGACCACGTAGAAATGCAGTCCCATTCCCAAAACTAACTGCTAAAGAAAAAACTTTTCCATAGGGTAATTATCTATCTTTTTGATTTGATGTTGTGCTTGTAACCTTTGATATAAATGTTTCACTATTAACATCATACAGTCAGGGTTCCATTTTACTTCTCAGGGATGCTATACCCTGTTAAGGGCTAGTGTTAACGAACAGGCAAAAAATGATGGTGAGGTTATTAACACCGAAGTGCCTGGAACTGCTTTATTTCTTTCTGTACCACCTATTCCCGTCGGCAGTTCTCCAATGGCCAATACCTTAACATCCGGAACTTATAAATTTCCTGTATTCTATATTCTACTTTTAAAAAGGCTTTTGTTTATTTTTCAAGTAATTATTTTTGTTTTTTAAAAACCCCTGCAAACTCCTTTTCCTCTATAACAAGCCGAAAATTCGGGTAACATTCTGGATAAAGTTTGGAGATAAACTGGAACATTTTTAGATTTTTTTAAACCCCGATGCAGCCGGGCCTTCGATTTCCATTACCAGGCCGGGGTGGTTCATTAATGCCAGTTATACCGGCACTCATTTAAACTTAGTATCCTGCGGAACATTACGGAGAGCGGGAGCGAAGCTAAAAATTTAGAAAGCCGCTTACATTCTTAGAAAGATTTTTAAGATCTGATCAGTTTATCGACCGAAACTTCCATCCCTTCTTTTGCAAATATTGAATCAGGAAATACGTCCTGGCACGCCTTCTCCATAGCGTCAAGAAAATCATCATTGTGGTCCGGATCATGGTGCGTAATAATAAGTTTTTTCACTTTGGCCCGGAGAGCTACTTCAGCAGCATGTTCCCATGAACTATGCCCCCAACCTCTGTATTTTTTGTACTCATCTGCAGTATATTGTCCATCGTGAATTAGTAAATCAGCATTCTTAGCAAGGTTTACAATATTTTCATCTATTCCGTCTATATGTTCTACATCAGTGCATACCACAATTGAGCCTGACTGGTCCTCGATCCGGAAACCGTAAGAACCGCCCATGAACTTATGATGTTGAGGGATAGCTGTCACATTTGCTCCGTAAAATGTTTCCTTGTCTCCATAAGTTAAAAACTCAAATTCAGCTCCCATATTATCAGGTCCTACCGGGAAGTATTCTTTCTGCATTTGCATAAAAAAGACATCTTTTAAATTGTCGATTCTTCTTTGTTTGCCCATTACCAGAATTCCAATTTTTTGATTGTGGTTATAAGCCGGCGCAAAAAAAGGAAATCCCTGTATATGATCCCAATGAAAATGAGAAAATAAAATGTTTATCACATTTTGCTTTAGTCCCATATTTATTAAATCCTTCCCCAAATTCCGAATGCCTGTTCCTGCATCAATTATTACAATTCTATTGACGTCTTCACGGAATATCTTTAGGCAGGTTGTATTTCCGCCATATTTTTGAAAATCTTTACCACATATTGGTATCGAACCCCGTACCCCATAAAACTTAATTTTCATTTATTCAAATTTTATAATTATTGAAATAGAAAGAAATACATCGGGTAACCATGTTTCTATGATTAAATCCATAAAGCCGGTTGCCCTTGAATGGATTCTATTTTTTCACAAAAACAATTTAAATGAAAATTTTACTTCTATTTAATCGGGGCTTCTTCTGAAATCAGTTTTTCAACTTTTAGTTCTGCCCAAAAATCACGGGGTATTTTTACTTTCATTGATCCAACATCTGCAGTTATTTGTTGCGCTGTTCTTGCGCCACAGAGAACCGCATCCACCACATCTGGCATAGCTGCAAATTGCAAAGCAGCCGTTCTTAGATCTACACCATAGGCATCGGCTATAGCGCTTAAATGATCTCTTTTCGCAATAAATTCTGCAGGCATTTCGTGGCCGTAATTATATCGGTGGCTTCCGGAGATAAAACCGGCATTCAATGCGGACCCAATTACAAGCCTGATATTTTTTTTTCTTACTTCCGGAAAAATATTTTTTAATGCATATTCGTGATCAATTAATGAATATTGCGAAGCCAGCAAAAAAATATTGGGATCGGCTACCTCCATCGCAGCCCATATTGGTTCGGGCCTGTTCACGCCGAGTCCCCAGGCTTTGATCAAACCTTCTTCACGCATACGGCTAAGTTCAGGAAAAGCACCTTGTTTTGCTATCTCAAAATGTTCCAGCCACTTCCCATCAAGCCATTTATTGTCGGGTGATAAGTCATGAACGAAAACGATATCCAGGCTATCGATGCCCAGGCGCTGAAGGCTGTCTTCTATGGAACGGCGCACGGCAGCAGCCGAATAATCAAATTCTACCATGTTAGGTGAACCAGCCAATGGGAAAAGATTTGATTCAATTGCTTTTTTTGATGCTTTCAGCAGCTTGCCTACTTTAGATGAAATGACATATGCTGACCTGGTTTGATTGTGCAGGAACTGTCCAAAGCGCCGTTCTGCCAAACCTAAGCCGTACCAGGGAGAAACATCGTAATAACGAACACCGGCATTCCAGGCCGCCTCTAATGTTTGCTGTGCTTCGATATCTGTAACTGCGGTGAATTCGTTGCCAATTGGCACACCACCAAGGCCAAAATTGTAAGGAAGCCGATAATGATTCGATGGTACTGATATTGTTTTTTCCTGTTTCATACTATTACTGTTTTAGACCGTATTATTTACATAGCAAATCCTATTCCCACTAATCAAAGGCACTATTAAAAAATGTGCGGATTTTGATATTATTCTCTAAAATTTTTGAGATAGGGCAATGCTTTGCAATTTCCTTTAACCCTAATTTTTGTTCCTCATTAATAGGGCTGAGAAATATTAGATTCCGGTCGATGATGGTGGTGGTTTTTTCATCTTTTGTTTCCTGGTAATAATTTGCATTTACTGCAATCTGCGGGATATCCCAACCCTTGCGATCAATAAATGTTCGCATGGTAATCAAGGTGCAGGATGCAAGCGACGAAAGCAAAAGTGAATAAGGATCGGGACCCAAATCTTTTCCTCCGGAAGTTACAGGCTCATCGGCAATAAATTTTCCCTTTCGCCACTCAATAGTACATTGGTATTTTTCATTGCCGATGATACCGTAAACGGGAACATTAAATTTGTATTCCATTTAAGATGCTTTTTATTTTTTATTAAGATTGTTGTAAAACGCTTACGAATTTGCTTTAGGTAAATTAAATTTTTTGAAAATAGAGGTAACATCAGTCTGCATTTCCCGGGTTGACACTGTTTTACTGCTTACATCGCCCTGGGCCGAACCTTGCCAAATCAATTTGTTTGTTTTAGCATCGATCATATTCACAGTTAAAGTGCCTTGTTTGAAGGGAATATTATAGGTGCGGTATCCTAACAGGTCATTGGGATAATACATATAACCCCTTCTATGCCTCCATCTGCTATAATAATAATGCGTATAGGGATAACTGTAAACTGGTTCGGACTCCCGGGTAACTTTCTTTTCCACCATAACGTTGTAATCCAGTATAACATCAGGTTTTTGGGTTGTTTCCTTCCATCCCTTATTTTCCAACTGTGTGGTGATAGCGTTTTTGATATTATTGTCCACAATGTCATTGTCAACGGTATCTTCCTTCCTTTCCCCATTGGCACTTGCCCAGCCAAAGGTTTGGTAATTGTTGAAGTTCACGCCTGCAGCTGTTTCGGAGTGTGTAGTAACTGAACAACTGGTTAAAAAGATGGCAAATACAACTATTGCAAATAAGCTTGAAAAATACTTTTTCATTGTTTTGTTTTTAATTGTTTAATAGAATTTGTTTGTGTTGTAAAATTAATTTGGCAATCATTTGTTATTCATTGGATATCGCTGAAAAGGCAACAACTGTCGGTGGCTCATATCCTGTTAACTGGCGTATCATTTATCATAATAATGAAGAGTGAATTTGTGTGTTGGTCATCCAGGTTAAAATCACCTGGGCTAAATCGAATATTCATGGACAGATTAAAATCGCCATCCAGTTCAGTGCCGTTTGGCAATGGCATATATTCAACCATAACCTGTTTAGTTGTTCCGTTCAATGTCAGAAGACCATGCGTAACAAAGGTTTTGGCAGATGTCAGGTACTCCTGTATCTCGTGTGGGTCGATATTAATTTTAAGGTTAAATGAAAAGCCCGGGGATGAAACCCCGGCATTATCTGCCGGATTATAATTTATTAAATGGCTAGGAATCCTTAGTCGTAGGTTTAGCTGGGTTGAGTTATTGGGGAGGGTTAAAATGGCTCCCTTCAATCTATTTTCAACACGGGTATTTTCGTTCACTTGCAGCACTACTGCATCTGCTGCCTGATAGGTGTTATGATCCTGCGCATTGCTACATTTAGCTATTAATAGCAATACGAGGAATATCCATCTGCAATTGATAGTATGATTCATAATTTAAAATTGAACAATAAAATTCCTTTAAAAAGTAGGTGAGTCAATTACTGTCATCATTATTAATTGTTTTGTAAACAGGCAGCTTATAATTTATTTCGCAATCATCAACCTGGTAATCATACAGGTAAAAAGTAATATCCCATATATGATGTGGAACTGTTTTACCGGACCAGGTTTTATCTAACACAATTAGTCCCGTACAGGAACTTCGATTGTTCCTGTCGTTAATTATGCCTTCCACCGGGCATACCAACCCATCGTTGTTATAATCATCCAGGTCAATAACGCCGGAAGGGTAAATGTCTGCCTCAACGGCGACTCTTCCAGTATGGTGCGGGAACCAGCTGGAAGATACATGCCTGTTGGACGCCACCAGGAACTGCCAGGCGCCCTCAAGAAAAAATTTGCCTTTTTCAAAATCAATGCAAACCCGCATCAGCGGCTGGTGCTGCGCAACCAGGGAATGTTCTGTTTCAATCATTGAAGCATAAAAAGCCGCAGGCATAATTGTATATTCAAAACACTGGAGTAAATTATTCTTTTCCATAACAAGTAATTTATTGTCAAGTAACCTGGTTGCTTATGTAAACCTACATTACTGTATAAATCTAAAAGAGGGGCTGTCGTTGAACAGGCATGTGGAGTCGGTGAATGGCGCTGACAGGCCATGATTCGGAAAGACATTCATACCGCTTCACCAGGGAAATAACAAAGGCTGATCCCGCCAGGATCACAGGCTATTTCTTAATAAAGAAAAATTGATTCACAGCGACAAATTGATTAGCAGTAAATACCATACAACAGAATCATATACTCTCCAATTCCCCCCCAAAAAAAAGGCCGGATAAAATCCGGCCCGGTTTCATAGAATTCAGATTAACCAAAACTTACTTCATGTTTGCAAAGAAAGAAACTTCCCCTGCTAAATCTACTCTAACTACTATCGCTTTGTTATCATTTTTCAGCTCAGCAAAATAGTTGTTTGCATCAGCAAATGCGGTTCCATACAAAATCATATCGGCATCATTGCTTTCATTGTCGTTAAATTCGATAACTCTGTTAATAGTGTAGCCTGCATACTTTTTGAGTATTTCCTTTTGCGCATTTTCGGGCAAATCAACAAAATCTTTTTTCCATGTGGTGCCCACCAGGTTACTGGTATTGTCATAATAAGCCCTTAGCTTTTTCTTACCTTCCATAAAAGTCATTTCCTCGAAGTCTTTTGTTTTTACATAATGAACATTTGTAGCGTCCACAAAATCAATTGCAAACTGTTTTTTTGTAAAATCACTTACTTCGTTGCGATACTCCGCCCGGCGTACCATGCGATGTTCTTTCCTGGCTTCCCTTTTTTCATTCCTTGATTCTTTGGGGTCTTTGCGATTCATATCACTGTGCGCAAATGTTACTGTAACAGCCATCATTATTATACCGGCTGTAAAAAAAATCTTTTTCATAATTACTGATTTTATTTGTTCTAAAATAATTAAGACACAAAGGTATTTACCTTACGGGGCCTCACTATCCATCAGTCGCTCAACGGGCACTTTTCTTCGCCCAAAAGGCATCTCCATCCCCTAACCCGGCTTATTCGAAGACACTAAAAAGCCCCCTAAGGAAAGTTATTCGGAGGCTCCATTAAAAACTTAAAAATATTTTTATCGAACTTTTTTATTGAGGTGTATCATTTGAAAACCAAAATGGTACCATCACACGCCATTAATAAAATACCAATTATCAATTTCAGTAAAATCCAGGTTTCTCCGCAGGGGCGGAGACAAGGGGTCTCTCCTCACCGATACTTATTGCCTTTTTGGCGACAACCTTAAACAAAAGATATTATGTAAAAGCATTTTTGTGTAACAAACGATATTCTTTTTCAACAAATTATTTAATTATGAAAAAACTGAAATTTTCCTACCTGGTAGCAGCAGGATCCATAGCACTGATAACGAGCAGTTGCCGTAAAGATGTCACGCAAAATCTCAGTGATGCAGAATCAAGGGTATATATTACCAAACACGACAGTACAGTCAACTTTGCCAATTACCAAACTTTTCGTATCGCGGATTCGGTAAGCGTTATTAAAGACGGACAGTTTGTAACGCATGCTTACAATACTTACGACAGCACTATGATTGCTGCTTTGACGCAGGAAATGATCCAGCGTGGTTACCAGCTACAAACTGATCATGCGGTAGCACCAGAGCTTGGCATCAACATTTCCAGGATTATTACTGACTATACAGGCACCGTGAGCTATGGCGATTACTGGGGTGGTTACGGCAACTACTGGGATCCTTACTACTGGGGTTATGGCGGGTATGGTTATTATTTCCCTTATACATTTGGTACCTATACATTCCGTGAGGGCGCAATATCTGTGGATATCCTTGATCTGAAGAATCCAAATACCAGCACCAATAAACTCAATACAATCTGGACTGGTTTAGGCCGCGGGACAGGCATTTTTTCTATTTCAAACGTTAACGAGGAAACGCAGGCGCTATTTAATCAATCAACCTATATACAACAATAGACTTTCAACAATTTTAAAAATAAAAACTATGAGACAGGTTATAAAAATCACCCTTTTCTTTGCCGCAGCAATGATAATAACCCAGGCATCCATGGCACAAGAAGGTCTTCAATTGTCAGTGGGCCACAATGCCGCTACCCCATTGGGCTCTTCTTTCCGGGGCTATGTAAATAAACCTTCCTTCCGGGGGCTGCAGGAGTCAATGTTGTTCGGCATCAATAATCATTTAAGGGTTGGGTTACAATCTTCTTACAACGATTTTTATCAAAAATATGAAAGACAAGTTTACAAATCCACCGATGGCTCGGATGTATCCACCGTACTCTCCAACTCACTGCAAACCGTGCCGGTGTTTGCAAAAGGAGAATATTCATTTTTTAATAAAGGGTTTTTGAGACCGTATGTGGGGTTGGGCACCGGTATTAATTTTGTGAATTACGATCAATTCCTGGGCGGTTTTGAGTATGATAAACATTATACAAAAGCCGCCTTTACAGGTGATGCAGGGTTGCTGGTTCCATTGAGCAGAAAAAACAATTCCGGATTTCGGTTCAGCACTTCTTACAACCTGATGCCTTTTAATAAGGAAGGCGTTAAAAATCTTGACTCCTGGAATGTTCAAACCGGCTTCACAGTTCCATTGAAGTAAGCAGCTATTCACACTCTATATAAATCAACGAAACTGTCCCGGCGAAATGGGGCAGTTTCATTTAATGAAATCAATATGCTAAATAATTATACGGTTAATAAAAAAGCCTGCCTGCTTGTATTGCTGCTCGGCACTTCCATGGCTGCAATTGACAGCAGCATTGTAAACCTGTCATTACCGGTAATACGCCAGCAGTTCAGCAGCAACATTACGGAAGTACAGTGGATATTGACTGCATATATGCTCAGCTTTTCTATTTTCGTTCCATTAACAGACTGGCTAAAGAACCGTATCGGCTTTTTTAATCTCTATATTGGCAGCACGGCTATTTTCACTATTGGGTCATTATTATGCGGCCTTTCTCCCAGCCTTCACTGGCTGATAGCAGCCAGGGTACTGCAGGCTGTTGGCGGCGGCGCCATTACACCAACCGCACTGGCAATTATTGCTACCGTTTTTCCTGAAAAGGAAAGAGGCAAGGCGATGGGCATCTGGGGGTTGGGCATTGTAATGGGGCCTGCATTGGGGCCAACATTAGGCGGAATACTCACTCAACATTTTGGATGGCCTTCTATCTTTTTTGTTAACATTCCTATTGGCCTTGTTACCATATGGCTCTCCTATAAACATTTACGGTTTCTTAAAGCAGAACAACCCAATAAAAAACCTTTTGACACAGCCGGCTTTATTTCCTTATCCGTGTTTCTTATAGTGCTCCAATATAGCATTACAAAAATTGGAATTATCCCATTGTTTTCATTTACAGGTTTAACGCTAATGCTTTTATTTATTGGCAGTTTCATCTTCTTCTTTTATTCATCACGGAAACACCGCTCCCCATTACTTGACTTATCACTATTAACTAATTTCAAATTTGTAAACGGACTGGGTTTAACTTTTGTGCGTTCCGTTGCCATGTTTGGTGGATTATTCCTGTTGCCCTTCTTATTACAAGATTATCTTGGTTATAGTGAAACAGCTTCCGGTCTTATTATTTTGCCGAATGCCCTTATGGTAGGTATTATAATGCCCTTTGCAGGTAAATGGACTGATACACATGGATACCGTTCTGTTTCTATTGCCGGCTTAGCTGTGCTTGGAGTTTCTATGTTTATGTTTGCACAGTTGTACCCAGGCAATGCACTGTTCTTTGCCCTGTTAGCCATGTTATTGAGAGGAGCGGGATTCGGCATGCTGAATACACCGCTCACTGCTGCTGTCATCAGCGCTGTACCGAAGGAAAAAGTGGCGATGGCTTCTTCCATTAATACGTTGATCATTCAATTGAGCGGTGCTATAAGTGTTTCTGTAATTTCCTTAATTCACCAGGTGCTTAATGATCGCTACATGGCGGAAGGGGCTACTGCAGCTCTTGCTGAGCACCGTGCGCTGCAAAATTGCTATTTGCTATCTGGTTTGCTTATGTTGATTGCGATTATCCCCGCGATGAAATTACCAGAAAAAAATAGAAAGCTTTTTAGTGGCAAACAAATACTAATGGATGCAGCCTGATCACTGGTTGAAAGTAATTATGAGTAAGAGAATTGAGCCTCCAAAAGGACAGCGATTGTTTTTGCCTGTTCGCCGATTTCGATTTGAATTGAAAATATGAATTGCAATCTTTGCAACTGAATTCGATACAAAACTCAATCTTATTTTATGCCAACGACTATTGCAGAAAAATTTGTCGAAATATTGGTGCAGGCCGGTGTTAAACATATACACGGTGTGGTAGGCGATTCGCTCAATGGAATTACAGATGAATTACGTAAATCCGCTAAAATTAAATGGATACACTACCGCCATGAAGAAGCAGCGGCTTTTGCTGCAGGGGCCGATTTCACTTGCCGAAAAAATTTCATCACCAATAGTGCATGCCCTTAGGCCAGTGCTGATGCAATATTTACAACAGATGTAGGCACGCCAACTGTTTGGGCGGCAAGGTACCTGGATATGAAAGCGGGAAGAAGGCTGATTGGCTCTTTCAACCATGGGTCAATGGCGAGCGCTATGCCGCAAGCTATCGGGCCACAACTGGCTTTCCCCGGAAGACAGGTAGTATCGCTTTCAGGCGATGGCGGTTTTGCCATGATGATGGGTGATATACTCACTATCTATCAATACAATTTACCCATTAAAATTGTGGTGTATAATATTGGATCACTTGGTTTTGTGGCCATGGAAATGAAAGTAATTGGCATGCCGCCGTTTGGAACGGATTTAAAGTACCCCAACTTCGCAAAAATGGCTGAAGCCATTGGTATCATGGGCATCCGTGTAGAAAACTCAGAAGATGTACCGGTTGCAATAGAAAAAGCATTGGCACATGATGGCCCCGTTTTGATAGATGTGCTTACCAATCCCACCGAGCTGGCAATGCCACCCGGCATAAATATCGAACAGGCAAAAGGATTTGGAATCTACATGATAAAACAAACCTTACTGGGTGATGGTGCTGAAGTTTGGGACACACTAAAAACAAAATTTTTTAAGCAAATAGATTAATAAAATAATTCCCGATTTATTTGTTATCATCAGCCCAATTTATTTTTTATTTGTATTGGGCATTGCCAATTACAGTCAGGTAATGCTTGTTTACGAGATGATAATAGAAGCAGGTCCGCCTGGTCCTAAACATTTTCCTTCAGCCCTTTCCGATAAACATTCCTGCCAGGAAAACAATCAAGCCACCTACCAATACCAGGAACAAGGTTTTTGCCAATGGAATGTTCATATACTTGTGTCGTACCAGGGCTATTGCGAACAGCTCAACAGCTACAATAATAATTGCAAGTATCATAGCAACTGAAAATTGTGCAAATAAAAATGGCAGTGTATGGCCGATGGCCCCGGCAAAAGTCATGAGGCCAGATGCAAAGCCTCGTTGCCAGGGATTACCACGGCCGCTCAGTTTGCCATCATCACTCAACGCTTCGGAAAAAGCCATGCTGATTCCCGCCCCTGCTGCAGTAGCCAGCCCAACAATAAATGTTGTATGTGTATTGTGTGTTGAATAAGCCGCAGCAAACAATGGCGCCAAAGAGGATACAGATCCATCCATCAAACCTGCAAGTCCTGGTTGAATGAGATGCAGCACCAAATTACGTTGGGTTGTTTCTTCAGTTATCATGGCGTCATTTGTTCTCTACGTTTGGCAATTATATATTTCATACACAAAAAAATTTTTATCCATCGCCCTGTAGTGAGCTTTTCGATAAAAAGGCAAAAAACTGTTAAACATATCCTGCAAGCGTAGCATTAAAAGGTGAGGTAATATAATAATCAGGATGTTCTTTCATGAAATCCTTATGAAAGTGGAGTGTTAGTCTTCCCTGCAAAGCCGCGTTATTAACATTTCACTGTAGAAGTGGCCTAACAAATCAATTAGCACCACAACTATTTTTTGTAACCAGTGTTGAGGTAAAAAATCACCAAAGCCTGTTGAGGTTATAAATATAAAATCAATTTATGCCCTCCAGGTATTCTTTGGCCTCCCGAAAAGCCTGCATGCAAATTGTATTCACCAGCGCTATTTCGTCCTGCACGTAAATATTTTCATTCTGAATACCTGCATTGCCTTCAATATAATCCAGGTGAGGATCCATTATTTTTGTAAGGCCCATAAATGATATAGAGGTTTTCAGGTTGTGTGCAATATGAGCAGCTTCAACATAGTTCTTTTTATTAAATGCTTCCTGCATGGCTTCTAATTCAGCAGGTACCTGTTGCAGGAATTGTTCTATCATGTTTACTTCAAATGCCTCGTTGCCACCGGAAATTTCCCTGAGGTAATCAAGATTCAGGAGTTTCACATTTTCACCAAGGTTGTCATCGTTTTCATTTCTTCTCCTAGTTGAACTACTATTACTTTTTAAAATGTCATTGACTATTTTAAACAATTCATTTTCACGGATAGGCTTCGAAATATAATCATTCATACCATAGCTTAAACATTTCTCCCTTTCTCCTGCCATGGCATGTGCTGTCATGGCAACAATAGGAATGTCATTTTTTAATTCATTCCTGATTTTTTCTGTGGCACGATATCCATCGATTTGTGGCATCTGGATATCCATCAGTACCAGGCTGAAGTTTTTTTGCTTAAGCGCTTCAATGGCTTCCTCCCCATTACTAACAATATCAAAATCAAGATCCCAACCTGCCAGTAAATGTTTCATCAGGTTTTGATTCATGAGATTATCTTCAGCTACAAGTAATTTTATATTTTTTTTATTTAATTGTATTTGTTCTTTAGAAATAATTTGAAATTTATTATTCTCTGTTATCTCTTCTGAAATTATATAAGGAATAGTAAAAACGAATTCAGTTCCTTCGCCTGGTACACTTTTTACCCCAATCTTTCCTTTTTGCAACTCAACCAGTTGTTTAACAATAGCCAACCCAAGCCCCGTACCGCCATATTTACGGGTTGTGTCTTCATCAACCTGCTGAAATCTGTCAAATATGGCATCTATTTTATTGCGGGGAATACCTATGCCGGTATCTTTTACAGCAAAAGCAATATCAATAGCCGCTTCCTTTTCACCAACTGTAGTTACCCGTATTTCAATAACGCCGGTATTAGTAAATTTCACGGAGTTATTTACCAGGTTCACTAAGATCTGTGTCAGGCGTATGGCATCTCCAATTAGTACATCGGGAATTGTATCTTCAACATTTACATTAAGCTGCAGGTTCTTTTGTTGAATTCTTGTCGCAAACATGGTTTCCACGGAATGCAGCAACCCCCGCAAACTGAAAGAGCTTGATTCAATCCGCATCATCCCGGCCTCTATCTTTGAAAAATCAAGTACATCATTTATAATGGTTAGTAAATTTTCTCCGGAATTTCGGATTGAACTTACAAACTCTTTTGCCTTTTCATTTAATGGCTCTTTTTGCAACAAATTTGTAAAACCAAGAATGGCATTCATTGGAGTCCTAATCTCATGACTCATATTAGCCATAAAATTCTCTTTCATGATACCAGCTTCCCTCACTTTTTTTTCCGATTCATTTAATTGATCATATAGTTGTTGTTGGCGTTTAATCTTTTTGCTGATATACCAAAACGTAAACATACATGTCAGCCCAGCTATAATAGCCAGAATAATTCCCCACTCTTTTGCACGATGGCCGCTTTTGTCAGCATCAATAGCCAATAGTGTTAGGTATTGTTGCCGCGGGCTGATCAATGAATCGATAGTGCTCACAATTTTCCCCATTGAGTTCCTTCCCTTCCGACTTTTGTACATCTCTTCTGCCGCAGATTGCCCTTTCATAAAAAGAGCAGCCAGGACATTATTGCCAAATTCCAGCTTCTCATCAATCAACGAATCCAAATGCTGTATAAGACTTTTGGTACTGTCGGCTGCTATAAATGATTTCAGGTAAAAAAGTTCTGACCTGGCATTTTTCTCCTTATTCTGAATAGCCTTCAGATAGCTGGAATCTTCGCCAATAACTGCCCGGTGTATTTCGCTTTCTATATAAAGCATGTCCGTTTGCAATTTCTTCGTCGCACCAATTATATGGAATTCGTTGATAAGCGACTCATTACCCTTTATGAGCTTATGGATATTGCGATTAGAATTATATTGAAGAAATACGATCAGTATAATCGTGGTAATAAAAATACCCATTAAATAAAGCATGAACCGTTTGTTGCGCATGGTATCTATGGTTTTTATTTTCTTTCTTTTTGTGCCGTAAGTTATTGCTTTAAACAGGTTAGCTCATATACTTAACATACAGCCTGAACAGTGTAAAAATAGAAAATGCTGTCAAGATTATTAAATGAACAATAATAATTTTCAGTGCATGATATTCAATTTCGTACAGTGTGAAATAAGTGAGTCCTATCATGACCAGTGTATTCAGAATAAATAATATGGTAAACTTTGTTTTCATAAGTTCCAGAACGGATCGCATAGACATCCAGTCCGTTAAATCAAAACAAACTGCCTATGCAAAAAAATGATTTTTTTAATATAGTATTGCTAAGTTTTCATCCGCCATTTTATGGTGTAAAATTGGATTATTAATATCATGCTACTGTTTAAAAACGACTAACAGGCAAAAAATGTCGTTGAAGAAGAATTATCTGCTGTCATTGTCATTCTGGCCGTTATCCTTATTTAATCATAGAGGGTCATCATATATTTTTTTCCGGCACTCGAATTGGATGATGCTTATCTCATTTCCGAAATAAGGTCCCGCAGCTGTAACTGCCACGACTGTGTTCAGGAATTGCGGTATTAGAGCATGGAATGGTGCAACCTTCCGGAAGTGGCACCAACGAATAAAGAGCAGTGTACGCCTCTGTAACTGCTGCATACCAGTTAGTAACACCTCCCACAAGGAATATTACGGTTGCTGTTGCTGCTGTAGTAAACACACTTCTACATGAAGTGTTCGAACCGAATTCTTTATTTCCTTTTGTTTGCTTGTTATCCATTTCCATTCTTTTATTATTTTTTTATCATGGTTTGAAGGTAAAACTATCAAGACCTGTCTCCACCGAAAAACGATTAGGGCATAACTGTCGCCGAAAAAGAATTCGGCCGATGATATCACCTTCCTGATTATCATTTGTCTTGGAATTAAAGAGGAGCCAATTACCTGTTTGTAATCTTCATATCGTTTGCAATACGATCTGTTCCCAGCCAGTACCTGCATCATAACATTATTATTGCTCTGCTACGGTCAGTTTAAATTCTATCTTTATTAAGATCCAACTTACCAATATACCCGATGACATACAAGACCGCAGGAGCCGTTCCTGATACTTTCAGCGACAAAAGGTTTTAAATTGCATTTATTACTTTTGAGAAGTTTTTTTTGATAAGAAAAGTATAGCGCCAGCAAAGGTTAGGAGTCGCAAAAAGACGGATAGCGGAAATGGTAAAAAATGTATAGGAGTTGCTTTAGAGAATATTCAACTTTTTGTTCAAAGTGTTGCGATAAGCATCTGCCACGGGAACGGTCTTATTATTAATTACAATAGTACCTTCTTCAATTTTTTCTATTTTATTAAGGGCTACAATGTAGGAACGGTGTACCCGAAGGAATTTATTAGGGGGTAATTTATCTTCTACATTCTTCAGGGTAGTATGTATAGCATGGAACTTTTGTAGGGTAAATACTTTTACATAGTCACCCATTGCTTCCATAAAATGGATATCCTCTATCAACAATCGCTTTAGTATGCCATTATCCCTAATAAACACAAATTCTTTTTCTTCCACTGAAACATCTACTTTATTGCTGTTGTAAATTTCCCTGGCCTTTTCCACAGCTTGCAAAAAACGAGGTGCTGTAACGGGCTTTACAATATAATCTGCCACATTCAATTCAAATGCATCTACCGCATATTCCTTTTTAGAAGTCGTAAAAATAATGACGGGTTTTTTATCCCCCAGGTGACGGGTAAGTTCAAGACCGGTCATTTCAGGCATCTCTATATCGAGGAATAATATATCGACCGATTTCGCCTGCAGGAGGTTATAAGCCTCCATTGCATCGGCACATTCCCCAACAACGGTTAAGTCCGTTACTTTCAAAATTAACTGATTCATGGCCGTACGTGCCATTTTATTGTCATCAATGATAAGACAATCCATGTATTAAAATTAATACTTTTTGATGAATGTTTCCGGCCGTATTGACGGTAGGCTTACGCAGCGATGCGTACTATCCATTGCTACTTGCTCATAACCTGACAAATCAGAAAATAGAAATATAGTGCCCGTTTTTTTTTAAATGAAATACTTATTAAATAATTATTGTTCTCCGAAAAATTTCCAATATAGCTTATTGAACCCGTTAGAAATTTGCATGAAAAATATATAATTAACCCAACTTTTCAGATAAAAAGAACATCGATAAATAATAATTTTTTGAGTTACCACACACAAAATTCAATTACCGATGCTCCTCAGTAAAGGTTGTTCTTATGTGCGTAATTTGCTGCCTGGATACCTGAAACTACTGATCCTAAGTCTTCCATACTAAAGCTTTTTATGCAACAAATCTGAATGTCTTCCATCCTTGTCTCTGTTATCCATAAAAAAGTACGCAATTCAAACGGTTATAAAAAGGCATCTAATTCTTCAAACAAAATAATTCAAAGTTTGACGCAATGGAAATACTATTTTCGCGCTAGTATATTCGGGTAACATGCAATCAGCTACTACTATTTCGATAATTCTACGCCAATATGTTTTGGTAAAAGAATTCACATGTTATCTCGTGAAAATACGAAATTTCAAAGTGGCGTATTATCCGAACGGATTTATCGCAATTGTCATTCGAAGATTTTAAAAGGGGTGATAGTCGCAAATTAAGCTTATTGCCAGGTAGAAATAAACTGTGCAATTATACGAGAATATAATACTTAGCTGGTGCGAGAAACTATCATTGGCAACCATGTGAGTATGGATTGATGATGAATTACACGATAATCCGAAAATTGGGTTGCCTACCTCATACCTTTACACTCTGGGTGGCTGGGGATGTTTGACTGGTCCCAATACGTTAGTTCAAGCTATGCCCTTTAGGGGCAAGGCTTTAGCTTCTACAAATCTAACCTACATTAGGGTATGGAAAACATACGAAAAGGCAGTCATAGTATCCATCAATTGCATGTGCATTTGGTGTGGAGTACCAAATACCGTTACGAAGTGCTACGTGGCGATATCCAAATTCGCTGTCGAGATTTAATTCGGCAAACCTGCGACAGTTTGGTCAATGGTAAATCACTAGTACCAAAAAAACCAGACTCGCCAATAGGATAAGGTGGTAATATAAGCCGATGCCACACCTCAAGCTATAATGCGGTTAATTTTGACACCTTGCTGGAAGATATTCGTGGATGCAGAATCAATGGTTAATGGTTAATAATAAAAAGGCGGGATGGAGCCTGGCGCCTCTACGGCCTGGGCACATGTAGCTAGAGTAGTTGAATGTTTCGGTCTATAAATTAATACTCTGCTTCCAATACTTGAGAGTTAATCATTTCTTTGTTTCAGAAAGTGCAATATTATATGCTTTTATATTCCTTAAAACTTCTGCAACCCTTCCGTTGTATAACGCAAAATGGGCTTTAGGGATGGGATGTTCTGCTACTTCAATGTGAAGGTGCGGGCTCTTTTTATAAATTGAATGAGGTGTATCGTTCGGTTCACTTGTATCACAGTGAAGAAGTATATATTCAAACTCTTTTAGATCATTGTTGTAGGTATACAAATGAAAATAAGATTTGTCCAAAAAATATCTATCATTTCCCATTGGCCGCCAAATTTCAAAATAGTATGCATTAATAATATCCAAATTTGTTTGAAATCTCCAATCTCTAAAATTATTTCCATTTTCTATACCGTCCGATATCCCAAATATCAAACTGGTGGCAATGGGTGTGGGTTTGCGTTTTATTCGTGAACTGGAGCAAGGAAAAACCACTTTGAAAATGGATAAGGTGAATCAGGTGCTGGAACTTTTTGGCTATCAACTTAGGCCGGGTAAAGAATTGGATCCGTATACCATCTACAGGAGCCATGTTAACAGACCAGTCAAGATATATTTAAGAGATAAGCGTTTACTATTTGGAATTATTTTACGGGCAATAAGAGAAAACAATGAAATAAAAGCATGGGATTTTGTTAGCAATAATAATGCAATCGCATATGAACAAAAGGGGAAAGGATTGATCACCGTGATATTGAGCGAATAGAAAACATTTAAAATTATGCGAAGATCCGGAAAGGTATATTTTAAAGAAAAACTGGCGGGAACAGTCTGGCAGGACGAAAATGGATACGGATTTATTTATAATCCCCTGTACCTTGGCCAGAATGATGCTGTGCCTGTTAGCCTTACGCCGCGGCTGCAGGAAAAAGCCTACGAGAGTAATACGATGATGGCTTTTTTTGATGGCCTGATACCGCAAGGATGGTTGCTGAATATTGCCGTGAAAACTGGAAACTGCATGAAAGGGATAGGATGGGCTTGCTATTAACCGTATGTAAGGATTGCATAGGTGCTGTAAGTATAATTGGTAACGAAGATCAAAATAATTGATGAAAGAGCAGAACTGCTTATATTGTTATTTGCCACTGGCTACAGGTGAAACAGATTTTCATGCAAAATGCTGCAGGCGTTTTTTTGGTGTTTCTATTCCACCGCTTTTTTATTATACCAACCAGGAAATGCAGGAGCTTGCCCGGGAGATCGTACTACGGAGTGTGGCAGTAACGGGTGTTCAACCAAAGCTTTCGCTTACGCTTAATACGGATCCCAGGGATCCAAAAAACAGCCGGTTCACTATCGTTGCATTGTGGGGAGATTATATTCTTAAACCTCCTACGAAAGAGTTTCCAAGCTTGCAGGAGAATGAAGACCTTACCATGCATCTGGCTCAATTGTATAAGACTAAAACAGCTGAACATAGTTTGATCAGGTTAAAGAGTGGGGAACTTGCATATATCACCAAAAGATTCGACCGCCACCAGGGAACTAAACTTGCAGTGGAGGACATGTGCCAGCTTACTGAAACCTTAACAGAGGATAAATACAAGAGCTCAATGGAAAGGGTTGGAAGAAAAATAAGGGAATTCTCTTCCGTACCGGGACTCGATAAGGTTAATTTTCAGCCTGTTAACCGATCCATCCGGCATAACAACTTTAGCTCCGGCTTACGATTTGTTATGTACAAAATTGGCATTGCCGGAAGACAAAGAGGAATCTGCATTGACCATTAACGCAAAAAAACATAAAATCAAAAGAAGTGATTTTGACAAGTTTGGAGAAAATCTTAAAATTCATTCACGGTCCATTGCGCATAGTTATGCAAGGTTAAAGCCATGGCAGGAAAAAGCGAATGATTTTATTATGCATTCATTTCTACCGGCGGAAATGAAATCCGGATATAAAAAGATTATCCAGTTTAATATGAATAAACTTGGGATCGGCCTGCTTTAAGTGTCTCTCTGCCTCCTATCATTCACCTCATACCTGGAATTGAATTTGTTTAATACCCAACAACTTTTACCGTCCGGATGTTTTAAAAGTGGTTGGCAATTCGCTCACTTTTGTCTGCCGGAAGTTATACGTAAATCAAAATTACACATGCCGTGCATTTGTTTTGACTCACCGTTTTACTCACCAGCAATTTGATTTAGTTTGTATTTGT
The DNA here is from genome assembly GCA_025963635.1 of Ferruginibacter sp. GTDB lineage: Bacteria > Bacteroidota > Bacteroidia > Chitinophagales > Chitinophagaceae > Ferruginibacter. The sequence goes on from JAOQAK010000021.1 coordinate 21,263, forward strand.
TTGATATGGAATGTGGATAAAAAAAACCGCAAACCAAGGTTTGCGGGCATTTAGTGTGTTTTGATACAGCGACCTGTCGGGATGACAAGATTCGAACTTGCGACCCCACGCCCCCCAGACGTGTGCGCTACCGGGCTGCGCTACATCCCGAAAAACTAAATTTAGTCCTACCCTATATTAGGTGAGGGACGGCAAAAGTAATTGAAATTTTCAATTTTAAAAAGAACAACATCATGTAACTTAGCGCAACTTTTTAATTCATGAGGGTTTTAATCAAACAGGCCATTGTCGTTAGCGCAGATTCTCCATTTAACGGGCAAACGAAAGACATATTTATCGAGGATGGAATGATTGCCTCAATTGCCGATAATATTACAGAAAATTACGATCAGCTAATTCAGCACAAAGGCTTACATGTTAGTATCGGATGGATGGATTCCTTCGCTAATTTTTGCGATCCCGGATTTGAATACCGTGAAAGTTTTGAAACTGGCGCTGCCGCAGCTGCTGCAGGAGGCTTCACGGATATAATGATTATTCCCAATACCAGTCCCGCAATATATACTAAGTCGCAGGTGGAATACGTGGTTCAAAAATCTTCCCTCACAGGCGTTACTATTCACCCCATCGGCGCAGTAACAAAAAATGCCGGCGGGAAGGAACTGGCTGAAATGTACGATATGGCCAATTCGGGTGCTATTGCTTTTAGCGATGGTCTGCAATCAATCCAGGATGGCGGCTTGCTGTTAAAAGCACTCTTGTATTTAAAAACGATCGGAGCCACTGTGATCCAGTTACCAGATGATAAAAGCATTGGCAGCAATGGTTTGATGAATGAAGGAATTATCTCCACCCAATTAGGACTTCCGGGCAAACCTGCCATGTCGGAGGAATTAATGGTTGCCCGGGATATCAAACTCGCTAACTACGCGGAAGGTCGCTTACATTTCACCGGTATTTCATCCGCTAAAAGCCTTGATTATATAAAAGAGGCCAAGACCTCGGGAATCAATATCACCTGCTCCGTTACTCCTTATCATTTGTATTTTTGTGATGAAGACCTGCAGCAATATGATACCAATTTAAAAGTGAACCCTCCTTTAAGAACCGGTGCAGACCGTGAGGCTTTGCTGGAGGGTTTACTGGACGGAACCATTGACTTTATCGCTTCACATCACAACCCGCAGAACTACGATAATAAAGTATGTGAATTTGAATATGCAAAAAATGGCATGATTGGTCTTGAAAGTTTATTTGGTGTGCTTGGCTCAGTGATAAATAATGCAAAGAATTTGCCCGTGAATGACTGGCCGATAGAAAAGCTGATCTACTGCCTTAGCATCGCTCCAAGAAAACTTTTCGGTATTACTGTTCCTGAATTAAAGGAAGGAGCAAAGGCTACACTTACCCTGTTTGATCCTGCAGCTGAATATATTTTTGATGAAAAATATATCCGTTCTAAATCTAAAAATTCAGCTTTTGTTGGCAAACAATTGAAAGGAAAAGTAATTGGCATTGTTAATGGCAACAAAATTCATTTAAATTAATGAACAAATTTTCGGCCACCCAAAAGGGATTGATTACCGGCGTCGCAATGCTATTGGTATCAGTTATTATTTATTATACAAAGGGCAATTTTGAGAACAAATTGCAATACATCACTTACTCGGTGTATGTGGCAGGAATTGTATGGACACTCGTGGAGTTTTCCAAATCAAATCACACGAGTAAATTCGGCGCATATTTTTCACAGGGATTTAAGTGCTTTATCGTTGTTACACTGCTGATGGTAATTTTTACAGCCGCTTTCCTATTGCTTCAACCACAGTTGAAAAATGAAATGGCGGTCATATATAAAGCCGAGCTGTTAAAAAATGGTAATTATACCATGCCGGAAATTGAGGATAAGATCAGTATGGCAAAGAAAAGCTTTTTCCCTTCCCTGGTAATGGGAGCAATATTTGGTTACCTTGTTATTGGCGCCATGGTAACCGCAATCACGGCCGGATTTTTATTGCAGAAAAACAAGCGCCAGGCTGAAGTACAGTGAGGCCTGGAAGTGTTGCCCAAAGATAATATGTACAAGGGTGCGACGCCTATGAAGCTTAATTGGAATTCAGATGCCGGGCCCATAATATTTTTAATAAATTTCAAGGAAAAGTTCGTTCAATCATCTACCCTGGCAAATCCGGAATGCCGCCAATATTAAACTTATGGATATATCAATTATAGTTCCGCTGTTGAATGAAGAAGAATCGTTGCCGGAACTGGTTGCGTGGATTGAGCGGGTAATGCTGGCCAATCATTTCAGCTATGAAGTGATTATGGTGGACGATGGCAGCCAGGATCAATCCTGGGAAGTGATTGAATCGCTTCGTAGCCAGAACCAACACATTAAAGGAATAAAATTTCAGCGCAATTATGGCAAAAGCGCCGCTTTGAATGAAGGCTTTAAGGCAGCGAAAGGTGATGTGGTGATTACGATGGATGCGGATATGCAGGACAGTCCTGATGAAATTCCGGGCCTTCGAAAAATGATCGTGGAAGATGGGTTTGATATGGTGAGCGGTTGGAAAAAGAAACGCTACGACAACAAACTTACCAAGAACTTCCCTTCCAAATTATTCAATATTACTGCCAGCAAAACTACCGGCATTAAATTGCACGATTTTAATTGTGGCCTCAAAGCGTACAAAAATAAAATGGTGAAATGTATAGAGGTATATGGAGAAATGCACCGCTACATTCCCGTGTTGGCTAAATGGGCGGGCTTTAATAAGATCGGCGAAAAAGTGGTGGAACATAGGGCAAGAAAATACGGCATAACCAAATTTGGCTGGACCCGTTTTGTAAATGGTTTTCTCGACCTTGCTTCCATCATGTTTATGGGGAAGTTCGGTAAAAAGCCGATGCATATTTTCGGTCTGTGGGGAACCATTGTATTTTTCGTGGGGATGTGTATCTGGCTATATCTTTTTGCCGCGAAGATATTTTTCTCTCAATTTAATATGACAGACAGGCCGTTGTTTTATGTTGGCATCATTTCTATCGTAATTGGTACACAGCTTTTTTTAGCCGGCTTCCTCGGTGAATTGATTGCCCGCAATTCGCATGACCGGAACAGTTATCTCATTGATAAAAAAACCGGCTTGAATTAATCATGCAAAATATCACTTCAAGCCTGCCACAGCCAGCACGCAAAAATATTATTCTCCTTGGTGTTGCTCATCCACTTCGTGGCGGCCTTGCATCATATAATGAACGGCTGGCAAGGGAATTCATCCAGCAGGGACATACTGTTAGCATTTATACTTTCTCGTTACAATATCCTGGTTTCCTGTTTCCGGGTACCACTCAGTTTTCTTCTGAGCCTGCACCCGCTGATCTTGACATCAGGGTGAAAATAAATTCCGTCAACCCGCTCAACTGGATCATTGTAGGCAATGAATTGAAAAAATTGCGGCCCGACATCATTGTTGTGAAGTACTGGATGCCATTCATGGGCCCATGCCTCGGCAGCATTGTACGTATTGTTAGAAAAAACAGGCACACAAAAATAATTTGCATTGCCGATAATATTATCCCGCATGAAAAACGGCTGGGTGATACTGTCTTTACAAAATATTTTGTGAAACCGGTGGATGCTTTTATTACGATGAGCGAAAAAGTATTAACTGATCTGAAACAATTTGCTCCGGGCAAACCGGCCCGGTTAGTAGCACATCCCTTGTTTGATAATTTTGGAGAAAACATAAGTAAGGAAGCAGCAAGAGCGGAATTGAAAATTGGGAACGATGATTTGATTATTTTGTTTTTTGGCTTTATCAGGAAATACAAGGGATTGGACATGTTACTGGAAGCGATAAAATTATTGCATGAAGATGCCTTACATAGTTCTTTCCCAATGCCCAAACTACTGATTGCCGGTGAATTTTACGAGGATAGAAAAATTTATGATGAGCTAATGAAAACGCCGGGCATCAGGGAACATTTAATAATAAAGACCGATTTCATCCCCGACAGCGAAGTGAAGTATTTTTTGTGTGCAGCAGACCTGGTGGTTCAGCCTTACCGCAGTGCCACACAAAGCGGTGTAACTCCCCTCGCCTATCACTTCGAAAAACCCATGATAGTGACAAACGTGGGTGGCCTTCCAGACCTGGTACCGGATGGCAAAGTTGGGCTGGTAGCAGAACCCAACCCAGCTTCCATCGCTCAAAAAATTAAGGAATTTTACAAATTAGGCGAAGCCCACTTTTTACCAAATTTAATTGACGAAAAGAAAAAATATAGTTGGGATAAAATGGCATCAGCAGTTACTGAAATGGCATCGGGCCAGGATTTTTAATTAATTTTTTAGAACTCCGTACTTGTTTTGAAATTCAATTTCTCCCATTTTCACATTTCCCAATTTTTACATTTTCACATTCGAATTAACATACCAGCACATTAGCTAATCAGCTAATTTTGTATTAATTATGATCTATAGAAGTAAAGCCCCGTTACGCATCGGCCTCGCCGGTGGGGGCACAGATGTGAGCCCTTTTAGCGATGAATTTGGAGGCGCTATCCTCAATGCCACGATATCATTATCTGCTTATGCCAGCATTGAACCCATACCCGGCAATACCATCATCGTAGAAGCGCTCGATCGTAAAGAGCAACAACAGTTCGACTGGGCGCCCACTTTGCCAATTAATGGCCACCTTGACCTTCTGAAAGGTGTATACAACCGCATCCAGACGATGTATCTTATACCCGCTGCCGGCTTTAGACTTTCTACTTTTGTAGATGCACCGGCAGGGTCAGGTCTTGGAACTTCCTCAACGCTGGTAGTTGCCATTTTAGGCGCTTTTGTAGAGATGCTCAAGTTGCCTTTGGGAGACTACGATATCGCACATCTTGCCTACCAGATAGAAAGAGAAGACCTTCAATTAGCGGGTGGAAAGCAGGACCAGTACGCTGCAACTTTTGGCGGTGTAAATTTCATGGAATTTTATGCAGGCGACCAGGTGATTGTTAACCCCCTACGGGTACGGCCTGAATATTTGCATGAGTTGGGGAATAATCTTGTGCTGTATTTTACTTCCACCTCAAGGGAGAGTGCCGCTATCATTAAGGAACAGGTAAAAAATGTGCAGGAAGGAAATGAAAAGAGCATTGAAGCCATGCACCAGTTAAAGGAACAGGCGAAGATGATGAAAGAAGCTTTACTAAAAGGCAAACTTCACCAGATCGGCGAGATCCTGGATTTTGGCTTTGAACAGAAAAGACGCATGGCACACAATATCAGCAATAGCAGCATAGAAGAACTTTATGAAGCAGCGAAAAAAGCTGGCGCAATGGGTGGAAAAATCAGTGGGGCTGGTGGTGGCGGATTCATGATCTTCTATTGCCCAGGTAATACGAGGTTTGCGGTAATCGATGCATTAAAAACCTTTGGTGGCGAAATACGGGATTATTCCTTTACTAAATATGGATTAACTACGTGGACGATATAGATTTAGGTGCCATACCTATTGAAATTTACTTTTGAAAATAATAAATTGTTTACATAATGTTTAGAGTGTATATTAGGAGAATTTAAACTTTTAATCTACCCTAATATGAAACAGTTTATACTTTCTATGTTTGCCTTTCTCTCAACCATCATTAGTTTTGCACAAGTCGGTATTGGCACCACCACGCCTGATGCATCTGCATTGCTGGAACTGTCTGGTAACAACAAAGGATTTTTGCCACCACGTGTGCAATTAACTGCTACCAACATAGCTGCACCGATAAGCAATCCCGCACCGGGCCTGCTGGTTTTCAATACTGCTACTTCGGGTGGCACACCCACTAATGTTTCACCTGGTTATTATTATTGGAATGGCAGTAGCTGGTATCCGATCGTCAATAAAGGGAATGTGTCAGGAGATATGCAATATTGGAATGGCACAAGATGGATAATGATTCCATTAGGCTTGAATGGGCAAATGCTCACTATTTGTAATGGTATACCTGTTTGGGGGCAATGTGGGACTACACTTACATTAAAGCCGGCCAATAATCCTTATGAAGCGTTTGTAGACAGCTATTACCCTAATGGATGGAACAATATAGATACACAATTAGATATGGCTGCATGGACAGCTAACGGGCAGTCCCTGGCACAAAGGACATTTATAAAATTTGATTATTCGGGTATTCCTACAGGCGCCGTTATTGACAGTGCGAAACTTTATTTATTTGCAATGCCTAATCCTCATGGAGGCAATGGAATTGATGCGCATTTTGGATCTTCTAACGCATGCTACATAAATCGCATAACTTCAAACTGGACACTTGCTTCGAATTTTACCTGGAGCAATCCTCCGGCAATATCAATGACCAATCAATTGGTCATTCCACAAAGTAACTCCGCCTTCGAGAATAGTGTTATCGATGTCACCCTTCTTGTTAAAGACATGCAAACGAACGGCAACAATGGATTTGCGATTAAGTTGCAAAGTGAAACCATTTATAACATCAGGCAATATGTTTCAAGTCATAATGCTGACGCAACCAAGCATCCTGCATTAGTAGTATCGTATCATTGATATTAAATCAAAAGTTTCAAAAGGCGCTTTGGTGAATTCAAAGCGCTTTTTTATTGATTTGTAGATACTTTTGCAAAAACCTGTCGAATGACAATGAAAGCATAACCAAATATGTCACAACAAATCAAAGATATCATCACCGCTTCTGTTGTCGTAAAACAGGGCATCTTAGCGGATCCACAGATACTTCAAACAGTGCAGGATTGCATAAACCTTATAACTGCTGCGTTTAAAAGCGGCAACAAAGTATTGTTTTGTGGTAATGGCGGTAGTGCAGCAGATGCCCAGCATCTTGCGGCGGAATTCAGTGGCAGGTTTTACATTGATCGAGAGGCGCTGCCTGCAGAAGCGCTTCATTGCAATAGTTCCTATTTAACTGCTGTTGCCAACGACTACAGCTTTGACGCCATCTATTCAAGGTTGATCAGTGGCATCGGCAAGGAAGGTGACGTGCTGGTCGGCCTAAGCACTTCGGGCAATAGTAAAAACATAGTACGGGCCTTTGAAGTCGCCAAACAAAAAGGAATGATCACTATCGGCTTTACCGGCGCCACCGGAGGCCAACTGAAGGCCCACTCGGACTACCTCATCAATGTACCTTCTACAGATACTCCACGCATTCAGGAGAGCCATATTTTATTGGGCCACATCATTTGCCAACTGGTGGAAGAAAATATATTTCCAACGATTGCTTAAAATCACTGCTGACGATCATGATAAAAGAAGCAATCATTTTAGCGGGCGGATTGGGAACCAGGCTGCGTTCTGCAGTAGCCGACCTGCCCAAGTGCATGGCCCCGGTGCAGGGAATTCCATTTATTCATTTTATTGTAACCTACCTGCAAAAACAGGGTATTGAAAAATTCATTTTTTCACTCGGATATAAACACGAACGGATCACTCAATATATTGACAAAACATTTGATGGGCTCAATAGAAAGTATATTATTGAAACAGAACAATTGGGCACAGGCGGTGCAATAAAAAAAGCCGCCCTTGCAACCGAAAGTGAAAATGTAATCGTAGTGAATGGCGATACCCTGTTCAATATTGATATTGCTAACCTTGCTGAATTTCATGAACAGAGCGGCGCCGACTGTACATTGGCACTGAAGGAAATGAGCCAGTTCAGACGGTACGGGTCTGTTGAGCTGTTTTCTTCCGGTGTAATCAAGGCTTTTCATGAAAAAAAATTCTGCGAAAAAGGATTGATCAATGGAGGGATATATGCTTTGCACATTCCTTCGTTTTTAAAAGAGCCTCTTCCCGATGTATTTTCTTTTGAAAAAGACTTTATCGAAAAATACACCGCTGTCAAAAAGATTTGCGGCGCTGTTTATCAAAATTATTTTATTGATATCGGCATACCAGAAGACTACCAGCGTTTCCAGGATGATTATAACAATATCATTTTAAAAAACCCCTCTGTTGAGAGTCTTGGGAATGAAACAACCTCATCTTTTTTAAACAGCTTTTTTGACTTATTAGATTAACACTATGTCGTTGCCGAAGATTGATAAAGACTGGACACTTTTTTTGGACAGGGATGGTGTGATCAATGTTGAAAATCCGCTGGGATATATCAATACCTGGGATGAATTCATTTTTTATGAAGGAGTAAAGGAGGCAATTAAAATTTTTGCCGGCAGGTTCAAATACATATTCGTTGTCTCCAACCAGCGGGGTGTGGCAAAGGGAATTACCAGGCCTGGTGATCTTTCCACAATACACCACAACATGACGGTCGAAATTAAAAAAAACGGTGGCAGGATTGATAAAATATATTTTTGTACCGATATGGAGTCATCCAGCCCTAACCGGAAACCCAACCCGGGCATGGGCCTGCAGGCAAAAAAAGATTTTCAAAACATTGATTTTTCAAAAGCGATCATGGTGGGCAATAATATTTCTGATATGGAATTTGGCCGCAACCTCGGATGCACCACGATCTTTCTAACCACCACCAACCCCGGAACCGGGCACGATGATCCCCGGGTAGATTTCGTTTACAATTCCCTTTTAGATTTTGCTAAAGCGCTGTAACCTTTCGTTAAATTTGATTACCCGAGCTTTAAAACTAAAGTATTATTTTAATTTTAGCGGATGAAGAAACTGTCGCTTTTTTTCTTGTTGAATACTGTTGTGTTAATGGCATTTGCGCAAAGTATCAAAAACAATAACCTGTTGATGCTGCAAAAAAAAGAAGATTCTTTAAAGGAGTATTCACTAAAAATGGTACAGGGAATCAATGCAGAAGCCCGGTTTACAGCAGATAGCATCTTCACAAAAATGTTTGTGCGTGCATTGCTCACAAAAAATTCTTTTAACTATCCATTTGAGTCGCTGGAAACCATTTCCAAGCTATATGCACCCGACAGCAGTTTCCGAATATTTACCTGGCAAATGGTTATCAATGATAATGTTGTTCGCCAACATGGTGCCATTCAAATAAAAACAAGCGATGGCTCTTTAAAATTATTTCCACTGATCGATAAATCGGACATCACTGTTCAACTTGCAGATACACTAGCGAATAACAAGGGTTGGATCGGGGCGGTCTATTATAAAATAATTGAAACAAAAAGCGGCAACAAAAGCTATTTTACTTTACTGGGTTTTGATGAAAACAACATGCGCAGTAACCGCAAAATCATCGAAACCCTGAACTTCAGTAATGATGAACCGATATTTGGCGGTCGTCTTTTTAGTTTTGAAGAAGATTCGGTAGCCAGGCCATCTGTTAGCCGGTACATTATGGAATACAAAAAAGGTGCAGGGGCCAGGTTAACTTATGATGATGACCTTGCCATGGTAGTGTTTGAACATCTTGAATCTGAATCGAATGAGCCCACTAAAAAATGGACCTATATTCCGGACGGGGATTATGAAGGTTTTAAATGGAAAAATGGGAAATGGATACATGTTGAAAAAGTGTTTAATCTCATTACACCGGAAGGCAAAGAACCGGTGCCCAACCCGGTAAAAAATGCGGAAGGCAACACGGATGAAGATAAACTTCAAAATAATAATCCTGTTGAAAATTTAGCTCCTGCTAAAAAGAAACCAACCCAAACAGTCCCAAAGAAGAAGGCGGCAAATTGAAGGTTGAACGCTGAAAATTTGAGGCTCCCCATTCAACAAAAAATCCGCTTAAAAGCGGATTGTATAAAATATAATTTCAACCCTTACAGGTTTACGTCAATCAAATAGGTACCCAGGTCAATTACCTCGCCTTCTCCCGGCTGATAATTTTCCAAATAATTCGGATCTACATCCTCCATTACCTTGCTTTCGAAAACAGGTACTTTATTATCATACAAAACAAAATAAAAATCCGGCAATTTTTCCAAACTAAGTGCATTTCCAAATGCTTTGTGGCCAAAAATGATACACCCTTCACCTGCTTCATTTAGTTTACTTTCTCCCAGATAATCGTCTCCAAAAACATCTTTATCATATAATCTTACAACATACTGATCGCCGGATAACGGTGCATCGTTTCCCTTTGCAATGAAAGTAACCTTCACTTCGATGTTCATCTCTTTGTCTAATGATAATTTGCTCATAGCTGCTATAAATAAGGATGTAAATTTATTATGATGTTAGTAGGATGGTTTAATCCTTACAAATGAATATGGACGTTTAGCAAAGCATGTGATTTGCGATCCCCATTGCTGAAAATGTACAAGTGAGTGACACAAGGATGCTTCATTGAAAAACAAATGCTGGTAAAAAAAGGCTCAAATTGCTACGGTGATCACCATTCAAGTCTTAGTCATTCAACTTCAGCACAGCTAAAAATGCTTCCTGCGGTACTTCCACATTCCCTATCTGCTTCATTCTTTTCTTACCTTCTTTCTGTTTTTCCAATAATTTGCGCTTGCGGCTGATATCGCCCCCATAACATTTTGCGGTTACATCTTTTCGCATAGCACTGATATTTTCCCTCGCCACCACTTTGGCTCCGATGGCTGCCTGGATAGCAATCTGGAACTGTTGACGGGGTAGTAATTCTTTGAGCTTTTCACACAATTTTCTTCCAAATTCATGCGACCTTGCCCTGTGGATCAAAGCGCTCAACGCATCCACTTTTTCACCATTCAATAATATATCCATCTTTACAATATCGCTCGGACGGTATTCAATCGGGTGGTAATCAAAAGATGCATAGCCCCTGGTCATGCTTTTAAGCTTGTCGTAAAAATCAAATACGATTTCAGTAAGGGGCATATCAAATGTAAGTTCAACCCTTGTGGGTGTTAAATATCCCTGGTTTACCAGGATGCCTCGTTTGCCGATGCATAAGGTCATGATATTACCAATGTATTCCGGCTTGCTGATCATTTGCGCCCTGATGAAAGGTTCGTCAATTCTTTCTATCCTGGTAGGATCAGGCATTTCCGTTGGATTATTAACCGTGATTACTTCTTTTTTGGAAGTAGTGGCGATAAAACTTACGTTCGGCACCGTGGTAATTACCGTTTGATTGAATTCCCTTTCGAGCCGCTCCTGTATAATTTCCATATGCAGCATGCCCAGGAAACCGCAACGAAATCCAAAACCCAATGCCTGCGAAGTTTCCAGTTCGAAAGTAAGTGATGCATCATTGAGCTGCAGTTTATCCATACAATCCCGCAGTTCTTCAAAAGCATCGGTTTCCACCGGGAAAATACCTGCAAATACCATCGGCTTTACATCCTGGAACCCCTTGATTGATTCGGTAGCGCCATTTACGGTGGTGGTAATGGTATCTCCCACTTTTACTTCCCGGGCATTTTTGATGCCTGTGATAATATAGCCCACATCCCCTGCCCGCACTTCGCTTTTGGCTTCCATCCCAAACTTCAAAATACCTACTTCATCGGCACCGTATTCAAGACCGGTATTGCTGAATTTTATCTTGTCATTTTTCTTTAAAGTTCCATTGAAGATGCGGTAATAAACGATGATGCCGCGAAAACTGTTATAGACGCTGTCAAATATCAATGCTTGTAAAGGTACATCCACATTGCCCGTAGGAGCAGGGATACGCTCTATAATGGCGGTGAGAATTTCTTCGATGCCGATGCCACTTTTCCCACTGGCCAGTAAAATATCCTCTGGTTTACAGCCAATCAGTTCCACGATCTGGTCGGTAACTTCCGGGATCATTGCCCCATCCATATCGATTTTGTTGATCACAGGAATGATCTCAAGATTATTTTCTATGGCGAGGTAAAGATTGCTGATGGTTTGTGCCTGTATTCCCTGGGAGGCATCTACCAGCAATAAAGCGCCTTCACAGGCTGCCAGCGCCCTGCTCACTTCATAACTAAAATCGACATGACCGGGCGTATCGATCAGGTTAAAAACATAATCAACACCTTTCCATGTATAATTGATCTGTATGGCATGACTTTTTATCGTGATACCCTTTTCTCTTTCAAGATCCATATCATCCAGCACCTGTGCCTGCATATCGCGTTCACCAATGGTATGTGTAAATTCAAGTAAACGATCCGCCAGTGTACTCTTGCCATGGTCAATATGTGCAATAATGCAAAAATTTCTAATATTCTTCATCCCTCGTAAAATGCTTTTAAGTGCTGCAAAACTAACTGATTTCCGAAAGATTTCAGGTTTTGTTTATCAAGAACGGCAATGGCTGACACTTAGGAATGGTACCCGGTTGAAGGGGAGGTAAGAAACGAGTTCATTGGTACCTTGAACATGCCCTGAAGAGGGATAACGAATCCATGCAGCGTGTGTACAGTTTAGATTGCAGTTGGTACATGAGTTGCGGCCTGTTTATATCCAAAATACTTCTTCAAGCTTAATATCGGCTTTTCTATCAACTGCCATGAAAGCATTGATATAATCAATAAAATAATAAAATTGAATGCAAAGAAAAAAAATGCAAAATGACTTTTAATTAAAAGCGGCAAATGATTATAAACAGCCCCCTCGATATTTTGCCAAACTATTCCCGGAATAAAAGTGTGATATAAATAAACACCATAACTTATTTTCCCAAACGACACAAGAAGGTTATTATTGAGTATAAAATTCAATAATGAGGGTAGTTTGATATGGTTGTACCCTGTATAAACGAGATAGCTGATAACGCCTAAGGAAATAACAGATATTTGGATACGAAATGGAATAATAAATGAATTCCACACATGTATTTCGAAATAAAGCAAGCTGACGAACGCGATTGAAATTACCCCTGTGATTTTATAAAACTTTTTTAGAAAGGCGCGCCTGTAAACAGCTACCCAGGCCAACAACGCCCCCATTCCAAGTGAATCAAAACATGTAAAGGGTAAAAACAATCCAAAACTGTTATCAAAGATCCATTCGGTTATTATTCCTATTGATATAAAAGTCAATATACAGGTTAGAAGATATCTTCTATTTATAAATAATACAATGAATGGCCATACCAGGTAAAATTGCTCCTCAACTGCGAGTGACCAGGTATGAGAAAAGTTTTCCATCCAGCTTTCAACGCTAAAAAAATAGAAATTAGATGTATAAGTTAAAAGATAGTAATACTCATGAAATTTTTGGTGAGTGAAAATTGCATAAAGAAAAAAAGGAATTACCAGTAAATAATAAATCGGGAAGATGCGCAATGATCGCCTGGCATAAAAATTTTTAAAAAAGACCTTTCTGCCGATACCGGTACGCTCAGCAGTATCGCTGCCTTCCAACAGGATTCTCGTAATCAGGAAGCCGCTCAAAACAAAAAAAATTACTACACCCGTGGATCCGTTAGGAAATTTATTGATACTATGTCTCGGCAGCCAATGCCAGATGATTACTAAAAAAACCGCGATGGCTCTGATACTATCTAAAGGTTTGATGTATTTCAAGCGTATAAAATTTCACTTGGTAATAAAGCGGTTAATTCTAAATTGAATATACCATAAAGAAATTACTTTTTTAAAGATCAACCTAATTATAAAATTTAGCAATTATTGATTTTAAAGAATAAATTTTTAACTGAGTAGCTAAGTGAATTGTAGAGGGCGAAGGAGCACAGCTTTCCAATTACAATTGACGTATTAAAGCTACGCTTTGAATTTGACATGCATTAGTCCCGAATTCTTTCTTGGACAGAATTATTAATAAGAATACGCCTTATATAGCAACATTTCAAATTAATAAAGAAAAAAATATAAAAGAAATTGCGAAAATATTTTTTTTTGCTTAGGTTTACTTTTTATTCACAATCTGCGTTCTCAAACCACTTAGATAATCCTTAAATCACGAGAGTTGTATTCTTCGACTCAATTGTAAACTGTTCATCATTATTTAGAACAAATATCCTGCTTAGGTACTTAGTGATATGCCTGATTGCTTACTTTACACCTCTTTTAATTTAAAGTCAAGGCGAAATATTTGCCTGATATCCTAGTCCAATATTTTGATAAAGCTAACAATTGCATTACCGGCTTATTAACGATCCTATTGCTTAGTGTTGCTTTTTATCAATGACCAGCGCAGTAATTCGTACCGATATGATATCTTCTTCCTCCCGTCAAGTCTAGCGTTAAAAATTTCTTTTAAGCAATCTGAATCGCAAGCTACAATGTGAAACGCATGTTTTATGAAGACGCGTGAATGGATGCATCCAAACTTCGATAAATTTTATATCTCTTTCAAGGTTATTTCTATAAACATATGTCTCATTACAATCAACGATTACATTAAAAAATTGCAACATGAAAAAAATTAAACTTTTCGCTCACGACAGAAAGCAGTTCCTGTTTTCTCTACTAATGCTGCTTTTATTGAGCATTTCACTTTTTTCGTCAAAAACATTCGGACAGGTAGCTCCAGTTAATCCGCCTTCAGGCGGGTTTAATATTAATGGTGAACTTAAAGCCGGCGCCATTTTCGGCGATTGGCTAGAGGGTTCAGGTGGAGGATTTGTACTAAATTCTGATGGAAGTCCTATTAATACGGCTAAGACTTTCTTTGTCACCGACCCTTTTAACAGCGGTAGTGACATCGTTTTTAAAGATGGCAAACAGGCTTTTGACTATATTGATAATAATTTAACATGGAATACTAAATCTGCGCCTGATAAAGATGATATTGGACACGGCTTATTTCATATTTCAAAAGATAACCTTAATAATACCTGGGTAATGATGGCAGGAGATATCTTTTCAGGAAATGGTAACACGTATGTTGACTTTGAGCTGTTGCAAAATACTGTAACGAGAATTGGCGGTCCAGATGCGGGAGGTTTTCAAACTGCTGGCCTTAACGGAGGAAGAACAATTGGGGATCTGCTTATTTCAGTAGGGTTTTCAGGTGGGGGGGCTAGCTCAGTTGACTTTTACCAATGGCAACAAACCGGTCCTGGTGTTTATACCTATGTACATATTGACAATACTGATCATCATCTTGATCCTTTCGCTTTTGGAAGCACAAATGGAGGTTATGCTGACGAAACTTATTTCGATGGCTTTGATCCTTCCAACCCAAATAAATATGTGCCTGGTACATTCGTTGAGGCAGCAGTTAACATAACTCAGGTACTCAATGCAATTGAGACTGCAGGTTGCCCACCTGGTATTGGTGTAAAAACCTTATGGATCAAAACGAAAACTTCATCATCTGGAAATGGCACATTGAAAGACTTGTTGGATCCTGTACAATTAACAACATTGAACATAGGTAAACCTTCTGCATTAGATGTTTCCAATTGTGGACCAGGTTCATTCACTTTAAGTGCTTCGGCAGACGGCAGTGGCCAATTTACACTAGACTGGTATGATAGTGACCCTTCGGCCGGACCTGCTAATCGTCTCTCTACAGGGGCAACATACACAACCCCTACGCTTACTCAAACAACAACTTATTACGTAACTCAAACTAATGAAAATAATTGTGTTAGTACAGCAACCCCAGTAACTGTAACAATTAACCCGTTACCAATAGTAAGCGCAGGACCAGATGTTGCGATATGTACCGGAGGTTCAACAACCTTAACTGCCACCGGGGCAACAAGCTATTCATGGTCACCTGGCACCGGCTTAAGTGCAACAACCGGAAGCAGTGTAACGGCCAATCCTGCAACAACAACTACCTATACAGTAACCGGCACTGATGACAATACCTGTTCAAATACAGCAACCGTAAAAGTAACCGTGAACCCATTACCAACAGTAAGTGCCGGATCAGGTGTTGCGATCTGTACCGGAGGTTCAACAACATTAACTGCTACGGGAGCATCCAGCTATTCATGGTCACCTGCAGATGGTTTGAGTGCAACAACCGGAAGCAGTGTAACGGCGAATCCTGCAACAACAACTACTTATACAATAACCGGAACGGATGGCAATACTTGTTCAAACACAGCAACTGTAATGGTAACCGTGAATCCTTTGCCATCAGTAAGCGCCGGATCAGACGTTGCGATATGTACGGGAGGTTCAACAACCTTAACTGCTACCGGGGCAACCAGCTATTCATGGTCACCTGGCACTGGCTTAAGTGCAACAACCGGAAGCAGTGTAACGGCTAATCCTGCAACAACAACTACCTATACAGTAACCGGCACGGATGACAATACCTGTTCAAATACAGCAACCGTAAAAGTAACCGTTAACCCATTACCAACAGTAAGTGCCGGATCAGATGTTGCGATATGTACCGGAGGTTCAACAACATTAACTGCTACCGGAGCAACCAGCTATTCATGGTCACCTGCAGATGGTTTAAGTGCAACAACCGGAAGCAGTGTAACGGCCAACCCAACAACAACGACAACTTATACGGTAACCGGTACGGATGACAATACCTGTTCAAATACAGCAACTGTAAAAGTAACCGTGAATCCTTTGCCATCTGTAAGTGCCGGATCAGACGTTGCGATATGTAGCGGAGGTTCAACAACATTAACTGCTACGGGAGCAACCAGCTATTCATGGTCACCTGCAGATGGTTTAAGTGCAACAACCGGGAGCAGTGTAACGGCCAATCCAACTTCAACAACCACTTATACAGTAACCGGAACGGATGGCAATACCTGTTCAAATACAGCAACTGTAAAAGTAACTGTGAATCCATTACCAACAGTAAGTGCCGGATCAGATGTTGCGATATGTTTAGGAGGTTCAACAATCTTAGCTGCTACCGGAGCAACCAGCTATTCATGGTCACCCGCCACTGGCTTAAGTGCAACAACCGGAAGCAGTGTAACGGCCAATCCTGCAATAACAACTACCTATACAGTAACCGGAACTGATGGCCATACTTGTTCAAATACTGCAACGGTAAAAGTTACAGTAAATACTTTACCAACACTCAACATTACAAACCCTGCATCGGTATGTGCACCAACTACAGTAAATCTTACAGCGCCTGCAGTTACCGCAGGTAGCTCAACAGGAACATTAACATACTGGACAAACGCAACTGCAACGATACCCTTGGCAAATCCTGGTGCAGTAAGCACAATAGGTATTAATACAATCTATTATATTAAGCTTACCAATTCATTCGGCTGTTTCGTTATTAAACCGGTAACAGTTACCGTTAATATTTGCACAGGCATCTATCCAACTGCCACAGATTGTGCAGGGTTTAATTCAGGCACTATACAATTCCTTCCAAAAGTATGTGTTACCACATCGAAGAAAGGTACAGTAAACAGTGTGTCAAATGCAACCCCTGGCGTGTTCTTCTATTACACAAAGATCATTGCACCCGCTACTACATTTAGTGTTTACATTGACCAAACACAATGCAGTAACTTAAACAAACCTTTTGCAATTACTAAAGGGCAGGTATTTGCTTTTACAAATGGTTGTGCAAAAACAGCAGCAACAGGAGGTGAAGCATCTACTATAGGAGATGGTGTTATTACAATAAAGAATGTTAAGGTTGGTGATTTAATTATTATCAGCGTGAAGTACGATGTAAAATCAATGATTGGTGCAACAATCTCAGGCACACTGCCACTATCATGTACAGACAATTTTGTGGCAAAATTTGGAACTACAAATGGAGGAACTATAATAGGCAATACCTCTGCCAGTATCGTAGTTACCACAAATTGTTCTGCAGCGCGAGCAGCTTTAGAAGAAAGCGTAACAACCCTTTCTGTAACAGCCTATCCAAATCCATTCACGGATAAAATTGAGTTCGTTATTGAATCCCCGGTTTCAGGTCAGGCTTCTTTGGACCTATATAATATCTTAGGTCAAAAGCTTCACAATGTTTATCAGGGTTATTTATTTGCAGGAAGAAAACAAGTTATTAATTACAATGTGCCTTCAGCGAATAAGGGTAATTTAATATATACCTTAAAAGTAGGTAATCAGCAAGTGAACGGAAAAGTAGTACAGATGAAATAATAAAATCGTATCAATAAATAACAAAGGCTGCTCTCGGGCAGCCTTTGTTATTTGCATATTTATATTAAACTACAGCTAACGAATGTTAAGCGCAAAATGTACTATCGAACTATAGTACCCAACCTTCCCTTTGTACTAAACTGCGTTTGGACAAATAAACCATATAAACAATGTCTCTAAGACTATCTTAAGGTTTGAAGTACTTCAGATCAAAAATTTGTACCGGGTGGTGAGGCGATCGAAATCTGTATTATGTAATTGCAACAATAGAAACTTTGTGCCTGTGCTCCCGGTATTTAGATGGAGCAAATCCGGTTTATATTATTGGAAACTATCGGGAAGTACGGATAAATATACCAGAAAAACACACTAAACATTACATCCACATACAACTCAGCTGAAACTGTCTTTCACGCTAATGGCTCTCCATTGTTCTCTAGTTGAAAGCATTTCAAAAGAACGCTTCAATGAAGTAAAATAAAGTTGGAAAGTCAATTTAATTGATTCAGGTTTACTCTTACCATCCCCTAACCACCTGATGATTTCTCCTCTCTAATTTAATATCCCGTACACCATATTTTTAAAATTCGAACTGATTAATTCGTTATTAATTCTATCCCATCTAATATTATTCAATCCTCTAAACGACTACCGCATCCCTTGCCTCAATGATCTTAAAGCGAATGGGGGAAAACAAGGCCTCCCTGCCCTCGAAGGAGGGTTCTTAGACGCTGAAAATTATGTCTCTTTTTATCAGTTTGCCATTTAATAGTATACTTTTAAAAACTCTTTTATTTAGCAGGGGCAAAGCGTCTCCTTTGGGGGGGTTGGGGAGGCCTCTCTTTCGCATGATTATTGTTTTTGCTAAAATAAACATGTCATGAACCGGAGAATACAATTCCTTATCGTTTTAGTCGCTTTATCGTTTTACAGTGCCGCGCAGGTCAGTTATCCCTATCCTATTCAATATATCCAGATTACCGTAGAGCAGAAAAAAGTTAGCATGGCCTATATGGACCTCGCCTCTCCGCGACCAAACGGTAAAACCATTCTATTATTTCATGGCAAAAACTTCAACGGCTATTACTGGAAAGATATCATTCCTGCCCTTATTGAAAAGGGTTACCGTGTGATTGTACCCGATCAGTTGGGCTGGGGCAGGTCGGATAAACCAGACCTGCATTACAGCTTTCACATGTTGGCAAATAACAACAAATTGTTGTTGGATTCGTTGAAAGTTGAAAGAGTTGCTGTTTTAGGGCATTCCATGGGCGGCATGCTGGCAATTCGATTTGCGCTTATGTTCCCGGCAGTTACAGAAAAACTAGTATTGGAAAACCCCATCGGGCTGGAAGACTATAAAACATTTGTCCCCTACCAACCCCTCGAAAAAATATTCTCCAAAGAAAATGCGGCTACTTATGAATCCTATAAAAAATACCAGCAATCTTATTACCCACAATGGAAACCTGCCTACGAACAATACGTAGCGGCGCAGGCTGAAGCATTGTCTGATACAGGTTTTCATAACATTGCCTGGGTGAATGCCATTACTTATCAAATGATCTATGAGCAACCTGTAGTATATGAATTGAATAGGATCGTGGCTCCTACCTTGCTCATCATTGGCCAGGCCGACAGAACAGTGGTAGGCAAGGATCTGTTAAATGATGCCAAAAAAAAAGAACATGGTCAGTACCCGTTACTCGGCAAAATGGCTCACCAGAGAATTGCGAACTCAATACTTGTAGAACTCAGGGGAATTGGCCATATACCCCATATACAGGCTACCGCTCAGTTTAAGCAGGCTTTGTTTAAATTTTTATAGAAATCAAATGCTCTTTCAATGGGACTTTGCTTTCCTGCAATTCATACTCCTTTCATCCGTTTGAAATGTTTCTTCTTCATGAATTCGGGGCTGTTTTGGTAGCCAACTGCTTTTGAGTACCTCCCTATGCCTCGCTCACTTTTCCACATTTACGGTTCGGTGGCATAGTTCTTGATTTCCCTGCCGCAAATCTTTATTAAGGATGAATCCCTAAACGAACAGCAAATCATTTTAAATTTTAAATCGTCAGTATGAATAAAAGGTTACCTGTTTTTCAATCATTCATTCATTAATAAATTTAAAAAACATGAAAAAGACCATTCTTAAATTTTGTTTATCAGGATTGGTTGTCCTTGGATTTACCGCGATGAGGGAAATTGCTCCTCCAACTATTACTGGCAAAATCACGCCTGCCGATGCCGCTGATGCCGTATGGGCTATTAAGGAATCAGACACAGTAAAAGCTACTGTAAGTTCGGAAGGAACATTCCAGGCGGAAGTGAAGCCAGGGACGTGGAAACTTGTGGTGAGCGCCAAATCACCGTACCAGAACAAAGAAATCGCTGAATTGGTGGTAACGGAAGATAAGGCAACAGATGTAGGTGAAATTAAACTGGAAAAATAAT
Organism: Ferruginibacter sp.; assembly: GCA_025963635.1. Taxonomy (GTDB): domain Bacteria; phylum Bacteroidota; class Bacteroidia; order Chitinophagales; family Chitinophagaceae; genus Ferruginibacter. The sequence goes on from JAOQAK010000021.1 coordinate 41,655, forward strand.
TGAGCCACCATATCATGTAACATTCATATACAGCAATCTTTCATCTCATTTTTGTGACTGATTGCTGTATATTTTTTGACTTCTTTTATTGATAAGAAACCCCTTCAGGAAGGTAATCATATAAATAACTGGTTCATTTTACTAAGGCCAGCGCAAAATCCAATTGCTGTTGCATGCTCAAATTGCTGTTGTCTAATACAACCGCATCTTCAGCTTTACGCAACGGGCTCACTTCCCGGTTTGAATCGATATAGTCACGCATCTCCAGGTTATTTTTAACTTCATCAATGGTGATATTCGGATTTTTATCGAAGAGTTCTTTAAATCTTCTTTCTACCCTTATACAGCTATCGGCTGTCATAAATATTTTAATATCAGCATCGGGAAAAACTGTAGTACCAATATCTCTGCCGTCCATTACGATGCCTTTATTTTCTCCCATTTTTTGTTGCTCTGCTACGGCAAATTCCCGCACAGCACGGATTGATGCAACATCACTTACCTTATCTGCAATTACAAGATCCCTGATCAGGTATTCAACATTTTCATCATTCAGAAAAATTTCTGATTGCTGTGATTTGAAATTAAAATGAAATTCGATATTGATGCTTTTTAACGCTTCTTCTACTTCGTTGTTATCTGTCCAGTCTACATGGTTTCTTAAAAAATACAGTGTAATGGCCCTGTACATTGCACCACTATCAATGTACACATAGCCGAGTTTCTTTGCCAGTTGTTTTGCCAAAGTACTTTTACCGCAAGCTGACCACCCGTCAATGGTAATAATTTTCTTTTTCATCCACGCAAAAGTCAATTAAATAATTCATCTCTCAAAGAAAGCAGCGACAAAATTAACACTCTAATGCCTCTGGAAAATGCTATTAATAGTGAAGCCGCGCTTTTGAAAATACGGCAGAATTGAGTAAGCACAACGGTCGCCGCAAGGTGAACTTCCGAAAGATTCGAAGTCATCGATCAATTATCACCATCAAATCGGAAACACAAAAACAACTAAATATTATCAAAGTGACAAAAAAAACCACCCGGAAATCTCCGGATGGTAGTATCTATTTTTGAAGTATATTAAGCCTTTGATGGAGCAGCTTCTTCTTTCTTATCTTCAGCTTTTAGACTGAATGTAATCTTTTGCTTTGTCTCATCAAGGTCAGCTATCAAAATATCGCCTTCCTTCACCTGCATACTTAATATTTCTTCTGCCAGAGGATCTTCAAGGTATTTCTGGATCGCTCTGTGTAATGGCCTTGCTCCAAATTGTGAATCATATCCTTTTTCCGCAATGAAATCTTTGGCTTGTGCGCTCAACTCCATAGAGAAACCGAGGTTCACCAAACGTTTCATGACACCCTTCATCAACAGGTCGATGATTTCAAAAATATTTTCTTTAGATAGAGAATTGAATATCACCACATCGTCAATCCGGTTTAAAAATTCAGGGCTAAATGTGCGTTTCAGCGCCTTTTCAATTACCGCCTTATTATTTTCATCCGCATTTTGCACCCTGGCAGCAGTTGCAAAACCAACACCTTCACCAAAATCTTTTAATTGACGTGCCCCAATATTTGAGGTCATGATGATCACCGTATTTTTAAAATCGATCTTCCTGCCCATACCATCTGTCAACTGGCCGTCATCCAATACCTGCAGCAAAATATTGTAGATATCCGGGTGCGCCTTTTCAATTTCATCCAACAGGATCACGCTATATGGTTTGCGTCTTACACGCTCCGTGAGCTGACCACCTTCTTCATATCCCACATAGCCTGGAGGTGCACCAATTAAACGGCTGACGGTGAATTTTTCCATGTACTCACTCATGTCTATCCTGATCAATGAATCATCGTTGTCGAACATATACCGGGCAAGTGACCTGGCCAATTCTGTTTTACCAACACCTGTTGGTCCGAGGAAAATAAATGTACCGATTGGCTTTTTAGGATCCTTTAAACCCACCCTGTTACGCTGGATAGCTTTCACCACTTTTGAAATAGCTTCCTGCTGACCAACCACCACATTCTGCAGATCGTCTCCCATACGCCGAAGCTTTTCTGTTTCGGCCTGCACCATGCGTTTTACAGGAATGCCGGTCATCATGCTGATTACTTCTGCGATATCTTCTTCTTCTATCGGAAAACGTTTGTGCTTGCTTTCTTCTTCCCAATCATTTTTTGCCTTTTCTAATTCTTCCTGCAACCGCTTCTCGGAATCTCTTAGCGAAGCAGCTTCTTCGAACCGCTGGCTTTTCACCACCTTATTTTTTTCTAACTTAATGTCCTCAATCTTTTTCTCCAGTTCGATTACTTCTTCGGGTACATTGATGTTTTTAATATGTTTCCTTGCGCCCACTTCATCCATTACATCAATCGCCTTATCGGGCAATAACCTGTCGGTCATATACCTTTCGCTCAATTTTACGCAAGCATCGATAGCCTGTTCGCTATAGATCACATTATGGTAATCTTCGTATTTACTTTTAATGTTTGAAAGGATCTGGATGGTTTCTTCAACAGAAGGCTGCTCTACAATCACCTTTTGAAAACGGCGATCCAAAGCGCCATCTTTTTCAATATGCATCCTGTATTCATCCAAAGTAGATGCACCGATACATTGTAATTCACCCCTGGCCAGCGCTGGTTTAAAGATATTGCTTGCATCCAGGGAACCGCTTGCGCCACCTGCCCCAACAATAGTGTGAATTTCATCAATGAACAAAATTACGTCCCTGTTCTTTTCCAGTTCATTCATAATGGCCTTCATTCTTTCTTCAAACTGGCCACGATATTTAGTACCTGCTACTAAGGCAGCCAGGTCTAACGAAACAACCCTTTTATCAAATAAAACCCTGCTTACTTTTCGCTGCACGATACGCAATGCAAGGCCTTCCACGATGGCGGTTTTACCCACTCCGGGTTCGCCGATCAATATGGGATTGTTTTTCTTTCTTCTTGATAAGATCTGGGATACCCGTTCAATTTCGATTTCCCGTCCAACAATCGGATCAAGCGTGCCGTTTTCAGCAAGCCTGGTAATATCCCTTCCAAAATTATCCAATACCGGGGTTTTGGTTTTTGGCTGGTTTGCCGCCCCGCCGCGCTGGGCCTTCTGCTGCTGGCTGTATTGCTTTCTTTCTTCGTCAAAATCATCTTCATTTTCGTCAGAAAATTCTGCGGCCGGGGGATTGCTTGTGACAAATCCCAATTCGTTTTTGAAAATATCATAGTCCACATCAAACTGGTTTAAAATCTGTGTGGCAATATTTTCCTTGTTCTTTAAAATTGATAACATCAGGTGCTCACTTTCCACCATTACACTTTTATGTGCTTTGGCCTCAAGTACTGTTATGCGTATCACTTTCTCTGCCTGTTTTGTTAACGGAAGCGAGTTTATATTAGCGATATTTTTACCTGTTTTATCTTTAACGGCTACTTCTATCTCTTTGCGTAGTTCATAGAGATCCACATTTAGCGATTTCAATATTTTAATGGCAGTATTCTCACCATCCCTTATCAACCCTAATACTAAATGCTCCGTTCCTATAAAATCATTCCCTAACCGCAAAGCTTCTTCCCTGCTATAGGAAATTATTTCTTTTACCTGTGCTGAAAAGTTGTTGTCCATGTCTTGAATTTTGCTTGTTACAATAATAACGATTATTTAGTAGAATTAGTTGGCTGCCAGGACGAAATGTGGATATGTTGAAAAGTTAAAACATTAAAGAAAATGTTCACGTAAACCGGTATCCAGCCTTTATTCTGTCAATTAGGATATTTCGATTCCAGTTTATTTTATCCCTGCAACTTGCCTGTCTACAGGTGGATTTTAACAAAGTGTAGAAACACAAATTTTTACTTTCTTTACAAATACAAATTAACAAAAACAAATCTCATCACAAAATAATTAAAGTTAACCACGATATAATTAAAGTTAACCACTTGCTGAAACTCATTCATTTCGACCCAACCCCTAATTCCATAACTTTATACCATGAATGTCAAAATAGATACCAAAGAAAAATTCATCGTGTTTGCACCTTTAACCGGGGAACTTACTGCTAATATGACAGAAGAATTGATCAATATGTTGCTTTCATACCTGCAAAAAGACATACCTCATATCGTTTTAAATATGTCGGTAGTCAGCAACATAGATCAAAAGTCGTGTGAAATGATTGCAAATGTTCAGCAGGAGTTTTATGAAAAAAATTGTTCTTTTGTCATCTGCGAATTGCAAAAAGATGTTGAGATGAGGCTGGATGAAATGGAACTGCTGGAACTTTTAAATGTAACGCCCACCCAAAGCGAAGCCTGGGATATTGTACAAATGGAAGAAATTGAAAGAGAATTGTTGGGAGATGAAGATTAGTACCCGTGAGCCAAACAAGACGGATGTGCTGTATTTATCTGTTGCTCAAATTGCATCAATTATAAACAAGATTACCGCATAATACGATCCTTTAATTTGCATGGGAGAATGTAATTGAAATAATAACTCACATTCGAAACATTTCATGAACATCAATTGCCCGTTTATCAATCCATTGTGCAGCATATTTGAACTGAAACCACTCTACGATTACGAACAGAATTTTTAACCCTATTAATCAACTATATTGTTAGTACTAACCATTTTGGGAAATAATTCCGCGATCCCGGCCTTTGGGAGAAACCCGACTGCGCAGGTATTACAGATGGATGAAGAGCACTTTCTAATTGATTGCGGCGAGGGTACTCAGTTACAGATGGCCAAATACAAAATCCGGCGAAGTAAGATCAATCACATTTTTATCTCGCATCTTCACGGCGATCATTATTTTGGGTTAATTGGGCTAATTACCAGCATGAGTTTGCTGAACCGGACGCAGGACCTTCACCTTTATGGCCCGACCCCATTGGAACACATTATCAACTATCAATTAAACGTTGCTGCTACAACACTTTCCTATCGACTTTATTTCCACGGCATTACTACCGAAGGGGTGATTGCCGAAGATGAGAAGTTTTTGGTTAAAAGTTTCGCAGTAAAGCACCGGATTGAATGTTGGGGATTTTTATTCGCACAAAAGAAGAATCCCCGGAGAATTGACCCCATAAGGGTAAAATCTTATGAAGTACCTTCCTCTTTTTATGAGAAATTACAAAAAGGAGAAGACTACATCACAAGGAAAGGCACGATTATACCCAACGAAGAATTAACCATTGCCAGTTCCCCCACAAAGAGCTATGCATACTGCGCAGATACTATTTTTGACGAAACCCTTGCCGAAAGAGTAAAAGGGGTAGATCTGCTATATCACGAAACTACTTACCTCAAAGAATCTGCTGATAAAGCAGCTGCCCGTTTCCATTGCACCACGGAACAAGCCGGAACCATTGCGTATAAGGCGGGAGCCCAAAAGCTGCTGATTGGCCATTTTTCTTCGAGATATGAAACCTTGCATGAGTTTTTATCGGAGACCATGGAAGTTTTTGAAAACACCGAGCTTGCTGTAGAGGGAGCGTGTTACAGAATTTAATTCCCCTCGAGTTTGATTACATTGTTGAAATTAGTTGCCAACACCCAGTTGTAAAATTCAGGGAACCATTTGCGCCAGGCCTTTTCATTATGGTTACCTTCCGGATCAACAATTACATAGATGAGGGCCGTGGAATTATCACCGAGTTTGTCGGTAATGACTTTCATGTCCTCCACATATTTGTCTCCCTCTTTTGCGCCGATGTAAAAAAACAATGTTCCTTTTATATTTTTCCCGGAAGACTCAGTAAGCTCCCTTATTTTTTCTGCCGTCCAAAAAGCCGGCGAAAAGATGCCAGCTTTACCAAACACATCAGGGTATTTCAACATGGCATAATAAGAAATCAGGCCGCCCATGGAACTACCTGCTATAATGGTGTTCAGCGGATTGGTTAATGTGCGGTAATGCCCATCAATAAAGGGCTTAAGCGTCTTCACAATAAAGTCGACATATTCGTCTCCCTCGCCGGCTCCAAAGGTTTTAAATTCGTAGGGATTGTATTCATTTAATCTTTTGGGACCGTTGTCGATGCCCACCACTATACAGGCGGGCTTACCCTTTTCGACCAGTGAATCGATACTTTCATCTACTCCCCACTCTCCGAAACCCGAAGTGTTGTCGTCAAATACATTTTGCCCATCGTGCATATACATTACCGGGTATCGTTTGCTGCCCCTTGCATAGCCCGGTGGCAAATACAACCATATTCGCCGGACTCTTCCCAATTCAGGCATTAGGAAAGCCGTATCCATAATTTGCACATTGGAAGAAGCAGTATGCTTTTTCTCCAGGGCTATGAAATCATCTTTCCACGAGTTTATTGAAAACTTCAGAGTGGTATCTGAGTTTATTCTAACCGCACGGTTTTCAGCGTTTTCGCCACCAGTTTTACATTCCACTGATTGCCAGCTTCCCCTGGTAAATTTAAATTGATACTCTCCGGCAGCGAGACTATTGAGCTCAATAAAGGATAGCTTTTTCTTTTTAGAAAAGAACTGTCCATTTTTACCCGGGTTCCAGCCATTGAAACTACCGGCTACGAAAATCGAGTCAGGTAAATGATTGGGTGGCAGATCGACAGCCAGAAATTTCACTTTGTACTGTGAAAATCCGAACAAAGAACAGAAGGTAAATATCCCCGGTAAAAACAGTGCCCATGCATTGCTACCAGGAAAACTCAGAATGCGATTACATTTCAAAGTGAATTTTTTAAATATTCTTTTACACGCTGCTGTACGGATTCGCTGAGAGACGTTACCGGTAACCGGAGTACATTTTGGATCAAACCCAATTCAGTCAAAAATCCTTTTACACCTGCGGGATTGTTTTCTGTAAATAAAAGGTTGTAAACTTCTATGAGCGGATCATTTAATTTTTTGGCAGTTGTAAAATCATGTTCCAGCCCTGCACGCACCATTGAAGAGAACTCCTTGGGAAAACAATTGGCAGCAACACTGATCACGCCATCAATACCACAAGCCAACTCGGGCAAAACCAGGTCATCATCACCACTTACTACCAGGAAGTTGTCGGGCCGGTCCCTCAAAATTTGCATGCATTGACTGATGCTATTTCCTGCTTCTTTGATACCACCAATGTTAGTCACTTCACTGGCCAGCCGCAGGGTAGTAGCTGCTTCAATATTACGGCCGGTTCTGCCCGGCACATTGTAGATGAGCACCGGTATCGGCGAGGCTTCAGCGATTGCTTTATAATGCAGGAAAATACCTTCCTGTGATGGTTTATTGTAATAGGGGCATGCGCTCAATACTGCAACGGCTCTTTCCAGCGGATAGCTTTTAACATTGCTGATCACTTCTTTTGTATCATTTCCACCAATGCCAACTACAACCGGTACCCTGTTATTTATTTTATCAAAAGTGAAATTTATTATCTCGAGCTTTTCCTGTTTATCAAGTGTGGGGGTTTCGCCGGTAGTGCCCAGCGTGACTATATACTCTACTCCATTTGCAATAATGAAATCGATCAGTTTTCCCAGTGCTTCAAAGTCAATCGATTCATCCGCTTTAAACGGCGTTACTATTGCCACGCCAGTACCTCGTAGTTGCTCACGTAAATTCATGTTATTTTTTCGGCGAAGTTATAATTATGCGGTGAGATGTGAAAACAAACTTGGAAGTGATGTTATATCGTAATTATTTAAAATACTTTCAGTAACGGGGATGTATTTCCCGTAAAGTCCGCAAATATTGAAATGATTTAAGCGGAAATAATTCCATTCCAAAATATTAAAAATCCATTAATCCTTGAAAGTGAAAATGGGAACAGCAGAAGGGCCGTTGGCAATGGACGAGTTTAAAGATATTCACGCTCTTAACCTAAGTCTACCATAGGCAAGCGGGATTAAATAAAAAAACCGAAGTGTTATCTTATCCTGTAATTGAAACCCGATCTGACCAATGAAACTGAACTGCCCGAATGAAGAATTTGTTTTTACTACTGCATCAACCCTTTTGATTGAAAGCATAGGCAGGTGAAAAATTGGAAAAATTTGAATTTAAAATTTTTGAATGGGCGAGGTATTTACTATCCGGACTAAAGATAAAAAGGCAGGTGCCATTTTTGATTTTATCGATAATCGACCTGTGCAAACGTGGAGGTACAGCCGGACAGCCCCAGCTCCGGCCAATATACCCCCGGGAACGGATTAGACTCTCATCGACATAATTTGCTCCATGTATCACAATATCCCGCTTGCTGGCATTATCGTTGATTCCTTGTTCAATGCCCTGCAATCTCAGCGAATAGCCATTCCCACCCATATAGGTACCCTCGGTTTCGTAAAAACCAAGACTACTTTTATTGCTCTCAGGCGTATTGGAAAAATCATTGGCATATTCTCTCCCGGATTGTGAGCCGTGCGCTACATAGGTGTTAAATAGGACCTTGTAATTTTTCAGGTCTATAATAAATAACCTCTTTTTTGAGGAGGGCTTGCTAAAATCGACAATTGAAATAATTTGATCATTGCCAAGTTTACCCATTTCCTTCATGAAATTAAAACCCTGCATTGCATAGTCAAAAACCTGGCGTCCCAGTCCAAGAGAACCCAATCGCAAACTATCGTACACATTCGACTTGAAATCCGCATTTAAAACCCGGTTCATCAACGAAGTATCAGTTAAACAAATGGGTGTAGGACCCGATTTTTCCGAAAAAAGCTTGCTGATGGGTTTTGACTTTGCAAAAACAAAAGGAACGTGCAATACAAAAATAAAAACGGAGGAAAAAAATAAATAAACCTTTTTTAGACCAAATTTTTTCATAAATGTGTCTGGTGGATATGGTTAAAAAAATATTTCGAAGTGCAAATTTCGGTTAAAAAGCCTGGTTGGTTTTGTTAAAACTGGAACCTTGAAATGCCTGGCTCCAGTCTAAAACGGATAACGCCTACATTTTAGTATGCGAACTCATTGTTAAGAAATCGCTGTATTTTTAAAAGTAGCTAAACGGAGCAGGCGAAATTGAGAGGATATTGTACCAATATTTTCGAGGACATGCTGAAATATAAATGAATATAAGCTTTATTTCCGGCTTTATCGACGTTTCCCTAAGATGATAAGCTAGGTTGTTAAAATTGCAGATAAAGCTAAGGTATTAAAGATTTGGCTTTTTAGGCTTATACGGAGTTTCAAATGCATTTGCCCCACGAACATTTACCTTTCGCCGATACACTTTATCACCGCAGGACACATACAGCACATTAAAATCGGGGCCACCAAAGCAGCAATTAGAAACTTGCCCGCTAGGTACGGGAATAATCGCATTTACCCGGCCCAACTGATCAAGCACCTGTAAACCTATCCTGGAGGTTACATATACCCTGCCTGAAGTATCACATTTAAGGCCGTCAGGCCAGGCATTTTCACTTCCATCCGGCACATGCAACCATCCGAATCGCTGTTTATAAGAGAGCGTACCATCGGGATTGATGCGATAAATCCAAACCCAATGAGAAGCCGACTCGGTAACATATAATTGGGTTTGATCGGGTGTAAGTGCAAGGCCATTGGCATACTTAATTCCTTCATCTACCACCAATTTTTCCCCGTTGGGCCTAATAAGATATATTTTACTTGGCTTCTCACTTCCATCCGGTGAGGTGATATAAATGTTGCCGTTCTTTGCCACCACGAGGTCGTTTGAGGAAATGCTGTCTGCTATAATGGTCTCTTTGTCGTTTGCATCATAGCTGACTATCTGCTTTGCGCCGCCGGCCGCAGTAAAACGTTTTCCATCTGCTCCAAAGCAGGTGCCACTTGCCCTTTTAGTATCCAGCGGTAATGCAGCCAATTTCCCATCCAAACCCACCTTATATGTTTTGGAATCAGGGATATCCTGGAAGAAAACCTCTCCTTTTGCATTTGCTGCTGTGCCTTCTGTAAACTTATAACCCTCTCCTACCAATTCCCAGTTTTGCCCCGGGATTAATATATCGCTTAGGTACTGGTTCTTAGTGACACTGGTGGTTATTGGCTTTGGCCAATCTTTCCAAAGCCAGCGCATGGCAGCGGGAAATATGGAGGTCCCCTGGTTTCCATTATGGCCACCCGCTCCCCAAACATGATTTACTTCGTATCCGGCAAATACAAGGGCCCGTTCCATTGCTTCATTCGCTTTCCACCAATCTCCCGCATAAATATTCAGGTCATTAGCGCCATCCTGCAAAAAAATCCGGATGGGTTTGGGTTCGTATTTCCTAATGAGAATTGGATAACGGTCTGCTCCACGAAGCCCGGTATATGTACCAATTGCACTAAAAACCCGGGAAAATGCTGAAGGTCTTTCCCAGGCGGCAGTAAATGCACAAACAGCTCCGCTACTCGATCCGCCAATTGCACGGTCGTTCCCGTTTTGAGATAACCGGATCACCCGCCCGTCACTCGTTTTTTGCTTCTCTACAGCGGGCAAAATTTCTTCCAATATAAATCTTGCATATGCATCTCCTAATCCATCGTATTCGAAGCTGCGATTGAAACGGTCATTCGCTATGTCGCCATTGGCAGACAGCACCCGTCCGGGCGTAATAAAAACCCCAATAACTATAGGAATTTCCTTTTTATAAATAAGATTGTCGAATACTATGGGTGCCTTCCATTGAATACCATCCTGGTTAACGTATACACAGGCTGGCTTTTCCGGGCGATATTGTGCAGGAACATACACCCAATACTCTCTCGATGTACCGGGGAATATGGCTGAATTTTCAAACGTAAATTTTAATATTTCTCCTTTGGGCACACCCGGATGTTCAACAGAAGCGGAATCAATTTCATATTTTTCTACCGGCGGTTGAGCAAAGGCCACTGTGTTCAACAGGATCAGTACCCATAAAAATAATTTACCCATGTGAAGATTGTTTATTCATTAATGATTGGGTTAAAATCTATTTGTTTTTAACCTTATCTAATGCATAAATATAAATTACTTTATTTTGGAATGTACACTTAATTATCGCTGGTTCTGCTTCAGAATAGGATTATTTACAAAGATTTAGCTGCATTATGGCAAATGAAAAAGTCACCCTCGCAGACTACAAGGATGACTTTTAAGTTAAGTTATTTTAAGGGAAAGGTAAATACTTACCTTTAAATCAAGCCACTTTCATTTCGCTTTCACCGATTTTAATCTCGGCTGACTTGACTGTTTTAATAATTCGTGCTGCCACTTTATATGGATCTGCAGCGCTGTTAGGACGACGATCTTCCAACCAGCCTTTCCATCCTCTTTCTACTGCACCAATGGGTATGCGTATTGAAGCCCCCCTATCTGAGACACCATACTTGAAATCATAGATTGCGGCCGTTTCATGCTTACCGGTAAGGCGAAGATGATTATCAGGACCGTAGACTTCTATATGTTCTTTAACATATGGACGGAAAGACTCACATATCTCTTCGAACACTTCACGTTCTCCGCAGGTTCTTAGCACAGAGTTAGAAAAATTGGCGTGCATCCCGCTTCCGTTCCAATCGAGGTTACCCAAAGGTTTGCAATGCCAGTTGATGGCAATGTTGTACTTTTCGCCAATACGCTCCAGTAAATAACGTGCGATCCATACCTGGTCGCCGGCTTCTTTTGCTCCTTTGGCAAAAATCTGGAATTCCCATTGGCCGGTAGCTACTTCGGCGTTAATACCTTCAACATTAAGACCTGCTTCAATACAGGCGTCAAGATGCTCTTCCACCATATCTCTTCCATACGCTTTACCTGCACCTACTGAACAATAATATGGTCCCTGGGGCTTCGGAAATCCACCTTCGGGAAATCCAACAGGTTTATCGGTTTGCTGGTTCCAAAGGAAATATTCCTGTTCAAACCCAAACCAGAAATCATTATCATCGTCATTGATCAATGCCCGTCCGTTAGTTTCGTGCGGTCTGCCATCAGGCGCCAACACCTCACACATTACCAGGTAGGCATTTTTACGCTGCGGATCTTTTACAATAAAAACAGGCTTTAAAAGACAATCTGAAGATCCACCCTGGGCCTGCTCTGTAGACGACCCATCGAAACACCATGTAGGACAATCATCCAGGCTGCCCGAAAAATCTTTTTCAACTTTTGTTTTGCTGCGGAGGCTTTGTACGGGTTGATAGCCATCAAGCCAGATGTACTCTAATTTTGCGACTGACATATTGATTGTTTTATTATTAAGAATGAAAAGTTGCCTTCGAGTTTTCATTAAGGCAGCACAGAATTAATGTGGTTTTTAGAATGATAAGTGGATTTTCGTGAATCTCCTTAACCTCCATCATTTTGAACTTATTTCTCTGTTCACGAAATAAAATTAGAAAAATTAATTCGAAAAAAAAGAATATTATTTTTTCTAATGTTTACTTATTCTCCAAATTTTCAAAAAAATGGAGGGCATTTGATCAAAATACCTTCAGTATTGTGTGAATACGTATAAAACGCAATAACATGTCGTTAACAGATATAATAGTATAGTATTTATTAATATATAATGGCGATTAGCTAATGAAGAGAAAAACCAAGCAAAACAGAATGTTGAGGTTGAATAGATTTATCGACTTAAGGAGCCTTAAGGAATTAGGCAAGGGAATAATGGTAATATAGGTAGCACGCTCAAAAATTTATTCTATCACCTATGTGAGCGAAGGCTAATGGAATCAAAAATATATAGTAATCTCGTCAGCAGTTTTTAAAGATATGCCAGGTAATTAATCCTGATTTATTGATGGTAAGAGTGCAGCTGTGGATTACATCAAAGCGTCATACAATACTTCAATAGTGTGTAATGCCCTTTTACCTGTTCCGTCTTTTATCTGGTGGCGGCAACTGGTACCCGGCGCCGCAATGATGGTATCTTCAGACTGGCTTCGGACGGCCGGCAATAAAACCAGTTCCCCGATCTTCATGGAAATATCATAATGCTCCTTTTCAAAACCAAACGAGCCAGCCATGCCACAGCAGCCGGAAGGTATGGTTTCAACGGTATAATTTACGGGGAACGACATCATTTTTACAGAGGAAACTACTGAGGAGATCGCCTTTTGTTGGCAATGCCCATGCAATTTGACGAGTCGTTTTTCAGTGGTAAATAATGACTGATCAATATTTCCCTTATCAATTTCAGCAGCAATAAATTCGTCTATCAGGAAAACATTTTTTGCCAGCTCTTTTGCCGCTACCAGGTGCTCCTCATCCGCTAAATCGATGTACTCATCCCTGAAAGTGAGGATGGCAGATGGTTCTATCCCCACCAAGGGTGACTTGGAAGTGATTATTTTACTTAATTGCAGAATATTCTTGTTGACGATCTTTTTTGCATCCCTGATCAGGCCCTTTGACAACCATGTTCTTCCACTTTCGCCGTGTTCCGGGATGACAACTTCATAGCCGAGCCTTTCCAATAACTGGATTGCCTTGATACCGATTGCCGTATCATTGAAGTTGGTAAATTCATCGCAAAACAAGTAGACCTTTTTGCCAGTACCTTGTGTTGCTCCGGCTTTTTCGCTTTTCCTTTTTTTATACCAGCTCATTAGCGTAGTACTGTACAAAGTAGGCATGGACCGTTTTATACCAAACCCCACAAGACGTTTAATAATATTGCTTATCGCAGGTGTTGTCACCATAAAATTATAAAGATGGGGTGCAAGGGCGCCGAGTTTGGCGGAAGCAACGAAATTGGCAATCAGCTTTGAACGAAAGGGTACACCATTGGCGTCATAATAATGTTGAAGGAATTCCGCTTTTAGTTTGGCCATATCTACGTTCGACGGACATTCAGACTTACAACCTTTACAACTCAGGCAAAGGTCCATCACTTCATAAATTTCTTTGTGATCAAACCGGTTGATCTTGTCAGAATTGGTTAAAAATTCCCTTAATACATTTGCCCTTGCCCTGGTAGTGTCTTTTTCATTTTTGGTAGCCATGAAGGAGGGGCACATGGTACCGCCTGATAACTCTGTTTTCCGGCAATCCCCGGAGCCGTTGCATTGTTCGGCGTGTTGCAATACATCCTGGTTGTGATAACGGAAAACCGTCTTGAAACCGGGCGTCTTTTGCCCCGGCGTATACCGAAGCATCGTATTCATTGGCGGGGTGTCCACAATCTTATTCGGATTGAAAATATTACTAGGATCCCAGGTTCGTTTGATCGTTTTAAGCAATTCGTAATTCTTGGGGCCTACCATTTGCTTTATAAATTCTCCCCGCAACCGCCCATCTCCATGTTCGCCACTCAAGGAACCGTTGTATTTTTTTACCAACGTGGCGATCTCTTCGGCGATGGTGCGGAAAAGCCGGTTACCTTCTACTGTTTTAAGGTTGATGATCGGTCGCAGGTGTATTTCCCCTGACCCGGCATGCGCATAATGCACGGCGTGCAGATCGTATTTCAATAATATCTCATTAAACTCGGCAATATAGGCCGGAAGATCGCCTACATCCACCGCCGTATCTTCAATTACGGGTACGGCTTTTTCGTCGCCTGGCAAATTACCCAGCAAGCCCAGACCGGCTTTGCGGAGTGTCCATATCTTCTTACTGTCTTCTCCAAACAGGAGAGGGAAATGATAGCCAAGTCCGACAGTACGCATAGCTGCTTCAACAGTTGCAGCTATTGTGACGATCTCCTCCCTGTTGGATCTTGCAAACTCAATTACCAATATTGCACCGGGATCGCCGAGCACAAAGAAGCGGTTTTTGTTTTGCTCAATATTGCCTTTAGTACATTCTAAAATATAATGATCAATCAATTCACTTGCGCCGGGCCTAAATTGCATGGCGATGAGGTTCGCCCGCAAAGCTTCATTGATGCTGTTAAAGTGAACACAAAGCAACCCGATTTCCTTAGGGGGCAAAGGATTTACATGCAATTTAATTTCTGTCATGAAAGCCAATGTGCCCTCAGATCCGGCTATCAGCTTGCAAAAATTGAAATCTTCGGCACCCAAAGTAAAGGGAGCAGATTCCAAAAGAACATCGAGTGCATACCCGGTATTCCTGCGTTCGATCGACTTCCTGGGGAACTCCTTGCGTATTTCTACCTGGTTATCGTAATTACTGAGCAAACTTCTTATAGATTTATAAATGTCCGCCTCCAATTGGTCGCCTTCACACTTTGCATGAAATTCTTCGGGATCAAGCGCCTTAAAAACCGTTTCGTTTCCATCGCTTAATAATGCATTCACTTCGAGTAAATGCTCGCGAACGCTTCCGTAGATCACTGAATTTGAGCCGCAACTATTGTTGCCCACCATGCCGCCGATCATCGCACGGTTGGCTGTGGAAGTTTCTGGTCCAAAAAAAAGTCCATATGGTTTTAAAAACATATTCAACTCATCGCGAATAACGCCGGGCTGTACACGAACCCACTGCTCTTCTTGATTAAGTTCAATAATTTTTGTAAAATATTTGGAAACATCCACTACAATACCGTTTCCAACCACCTGCCCTGCCAGTGAGGTGCCTGCGGTCCTTGGTATTAAGGATGTATTTTCGGTACGTGCAAAATGAATAAGCTTTTTTAAATCATTGATAGACTTGGGAACAGCCACTGCGAGCGGCATTTCACGGTATGCGGATGCATCGGTAGCATACAATATCCGCATGGTGTTATCAAAATAAAATTCTCCCTCTAATTCTTCAGAAAGTGCTTTCAGCCGTTGATTCATTGATGCTTAGGTCTTTGATCTTAATAAAAAAAAGGTAAAATTAAACCATTTCGGGTAGTTATAGCTGATGAAAGACCCGTGGCAGGAAAAAACCGGTTTGAAGTTGAAGCCGTCTGATGCTGATGACTAATGATAAATTTCCTTGCAGAAGAATAAGAATGAAGAAGCCCACTAAAACTAGCGGGCTTAATGTGACCCCTCAGGGACTCGAACCCTGGACCTACTGATTAAGAGTCAGTAGCTCTAACCAACTGAGCTAAGGAGTCATCTTTTTCGGACGGCAAAAATAGTGATAGATTTTTATTTAACGGTTTTATTTGAAAAGTTTACAAATAAATGTTTCAATTATAATATAACCGATCGCCTGGTACTAAACCGACAACCGCTTAATCGGAGTCAGAATTAGATTACGTGTGTGCAATTTTCAAAAGAATCAATGATTTAGCGTTAGTTAATTAACTTGTTGTTTTTCATCGACCTGATGTATTTGATGATTTCATTTAAATCCATATCCGAAACATTTGTGACCGGAGGCATACGGCTATTGTACCGGTAGGATGCGGGATTTTTCACAAATGCCAGCATGTCTTCTTCCTTCCAATATTCAGTTATGTTCCTCGGGAAATTGAATTCCGGGCCAACGGTGCCTCCCACTTTATTTATTGAGTGGCATTTAAAACAATTTTCCCTGAATAAATTAAAACCTTTTGTAAGTGTTGTGTCTTTGTAAGGGTAAATTCTTTTGTATTCAAGATTACCCGACATCAGTTTGAGGCCGGTTAATCCATAAGGCCACGTAAAACTTTTATCCTGTTTTTTGACATCGTCCCAGACTAAGTAATAGGGAGCGAATTTTTGGTCTACAGAATCGGGCCAGTTCCCCGGAAGACCATTCTCTAAATCTTTAAAGGCAATGTATCCTTTTGTATTCCCGTAAATTTTTGACAGGTCCATTACCGGTCGATAGCCGTCATTACATTCGAAAATTATAATGGCCCGGCCTGTATCAAAATCAACAGTTTTTATTACGGAATCAATTAATGGATTGATATAATAACCCCTGAATTTTTTGGATGTTTTAAAAAAAGGATCATACCTGACGTTTACATCTGTGGTTTTCCTGTTGGCATCTTTTGTCAATACCTTTTTTAAATCTATGTAGACTTCGTGCCGGTTTAGTGAAGTACCATGTCTACTACTATCTGTGGCTACCCTGCTTTCCGGTCTTTGATTGCACGACCATATTGGTGATATTATTATTAAGAAGCATACAAATATTACCATTGATCGTAACTTCATTTGCTTACAAAATTTAGTTGTGTGTTTACAATAAACCTAGCCTTTCTGCTTAATCAAAAATGTATTGAACGAATTCGCTTTAAGCAATGGGCTGAGGGTTTGCTTCCCCAGCTTTATCTGCAATTTTTTATCTGTGTCGCTCTCATTCTGTACTACTACAACGACTGATTTATCCGGGTTTATAAAGGCGAGCACGTTATTGAAGGTGCCACTTGTCGCAACACGTTGTGCGCCTGGCTTAACAAAATGGCTCAGGTGTTTCATGAGGTAATACTCGTAATTGTACTTGTAAGTTTTGCTTATGGTGTCAACGCTCACCAGTGAGTTTTGCTTCCATCCCCAGGTGCTGATACCACCTTGCTTCAGGGAGGTATTCCAATAGGTGTAGACATTGGCGCCATTAGTGAGATAATGTTTCATCAATCCCCATGTATAAACACAATACTTCCAATCGTTTTTGCTATTGCCGCACTCCTGTTCCGTTTGATACAAAGTAAGTTCAGGATACTTTTTGTGAATAACAGCAATAGCACCTTTGCCCGCCCACTGAAAGCCTGCACCCTTCACATACTTGCTGCTTTCCTGGTCGGTTAAAATGGTGTCTAAGAGCTTTGCATTCTCCCGCTCCATTGTTCCGAAAAAAACTTTTACCCCAAGTTGCTGAACCTGTGGCCCGAGATATGAAATGAATTTGGCAAGACCGGCCGCCGTCCAGGTGCAACTCGGAAACACCTGGGCTGAATTGAATTCGTTTTGCGGCATTACCATCTCGATATTGACCTTTTGTTTTCGGTAAGCCTCAATAAATTTGCTAAAATAGAGGGCATACGCCCTATAGTATTTTTCTTTCTGAATAAACATATCCGTTCCTTCTTTGCCTTCCTTGTCCGGCGTCAAACCATTGCTGATCCCTCTCATGTCCATTCCCCATTCTTCTGACTGGAAATTGCTGTTACCGAGCGCACTCCGTGCCGCATAATGATGATTGTACTTCATCCAGGATGGTGGCGACCATGGAGAAGCCCAGATCCGTAGAGAAGAATTGTATTTGAGGGCATTTTTAATAAAGGGCACAAGCGTTTCCAAATCATTGGCAATACTGAAATTTTTCATTTCAAAGTCACCCTCTGTTTCATTGTATGAATACCAATTCCTGGAAAAATCATTGGCGCCAACAGGCATTCTGCAAATGGTAAAATTCGCTCCCACACCCGGCGAAAACAATTCCCGCAGGATGCTTTCCCGATCACGGGCGCTTAACAGGTTTAAAGAAGTCCAGCCCAGTTCGTTAAAGCAGGTACCAAATCCCTCGATCCTTTGCTGCAATTTATTTACTTCTATCTCCACCACAGGTAGGCCGGACACTTTAGCCGTGGTAAAAATATTTTGTATTTTCCATTGTTCTGTCGGAGAGGTAGCAACCCATTGTATATTGGTTTGAGCATGCAATGACAGAACTAAAAGAATCAACACATGTAATGCAATTAGTTGCTTCATATTTTATTTAACAAGAGTTAAAAATAATCGGCCGGCGGCCAAGAATGCGGTCATGGGACCTAAATGGGAAAGGCTTACGCAGTAAAGATACCCGTTTTAACCTTATAATTGTTGCGACCGAATTCTAATTCCTTTCACCATAATGAGCTGCTTGTGCACACGAGCCAAAGGGCCAAAAAGAGATATATTGGCTGAGTTATTGGCGAAATTCAATTAACGAAAAATGAGATCATCTGGTAGTAATCCCTGTAGCTATGACGAAGCAGGATGATCGTTAAAAAAAAACGCCCCAATTAGTGGAGCGCCTTATAAAAAATGTATGTTACTGTTTAACTCTTTGCTTTTTCGTTCTCCGTTATTTTGGTGCCGCCTCTATGGGTTGCTCTAATTGAAGCGAACCTTACTTTCTGTCCTGCTATTTTCAAATTATCAGAAGACTTAAGATCCTTTTCTACAACATTTTTCCTCGTATCTAACGCCTCATATAATACTTTAATCTCGTCCCAATCTTCCCTGGTGTAGTCGTTCTTATGATCAGATACTGCATCTACAAATTTCTGATACACACCTAAAATATTATCGGCGGTAACGAATGCAAATTTCATATCGGATCCAATTCTACCTTCGCCAAATAACCTGTTTCTCAGTACCTGCCTGTAATCAGGTGTACCATTCTCTGCCTTTGCTATTTCGACCTTCGCTGCCGCTTCCTTTTCTTCCAGTTTGGCCTGATAGGTAGCTTTTAAAGCTGCATATTTCTTTTTACTTTCTTCAGCCTTTGCCTGGTCGGCTGCCTCGAGCGTAGCAAGCGTCTTTTCAGCAGTCAAGGCCCTTTCCTGGTAACCATTGTCAATGGCTGTCCAATTCTCTAAAGTATATACCGGGTGAAGGTTTTCAACTGAATCAACATACTGGGTTAGAACGGCAGAGTCTTGTTTGGCTGCATCTTTTGCAGAATTGTTACACGCTGTAAATCCGGTTAACACGATTGCAGCAGTAATCATTAATTGAGTGGTTCGCATTTTTGAGGTTTTGTTTGCACCTGAAGGTCAATATCTATGCCACCACTCTTCTAATAGCTTTTACCTGTGCTTTTCGGTTAAAGTGCTGTTATGTGGGATAATTGCATGGTTGGGATTGAAATAAAGGGATTGTTGGGTATAATTTACCCGATGAATTTAAAAAAAAACAGACATTTTCTTTATGCCAGAAATACGCGTTCTTCCACCCCGGGGCTATCATTCATCCATTTGCTAAAGTTTTATTCATAAGAGAAGAAGGCATGTTGGATCTGCAATCCTTAACTTATGTGCAAACATTCAATCGGCAGGGCATGCCTGTATGTGGTGCGTTTACCGCATATTTTGTAGAAGACCGTCAACAAGATAATACTATCTCTCCATCCAAAATCCACGAACAGCGCCGGTAACTCGTCTATTATAACTATAAATAAAAAGTTCCGATTAAATATGTAGGATGGCAAAGGTTTTTCTATACAATGTGAAACATTTAAATCCTCAATTTATGAAACGTATTCTTTTATGGGCTTTGATAGCCTTCTCAATCGCATCCTGCGGCAATGCAGGTACGGACAACTCCGGTACCAATTCAAATTCCGGAACAGGAACTGACTCAGTCACCGGATCTGGTGGTACTGGTACCGGCACCAGTGGTTCAGGTGCTGGTGGAAGCAGTTACGACACAACCGCCACCGGAACATCAAGATCTGCGACAGACACCATGGGCAGCAGCTTATCCCGGGATGGTGGTGCAGTATCTACCGGAACATCCGGCACCGATACGAGTACTCCAGGCAGGACCAACAAATCAGGAAAGAAATCGACATCTGGTTCGGGCGCTACATCAGGGAGTGCATCTGGAGGCGGTACTTCAGGTAGTGCAGGTTCAGGTAGCGGTAGTCAGTTTCCGGTGGAACATCTGGCACCGATACCAGTACCAGAGGCAGCAGGACTAACAAATCAGGAAAGAAATCTAAATCCAACTCCGGGTCTACATCAGGCAGTACATCCAGCTCCGGTTCTACATCAGGCGGTACATCCGGTTCAGCTGGCGGAAGTACAACTCCCCCTCAACCTCAAAAATAAACTGAAGATTGCTCCAAATCGGTTTGCAAACACATGGATCATGTACCATCTTAAAAAAGAAACTGTCCTGAAAATTGAGACAGTTTCTTTTTTAAGATTACTCGAGTCAGAGTATAGTTGAATGTTCCAGTGAAATTAGGAAAACAGTATTTCAATGATGAACAAAGTAATTGGCGTTAACCGTACTCGTTATATTACTACTTACAAAATCAGTTATCGTGTTATTATACGTAAACAGACCAATGGCAGTGCCAGGAGTGGTGAATAAGTGAACAAGCGAATTTTTCAAAATATCGCGATGTCTACAAACCAGTACAAAGCAACAAGCCTCGCTGATCACTCGTTCTAAGAGCATAGTAACAGTTGTTCGCTTCTAATTATTTATTTCCGTAATGGAGATATACGTATACCTTTGATAGCCTAACCCTTATCCCAACCCGCACCCGTATCCCATGAGAAAAGTTGTTCTCCTTACCCTGTCCTGCACATGTATATTTTTTTCAAATGTATACCCACAAGGTTGTCCGCCTAATATCGATTTTGAAACAGGAAAATTTGATCACTGGGATTGCTTTGTAGGAACAACTTCTGCAAACGGAATACAAAATACGATCACCTTACTGCCTTCTTTACCACTCCCGAACCGGCACGAACTGATCTCTGGCAACAGTCCTCAACTCATGGACCCTTATGGCAATTTCCCGCAGTTGTGCCCCTATGGCGGCAACTATTCCGTGAAGTTGGGAAACAATAATATTGGTAAAGAAGCCGAAGGCATTTCCTACACCTTTAAAATACCTGCTGTTGAAGATACTTTTAGCTTTACCTATTTTTATGCAGTTGTATTCGAAGATCCAAGCCATTCTGCCATAGAGCAGCCCCGCTTTTTTGTAACTGCATACGACGTAGCGACGGGTAAACTTATCAACTGTGCTTCCTATAATTATATAGCCAACGGAGCCATTCCCGGCTTCCAGGTTTCGCCAAATCATCCGGGAGTACTTTATAGAAACTGGTCTCCGGTGTCAATACAATTTGCCGGTCTCGGCAATCATACGGTACGGTTAGAATTTAAAACCGCCGATTGCACACAAGGCGGCCATTTCGGTTACGCTTACCTTGATGTAGGTACTGGTTGTTCCAATATCCTTGCTACTGCACCCTATTGTATAGAAACCAATTCTTTAATTCTAAATGCACCTTACGGTTTCCAGGCTTATACCTGGTACAACGAGAATTATACCGCCGTCATAGGAAACCAGCAGTCAGTTGTATTATCCCCACCACCCGCCACCAGCGGCATTTTCCATGTAGATATCGATCCATACCCAGGTTACGGCTGCAGGGATACCGTTAGTGCGATTGTATTACCCTTGTCTGTTCCGGATACGCCGGCAGCATCTGTTTATACTTTTTGCCAGTTTCAATCTGTAATGCCATTGACAGCAGTTACTTCACCACGCTGCGATCTTATTTGGTATAGTGTAGCTTCCGGTGGTATCGGCAGCCACCAGGCACCTGTGCCGGCTACGTCAGTACCTGGCATTTTTAATTACTATGTTAGTCAAAAACTTTTGTTCGGCTGTGAGAGTTTACGAAAGAAGATTACGGTAACAGTGGTCCCAATGCCGGCTGCTTCATTCATCATTAACAATACCCGGCAATGCCAGCAGGGTAACCTTTTCATATTTACCAGCACTTCCGGCAATTTACAAAATGCGGTACTTACCTGGAACTTTGGCGACGGGCAAAGCATGGATTCAGCGTCCGCCTCTGTAAACCATATTTATACAACACCCGGCACATTTACAGTAAAGCTGCGAGCGGCCAATACTTTAAGTTGTTTTACCGAAAAACAGTTCCAGGTTACTGTAGTACCCAAGCCGCTGGCTGATTTTAATTTCCCTTCCCTTGTTTGTGAAGGCCAAACCCCGGTGATCATCAATAATACTTCAACCACTGGTGGACTATCTACCCTTAACAGCTGGTGGTGGAATATCAATGGCAGCATTTATTCGCTGCAAACGCCGCAACCTTTTATCGCTAACACTCCGGGACAATACCCTGTAAAACTTGTGGTAAGAACTGCGGAAGGCTGTGGCTCAGATACTGCAGTAAAAATGATACCGGTCCGCTACAGGCCTGCTGCTCCTTTCACTTTCAGCCAGCTACTTTGCGAAAATGAAATTGTACAGTTTAACAACGGCTCACTTTTGCCTGCCGCAGCGCAACCGGAATTTATAAAAAACTGGTATTGGCAGTTTGATAACTCCATCAGCAACACTGGCAAAAACCCTGCGGAGTATTTCTCAACGGGCATGCACCAGGCAAGTCTTATTGCCGAAACCAATTACGGCTGCAAGAGTCTTACAGTAGCCAATAGTTTCCTGATAAACCCCAAACCACATGTCCGTTTAAACATTACCGATTCATGTGCCATGCGGACAATTACTTACCAGGCAAGTGAAATCACCGGCATGACGATTAAATCATTTTGGAATTTTGGAGATGGTGTCAGCCAATTACCTAACATGATTTACAAACAGTTTGATACTGAAGGCAGCCATGTGCTCACCCTGGTGAACGAAAGCATCCACGGGTGCAGGGATACAGTAGTGAGGCCCTTTACCATTTTTGAGAACAAGGCTTCTGCCGGACGGGATACGATTACTGCAATGGACGAGCCTGTTCAATTAAATGCCCATGGAGATCCAGACTGCAAGTATTTATGGTCACCCGCTTCGGGGTTGAATAACTCCACTATTGAGAATCCCGTTGCTATACTTCAAAACGACCAGTTGTACCACCTGGATGCCATCACAAAAGAAGGTTGTGACAGTCACACAAAAATTCTCATCCGTCGCTACAAAGGCCCTGCCTTGTATATACCAACAGCGTTTACACCTAACGGTGATGGGAAAAATGATTTACTTAAAGTTTTTCCCGTGGGCATTCGCTCTTTTGCTTACTTCGCCGTATTCAATCGTTTTGGCCAGCAACTTTTTTTTACAAAGGATTATGGTAAAGGCTGGGATGGTTGCTTCAGAGGCAATAAGCAGGATCCGGGTGCATACATTGCAATTGCGAGCGCAGTAGATTACAAAGGAAGCATCATTGTCCAAAAATTGAGTGTGCTGTTGTTGAGATAGCTATGCTAAAGTAGATAAACACAAGGCGCCTGTTCGGTATACATTATGGCGCCAATTACCGGTATCCTGGTAATGTTTCCTTGGCCATTTTCAATTCAAATTAATATTCATGGGACTATTCAATTTTTTTAAGAAGAAAAAAAACGCCCCAATGCAACCCAATCCAATCCATACTATTTTTGAAGATAGCATATCAGCAACTGTGCAAAAGCTGGATGAACTGGGCTACTTCAAATATGCTAAAAAGAACGATCTGGAAGAATTAAAAACGGAGGTTTTTAATAGTCTGAAGAATGAGGGGTATCTATCAACAATACACATTGAAGAAGCGCCCTACAACTCAAAAGATTTCAGGCATTATTGGCTGGACGGAGAAGCATTGTTTGAGCCCGATGGCTTTACTAATTACTTTAAAGACTTTGGGCATTTCTTCAAAATGATAGATATGAAATTTATCATTACAAATCATATTGAAGAATGGGATGCGGAAAATGAAATACTAAACCATAGCATCACTATCAACAATAAAGAATATGCAATTTTTACAAACTTCAACGGCATCGGGTGGAGTGAAGCCGCCAAACGATTTGCAGAAATACTGAATGATCAATTTATTATCCAGGGAAAAGATGAAAAGATTTATTTAGCGAGTGGTGGAAACGATGGATATGCAGTGATCTTAACGGAAGCTCAGTTTAATTTACTTGATCCGCTTCTTAATGCTTCAGCTGACAGACCATTAAAAATTGAAGATTGGTGCAAATTCATGCAAATTAATTAGGGGTATGTTAAACGTCAATTGTCAATGGCAAATGGTCAATAATTGACGCTTGATCATTCACCATTCACGAATATAACCTTCACTTTACACTTAGCATATCACCAGCTTATCGCAAATGATAAGACCTACCTAGGCATCCGCAGGACAGCTTAACAATCAGCTATTCCTGCGTTTGCTTACGATTCAAATTCAATCATTTCATTTGTATATTGGCCATTTAGCTTGCGCATGATCCCAAGTGGGTTGTCATTTTTTAAAGCCTCTGGCAGAAAGTCGTGTGGACAATCCTGCAAACAGACAGGTCGAACAAAACGCTTGATCGCTTCAGTGCCAACAGAGGTAGAACGTGCATCCGTTGTTGCAGGGAATGGCCCGCCATGCACCATTGCATGACAAACCTCCACGCCTGTTGGTATGTTGTTGTACACTACCCTGCCTACCTTGCTGCTCAAGGCTGCTATACAATCTGCAAAATTCTCTATGTCTTTATTTTCACCAATTACTGAACCGGTTAGCTGCCCTTGTAACGACTGTAAAGCCTGTAACATGGACGCCCTCGTTTTGCAAACAACCACAAGGCTTGCGGGACCAAACACTTCGTGCTGTAGTGCAGGGTTACTGATAAAAGCGGCGTCGCTTACCTGCAATAACGCTGGCGATCCTTTGTATGCTGATGCGTTATCTTCACCATAGTAAATGGTTGTTACTGCTTCATCACTTGCAAGGCTTTGCCTGCTTTTATAATAATTATTGCACACCGCAGGGTTCAACATGGGAGCGGCAGGCACATTGGCCAATAGTTCTGCCAGTTTATTGATCAATGCCGCAGAAGCTTCATCATCCATTAAAAACAATACACCCGGGTTGGTGCAAAACTGTCCAGCGCCTAATGTAACCGAACCCGCAAGCATGATTGCCACGGCCTCATGATCGTTTTGCAGCTTTTGTGGCAAAAGCAATACAGGGTTGATGCTACTCATCTCTGCATATACCGGAATGGGCGTTTCCCTTTCATTGGAAGCCGTTTTAAAAATTGACATACCAGCAGTAAACGAGCCGGTAAAACCGATTGCCTTTATACCGGGATGTTTCACCAGTTGCCTCCCCGTTACGGCACCACTACCGATCACAAAAGAAAAAGTACCATCGGGCATTCCGCATTTCTCTATAGCGGCCCTAACAGCAGATGCCATTAATTCGTTGGTACCCAAATGCGCTTCGTGTGCTTTTACAATCACAGGATTGCCTGCGGCCAATGCAGATGCGGTATCACCGCCTGCAGTGGAAAATGCGAACGGAAAATTACTTGCACCAAAAACCGCAACAGGACCGATGGGCACCAACATCTTTCTCAAATCGGCCCTCGGTAAGGGCTTGCGATCCGGCAATGCCGTATCGATAACAGCTTCCACCCAGGAACCTTCCCTTAACAGCTCAGCAAATAATTTAAGCTGGCCAGTAGTTCTTCCTCTTTCGCCTGTCAACCTACCTTCCGGCAAGCCGGATTCCAGCATAGCACGCTGTATCAGCAAATCTCCCACAGCCATAATTTCTTCCGCGATGGTCTCTAAAAAAACAGCCCGTCTCAACGGAGAAACATTCTTATAAGTTTCAAAAGCAATCGTGGCCTTGTTAACAGCCTCGTCGATTTCCTCCGCGGTTGCTACTATAAAGTTTTCCGGTAACGTTTCTTGTGCTACCGTACTGAATACTTGTAAAACCTGGTCGCCTTCTGCGCTCTCTGCTTGCCCGATAAGATTATATCCCTTCAGCATATTGTATTTTTATAAAAGGTAAATGATGTGTTGAATGATCTTTAGAAATACTAAGTTATGAATATTTGGACTGGCGGGATAATACAGGTGTGATATCAGGTATAAAGCGACGCTTTAATACAAGAACGTAATTAACCGATGTGATTGTTGGCTTATTCCCGCTTAGCAATTCACGCTTAAAAAGGGTAGCCTATAGCAAGGTTTAAGACGAGATTTTCCTTTCGCCATTGACTGCTTCCGAAGGATATTTTATCGAACACCCATTTAGGTCCACCCACTGCATACGGTTTGCGGATGGGAAATGCAGCGTCTACACGAAGCACTAAAAAGTTGAGGTCAAATCTCAAACCTGCACCTGTGCCGACTGCAAGCTCATTTAAAAAATTTTTACTGAACTTGGAACCCATCCTCGCCGGATCTGTACGCATGGTCCATATATTACCGGCATCTACGAAAAAGGCACCCCGCACAACAGAAACGATCTTGAAGCGGAGTTCGGTATTCATCTCCAGTTTAATATCACCGGGCTGATCCGGAAAGAAGGTGGTGGTATCTTTAAGACGGGCATAATATGTGCCCGGGCCAAGACTACGGGCCCTGTAAGCCCTGATGCTATTGGTACCGCCAATAAAGAATTCTTTGATAAAAGGCATCGTTAAACTATTGCCATACCCATACCCGGCACCTAGGATGATCCTGCTTGCAAGCATATTGATTTGCTGCCTCCGCCTCGGCTGACCGATCGCCAGGTAATGCCGTAATTCAGTTTCGCCGCGGACATATTGAGAAAACGGAGTTTGGAAGATCTTCTTTTGTTTACCATTCGCCACATCGGCACCGGTTAATAATCCCAGGATATTGCCGGATAAATCCACATTGCCATTGAAATAGAAATTATGCCTTTTATTATTAGGCTTGGCGAGTGAGTTGTAATTAAAGTTATAATTAGAGCCGATAATAAACTGCTTTTCTATGCTTCGGGCCAGCGTAATATTCTTAATCAGGCTATCATTAAACTGCTGCGTAATGCCTGTTGGCAAAACGTAATTCAACGCGATGGGGTTAAACTTGTGTTCGGTGGTGATGGATGAATTCCATACCCAGCCATAACTTGTTTTAAAAGAGTTGAGTGTATACTGGTCAGTGCGCCTGAAATATTCATACCCAAGATTGATCCTTGTTTTAGCAACGAAATCACTGTTTTTACCAAAGCCGATATGGGGGATAACACGTGGGATCAGCAGATCGAGATCGCCGCCAAAGCGGGTAGTCCCCACGTTCTGCTGACCTGATATCTGCGTCTCCAGGCCAATAAATCCGCTTAAGCTCAACTGTTCTGCACTACGAAAAGTATTCCGGTTTTTGAGGCTGATGGTAAAATCTGTACCACTCGCATTATTCGATTTGGTAAGGGCAGATATTTGCGCCTTTGCTGAATACTTATTGAGCGGCGACAAATAATACATCGCATTCAGCCTCCTGTCATCAACGGTATCTACTTCTTCAAAACGGGCTTTAACAAATTTATACACTCCAAGACTTACCAACCTGCTGAGTGTAAGATTATGGTCGTTCCGGTTGTAAATGTCTCCCGGATGAAAACGTATATTTCGTTTAAACATCCTCGGATGGAATTTCTTATAGGTATCCACTACATAGAAGCTATCATAAAAAACAGCGTTGGCCTTTGAGAAGGTAGTATCGGTATCAATATTGTAATCGGCATAAATAATCACATCTCCAATGCGGTAGGGATGCCGGGCCTGTGGAGGCGTTTCGGGCTTTACCTGCATATAGATGTTTACTTTGGTGTTGCCCACTGTGCTGTCTACTTTTGCCAGCAGGTAATTTTCACTGAAAAAGAAATATCCTCTCTGTTTCAACCGGGTATCAATTCTTATTCTTTCTGCCTTTATAACATCCAGGTCGTAGGCTCTTCCCCTGCGGAGGGTTGATCTCCTCGTAACTGTCCTTATTGCTTTGCTTAACTCGCTTGAATCGGTGGGGAAATTGACAGTGTCAATCAGATATTGCAAACCGGGCCGCACCGTAAACACAGCTGAGGTACGCTTCCTTTTAGTGGTAGTATCAAAACTAACTTTGCCTTTAAAATAGCCCCTGTTCTCGAGCCGGTTAGTCATTATGCCCCGGTTCTTTTCAAAGTTTACTGAACTCGCATACACAGGAGGTTCACCTAATTTATTCCTGATTATATACCGGAGCCCTTTACCAGTGGGCTTTCCGGCTATATTGTAAAACCACAGTTTGGGCCTTAGTCCAAGAATGGTAAAGTTAGGCTTTGGTAAAATGATCGATTTCAATTCGTCTTTGAGCACAGCTTTTTGAGATTTGGCACTGCTATCAGAAGAAACATATTTTATCCTGGAGCCAACGTACAATGTCTCTCCTTTAGGAAGATATTTTGTATTGTTGCAAGATGCTAAACACATTATCCCTATACATATGATGATGCCTGAGAAAATATTTTTCCTGAAAAAATTAGCTTCGATTATTAAATGATTCACGTTCGTTACGTCACCGTATGTTTATGTTAAAAATTGCCAGCCCACTCTATCAAAAAATCATTAAAATTGACAATGCATTTTTTATTTCCACATCCTGATTCTAAATTCTTAATTCCCAATTTTTAATTTTTAATTCTTAATTCTTTAATTCCCCACTATCCAATTTTTTCTGTTCAGCTTCTTCTTTCTTAAGCGCTTTCTTTTCTTCCTTCTCAAACTTTATCCGCCGTTTTTCTTCCTCTGTTTTACGATTTAATATTTGTTTAAACTCATTAAAATCAAAAGTGAAAATAAACGATACGCCTGTCTCAACTACCTGGCCTTCCACTACTCCTTCATAACGGTTACGGCGATATGCACGCAGAGTATAGCGGTTGTCTTTGCTTAAGAGGTAATCGACCGCTACATCGCCGGCAATATTGCTGGAGTTTTGATTGGTGTTGGCAGGACCTTCCAGTTCGAAATTGCTGCCAACGCTTACCCGCAGCCGATCGTTTAGTAAGCTTTTTGAAACTCCCACCGTAAGATCCGTTCTGTTGGTTCTTGTACCTGTTGAATAATCGTCTTCAGAATTTACGCCAAAATTCAGGTCAACCCCTTTGATCAGGCTACCGGCCAGGTTGTTTAGCTGCTCGGTTAAAATCCGGCTTACGCTTGTTCTTGCAGTACTGGCCAGGGATGTGCCCTCTGCTGAATTTTCCAGGGGATTCTCCTGTACAAATCTTCCAAGCAGCAATAGTGCGAAAACCTGCTTATTTAATTCGGCATCATCCCGGCGGATCTGCTCCAATTTATTTTCAACATCGGTCCATTTTGATTTTTGATCATCCGGTAATTCAATGTCAAAAGTTATTACCGGCTTCAGCAATTCACCTTTCATTTTCAATAATACATTGAAAGGCACTTTTGCTTTATACTTGTTGATATCAGATGCAGAGAGGTTGGCCAACTCGCTTTGTAAGAGGTTAACCGGTTGAGTATTGGCAATATAAATTGCGGTAATATCCACGGTAGCGCTCATCAGATCTCCCGTCCAGGTGAGCACACTTCCGGGCTGGATAATAAATTGCCTCTTAAGTAAACTAAGGCTTAACTGGTACGACCCATTCTGCAGTTCGTAATTTCCGGTGAGACTGATCTTGCCACTTTTATCAAATCCCGCTGCCAGGTTGGCCTTACCTCTTATTCTCAATGCATCGCCACTGCGCTCATCTATTATTAATGTAATCTGGGCTGCAGTATCCGACTGCAATGTGCCGGTAACATCCAATCCGGCCAATTGAGGGTAGCGGGTCAGCGTGTCCATCACCATCCTAAAAAGGCTGTCTCTATTTCCGCCATATGCATCAACAAATTGAACCACCCCGTCGCGGCTCTCTATTTCCGGGTTTGAACTCGGAAGTATAAAGGTGATGTCAGTGGCTTTATTAATTTTAAGGTTAGCATCAACTCTTGGAGCCGTTAAAGTACCCTCTACATCAATGTCAGCATCCATGTTTAATCTTCCATAATAAATGGCACCAGGTTGCTTGGATACATTTAATACCCGGAAATCTTTAGCGGAAAGATTGAGATTAAATGAATAGGTTTTGTAATCCTGTGTAACAATTTTACCATTCAGTATAGCCTTGTTTCCTGCAGAATCAAGCATTGTAAACTGGTCAAAAGTTAATATCTCATGAGATGCCACCCTGATAGCTTCGTCGGGCAAGTGTAATTTTTCGCCGGTTGCGGCAGGTGTGATATTTGCATTGTCAAAATGCAAACTTCCATTCAGATCAGGATTAGCAGTTGTGCCCTTTATATCAACACTGCCTTTAAGACTGCCATCTGCCTCTGTTAATGCGCCAAAGGTAAATGGCTTTACACTGGCCATATTGAAGTTATTAACGCTCAGCTTCAGATCCATCCGGCTTTCGCCAGTATAATATTTTCCAGCCAGTCTTACATCATTGCCCTTACCGGTGATCGCGACATCTGCATTGTATGCGTTAGCAGTTTCATTATCTATCTTAACAATGATATTGCCTACGGTATCTTTATTAAACGTGAGCGTATCAATAGCGATGTTGGAAGTAAAAATAGGTGTGGTCATCGCATTTTTTACCAGCACATTCCCGTTAATAACACCATCCAGTTGCAACGAATCCTGCTCCGCAAGATTGGTTAGTGTTTTTATGTGAAAGTCTTTTAAGGTAACTGCAATTGGCGCGTTAGTATTTTCTGTTTGCGAATTGATGGTGAGTGATTGACCACTGTTATCAATACTGAAATTATGAACGATAATGCCAGTGCTGTCGTATTTAATGTAGTTGGTTTTATCAACCGACCAATCATTATAGTCCAGCATCAGGCTATCAGATAAATTAACTCTAATAGCGCCCTTGTCCTGGGCAAGCCTCGCTCCCAACTGGTATTTGTCGTCTCCGTCAGAATCTTTAATATTTAATTTTGTATACAGCTCGTTGTTCGCTATATAACCATCGAGGTTGGTTTTTTGCAGTTGAAAACTCTTGCTGCCCGCCTTGTTAACAGAAAGGGCATAATCGAATTTGTTCCCGGCATTACCGGCTGTAAGCGTCAAACTATCCAATACCTGTGTGCCCATCTGCACTTTGGGCGCATTTACGAGCAGGTTTAATTTTTGAGCCGGCCCATCAAAGCCTGCATTTATCCTAATGGTATCCGTGCCCAATAACGAAGGCACGAAAACAAATAGTAAACTGTCCGGAATAATTGCGGCATTTAAAGTCCATTTATCTTTTGTTAAGGTAGTATCCTTTACGCCAAGATCGTAATACTTATTGATCACCCGCATTGCGCCAGGACCGATCGTTGCCAGGTTATAATTTCCGGACAAGGTAGCGGTTGCAATCTGTGACCGGAGGGTAACAATCTTGCCGGTATCAGTGGTGTGTGCAGCAATGGTAATGGTGTCGGCGTTATAACGCTTACCTTCATTGTACACCACCAGTTCGCCTATTTGGATAGTGCCTTCCGGCGCATTCATATCTGTTTTCGGAATCTCCGCATTTAAGCTTCCATGTATCCGCAGATCCGTGGTGGTAAAGCCCAGCGGCTTCATCAATACACTGTCCAGCATTAGCCGCAATTTTATGTTAGTCGCAAATTTATCGTCTACCATTGCCTCGCCGTTGAGCCGGAAAGAAAGGCTTTTATCTGCCATGCCGGCATCCAGGATGGTATATCCCCGCCTTACTGAAGCGGTCAGATCGAGGTTTTGATAATTGTATCCTTTTATAAAAGCAGATTTCACATTCGCCCTGGCATTGGTATTCATTTTTGATGGCTTAAAACCGCTTCCTTTGGCAGCAAAGTTTAAGGTTACTTTACCCACCATTGTATCCTGTTTGGTGAGATAGCCCACATCCACATTGTTGAGATTGCCTTTAAGATCGTACGTTTCATTGGCGCTATTCAAATAGCCCGACAATCCGGCATTGCCTTTATTGGTTTGCAATACCAGGTTGGTAGTAAAATTAGTTGCCAGCCCTTTAAAACTACCGCTCAGCTTCATCGATTCCGGCAGGCGAATATTTGCAGGAATGGTACCGGGTGGCAGGAAGTGAACGAGATCAGTTTTGGTAGTTTGAAAATTAGTGATGTTAAAATCGTAAAACGTTCGTTTAGGATCAGGCAGGCCCTTGATGGTGCCCGACATGCTCAGCATGGTATTACCAATTCCGCTTACCTGGAAGCCGGGAATGATGAGATTATTTACAAATCCCCTAACCCTTGCATTCACATGAATCACGGCATTTTCATTCCCCTTCAGGTTAGTCGCCAACTGCGGCGCAAAAACCAGGATATCTTTTGCCGCAAGATCGCTTTTAATAAAATTGGCATCCAGGTACAGTTTACCCATGTCTTTGGTTACCGCTTCAAGCGACGGATACTTTACCGATATATTATCACGGATAAGCGTTCTATCAGTTTTAACATACAGATTTTTTAAAGCAGCACCGGTATCGCTGTAACTGAAAACAGTTTTCAACTGCTGAAGATTAAAACCGCTTTTCTCCCTGAATCCACCATCTGTAATGTTGCCGGCATACATTGTAGGTGTAAATGCAAAATTGTTTCCTTTTAGTTTAAAGCTATCTATTTTAAGATGCCCATAGTCCATTCCTTTAGAAAGCCTTGGTTTATTGTTGTCATCAAAAGCAAGGTTATTATTTTCAAAATCAATGGTATTGATGGACACCTTCCATAAATTGTTTACCTGCGCAGCCACTACTTTATTGATCTCTTTTTTTACCACTTTGGTTTCCTCTGATTTTCCAAGTACAATGGCTGCATTGGTATTATGCAATTTGATCTTTTCGAGTTGAACATCGAGTTTGGCAAGATCAATTGATTTTACTTTTCCCAATAACTCACCAAGATGGATATTTGCACCCATCACCGACACATCATTCCTGTAATCAAAACCGATATTTTTTACCGAAATATTATCCAGCCCCAGCTGCAGTTTAAAAGGCTCATTACTTTTAGCTTCCACTACGGCAGTGGGTTGAAATTTTACCAAAGGCTTGCTTTGATACATGTGCCCTGATACATTTTCAAGTACAATATCAGGAAGTGAAAACGCCATTTTATCGAGGTCAAACTTTTTGAAGGCCGTTTGAAATTTCCCCAGCCGAACCATGAAATCTATTGCCGACTGGTTATCTTTAAAAGAAGCGGCAATGTTACTTAACTCAATTTTGTCAACACTTACCTGCATGCCACCGGAAGTATCTTTCGGTTCATTTGAAGGGGATTTGCTTACGAAAGCGTCCAAAATGTATTGGTAGTTGAAAACGGTGTCAGTGCCCAGCCGGGAGATCTTTGCATTGATATCTTTGAGTTCGATATAGTTAACTTCCAGCTTGCTGTTAATCAGTTTTAACAACGCAATATCTACCCGTAATTTTCCACCGTAGAGTAAAGTGTCTTTTTTCTGGTCTTCAAAATAAACCCCCTCCAGCACAAGCTTTTTTGGAAAATCAAGCGACAGCTTTGCAATTGCCACCCTGGTATGGATTTTATTTTCGAGATAGGAAACAACCTTCTTGCGGGCAAAATTTTGCACAGCGGGTACTTGGATGAGTATATATATCAACAACACAAGGAAAACGATGCTCCCGGCTATCCAGGCCAGCACTTTCAACGTTTTTCTTATAACTTTCTTCGCAGTCAGAGTTGTAAATTTTTAATATTTAGAATTTGAACAGGTTAATCAATCAACTCCCCATTAATTGCATATAACCATTGATGGCCGCATTTTAGCCACATTCATCATATGTATAGCAATTTGATAAGGAAAATTTCCGATGTAATATAATCACTCCCAATACTAACACGATCCGGAAGTTGAACGGTTCTTTGTGTGTTTACCTATTGGATAGACAATCTTTATACCATATTCCGCTCCGCACGACTTCTTGTGGGTGAGAATAGGGATGGACATATGGCGGTATGAGAAGCATTTCGCCTCAGGGTAAGGTGTTGAATTTTCTTTTCACACCAGTGCATCCCATAAAATCTCTACAGGATGCAATGCGATTTTTTTGGTCCCGTCTTTTATCTGGTGCCTGCAGGAAGTGCCTGATGCAGCGACTATTGTTTCCTCCGAAAAATTCCGTACGAAAGGAAACAGCACCAGTTCACCGATCTTTTGTGACACTTCATAATGCTCGGCCTCGTACCCAAATGCCCCTGCCATGCCGCAGCATCCCGAGGGTATGATCTGTACCTGGTAGTTCTCAGGGATGCTGAGCATTGTATTGCTATAATGCTGGGAGGATAAAACTTTTTGGTAACAATGCCCGTGAACAGCCACTATTCGTTTCTCCTTTGTAAACATTGCCCGGTTGATGTTGCCTTTTTCCAGCTCCAGGCAAATAAATTCTTCAATGGTAAATGTGTGCTTCGCCAGCTGCACCGCTTTTTGTTTATTTGCTGGTACAGCAAGGTCGATGTATTCATCCCGCAAGGTGAGGATAGCAGAAGGCTCAACACCAGTAATGGGAATTTCTTCAGAAACGCTTTCTGATAACAGGTTGATATTTTGATTGGCGATCCTGGCTGCCTGTTTTACCAGTCCCTTGGATAGATAAGTGCGGCCGCTTTCGACATGGGTGGGAATGATCACTTCATAACCTAAAATTTCGAGTAAAAGGATTGCCTTTTTGCCAATTTCAACATCATAATAATTGGTGAATTCGTCACAAAAGAAATGCACTTTTCTTCCTGTCTCAATGTCATTCTTCATTCTCTTTTTATGCCAGTTGGCAAGGGTGGTACCGGCTAACAAAGGCATCGTTCTATCGGGGTGAAAGCCCACCATTTTGTTAGCCAGCCGCCGCATGGTATTATTGCCGAAAATAAAATTATAACCCCAGGGAAAGATGGAAGCAAGCTTCATTTGACGGCTAAAATTACCGATGAGTTTTGCCCTAAAAGGAATGCCATTTCTATCATAGTACTGCTGTAAAAACTCAGCCTTCATTTTTGTGATGTCGACACCTGAAGGACATTCTGTTTTGCAACCTTTACAACTCAGGCAGAGGTCCATCACTTCCTTAATTTCCTGGTGGTTCAACGGCTCAACATCATCCGGGCTGCTTAAAAACTGTCGCAGGATATTGGCTCTTGCACGGGTGGTATCCTTTTCATTGCGGGTAGCCATATAACTGGGACACATAACGCCTCCGGTAATTTCGCTCTTCCTGCAATCGCCTGAACCACTGCATTTTTCAGCCAGGCGCAGCATACTTTCCTGACCGGAGAAATCAAAATTTGTTTTTAGTTTGGCGGGACGGTTACCAATATTTACCCTCAGGTGCTGGTCCATTGGTGGAGTACCCGTTATTTTCCCCTTATTAAAAATGCCTTGCGGATCGAATAATTGCTTGACATCTTTAAATAGCTGGTAAGTTCCCTTGCCCACCACGGTTGATATATATTCACCTCTTAAACGCCCGTCGCCATGTTCGCCGGAAAGTGAGCCGTTATATTTTTTTACCAACTCAACCGTTTCGGAAAGAATATTCCGGAATGTTTCCACTCCTTCTGCCGTTTTTAGATTGATCATGGGTTCTACATGCAATTCCCCCGCTCCTGCGTGTGCGTAATATGCAGCATTCACTTTGTATTTATTAAGAATTACCTGCAGGTCTTTGATATAGGCTGGTAATTCTTCCGGTGCTACCGCGCAATCTTCTATTAAATTCACCGGTTGAATATCGCCTGGCAGGTTGCGCAATAAACCCAAACCTGCTTTTCTTACATCCCATGCATATTTTGTTTCTGCGTTGTACAGCACCGGAAAGGCATACCCATAACCACTTGTCTCCAGTGCATTCACCAGGCTGAGCGCACGCAGGCTCGCGGCTTCTTTTGTGTGCTCCATAAACTCGACCATTAATACTGCCGCGGGATCGCCTTCTATAAAGAAGCAATTTTTATGGTACTCCGGATGAGCTTTGGTAAAATTCATGATGTACCGGTCCACCAATTCGGAGGCCATCGGACTGTGTTGTAATGCAATGATGTTTGCCCGCAATGCATCGTCGATCGAATGGCAATGCACGCAAACGAGGGCGATCTCTTTTGGCGGCAGATCGATCAGTTGCAATTTTATTTCGGTGATAAATGCAAGGGTGCCCTCTGAGCCGGCGATGAGCTTGCAAAGATTAAAAGGTTCGCCTGATGGCGAGAAGGGTTGCATTTGCAATAAGCTATCCAACGCATAGCCGGAGTTTCTTCGTACTACGGATGCTTTGGGAAAATGTTGCCTGATCAGTTGCTGGTTGGACTCATCTTCCAGCAGGTGATAAAGGCCTTTATATATTTCTTGCTTAATGCCACTGTATCCATTGTAATCAATTGGCTCATTTTTAAAAACACCCGTTTCGCCATCCGACATAATCGCCGCAACTTCCAATAAATTTTCCCTTACGGCTCCCCAAACAATGCTATGCAATCCACACGAATTATTGCCTACCATACCGCCCATCATCGCCCGGTTGGCTGTTGAGGTTTCGGGGCCAAACATTAGTCCGTATGTGAGCAGGTATTTATTAAGGTCATCCCTGATTACACCCGGTTGCACTTTCACCCATTTCTCTGCTGCATTTACTTCGATTATTTTGTTGAAATATTTGGAGATATCCACTACGATTCCATCGCCTACAACCTGGCCGGCCAGGGATGTTCCGGCTGCCCTGGGGATTAAGGTTACCTGTTGAAGGCGGGCAAATTCAACCAGTTGTTGTATATCGGTAATATTTTCCGGAATGGCTACAGCAAGTGGTTTCTCCTGGTATACAGAAGCGTCGGTGGAGTAAGCAAGCAATTGGGTTTGATGAAGCGGAGATTGGTTGTAATACAATGCGCCATCGAGTTTAATTGCAAGCAGTTCGAGTTGAGTAAGCACCGTCTTTAACAGGATTTTTATGATTTGTTTGATTTGTTTGATTTGCGCATTATATTCAAGGCATTGTGATGGGCGATTTTTTGATGTCTGATTTCTTTTTGAATTTTGATGCCTTTACAAGTTTGTTCACCTGCAGTTAAAGACCACTATCGCCCTGATTAGCTTGGTGCGCCATCATCAAATGCCTTCTTATATCAGACATCAAAAAATCAGACATCAGACATCATTTTAGTATTTGCTCTATCGAATTTAATTCAGCTTCGCTGAAGTTTATATTTTCAAGGCAATGCAGTGAATCTGCTAATTGCTCCGGCTTGCTTGCACCGATCAGTACCGAAGTTATTCGGTTATCTTTCAGGAGCCAGGCGAGCGCCATTTGCGCCAGGGATTGATTCCTTTGCTGTGCGATGTCGTTCAGTTGCCTGATCTGGTTGATACGGGTTTCAGATACATCTTCCTCCTTCAAAAATCCGTGCGGCTTTGCAGCCCTTGAATCGGCCGGAATGCCGTGTAAATATTTATTGGTGAGCAGCCCTTGTGCAAGCGGAGAAAATGGAATACAACCTACCCCTTCCTGTTCCAATGTATCTAACAATGCTTCTTCAACCCAGCGGACAAACATGGAATATTTTGGCTGATGGATGAGGCAGGGTGTTCCCATCTTTTTCAAAAGATCGATCGCTTTGGCGGCTTCAACCGCCGGGTAGTTGGAGATACCAACATATAATGCTTTGCCCTGCCTTACGATGAGGTCTAGAGCTGCCATGGTTTCTTCCAGGGGTGTGTCAGGGTCAGGGCGGTGGTGATAAAATATATCAACATACTCCAATCCCATCCTTTTCAGGCTTTGATCGAGGCTGGCAACCAGGTATTTTTTGCTTCCCCAATCACCGTAGGGGCCATCCCACATGGTATAGCCGGCTTTGGAGCTGATGATCAATTCATCGCGGTACGCAGCAAAGTCTTCCCTCAGTATCTTACCAAAATTTTCTTCGGCGCTTCCCGGAGGCGGGCCATAGTTGTTGGCAAGATCAAAATGCGTAATACCGCTGTCGAATGCCAGCTTTAATATCGCCCGGCTATTTTCAAGCGTGTCTACATGGCCGAAGTTGTGCCACAAACCCAATGAAATAGCGGATAATTTAATCCCACTGTTGCCACAGCGGCGGTACTGCATGTTTTGGTACCTTGTTTTGGAGGCTAGATAACTCATTGCTGATTTTTTTTGACTGGTTGGATATTTTTTTGCGAAGCTACTTCAGATAGGGTTCTTGTTACCAATATTTTTTGGAATCTTTTATTAGCCGGTTAAGCCGGTGAGTCACTCTTTGGGAGTGACTCACCGGCTTAACCGGCTAACAAAGAAAAGACTGCCTTATGAGACAGTCTTTATAAAAGCGAAGATGAAACTTTCAATTGATGATGACAAATACAAACTGCGGGAGAACATCGCTCCCTCCTGCACTACTGTACAAGTGTGCGACGCCTCCGAAGCCGGGGGTGGAAATATTGCCCGGACAAAAAAATTACTTCAACTTTAAACAGCAATCGATATTTAAACAGCAACTATGACTTTTTAAATTTGATTAAAAAAGTGCGCCCAAAACCCGCCCCTGTGGAGGTGGTAATCGTTAAGCGTACGGAAAGCGTTTTATCGCAGGGCAGTACCACATTGTCAACGCTTGGCGCTGTTTCGGCAACGTACAAGGTACCGTTGGCGGAATACCTGCCAAAAGAAACGGGATTAACCGCTGTTGAATTGTTTGGATTGATAGTGATCACAATGGGCTTTACATTGAAAGCAGTGGGATATACAAATGACAAATGATTTGCATCCACTTTTGTTAATGTTACCACGTCGCCAGGGAAATAATCTTCCCATTCGTCTATGACAATTCTCACATCGCCTGCAAAATCATCCACGTTGAATTTACAAATGGCAGAATATCTTAAAAATGTACTTGCCCCGGGGATGTTTGCTGTGCCACCGGAGAACTGTGTACCTACCGCCGGGAAGGCTGGCAGCTTTTGGCCGCCAGGCAGCGTGATATCAGCGCCGATATCAAAAAAGTCGCCCAAAACTATCAGTGAACCAAATAAGGCAATTAACTGTGCACCTGTGATAGAAAGGTTGGTAGGATAAGTGGTTACATCGGCCTTGATAGTTTTGACGATACTTTTATTGCCGTTTTTAATCACAACGATATCCATTTTCTGTGGAGGAATATCTTGCGGAAAAAGTAAACCTACGTCGAAAGTGCCTTTGAACAAAGCAGGATCTTTACTCACATCAATAACCGCTTCACTGTTGGTAACGGCAGTTATGCTTGGCACTGGTACACGTGTGAGCGCTGGCACTTTGCCGTTATCTGATTTCCGGCAGGAATACAATACCGATGTAAATAACAAGCTATATAAAAATACTTTTTTCATGATGTATATTTTAAATTCAATTTTTAATGTTTCGTCTTTTGCCACTAATTACACTAATTGACACAAATAATACAGGGTAGTATTTTGGATGTTATTGTATTCGTAACTGCAAAAAACATTTGTATTCATTCGTGCATTCGTGGCTATAAAACCTTTTGTTTTTTCATTCGTGCATTCGTGGCAAACCTTACTATGGCATCCAGAAAACTTTCATGCTGTTTACCAGGTCTTTTTGCGCCGGTGCATTGGAATTGGTTTCTAGCTCTGCCTGGTACCATGGCAGTGAGTTCGGGTAAGGCCTTTGCAATTGCACCTGCACCGCTGGCTGGGCCCCGGCAATTTGCGGGTTGCCATTCACCGGTGGCTGAACAAATCCATTGGGTGCCATTACCGGATCATTGGGATTGAAAAGGATGGGATAACCCGTTCTGCGTATATCCGTATACTGATCCACGGCACTTCCAAAACTTGAAATCCATTTTTCTGTGATGATCATTTCCATCTTCTTTGCCGCACTGGCCGCATCAAATTGCGACATGATTGCATTGATATAACTGGTGACTTTTGTGGTACCACTCAAGGCTGGAACTGACTGTGCGGGCTTGACATAGGTAGTGATCACATAATCCACTTGTTTGAAAGATTCGGTAAGGGCTGCCTGCAGCGTTGCTTTTGCATCTCCGGGAGCAAGGCCGGCCTGTATCAGCTCAGCTTCCAGGTACAACCTGTCAGCATAGGTAATGAACCTGTAAGGTGCGGCACCGGTACCGCTGGCCGAATTGGCTATACCGCCTGCTCCATCATCATACCTTCCTCCTACCGGGTAAATACCCATGAGGCTGATTATATTTTGTGCGTTTCTATCCCTGTTGGGCCCCCTTGATCCGAAATAGATGGAAATGAATGCGCTGTCCCGGTACTCGGTGGGATCAGGTGTTACAGCCGTTTTTTTAATTTGATTATATATATAGTAGGGCACCCGTGGGTCTTGAATGCCTGATGTAAAATGATTGTGATTGTATCCCTGCAAAATTTCATAAAACCAGGGGCTGATGTGATTACTACGCTGGGTAGCGGTGTAATCCCCGAAACCAGGATTTCTATCATCGGTTGCACCATTGGGGCCGTAAGCTAGCAGGAAACTTTCGTTGGTGGCCGCGATGAGTTTGGTGGGATCACTTAATAGCTGGGTCACTTCAGCGGAAACATTTTTTACCTTCCTGATCTGGGTGTATAATTTCAGCTTGATTGTGTTGGCCGCCTTGATCCATTTTGCGGTGCTTCCACCATAGATGATATCGTCTGCCTTGGGTTTGTTGAGGTTAAGCGCTGTAGTGTTATTGATGTCGGCAATGCCCTCATCCAACAATGCAAACAGCTTTGGATAAATAGCAGCGTCATCATCAAATTTTGGATAGCGAATACTCGAATCCAGCCGGTTGGCTTCAGTAAAAGGAATATCACCGAAGGCATCTACAAACTGGCTATAGCCATAAGCCTTTAAAATTTTTGCAATGCCCGTGTATTGCCTGTCGCCGTTTGCGGCTGAGATTTTAATGATCTGTTCAAGATTTTCGAGCGCTCCCTGGTACATGGTAACCCAGGCGGTACCGATGTAAAAAGCTGTACCGGTAGTACCATACTGGTCCTGGTTTTCGCGGGTAGACAACTGGTGAGTATACACAGATAATATTTCTGACAAGCCTCCAAGGCTTCCATTCCCGATGGCTAATGAATTGCCGATGGCATTTTCTGCTGTGGGAAGTAATTTGGAAACCTCCACTCTTAATGGATTGTTTGGGTCTTTATTAATGTCCAGGAAATTCTTTTTGCAGGAAACAAAAAGCAGGCTTACCGAAAAAACGATTATGAATTTGAAACTTTTTCGCATGTTGTAATTTTTATGGATTAAAAATTAACCTTAAGGTTGATACCATATCTTTTGGTGGTAGGCGCAGCAGAGAGCTCGATACCTTGTGTGGAACTGGCGCCATAAGAATTCACCTCGGGATCGAAATTGGTATACTTTGGAAAATTAGGCGCTAAAAACCAAAGGTTCCGCCCGGACACACTTAATGTTGCTGACCCGATGGGTAATTTTTTAAAGAACGATTTTGGAAATTCATAGCCGATGGTAACTTCCCTTAGCCGGTAAACGGTGGCATCATAGGTATTCCATTCTGCCGCGGTATTGCCGCCGAAAGTGGCCCCGTTGTTGGTGTTGGGAGAAAAGTATAAATCGTTGGTGGTAATGGCGATGGTATTCGGAATGGTTTTGCCTCCATCTAAAATGGCTTTGCCGGTAGATGGATCACCGAGTATGCCGGGGATAATCCAATCACTCAAGCGATCTTTTGTATCCAATGATACACCCCTGCTCAATATTTGTGAAACGGTTACTGTATTGATATCTCCTCCAATGGTCATATCAAACAATGCACTCAGGAAAAAGCCTTTGTAAGAAACCGAATTGGTGATCCCCAGTTTGTAATCCGGGTTGGGATCGCCGATGATGTCCAGTTCGTTCGACTTGATCATGGCGCCAGTGCCGGGATTAATCAGGATTGCACCGGTGGCGCTGTCCCGTAAAATCTTTTCTCCCCGTAAAAAGCCAAACGGCTTGCCGGCCTCGAGGTAAGGTCCGAAATTATTAAACACGGGCTTCAAATTAAGCCTGTCAACTCCTTCGATCAGTTCCTTAACAATGTTCCTGTTACGGGTGTATGCTGCGTGAATGGCCCAGGTTACATTTTTAGTTTGAACCGGTTTTACGGTGAGATCTATCTCAATGCCGGTATTGTTGATCCTTCCATAGTTTGTATTAAATGTGGAGTAGCCTGAAGAGGATGGAATGGAAATCGGTGCAATGAGGTTAGTAGAATTCCGGTTATACCAGGAGAAGTCGACATCTATCCTTTTTATAAAAAAACTAAGCTGTGTCCCCACCTCAATCTCTGTAGTAAATTCAGGTTTAAGATTAGGGTCGTTGGCGCCTACTGCTACTGTAGCGGTAGGTTGTCCAAGGATATTTGCGCTCAGGTTGAAAACATTATCCAATGAATAGGGCAATGCGTCCCTGCCTACTTTTGCCCATCCTGCCCGCAGTTTCGCAAAGTCAAGAATGTTGCTTTGCATTTTTAGCGCATCGGTAACAATGAGGGAACCAGATACGGAAGGATAGAAATAACTACGGTTCGCTTTTGGCAATGTTGATGACCAGTCATTTCTACCGGTTACATCCAGGAATGCGAAATTTTTATAGCTGAGTGAAAGGTCACCGTACACACCTGTTAAGCGTTGCCTTTCGTAGTAATCGCCCAATGAGGGAACAGGCACTCCATTGACAATGGGGCCAAATATTTGTTGCGAGGTATTGCCCAATGTATAGGTGCCACGGGTGATGAATTTGTTCCCGGTGGCAATCTGGCGGGTGGTGGTGCGTTGGTTGATGTTATTACCTGCTACCAGTTTTACACCGAAATCCTTATTAATCGTTGGGTTAAAAGTTAGCAACAAATTTGATTCAATCTCCTGCTTCCTGTAGTTGTCCACCACGATTCGTCCAAGGCCTTCAGCGGCCCTGGAACTGATCTCTGTGATCTCTCTTCTGTCTAAGGCGTTTACATTGTTGCCAAGATTATAATCTACCCTTATCCATTTGTTGACATTGAAATCGAAGTGGATACCAGCAATCGTTCTTTCTTCATGAGTAGTAGCGATATTATTTTTGGCAGACCATTCCGGGTTATCAAATTGCCCGCCGCCGTTCCAGGTAAGGTTGTTGCCTGCTTTATCCTGGTAAGGTAAGTCTGTATCCCAGTTGCGCCCTAAAAATAAAGAACGGGCAAATAACGAAGCAGCGCCTCCTACCTGGTTTTCACCAAAAAAACCGCCCTTTTGGGTTGAGCGGCTATAACTTAAATTA
Source organism: Ferruginibacter sp. (assembly GCA_025963635.1). Taxonomy (GTDB): domain Bacteria; phylum Bacteroidota; class Bacteroidia; order Chitinophagales; family Chitinophagaceae; genus Ferruginibacter. The sequence goes on from JAOQAK010000021.1 coordinate 85,286, forward strand.
CCACGTACATTTAAACCGATGCTCAATTTGGTAGCACCGCCAAGTCCGACATTTGCCCTGTTGAAAGACGAGTTGGGTACATACCCGTTTTGGGTTAATTGAGAAGCAGTAAGCGCCACAGAACTTTTTTCATCGCCGCCGTTGACCCCAATGGAGTTTTCAAAAACGCTCCCTGTGTTGAAAAGATTTTTTACATTATTAGGAAAAGCCTGGTATTTAATATTGCCTGAGGCAGGAAACAATTCGGGATAGGCTGCCTGGTAAGATGCAAAATTCGGAACAGAATCCCGGCTGCTAAAAGCTGGTCCCCACGAGCCATTAGACGCTGGGGAAAACAGGAAATTGGCCCCTGTGCCATAATCATTTTGATATTGCGGCAGGTTGGCTATTTTTTCCATGGAAGCTGAACTGCTATAATTTATTTCCAGGCCCTTGCGGCTTCTTGCTGCGCTGCCCGATTTTGTGGTGATGATCAACACGCCATTGGAAGCCCTGGATCCATATAACGCTGCTGCGGACGACCCTTTTAAAACACTCATTGAAGCAATGTCGTTTGGATCAAGATTGCTGATACCACTTGAATAAGCAGTGCCGCCGGAGGTTTGTGAACTGGTGGTCACCTGGTCATTACTATAGGGTACACCGTCTACTACGATGAGCGGCTGATTGTCACCAAAAAAAGATGAGTTTCCCCTGATCTGAATTCGGGTAGCAGCGCCGGGAGTTCCCTGCGAAGTACGGATATCAACACCGGCAACTTTGCCCTGTAATGATTTCAATACATCTGGTTCTGATTTCTGAAGCAGGGTTGCGGGATCTACTTTACCCACGGAATATCCCAGGGCTTTATCGCTTCTCCGAATGCCGAAGGAGGTTATTACTACTTCTTCCAATCTTCTTTCTTCCTTGGTGAGAACGATGTTTAAAACGGTTTGTCCCGCCAGGTCAACTTCCTGGGGAACATACCCTATCATGGTAAAAGCCAATCGTTGAGTACCCGCCGGAACAGATATGCGGAAAGATCCGTCTGCTCCCGTCTGTGTACCTTTTGTGGATCCCTTTGCCTTGATGGTAGCACCGGTTAAGGGAGTTCCTTCTTTATCTTCAACGATTTTTCCGGTGATGACTTTAGCTTGCGAATGTGCAAAAACTGCAAGAAAAAGCAGTGGGATAAAAAGGAGTAAATGTTTTCTCATACGTGTTAAATTTCGCTTGTGAATACAATGAACAGGGAACAGTGCCTGCCATAATGAATATTGACGCAGTCACCGCAGCACATTGCTCAAGACAACCAAATTAAAAGAAACACCGCTGGTCAACCGTTGTAAAAGCGTGAAGTATTGAAAACAAATACCCAGTCAGAAAAAAAAGGAGTTGGCTTATACCCGTATAAATAATTTAACAACAGCTTAAAACAATAAGGAAGATTATCCAGCGCAAAACCCGAGGTATTTTAAAAAAAGTGAATGCCTGTATTTTGAAAAAACGAGTTGCACAGAATGCGTCTGATCGAAACGAGTTAGCAGGTAGCAGCAAAAAATGATTGGTAAATTATCGTTGCAAATTTAAAAGCGTTGCCACATCACCGAAGGCACAGTAAAGGATAATAATTCAAAATAAAAAAGAGGTTGCAAGATTAGGAATCAAACACCTTTGGGATGGGCAAAAAAAAGAGTCCCCTGTAAAAACAGAGGACGTTGTGCTTTACGAAAAACAAAATTAAGGCACATGAGAATGATGTAGGGCTATTTCAATTATCAACCGATTAGTTCATTGTTTTTGTCTTCATAAAAATAGCCAGATTCACTTTTATAGAAGTCATCAAATTGATTGAACCATGATTTTTTTCTACCGAATGGCAACAAACAATGACTGAGATATTTAGCCCCGGTCGGCACCGAAGGTCAGACCGGGATGCTGATACCCGCGATGGTGGATTGACTTGAATACCGGTGTTGGAAACAATGTTAACATGCTATCGTAATCACGGTCTGACCTTCGGTGCCGACCGTGGTTACGATAGCACAATCGAACTAAGATTAATCTCCAGGCATGTTTTGACCGATTCAGTTTGTATACTAACACTTAGCTGGTTACTGCCGGGATAGAGAAGATTGAGTCGCTTTTTTACCTGGTAAATTGTATCTCTTTTAGCATTGGTGAGCGTAGAGGTTTGGTGGGGTTTGCTATTGTGGATTTCGAATTTTAAAGTATCCCTAACAACAGATAACCGGATGATCACAAAATCGGATGCATCATTTTTATTCACCTGCTGGGAAAAAACATTTTCCACGAGTGGCAAAAGAACAAAAGAAGCAATTTTTTTACCACTGATATCACCCGAAACTTCCATGCTATAATTTCCAAAGTTTTTGGTGCCTGCTCTTTCCAGCTCGATGAACTCGTTAAGAATTTGTACTTCTTTTTCTATATCTACCTGCGTATACTGGTATTGACTTACGATAAAAAGGGTGATTTTTTGAAGGCTCGAGATCATGCCCGCAATTTCAGGAGCAGTTCGCAACGATATATCATGCACCCTGGAAAAAGTATGGCCGAGAAAATGCGACTGTGTGTGATCGTTATGAATAAAAGCCTCCATCTGCTCTTTCTGGGATGTGAGTACATCATTTTCACTTTTTTTGATGTACCACATCTTCCCGAGTTTGATAGCTGCCGCGAGGCAACCTTCCATATTAAATGTCAGAAAAAAATAAAAAAAAGCCCAAATGAGCGGGCTATCCATACTTTGTCTTTTTATACCGAAATAGTCATGAAGATGTGGAACAACGAATGTATTATATCCATGGTATACGAAAAACCCGATTATAGCAAACAGGAACCACAACACCACCATCCAAACATACATGCCCCTGAAAAGGAAGCGGGGAAAAAGGAAATAAATAATCGAATAACAAAAGGTCATATCGATCGGTGTGGAGGCCAATACTTCCGTAAGTGAGGATAAAAAAGCAGTGTGAAAACCATAACCGGGAGTTCTTCGAAGCGTTGCTTCTACGGTGAAATAAGATATCCAGCCAAGCCAAAAAAACACATGCCGCGAAATTCTGAAATTCGGTTTATTTGAAAATACAAGGCTGTCAATATACATATGAATGATTTATGAAAATAGCTGTACGGGCACAATACATCCTTCAGCAGGCGATAATTTTCAGGAATGGGACCAACATTCGATGGGTGTATCACCCGGTTCAAAATAATCATTTTTTATCAAAGAGAGATGAATACTACTATAAAGGCAGATGGCACGCATCAGCGGGCTCCTTAATTTGTAAGATTTCCGGGGCCCTATCGCTCAGCAGACGACAATCTATAAACTGGCAATCCATTCCCTGAAATTGGGTGCAGTGTATTGGCTCACCTGGATATCACCTTTCATCCATTCGGGAGAAGCAAGGTGAATAACAATTTTACCGTATTCGATCACCTTAAACTCTTTGATGGCATCACTATTAACAATTACACTCCGGTTTACCCTGAAGAAGTTCCTGGTATTTACCACCTCTTCAATTTCAGTGAGACATTTGTCGATGATGAATTTTTTGCCTGAAAAATCAATGGCAAAGATCAGCCGGTCAACTGAATAAAAAACCGCAATATTTTTTATATTCAGCGGGATATAAGTGTTACCCCTTTTGGCAATAATTTTATTTTTTACCTGACCTTCTCCTTCGGGTTTATAAGATTGTACCATGGTAATGACAAGGGTTATTTTGTTTTTCAATCAGCTATCTAAATATGACAATAAAAAAAATTGATTCGATGAAAAAAAACGACCTAAATAACCGAAGCAGGAAATTAATAAACTCAAACCCATAAAATTGATGCTGAAAATAAAAGATGTTTAAATTACCAAAGGACTGGTTTATGATCCATCAAAAAAACAAAATAAAGTAATGGCAATGCAAGTTTTTTCCGTCTCTTGCAGATTGCTAGTACTCTACCAGTTCAATAGATTAAATGGCCCAACCGTTCATCAGCCATGCAGGCCAAATGAAAGTATTTTGGCCCGTCAATAACGAAACAAATTAATAAAGGTCGAATACTAATTTTATAAACTTTAGATTAGCGGAGAGATTTTAGAACAAATTTCGCAGGCATTCAATTATGGTAATCAGCAACTATACAGAAATCATCGCGAAATCAATATTGGTGCCACTTGCAGGCATTTGTATACCGTTCATCACAGGGCTTTACAAATACCTGGGTTACCCACTCCAGCAAGCGATTACTCATGTATTGCTGCCATGCGTACTGGTGTCATTTCTCATTTGGGAAGGTAATGTGAGAACCATGCGGCAGCTCCGAAATAAATGGTACCGGAAAGATCAATATGTTTACAGTGACTTTATGCGGCGTATTGCCATTCATCTCCTGTTTACGTTTTTCATTTCGCTTACCGGCATATCGCTCATAATGTATGCAGCGGGCAAAAGCGATTCCGGAATTCTCTTCAAAACCATTGCGGCAGTTATCATTTTTGTGATCATTGTAACCTGCGTGTACGAGATCATTTATCTTACCGAAGAAAGAGAAACGAGCACGCTAAAAGCTGAAGAACTCAACTATGCAAAATCAGAAGCAGAGCTTACTGCGCTTAAGAACCAGATCGACCCACACTTTATTTTCAATTCAATTAATACACTCAGTCATTTGATCAAAACCGCACCAGAAGTAGCCTATTTGTTCAATAATAATCTTGCCACCATTTACCGCTATATTCTTTTTAATAAAGACAAAGAATTTGTGTTGCTGAAAGAGGAACTTGAATTTGTAAGTCATAATTTCTATCTCTTCCGCATACGCTATGAGAAGGCGGTTAATCTACTTATAGAAATTGCAGATGTCAAAACGGAAAATTATCTTATCCCGCCTATCTCTCTGCAATTGCTCGTGGAAAATGCGATTAAGCACAATGAGTTCAGTGACGAGTTCCCCATGAACATTTCAATACAGGTAAACAACAATTTCGTTACCGTTAAAAATAAGATTATACCGAAAAAATATTTTCTTCCCTCTTCTAAGATAGGATTGCATAACTTATCCAACAGATACCGCATACTTACAAAAAAGGAAATTATTGTAGAATCTGATGCGGGCTATTTCATTGTTAAATTACCGCTACTAACTTATTAGCTATGCTGAAAGTACTTATTATTGAAGACGAGAAACCAGCTTTAGAAGGCCTCTTATTAAAACTCGAAGCACTCAACCTCGATATTGATGTTATCGCAACTACCAGCTCAATCCATGAGACCATACAATGGTTTAACCATAACCGCCAACCAGACCTGATCATTATGGATATTCATCTTACAGATGGTTTATCCTTTGGAATTTTCGAAGCCACCAATATTACGGTGCCGGTAATTTTCTTAACTGCCTATGATGAATTCATCATCAAGGCATTCGAGTACAATGCCATCGACTATATCCTTAAACCGGTGGATGATACAAGGCTGATGGAAGCCGTTAAGAAATACTATTTTCTCCAAAAGCATTTCATTGGAAACTATTCCGCCCTTGTAAATTCTATCAAAGAAAAAAATCAAAAAAGAAACCGGATCATCATCCGGAAAGGGATGGAATTTCAAAGCATTAAAGCAGATGATATCGCCTGCTTTTACACAGAACATAAGCTCATTTTTTCGATAGATAAAGATTCCAAAAAGTTTTTAACAGAAGCCCGTAATCTTAGTGAGTTAATTGAGGAACTGGATGAACATACTTTTTTTAGGGTAAACAGGAAATACATCGTGAATGTGAATTATATAAAAAGATTTATACCCTCCGAAAAAAGCAAAGTGGTGATCGACCTAACGATACCGGTGAACGATGAGATCGTTGTTAGCCAGGAAAACTCTGCAGAATTTAAAAAGTGGATGAATGCGATTTAAACAAGCCGCTGCTTACCGATCTGGGGTTGCCAATCTTTTCAATAGTACTACAAATTGTTAAACTCTTTAGAAGGCTGACAACCCTTTAACCGTGCAGGAATACAATGCCGGTTTATATTATTCAGCGTACCTTTGCTGCTATAAAAACGGCGCATGAAACCTACTATTACCATTGAATATTGTCCCCGTTGCAATTGGTTATTAAGATCCGCCTATATGGCGCAGGAATTGCTAACCACCTTTGCTGACGACCTTAAAGCTGTAACCCTGCAACCCAGCGAAGTAAATGGAGATTTTCATATTTCGGTGAACGATAAAAAGATATTTGACCGTAAAGATTATGGTGGGTTTCCCGAAATAAAAGAATTGAAGCAAATGGTGAGGGACGTTGTGAGCCCGGGTAAAAGTTTGGGACATGCGGATACAAAACCGCATCATATTGATGACATTTGAATAGGTGAAACTTATGCTGGGTGTAATTTTATGCGGAGGACAAAGTACAAGAATGGGTACCGACAAAGGGCTTATAAAGCTGCATGCCAATACCTGGGCACAAACAGCGGTAGATAAAATATCTTCGCTTCATGTCAATGTAGTTTTATCTGTCAACGAAAATCAATACAGTGACTACAGTGAAGTATTCCCGGAAAAGCAGTTAATTAAAGACAACCCCGAATTGACAATAAAGGGACCACTGGCAGGGGTTTTAAGCGTTCATCTACAGTTTCCGGGAGAAGACCTTTTTGTACTGGCTTGCGATATGCCCCTGATGGACGCCGTTATACTGAACGGGTTGCTGGGCGCATACAACGAACAACCTTCTGCCGAAGCTTATGTTTTTACCAGGAACGATGAACCGGAACCACTCTGCGCCATTTATACTGCCAAAGGATTGGCCTACATTATTCATTTATTGAAAGCAAAGGAACTTACCAGGCATAGCATGAAATTTATGCTGGAGCATATACATACCTGTACCATCCCGCTCCATGAAGATCAAAACAAATATTTCCGAAATTTTAATGCGCATGCGGAATTGAACGGGCTGTGAATCGTGAATGGTCAATGGTCAATGGTCAATGATGAAAAGTCAGACGTCCCAAACGGCTCTTAAGAGTGAAAGTGTAGAATTCAAAAGAGTGTTTGCGATACTCTCCATGCAATTGGAGGACGAATTTATTTCAACGCCCCGATAGAAAATCAGATAAAATACTTCAGCAACTTTGCTCCTTTGCGTCTTTGCGTGAAAGCCTTTGCAAACAACTAACACAGCATCAACTTACCTGCTTCAATCTTATTAAAATCCTCCTTTGGCGCTTCACACAATGAGCAACAAAAAGATGCCGGGAGATTTTCAAACCGGGTGCCTGACAAAATATCTTTTTCGATATCGCCCAAATCCTCATCATACACAGATAAGCAATGACTGCATTGGTATAGGTAAGAAAGTTTCACTTGCTTTGCAGCTACATCTTTGGTAACAACAGGTTTCTTCGGCAACGCAACCTGCATGGATTGCTGCTGGGCATAATAAGAAAGTATTGCACGCCGAAGTTGTTCCGCCAGTAAAAATTTAGGATTGTCTTTACTATAAACATAACCGGTTCTCTCATTCGGATTAAAATCTTTAGCGCAGAGAATATCATATACATGAAAAAAGCCGATACCGGCAATGGTAATCAACGGCCTTTTTCTTACAAGTATACTGCTGAATACCTCTGTCTTTTTCCTTGTCTTAATTCCAATGCAAAGTCCAAAACTGCGGATATCATCCTTGTGTAATCCCTTTAATAAATAATTTTTTAAAGCCAAACCATCCTTGCAATCGTCTTCCACCTGGAAGTTAAGTTCGTTGGCTGCATGGCGCACATTCACCTGGTGCTTTGCCAGCAGGCTGTTCCAGTAAGCCCTGTCCTTTTCCTCTATATTTTTAATGATAATAGTTTTCCATGGCGTGGAGCACAGTTGCCCAATCTTAGTGTGCAGGCATAACTGGCACAGCTCCTTTAGAAAACTTACCGAATACATTTCATCCCTCCGGTAGATACCCAGCCAATATTTATCCTGGTACCGGTTTAAGCCTTCATAATACGGCAAATTAAACGACGGCAAACGGGCTGGCGAAGCAGAGGTTTTGGTGATATAATCCTGCCTGGTTACCAACTTAAAAAGATCGGCGCCATTGGCGAGCGGGTTGTCATAAAACTGCTTTTCATTGCGGAATATTATTTCTTCAATATCCCGGCTCATTCGTGCCACATCATTGGTGTACACCATCTCATTCCATTCGTAAATAATATTGGTTTTAGGAAAACGTATAAACAAATGCCAGAAATGCGGTGCATTCAATGATGCCACCCAGTTAATATTACCGGTAAGTATCGGCGTAAAACTCTGGTTACTATCAGAGATATTTATTTTGAGCCTTGGCTGGTAATCCATCAGGTCAAAAATATCTTTGTACACGCCTTCGCTCAGCCAGGTATTCGTAATAAAGACTTCTTCGGCGGGATATGAACTGATGATATTCGGAAAATCGTCATGATCCACTTCATAAAAAATCCCCAGCAGGTCCAGTTCCTTTTTCAAAGTAGCATAATGCTCATTCAGCACTTCAAGGAACAACTGCTGGCGCAAGCCAAAACTTACTTTACCAACAACGGCTTTACCTGCGGCAATCAATACATTGTACAATTCACCGGGAGAAATAATACCGCCGCGGAAATTGATCTTTATCGTAAGTGAATATTTCATTACAAAAATTTAATTAAAACAACCATCCTAATTATTAAACCATTGACGGAAGAAGTTCTTTAAATGGTACTGGTACGGTTTCGCCCTTCAAAGAAATGTCGTTGCTGAGCCCTTCCAGGATTGCTTTCACCTCTGGCCGGCAACTGCCACAGCCCATACCCGCTCCCGTAAGCTGGCACAATTGCAACAGGTCGGTACAACCTTCCTTTATTTTATTTTGAAGATTACCTTCTCCTACCCCACTGCAACTACATACTAATTTACCAATTACCGGCTCCGCTTTTTTACCGCTGCGCAATAACTGCAGGCGTTTATCACTCAGTTCGATCTTATCCTGGATCAAATCACGAAACTCGAGGAACTCACTTTTGTCGCCAATCAAAATTGCACCTACTAAACGATCATTATGGATAATACATTTTTTATAGTAACGTTTTGATTTATCTATAAAAACTACTTCTTCATAACCCTTCTCATCAGGGCATTCGGCCAGTCCCAATGAACACAGCTCAGTGCCATGCATTTTCAATATATTCATCAACAGGGAGCCATCATAGTACTTTGAAATATCACCGCTTAAGTACCTGGCAACAATTGACGCCTGTTGCTCTGCGGCGGCTGTTATTCCATAAAGAAAACCTTTAAACTCAGCGATCTCCCCAATAGCAAAAATGTGCGGATCGCTTGTTTGCAAATATTCATTCACCACCACACCACGCTTACATTCAATATTTGCAGACCTGGCGATCTCGATATTCGGCACCGTACCGATTGCCACTACAATGGCCTGGCAATTGATCAGCAAGCCACTCTTTAAGCGAATACCCGTGATATCTTCCTTTCCTAAAAAACGATCGATCTCATCGTTATAATATATGTCCACACCCTTATCAACCAATTCCTCGTGTAGCAACTGGCTACCCAGCGGATCCAATTGCCTGTCCATAAGGCGTGATATACGTTGAACAATCGTGACCGCTACACCAACCTCACGCAGTGATGCGGCCAATTCTATACCCAACAGCCCGCCGCCTAATATTACTACGGTCCCTTTCGCCGGATCAATATGATCTTTAAAGCCATCTGCATCCTTCCTGCTCCGCATGGTAAAAATCCCCGTTAATGAAGGCATGTCCCTCAACACAGCGGCACGACTACCTGTAGCAATTACCAGCACATCGTATGCATGCACTTCGTTATTGCTATCCGTAACTGTTTTGTTTATTCTGTCAATTGTTTTAATACTTAGACCGCGGTGCAGCCTGATATTGTATTTTGTTTCTTCTTCATCCGTCATTTTCACCAGGTTACTCCAGGGTAATGCGCCACTGATATAATCGGGTAACAATACACGGTTGTAAAATGGAAAATTTTCTTTACTGAATATTTCAATCTGGTCATCTTCATTTAACGCACGATAACTTTTTACAAACCCACAAGCGCCTGCGCCGGCACCAATTACAATGATCTTTTTACCGGCTTTCTTGTAGCTCGTAACCTCAACGGCAGTAAATTTAAAATCAGGTTCTTTGCTTTTAGGATCCACTACATTCGCGGTAAGATTATTGGCCCTGTTCAAATCATTGTTCAGTATCTTGCCCCAATGCATCGGCAGGAAAACGACACCCTTTTTGATATCGGTAGAATATTTAGCTTTCACCCTAACAAGGCCTTGCCTGCTGGTAATCTCCACGAGTTCATTCTCTTTTATTCCGCGTTCTTTTGCATTTTCCGGATGAATTTCTAAAAAAGATTCACTGATGTGTTGTTTCAGCTTATTTACTTTGCCGGTTTTGCTCATGGTATGCCACTGGTCGCGGATGCGGCCGGTAGTAAGTATCAAAGGAAAAAATGCATCCGGATGCTCGCTCTGGTTATGATCAGGAAAAGAATGGATGATCGCCTTTTGTGAAGGAGTATAAAATTTATGATCTGTAAACAATCTTGCCGTACCATACCCATTATTCAATTTAACAGCGCCGGCATTCATCGCTGCTGTATAGGGCCATTGAACAGATCGCTTCTCCTTTAGGATATCATAATTTAAACCACTCACATCAACGTTGGTACCAGCCGTTAGTGCAGCGTGCTCGGCAAATATCTCCGCCATATTCTCAAAATCAAATCCTTTGAAACCCATTTTTTGCGCAAAGCGGCAAATGATTTCTGCATCCGGGATTGCTTCGCCGGGTCCGTCCACAATTTTGTTCAGGATACTGATGCGGCGTTCCGCATTTGTCATGGTTCCTTCCTTTTCTGCCCATGCGGCTGCGGGCAGCACCACATCTGCATATTGTAAGGTTTCAACGCTATTACTGATATCCTGCACCACCACAAATTTGGCTTTCTTTAATCCTGCCTCAGCTACCCGTACATCGGGTAAACTGATCAACGGGTTGGTGCACAAGATCCAAACAGCTTTCAGCTTGCCGCTATTTAAAGCGTCAAACATCTCCGTTGCCGTTAGTCCCTCCTTTGGAGCGATTGTGCCTAATGGTATTTGCCAGAATTTCTCAACTTCATTCCGATCGTTTTCTTTTGATAGGTCACGGTGAGCCGGCAGTAAATTTGCCAATCCACCCACTTCACGACCACCCATTGCATTTGGCTGTCCCGTTAATGAAAATGGCCCTGAGCCTGGCTTACCGATATGCCCCGTGATCAGGTTCAGGTTAATCAGCGATAAATTCTTGTCCACGCCGATCACGCTTTGATTCAGGCCCATTGTCCACATAGTAATAAATCCTTTGGCCTTGCCAATATAAGAAGCTGTTAACCTGATATCACTCTCTTTTATTCCGCAGATCGCTGCAGCATCAGCAACCGTTCTTGCAAATACAGTATCGCGGTATTTTCCAAAACCTTCCGTGTTATTCTCCAGGAAATCAACATCAATATTCCCTGCCTCAATCAAACATCTTCCAATGGCGTGATGCAACGTAATGTCTGTACCCGGATTCAACTGCAGGTGCAGGTTCGCAATAGAACAGGTTTGGGTTTTCCTGGGATCACTTACGATGATCTTCAGGGCAGGATTTTTTTCTCTCGCCGCTTCTATCCTTCGCCACAAAATAGGATGGCACCAGGCAGGATTTGCACCGGCAACAAAAATACAATCCGCCAGTTCAAGATCATCATAACTAACGGGTACGCTATCTTCTCCCAGGCTCATTTTATACGCTACCACCGCAGAACTCATACATAATCTCGAGTTGGTATCAATATTATTCGTGCCGATAAAACCCTTTACCAATTTATTTACTACGTAATATTCTTCTGTAAGGCATTGGCCGGATGCATAGAATGCTACCGAATCCGGACCGTATTTATCAATCAATGTTTTGAAGACTGCTGCAGTTCTTTCGAGGGCTGTATCCCATGATACTCTTTGCCTGGGCAGATTTTTTGCATACCGCATTTCCGGGTACAGCAGTCGATCGCTTGTATCCGCCACCGTGTAGTGCAGGTTCATTCCCTTGCTACACAGCATGCCCTTATTAACCGGGTGATTTGGATCGCCTTCCAGTTTCAGACTTCCCTGCTTATCTTTTTGCAAAATGATACCACAGCCCACGCCGCAATAGCAACAGGTAGTAGCATTCGCATTTCCTTCCGCCGCGATGGCTTCAACAGACTTTTCTTTGCCGGTCGCTATTGGTTGATAGTTATGTTTCAAATCGGTCAAATTATTGATAGTTTTTATGTTCCGAACTTCAGTATTTCAATTAAGCCGCATTGGCGTCGCACTCGTGTACATTTTATCTTTGCGCAACCTGCCCGGACGCTTCCGCTAAAAACAAAATCATTCTTTGCTAGCAATGGTAAAAAAAAATCAGACATCAAGAAATCAGACATCAGCTATTGTCTATACCACCTGCAACTTACCATCCTCAACCACCGTTTTATCTTCCACTGACACCGTAAATCTTGTGATCAATACTACCAGTGAAACACCAATCACCGCATACCCGATATATTGGAATGCCTGTATGTAAGAAATGGTAGTGGACTTGAATAAAAACCCAAACAACATTCCTCCTACATTACCTCCTGCACCAACAATACCGCTTACCATGCCCACATTTTTTTCATTTACAAACGGCGTAATGGCATAGGTGGCACCATTGGCCATTTTCAGAAACAAAGCAAATGTCACCATCGATACAATGGCCATTTCCAGGGAACCAGCCATTGCGAAAAGTAATATTCCACAGCCTTCCAGCAGCAACATCGTAGCCAGTAAAATTCCTTTTCCTCTCATACCATATTTTTTACCCACTTTATCTGCTGAGATACCACCAAGCGCACGGGCGAAAATATTCATGAACCCAAATGTGCCTGCCCAAAAACCTGCTGCACCTTGCTTTAAATGAAACGTATCTGTAAAGTGCAATGCAGCCACACCATCAAAGGTGATCTCCATGCCAAAACAAACTGCATATGCCAATGCTAATGACCATACCCGCCAGTCGGCCAGTATGCTCCAGTCTGTTCCGGAGTTTGCTTTTTTCAGGCGGTTAATGTCTTCGTAATTTCCCTGCGGTGTATCTTTTGTATACCTGTAGTAAACAAATGCCATTACTAAAAGCATTATTCCCGGTAGCACCATCGCATATCGCCATGCTTCAGCCTTTGTATATCCAAAGCCTACAATGGTGGCAAAAATAACCGGCATCAACATATTGGTGACGCCTCCCCCCAGGTTTCCCCATCCGCCTGCAACTGCATTTGCTGTTCCTTTGATATTAGGCGCAAACATTACCGATGTGTGAAACTGTGTTATCACAAATGAAGCTCCAATAACACCGATGGCTAAACGAAACAAAATAAAGGAAGTATAACTATGTGCCAGTCCCACCAACATTACCGGGAATGCACCGAGGATCAGTAAAGCTGTATATGTCTTGCGGGGCCCCCAGGCATCGCATAATTTACCAATGATTAATCTTGCAAAAATGGTTGCCGATACGGCAGCAATAATGGTATTACCCACCTGCGACTTTGTTAAACCGAGGTCTGCACGGATCGTTGGCATCAAAGGCGCCAGGCCAAACCATCCAAAAAAGCAGGCAAAGAAAGTAAGCCAGGTGATATGGAAGGTCTTCATTTGAATACCTTTAAAACTAAGTATGTTTAAATTCGTTAGCGGCTGATTCATAATTTTAAATATTTTTTGTTTAATGAATGTATTTATTAGAACTTTTCTGTCGAAGAGTTAAGTATTTATCTTGATGTTATCTAGACCAGGTTTGTGAAAGGGTACTTGTTTAATCAGTCAATCCTGTAAATGAACATCGCCGGTCTATTTTTTATTGGCACCAGGTTTTGCATAAAAGAAATCAGGAGTAAAGCGAAGCATTAAATAAAACCAGTTGCCGGTTTTTTTATAAGTGTCTGCCACCGCATCGGTTGTTGCCTGCCCTTTGGCAAAGGTCATACTGTTGGTAGCATTCATAACGGAGTAGCCCAATTCAATATTGGTAAACTTATTCATGTTATAATTCAACAAAAAGTCCAGCTCATTTCCGAGTTTCTTATCGATAAAAGTGCCATCAGCTTTCTTCATGTCTTTATCGGTTGAAAACAAATGAAAGTCAACCCCCGCAGTAACTGTATTGCCTGTGTATTTAAATTTGAGATAAGGATTTTTCAATCCCCCGGCTGGGGAACCTGTTCCAACATAGAAATAATCCATGTATCCCCAATGCTTGTGTGGTGTGCCATACAAGGGATCAAATTTTTCATCTTCAGCGGTTTCAGCGTTATTTCCACTTAATACGTCATAGCCGGGGGTAATACTGATCTTACCTTTTTGATAAGTAGCAGCGATCGTGTAGTGATATGCATTCTTCATTTTAATGCCATCCCTGTTTTTTCCGCTTTGTGCATAATATGCAGCCTGTATGGCTATCTTCCCAAAGCCGGATGCATTGCCCATTGTGCGATTAACCATTAAACCGTATGTGTAACGGCGGTTCAGGCCTGAGTAATCGTACGTATCCGCTGCACCGGCTGAAACAAATCTTTTGCCGTAAACATATCCTGCTGCTGCACTACCCACCGAGTCTGTTTTGTATTTTCCAAAATTGTCGTTAAAGAATAATGCAGAGAATTTTGTTTGATTGAATTTCTTGGTAATATATAAACTGGTGAAAGACTTGTAATCCTGGTTGCCGCCATTGGTTGTTGGAGGGTTCAGCCAAACGGGCGTCCCCGTTTTGGTACTATTGTTGCCAGCATTACCCGCTGGTGCCATAGGCAAAATACCTGCAGGCGTTGGAACCAATACACCGGCTGAATTCTTAACGTAAGGTGATACATTCGAAGGGACATATGAAGTTCCCGAAACTCCAAATGCATCAGAGTTTTGATTGAATGCATAGCCCAGATCTACCTGCCAGCCATTGTGAACGGTTTTCAACAGCGCCATATCGTGCCGACGCCCCTGTTGCAGCCAATCGAGGTTTCCAATAAGCCTTACATCATCATAAATTAATTCCTGCCGTCCAACTTTTAAGCTCATGAAATCAACGCCGGTTGTCCTGATGGCAGTATCCGCTTTATTGAATAAAACAAGATCAGCCCAGCCTTCATGTAACATCAGTTTGTTACCGTCTGCATTGGAAATAGTGGATGCATCCTGCCCCCACACCCTTACATCCTGTACACTTGCACCAAAGGTTAACCGGTCCCATTTATATCCAAAAATCAACCTGGTTCGCTGGGACGTAAACACCGCTGATTTAGATCCTTTTACAACGAGGTTGCCTAGCCCGTTTCGAACCTCCGTTCGGGTGCGCAACTGCCCGGTTAGGGAGACTTGTCCTTTTGCCTGGAAAGCAAATAAGGCAATGATACATGGCACTGAAATGGAAATGCATGTTTTAAATTTTTTAGCCATAGTTTTGGTGTTTGGTTTTAAGTTGTGATCAATTTAGAATCAGCCCCGGTTCAATTTCCACATCGGCCGGGGTTTTTATTTTATAAAATCTTATTACACGAATTTTTAAAAGGCGAATTACACGAATTAAGAAAGGCCTTTGCAACCGTATAACCCGGTGAGTCACTCCCAAAGAGTGATTCACCGGGTTATACGATGCCTATAAATATTTTACCTTCCTCTACTTTTACCGGATACGTTTTTATACTGCATTCATCACCGGTAAGGCATTCGCCTGTTGCGAGTGAAAATGTTTTTTTGTGAAAAGGACAGGCTACTTTTGGTTCATCCTGCTGTGTGCCGATCATACCACGACTAAGCGCCATTTGCATCCGGTGCGGACATTCATTTTGTGTAGCGTACCATTCGCCGCGACGGGCAAAATGAAACAAGGCAATCTGGGTTTCACCATATTTCACGCATACGCCTCCGTTAGCAGGCACATCCTCTGTATGACATGCCGGAAACCATGTGATTGTATTTTGATCTGTGAGTGTTAGCATGACTTATAGTTTTAATAGTTATCTAATCTGAACATGACACATATGGGGTCAATGCAAATGATTTTGTAATACTGTATTTGGCAGACAATCGAAAAAAAATAGCAGGCAATCGAAAAAACAGGTAAGCAAATTTTAAAAGCAGCAACCAATCGCGGAGTGGGTATTTAAATGGATGATGGACGATATTAATTATAGTGATAAAGCCTTTTCGAATCGTAATGCAATCCCAGTTTCCTTCCGTTTTATATACCCTAATTCAACAATTGCTTCCGCCAGAAGGCTGAAGTTCCTTGTAGCAATAATGTTGAATGGAGCGTCGCCAATGCAGTACCACATTGCTTCTTAGCCAGGCTAAAAAAATCATTTCCAGTCTGCCACCTTTTTCTGTTCCCTCATTGGCTCGAATTTTATAGAAGGATCTTTTATTTCGGGAGCGTTTACAAAATGTGTAAACCGCTTTTTAATTTCCGGATTTTCAATGGCTTCTTTCCACTCGCATTTATAACAGTTTACGAGGGTTTGCATTTCAGCCTCCCATTCTGCTGACATGCCGAGGCTATCATTGACTACCACATTGCGGAGGTAATCGATGCCGCCCTCCATTTTATTGAGCCAGGTAGCAGTTCGTGTTAAGGTGTCGGCAGTTTTGATATAGAACATTAAAAAGCGGTCAATGTATCTGATGCAGGTTTCGTCATCGAGGTCAGCAGCCAGTAAGAGTGCATGCTGCGGTTTACTTCCGCCGTTGCCGCATACATGAAGGTTCCAGCCTTTTTCGGTAGCAATGATTCCGAAATCTTTGCTCTGGGCTTCGGCGCATTCGCGGATGCAACCGCTTACGCCGCCTTTTAATTTATGCGGCGAGCGAAGGCCGCGATATCGCTCTTCGATGCGAATGGCAAAACTAACGCTGTCGTGTAGCCCAAAACGGCACCAGGTACTGCCCACGCAGCTTTTAACAGTGCGCAACGATTTCCCATAGGCATGGCCGCTTTCAAAACCAGCTTCAATTAGCTGTCGCCATATTTCGGGCAAATCATTCAGGTGGGCTCCGAAAAGATCAATCCTTTGCCCGCCTGTAATTTTTGTGTAGAGATTATATTGTTTGGCAACCTGGCCTATAACGATCAGTTTATCAGGAGTAATTTCTCCGCCGGGAATACGGGGCACCACTGAATAAGTTCCGCCTTTTTGAATGTTGGCCAAAAAACGATCATTGCTATCCTGGGCAGTATCATTTCCTTTTTTCAAAATCATCTCGCCCCACAAACTGGCAAGTATGGAAGCTACCGGTGGTTTGCACAATTCACATCCATCACCCGTACCCAGTCTATCCAGCACCTCATCGTACGACTTCAGCCCATGCAATTTCACAAGGTCAAACATCTCCTGGCGGCTGTAATGGAAATGTTCGCACAATACATTGCGCACATATTTACCCTGCGCCTTCATGGTATACAATACCAGGTCTTTCACCATAGGTATACATCCTCCACACCCGGTACCCGCCTTTGTACATTTCTTAATGGCATCCACCGTTTCGCAGCCTTGTGCGGAAACTGCATTGCAGATATCACCCTTGCTTACACTCTCGCAACTACATATCATCGCGTCATCAGGCAAGCCCTGCCCGCCCCCGCCTGCAGCGGATTCGCCACCTCTTGAACCCAATATCAGGTCTTCCGGGTTAGCAGGTAAAGGCATTTTGTTTTTGCAGGTCTGTAACAACATGTTGTACTGGTCTGCGTCACCTACCAATATCCCTCCCAATAACGCTGTTCCATCAGCAGCTATATTGATCCTTTTGTAAATACCTTTCATGGTATCTTCAAACACTACGGTCCTGATGTTTTCGCCTTCTAAAAAAGGATCTCCAAAACTCGCAACATCGATCCCGATCAGTTTGAGCTTGGTACTCATATCGTAGCCGAGGAAAGCTCCCCTGCCCCCCGAAGGTGGGTTCTGGACTTCAATGGCTGTAACCTCTTTTGAAATATCATCAGTTATTTTCGCAGGTGAATTTAGAAAAGCCAGATTCCTGGCCACCACATCAGCCATTTCGTAGCCGGGCGCTACCAGGCCATAGATCATTCCATTGTATAAAGCACATTCGCCTATGGCAAAGATGCAAGGATCATTGGTTGCCAACTTCTCATTAACTACTATTCCACCGCGTGAGCCGGTTTCCAGGCCGCAAAGCTTTGCCAGTTCGTCCCTTGGTTTAATACCCGCTGAAATCACTAGCATATCCACATTGATGGAGGTACCGTCGGAGAACTGCATGCCGGTGATGACTTCATCCCCCAATATTGCGCTGGTATTTTTGCTGGTATGAATTTTCAACCCCAGCAGTTCCAATTTGTTCCTTAAAATGGCGGAGCCGGCATCATCAATTTGCCGTGGCATGAGACGGGGTGCAAATTCAATTACCTGTGTATTCGATATCCCAAGGTCCAGCATCGCTTTAGCAGCTTCGAGGCCCAGGAGGCCACCTCCTATTACTGCTCCTGTTTTTGCATGACGGGCATGTGTGCTCATCATTTCAAGATCTTCAATGGTTCTATATATAAAGACACCTTGTTTATCCACTCCCGGAATGGGCGGAACAAAAGCTGCGGAGCCGGTTGCCAGTACGAGGTAATCGTATGATTCAGTGATGCCTTTATGCGAATGGATCTTTTTGGCGGTGCGATCAATGGATACAATGGGATCGGCAAGATGAAGGCGTATATTATTTTCATGGTACCATTCTATCCCTGCCATTGTAAGGTCTTCGGCAGTTTTGCCTGCAAAGAATTCGCTGAGGTGTACGCGATCATAAGCGGGCCGGATCTCTTCTCCAAACACAACCAGTTCTATTGAAGCCCTGGATAATATCTTTTCACAAAACTTATACCCTACCATTCCATTTCCGATAACGACTACTTTCATGAGGTTTAGTTTAAGATTACTAAATAGCAGGCAATTATCGTATTAAAAATAATCACATGTAATAATTATAATGAGGTTTCATTAAATATCACGTGTCAATTATTGTGCATATCATAAAATTATGGTATTAATTTCAATTATGTGTATATTTGTGAAGAATAAATCACATATTTTAAAAGTTAATATATATATATTATGATTATTCCTCTTCTGTCTCTTGTAGGTGCAGGACCTGGAGATCCTGAATTAATAACATTGAAAGCAATTAGGATAATTGCCTCTGCCGATGTTATATTATATGACGCCTTGGCCAATGAGGAGTTATTAGAGTATGCCGCTCCAAATGCTATCAAGAAATTTGTAGGCAAACGTTATGGATGCCATGCGTTATCACAAGCCGAAATTAATATGGAGATTATCGAATATGCTCATAGCCACGGACACGTGGTAAGATTGAAAGGTGGGGACCCATTTGTATTTGGGCGGGCACAGGAAGAGATAGCAGCAGCAAGGGCCGCAGGGATAGCGGTACAGGTAATCCCAGGCATCTCCAGTGCAATTGCGGTGGCCGCATCTCAAATGATACCTCTTACCTGCAGGGGAATAAATGAAAGCTTTTGGGTAACTACCGGCACCACCCAATCCGGTGAGATATCAAGGGACATTCAATTGGCTGCACAATCCTCCGCCACTGTGGTTATATTAATGGCAATGAGCAAGCTTGAAATGATAATGGATATATTTACTACAAATGGAAAGGCTAATACCCCGGTTGCAATTATCCAGGATGGCACTACACCCAATGAAAAAATGGTAATCGGCAAAGTAAAAGACATATTATTTAAATCACAATATGCAGAATTAACGAACCCTGCAATAATTATTGTAGGAGACGTAGTGTCCTTACACCCATCCCATCTTGTAACCATTGCCCGTGAAAACAGTTTGTTGAAACAGCGATGATTCTTTTTATAGCTTCGCCCGGCATTGCCAATCCATACTACATCCTGTTTGGTATCAGCGTTACTATTATTTTTTTTCCGTTGCGATATACCGCTTAACTTCCAACTATGAAAAACAAGAAAGATTGCGATCTCTGCAGTTGCTTTTTTTGCAAGCTTTGTTTACCCGAATGGTTACCGGCAATTAAAGCGAACAAGCAAACCATTCAATTTAAAAAAGGTGAACTGATCTTCAAAGAGGGGGAAGAAGTAAAAGGAATTTATTTTGTTTTTACCGGTACGGTGAAAGTGCATAAAAAATGGGGAAAGGAAAAAGAACTGATCATAAGGTTTGCTAAGAATGGGGATATAATTGGACACCGGGGACTCGGGGAAGATACCTCCTACCCGGTATCCGGCACTGCCATCGAACCGACTACTGTGTGCTTTGTTGATCTTGATTTTTTTAAAACAACGCTCAAGGTAAATAATGAATTTGCGATCCGTTTACTGATGTTCTATGCAGATGAATTACAACGGTCAGAAAGGAAGATGAATAATCTTGCTCATATGCAGGTGAAGGGCCGAATCGCGGATGCTTTGGTCACCCTTAAAAACAAATTCGGCGCTACCGGCGATGGAGCTATCAATATCCTCTTAAGTCGCCAGGACCTTGCCTCTTACTGCGGCACCACTTATGAAACAGTCTTCAGAATACTAAATGAATTTAACGAAAAAAAGATCATCACTGTAAATAACAAAAGCATTGCGATCCTGAACGAAGCCGAATTAAAAGATCTCTCAAGAGAGACGAATTAATAAATTTCGTTACTCTTTTTATTTGGGTTGCTGTCGTTTATATAATCCAACCAGTTCTCCGAAACCTATAATGTATTCACTCATTACTTTTTCTAACTGCGCTTTATCGGTAGTGGGTGGAAGATCGAGCAAATCACTAAGCGCATACACTTTAAAGAAATATCGATGGGTACCGGAAGGCGGGCAAGGTCCGCTGTAATGATTTTTGCCGGAATCATTTATACCCTGCACCCCATGCACCCCGTTTTCCTTTAAATGGTGAGTAACCGGTATATTCCATACAATCCAGTGTACCCATGTTTTTGAAGGTGCATCCGGATCATCTACAATCAACACTAAACATTTTGCATCAGCAGGGATATTTTCGATATTGAGCGGGGGACTCGTATTGACGCCCTCGCAGGTAAATTTTGCGGGTATCAGTTCATTGTCCGCAAATGCCTCACTGCTGATCTTTAAACTTTTATAGTTTACTGCAACAGTAGCTTCTTCATTTTTCATATACCGGTTTTATTGTACAGAAGGAGGTACTTCAGATGGAATGTCCGGCTGAAACGGCTCTTCCGGAAAAACATCAGGAGTTGTGTCGGGCGGCAATGGTGGATTTTCAGGAACAGTCTCCGGTATTATTTCGGGTGTTTTCGGTGGCAGGGGCGCTTCTTCTGGTATTGGAGGAATTTCCCCTGGTGTTGTTGTTTTTGCCATAATGCTTTCTTTTAAAATGAAATACTTTTATCTACTAACTATAAAGTTTAAATCAGATAAAAAACCATGCCTGAAAGTAGAATTAAATTATAAAGATACTTCGGTTACGAACAAACTTGTTCAGGAATTTAGAGCATCCAAAGAATGAACAGTAAGCTCAAAATAAATTAAAATAGCTGTCAAATAGCACATTGCCTTTTTTCTTATATGGGTAGCCATTTTTGACACTGACTAATAGTTACCTGTTATCATGAAAACTCCTGTTTGCAGATCTTACAACTTAATCAGCAACCAGGAGTTATATCGCAATCAATGCACAATGACAATCGATCAGTTTACCAGTTAGTAGCTGGGATTCTGGAGTAAATAGCCCGGCAAGTTAGATGCACCATCAATGGCGGTTTGAGGAATAGGAAATATTCTCTTTTGTTTATCAGTGTTTGTTTTTTCGGTCCAGGATCCTTCATATTTTCCAAACCGGATCATATCGGTACGCCTGACCATTTCCCAATAAAATTCAAATCCCCTTTCCCTGAATAAAAGATCAAGCGTTATAGATGTCAACGGCGCTGCGGGAGTAGTTACTGTTCTTGCAGCTCTCACCGCATTAACATCGGCCAGTGCTGCGGCCGGAGGATCTCCTTTTCTCAACTTTGCTTCAGCACGCATCAGATAAATATCAGCAAGCCGAAGAATAACAATATCATGCTCCCCAAAGTTTCTCCCGCTGACAGAAGTTTTACTGAACTCATATTTTTCGACCCTGTAACCGGTATTGTAATTGCTGCCCGCAACGGTAAAGTCGATGCTTTCAGTAAAATTCACCGGAAGGGTGGGCTTATTGCGGGTATCATAAAATAATTTACCCACTAACATTTTACCATCCGAACATTTCAGGAATACGCCACTCTTTCTTATAAGGCCATATTGCTGACCTCTTAAAATTCCTCGGTTAATATTAAAACTGGCAGCATCTACACAGGAATCAGCGGGGTTAGAATAAATAGAGAGATTTTGTTTATAAAAACGCGGATCAGCTGCCGCAGGATCCACTGGAAGATTTGCAGTTACCCATGTCTGGTAAAAATCAGGCGTTATCCCAGGCCCGTCAGTTCCATTGGCACCGGTGTATGCGGGTAGCGGAAACTGATCGCCGGATATGGAGAAATACGCCATACGATTATGCCCGTTCAAATTAGAGCGTTGGTCTACAGCGAAAATGAGCTCTTTGTTAGTATGGTTGTTATCATTGAAAAGGGAAAAATAATCATTGGATAAAGCATACTGTCCTGAGCTGATGATCTTATCACAATATTCAATCACTTTCTCCATATCATCGGGTTTGAAGGAAGGGGTAGCACCATATACATCCCGGTAAACCGCTGCATTTAAGTGCAGGCGGGCCAGTAAACCCCACACGCCTGCTTTTGTTAATCGCCCCGGCCCGGTGGTATTATCAAGTACAGGTTCTATGGCTAGTAACTCCGATTTGATATACGCAATCGCCTCCTCACCACGTAAAATTTTGGAGGTTTCCCCCAGGTCATCTTTCACGAAAATCAATCCAAAAAGATCGAGTGTTAACATTGAATAATAAGCCCGCATTCCTCTTGCTTCAGCTAAAAACCTGGCAGCATTAGCATCCTTATTGGCGGGAAGCGTATTGATCGCTGTAATCGCCCTTGAAATACCTTGTAAAATGTGATTCCAGGTACTTCTTACATTTGGATCCGTGCTGGTAGTCTCATGCTTGTGCAGGGAAACATAAATTCCGTTGTCGCCCCAGTCGGTTCCACCCCTGTATGGTAAAATCGCTTCATCAGTTGAAATTTCCTGTAATGCAAAATAGTTGGTGTGCATAAAAATATCTTCCAATTTTGCATACACGGGCGCAATAATGCCTTCTGCAACTTGCGTGTCGGTAAGCCCGGTAACAGAAGATTCATCTAATACTTTCTCTTCCAATTTTGTACATCCGTTAATCATCAGTGTGATTACATAAATACAGCAGCATATTAATATTTTCTTTGTCATAGCCCAATATTTTAAAATGAAAAATTTAATCCAAAGATGACAGACCTCGCTTTTGGATAACTTAGAAAATCAATTCCGTACGAGGAAACACCATTGATCGTTCTGTCTGTATTTACTTCAGGATCATAACCGTCGTATTTTGTGGATACAAAAAGATTTTGCCCTGTTATAGACAAGCGTATGGCGGAGATATATTTGTTGATCCCCATCCGGTTGGTATTAAAATTATAACCGAGTGAAACATTATTCAACCGCAGGTAAGCCCCATCTTTCAAATACCTGGTGCTCACAGGTGCCGAATTACTGGTAGATTCTTTCGGATCTGCAATGGCTGCACGGGTGGTATTTACGTTTTTAGATAACTTCAATTTGTAAAAGCTTGCATTCGCTGTATTATCATAGATCTTATTGCCTGATACGCCATTAAAATTGATGTTGAGGTCAAACCCCCTGTATGCTGCTCCACCATAAAAGCTATAGATCAGGTTGGGTAATGCGGTGCCTGCGGCGATCCTGTCTTTATCAGAAATGATATTATCACCATCCAGATCGCGGTAAACGCTTAAGCCGTTGGCATCAAATCCCGTAAATTCCTTTAAATAAAATGTACCGATCGGTTCGCCATTGATATAACCATTGATGGTGGCCGACGTTAAACCCGATCCTGAAGCTGATCCGGAGGGTATCACCGAGTAAGGAGATTTTTCTACTTTATTTTTCAGGTAAGCGAAATTGCCTCCTATGTTGAAAGTGATGCCATTGTTGGTTTTATAGCGGTAGTCCAATTCAAATTCGAGGCCGGTATTGGTGATGGTCATGTCTTTTACATTGGTCCAGAAAGTACCCGCCGGTTGAACAGGATCTGAAGGAATTACCTCGAGCAGTATGTTGTTGGAGATTTTCTTGAAAACATCAATGGAACCTGTAAGGGCGCTATTCCAAACACTGAAATCTAATCCAAGATCCGTTTGTTTTGATTTTTCCCATTGTATGTCAGGATTGGCAAGCCTTGAGTAAGTAGTGCCGGCAGGATACTGGCCTGCAGGAGTAAGCGGGTAACTGGTACTGGCGGATACCTGGGAGGTAAACAAGGCCTGCGTAATTTTTGAAGGGATTTCCTGGTTGCCGGTGAGCCCCCATCCTGCTCTTAATTTTAGATTGTTGAAAATGGAGTTTTTCATAAAGGCTTCCTCGGAAATCTTCCATCCCACCGAGAAAGAAGGAAAATATCCATATTTATTATTCGCACCAAATTTAGAAGATCCGTCCGCCCTGAAATTAGCTGTGACCAAATATTTATTATTGTATTGGTAATTGATTCTTCCAAAAAAAGATTGCAATTCGTTGATAAAAGCAAAGCCGCCGGGCCGGTTGGTGGCCAGTGTCAATTCCTGCCCCAAACCAGGGTTATAAATGGGTTCTACAGGAGAGATTGGAAACCTGTTGATACTATTATTTCTGCCCTGCACAAAGATCTTTTGATAAGAATGCCCGGCCAATGCAGAAAAATTATGCTCGTCAATTTTGAATGTATAGGTAAGATAATTTTCGATCAACGTATTCCTGTTACTATTGTAATAGGATTCCAGTCTGCCATCCCGCAAAGGAACTGCATTGGGCAAAGCCTGTAAATCACGCGTTGAAGTTGAATTGTCTACACCGAAATTGAGTTTATAAATAAGTCCTTTGATAAGCCTGAGCGAAGGCGAAATATTACCAATCACCCTGTTGATGGTGGTGATATCCTTATCCAGGTCAAAATAGATCAAAGGATTATTGATATTCTGGTACTGGGCCGGCTTACCATTTGCATCGTAGGCCGGATAGGTAGGGTTGTTGCCAATAGCATCTCCAATGATGGAACCGACGGGAGGCAGCAAATTTTTAGTGTTTGCAACATTAAGGTTCGCTTCCAGGACCAATCGGTCATCCCAAAATTTTTGGGTAACATTAAACCTGCCGGTATACCTTTTTAGCTCATTTGCTTTGATGATCCCTTCCTGCATCTGAGTTCCAAAGGAAGCATAGTAAGTAAGCTTTTCGGCTCCACCACTTAGCGTCAGGTTATGGTTTTGTGTAAAGGCAGTACGGGTAACCACTTTTTGCCAGTCGGTAGAACCACCCTGGTCATCTATGGCGCCACCCAGTTTTGGAACTTCCGCCCTGAATTCGCTGGCCGACAAAACAGGTAGTTCCCGGGCCAGTTTTGAATACCCGATATTGGATGATACCGAAAGCGTGGAAATGCCTGCCCTACCTCTTTTGGTGGTAATAATGATAACACCGTTTGCCCCGCGTGCGCCATAGATCGCGGTAGCAGATGCATCTTTCAAAACATCAATAGATTCTATATCCTGTGGGTTGATGAAATTCAACGGATCACCACCGCCGGTACTTGAATTATCCAATGGCAGACCATCTACTACAAACAAAGGCGTGCTGCCGGTTCTTACCCCGCCGGGGCCCCTGACCGTTATACCCAAAATGCCGCCGGGTTCACCACTGGCAGAGGTTACATTTACCCCGGCTACCTTACCTTGTAAAAGCTGCTGGGGAGTATTGATGATCCCTCTATTGAACGCTTCACTTTTTAAAGATTTAACAGCGCCGGTGACATCTTTTTTATTCTGGCTTCCATATCCGACTACTACCACCTGGTTCAGTTCAGTAGGATTGCCGGTTAATTCAATGGCAAGGTGGGTGCTGGCTCCTACCATAATCTCCCGGGTGATATACCCTATATAGCTGATTACAAGCACGCTGTTATTATCGTTCACCGCTATAGTAAACTCACCTTTTGCATTCGAAGAAGTAGTTCTGGAACTTCCCTTTAAAGCAATTGTTGCACCGGACAGCGGCTTTTGGGTAGTAGCATCCGTAATTGTACCACCAACGGTTTGTTGCGTATTGACAACGCTTTTATCTCCCGTAATTCCTTCCGCAAATGAAGTAACAGGCGATAAATAAGAAAACCACGTGAAAATTGCAGCGGAAATGAATGTCAGCTGGCGCTGAGAAAATAGAATTTTACTCATTTGTAAGAAGTTTAGTTTTGATAAATGAACAGGGAAAAACTCAACCTGTCCTTATGGAAAAGCAATTCGTACTACTAAAATGAGAATTTTAGATGTGGAATCGAAACATACCACAAGTTTTATTTACGAAACCGTTTTCGTATTGAATATAAACCTGATAGGAATGCATTCTATCTATCTCACAAGTTTTTCCAGTTCAGTCGTATTTTCCTCGCTTATAATTTATAAAACCCGATACTATATCAATAACACCGAACTGACGGCAATGTAGTGCAAAACCGATTTTATTTTGACTGGTGGATATTAAGAAATAGTGATTTAAAAAATTGGCTGCGGGAAAACAATAAACTGCCTTAACGGGCATACCTTGCAGAGCCAGCAGCCTCCCTTAAAATATTTCAACGGGACTATTTCTATACAACCGAAATTAACACACTATGAATATTAAAAAATTTCCATTCGCTCTTATGATTATTTGTCTTGGTTATTGTGCTCATGGGCAAACGCTTATTGTCGGCACTTATAATTTAAGGTATGACAATTCAAGGGATTCGGGAAACTTGTGGACAGATAGGGCGCCGGTGGTGGCTGCGCTGGTACGATTCCACGACTTCGATATTTTCGGTACCCAGGAGGGCTTAATCAACCAATTGAACGACATCAATAATGCTTTGCCACAATACAGTCGTTATGGCGCAGGCAGAGATGATGGAAAAGATAAGGGAGAGCATTCCGCCATTTTCTATAAAAAGGATGTATTTAGTCTATTGAAAAAGGGCGATTTCTGGTTATCTCAAACCCCGGATACACCATCGTTGGGATGGGATGCCATTTGCTGTAAACGTATCTGCTCCTGGGTATATGTTCAACATGTAAGAACAGGAAAGAAATTCTATTTTTTCTCGGCCCATTTTGATCACCAGGGAGTGAAGGCCCGCATAGAAAGCAGTAAACTGATCTTACAAAAAATAAAGTCCATTGCGGGAAACGAAGCGGTGATATTTACAGGTGACCTCAACGGCTCACAAAGCAGCGAATGGTATCAAACCCTTGCTAATTCCACCATCCTGAAAGACAGCTACAAAGAAGTAAAATACCCCTATGCGAATAATGCATCATTCAATGCTTTCGGCGCATCACTGAAAAGCAACGAGATCATTGATCACATCTTTATCAGCAACCATTTTACCGTTAAAAAATGGGGTATCCTTACTGATACTTATCATGGCAAATTTCCTTCAGACCATTTCCCCATATTGACTGAGGTAACGCTGAAATAGAAGTTTGGAAAAAGCAACCAGGTGAAAGGATGTAACAAGTTGTCCAGTAGATCGGCATAAAACCCGGCATCTGAATTTCTAACATTGTCTACCAAAAAACGGTATACAGTGCCGTTAAAATCCCTACAATAATTATCGAGCCTATTGCAAATTCAGGCGTTATACGGAACATGGATTTATCCACTTCAATAACATGCACATCATTGGCTTTATTAGGTTTGAGAAGCGTCATGGCTACCATAATCAACACCACCGCTATAAAAGTGATCGTCATCCTGTCGAGGAATGGATAATCGGGGAAAGCCCCATTTGTCCAGACTGGTAAAAATTTCAAAACCGTTGAAATCGGTATGGTTAACACTGCACCTGCCAACGCTGCACTTGCAGTAGTACGTTTCCAGAACATTCCAAGCAGGAAAATAGCCAATACCCCCGGCGAGAAAAATCCAACATATTCCTGGATGAACTGGTAAGCCTGGTCGAGCGATTTTAAAGCTGGTGTAACGATGGCAGCGATCACCATTGAAAATACCACGGCCCATCTTCCCACCCGAACCATCTTTAGCTCTGTCGCTTCTTTATTAAAATATTTTTTATAAATATCCATTGAAAAGATGGTGGAGATGCTGTTTGCTTTACCTGCAAGAGAAGCCACGATCGCTGCAGTTAAGGCAGCAAAGGCAATCCCCTTTAAGCCGGCAGGCAACAAATTCATCAGGGTAGGATAAGCATGGTCTGGCTTGATATTACCAGCTGCATCGGACATCTCCGGATGGAACATTCCTTTGTTGTGCAATACATACATAACAATACCTGGCAACACGGCGATTACCGGCACCAGTAATTTCAAAAAGGCGGCAAATAAAATTCCTTTACGGGCGGTTTTCAGATCGGCGCCCAGTGCACGCTGAACAATGTATTGGTTACATCCCCAATATGCGAGGTTATTTACCAGCATGCCGCCAAATAAAACTGATAAGCCGGGCAACTCTTTGTAGTATTTATCCGAAGATTTGAAGATCATGTGGAAATGTTCGGGTGCCTCTTTCCGCAACACCGACATCCCTTTAAAGATGTCCCTGCCAAATCCAAACTCTTCTGATAATAAGGAAAGGGCGAGGTAAGTGGTTACCAGTCCGCCGATGATTAAAACCAATACCTGTATCACATCGGTATAGCCAATTACTTTCATACCACCCAAGGTTACTACCATTGAAAATATTACAAGGCCTACAATGCTCCATTCAAAGCTAATATTGGAAATAGATGATATGGCCAGTGCACCGAGATATATGATGGAAGTTAAATTCACAAACACATACACCAGCAACCAAAAAACTGCCATGATGGTACTTACCTCATCGCTGTACCGCCTGGATAAGAACTGCGGCATTGTAAATATTTTATTCTTCAGGTAGATGGGGATGATATAAACGGCTACGATAATTAATGTTGCCGCCGCCATCCACTCGTAACTTGAGATGGCAAGCCCAAGTGCAAAACCAGAGCCCGACATACCGATAAAATGTTCAGCGGAAATATTGGAAGCGATCAGGGAAGCGCCAATGGCCCACCAGGTAAGCGATCCTTCCGCTAAAAAGAAATCTTTTGAACTGGTGACGGTTGATTTCTTTTTGTGATAGATATAATATCCGTAAGCAGATACCGCGAAAAAATAAACAAAGAAGACGATGTAATCGGCAGTTTGCAGTGTATTCATTGCAATGGTTGAAGGTTGATGGTTGATGGTGAAGAAGTAACCGGCAATTTGCAAACTATTATTGGCATTACAAACGTTTACGGTAAGGCAATGATAATCTATTCCTTTAATTTTTCCTTCTTTAAAAAAAAAAAGAACTACCATATGGTATGCAGATATTTTAGACAAAAAATCCGGAAGCCCGTTTTATAACAATCACCGAATGATCTTTTTACAATTAATGTTCAAATAATTCCCTTAGCCAAAACTGAACTTGTGATTAAAGGGAGTTTCCCCGGTGAGATAACCATGCTTTCCTTCGGTTCTCAGATTTCCGAAATGCGTACTGTATCTTTCCCCCGCCAAACCTTTGATGAGTTTATGACTCACTTTACCGGGACCAAAACGTATGGTATCGGCTCCCGACTGAAATTCACCATAGCCGGTTTCGAGAAAACTATTTCCATCTTCCGCCATTGATACACCTGATAAAGCCCTTTCATCTGAAAAGCAAAGTTCAATGGTAACATTTACACCTGCCTGTCCTGTAATCGAAAATAAAGATGGTCAGCGCACCCATTTTCAAAAAAGCTTTTCTTTTCATTTTGATGAGACATTTAAATTCAGGAAGAAAAATCCCGGGGCAGCATACCCCGGGAGATTATCGAAAGCTACTCACTGCTATGATTGTAGCCGGGGTTCTGAGTTAATGAAGGATTGTTAGCCAGTGCTGTAGTAGGGATTGGAAAAATACGGCGATACGTATCCGCATTGGTTTTACTCAACCCATAACTGCTCTCAAATTGACCAAACCGGATCATGTCATTTCTATGCCAGTCTTCCCAGGCAAATTCCCGGCTCCTTTCAACGTAAATATCATTCAGTGTTACATCTGTAAGTGCGGGAGAAGTAGTACGATTGGCCCTTAATGAATTCACCAAAGAAAGTGCCGTAGCGCCCATGGTGGGGGTTCCACCTCTCAGGATGGCTTCCGCTTTCATCGAAAGAATATCCGAAAATCATCGCCGGGTTTGGCCGTTGTACTAAATGTGCCTTCCGTATCTGTTGTGGTTACTTTTTAGTGTCCTTAATGGTAACCGTTACACCTGCTGCAGGCGTCCCCTTACTGTCAGTTTTGGATCCGGTTATTTTTTGTTGATTCTGGGCCTTTGCAGTTTGAATGGCTGAACAACCAATATTAGCAGCAATGAACGCCAACCACACTTAAACAGCGTTAGTATTGCTAATGCCATAATAGTTAGTTTACTTTTTAAAAAATTGAAGAAAAAAAAAATTCACAGTCATCCCGCCCTTACCTTAATTGTACAATTCTACATAAGGTGACAGGAATGATAAAATACCTTGTGGAGACAGATTAAAACTTCAGGGTTGCGGGCAAATATTTTGTAACCAGTGCTTCGTAATAAGGTCTTAGGGAATTCCAATCAGGAGGCGTTGGGTTTTTGGAATACAGGTCGTAAGGATTGAACAGGTCTACCCATTTAAACATCTCATGGTCGTGTTCATTCATCAGGTGATCGTATGCATGTTCCCGATGTTGTGCATAGAAGGAATGGTATCGCAGCATATAAAGCCCCGCCTCGGGCAAATAATCTTTTGCCATTTGGTAAACGTATTCATCGTGGCCCCATGAAAGATGAACATTGTTTAAACCGCAATTGGGAGAATACACGCCATATTTTGTGTTGTAGCGCTCATCATTAAAATCAGGACTATCCTTAAAAAATTCCGGATACACTATTTTGTCGGAAAAGGCACAGCCCACCGGGAAGGTATCTCCCACCACAGCCCATTGAGGTTCACCAAACAGGCACAAAACTTTGCCCATATCATGCAACAGCCCAACCATCACCATCCAGTCTGGATGACCATCCCTGCGGATGGCTTCGGAGGTTTGTAACAGGTGTTGAAACTGGTCGAGATCGGTATCCGGGTCAGAATCATCTACTAACTGGTTTAAAAACTGGAATGCATCCCAAACGGGCATTTCCTTTTTATCAAACCGGAGATAATTTTTCTTTTTTTCCAGCACAAAATCATAAGTCTGGTAAGTATGGTTTAACCTGTAAAATTCACGTACCGTGTCTCGCTGGGGCGTTTCATAATTACGATATTCTTCTGTAGATTTTTGAGCAGCGATTGACGACGGGTCGGGATAACGTTGCAGTACATCTTCTTCCCACACATCCAGGCTGCTTAGCGGATTAATTTGGTGTTGATCCAAATCACTTGAAGTAGTAGGTGTCATATAGCAAGGTTTTTGGTGTGTATAGTTTCGAACTGCGAAAATGAACTTTTTCTCCTTGGTTTGATAGCGAAATTCACTTTTTATTTACGAAACCGGTTTCGAATTGAAGCAATTTTTGTGTAGCTTTCGGCTTTCTAAAACTAACCAAAATGAAAACCGGGCGATGAATAAGCTTACGATGAAAATGTTGGCCAAAGAGCTTCGCCTTTCCGTTGCTACCGTTTCAAAAGCAATCACTGATAGCCATGAAATCAGCAATAAAACCAAGCTAAGGGTAAATGAACTGGTTCAAAAATTAAACTATGTTCCTAATCATTATGCAAGTAGTTTGGGCCGAAGGAACAGCAAAACAATTGGTGTAATTATCCCGGAGGTAGTGGATAGTTTTTTTGCCCAGGCGATAAACGGAATTGAATCTATTGCACAGGAAAAAGGCTACTCCGTGTTAATTTATTTAACCCATGAAAGTTTTGAAAAAGAGAGAACTATTTTGAAAGATTTTGAAAGTGGACGGGTAGATGGCGTTTTAATGTCAGTAAGCAGGGAAACCACCAAGGGTGACCACATTAATGGATTGATGGATAAGGGCATACCGCTCATTTTTTTCGACCGGGTATTCGATGGCATAGAAACTACCAAAATAATTACCAATGATTTTGAAAGTGCTTACATGGCAACAAAGCACCTCGCTAAACATGGATGCAAAAAGATTCTCTTCCTGTCATTTTCAAACATCCTTTCTATCTCCTGTAACCGGTTGAACGGCTACAAAAAAGCATTGCTTGAATGCAATATGGAAGTAACCGATAAAAATATACTCAACTTCAACAATGATCCGAAATCGGATTACCTGCTTTTAAAGAAAAAATTAAAATCTGCAAAACGGGTAGATGGCATTTTAGCCTCGGTGGAAAAACTTTCTTTTCCAATTTACCAGGCGTGTGAAGAATTGAAGCTTACCATACCAGGTGATGTGCAGGTGATCAGTTTTTCTAATTTAGATACTGCTTCCTTTTTAAATCCACCGCTTACTACCATTGCCCAGCCTGCATTTGAAATTGGAAGAACAGCAGCTTCGATATTGATGAAAGCTTTGGGAAGAAAGGCTTTTGAATTGCAAAAAGAAGATATTGTGATACCTTCTACTTTGGTGTTGAGGAGGTCAACCTACATTTAGCCCGGCCCCCCTGCCCCGCTAGCCAGCGGGGGGCTTGTACTCTGTGAACTCTTGTAGAATAACCTGAAGCTATTTACTACGTATCTGTTTATTTATTAACTGATCATGATTTTTTTTCCTGTTGCGGCGGCTTCATAAATGGCTTGCAATACTTTCATATCCTTCCATCCTTCCTCGCCTGTTATGTGATTGGGGAGTTGCTTGTTTTCCAATAAAACTTTTGCAATGGCATCGCATTGGACAGCTTGCTGGTTGATGACAGGAAAACTCAATTCGCCTTTGCTTGTTCTTCCTTTGAAAGGGCCATAACTGATCGCCGGACTTAGCTCAAAAAACCCCTCATCTGCCGATGCGAAAAACCGGTCGATATTACAATTATAAGTACTTGATGATGTGCCGACAGCTCCGCTGGGAAATTGCAGTTGCCAGGTGATGGATTCTTCTACTTCCTTAAATAAATTTTTGTTGTTGACGGGGCCAAATTGTGCTGTAACTGACACCGGTTCTTCTCCCAATACATAGCGGTTGCACTGTACGCAATACACCCCCAGGTTCATCAATGGGCCGCCGCCGGATAGTGCTTTCTTTAGCCGCCATTCATTTGGATCGCCGCTTTTATATCCAAGTGACGATTCAATTAAACGGACCTGGCCGAAAACCTTTTCCTGCCCAAGCCTTTTAATTTCCATATTATACGGTTCGTAGTGCAACCGGTAGCCGACAGCCAACTGTACACCTGTCTTTTTACATGCATCAATCATTTCCCTGCAATCAGCGGCGGTGATGGCCATGGGCTTTTCTACAATCACATGTTTACCCGCTTTTGCCGCACGGATAGTATATTCTTTATGCATTGCATTCGGTAACACTACATACACAAGATCAATGTCTTTATTATTGGCGATTTCATCGAAATTCTGGTAATTGTAAATATTTTTTTGCGGGATAGCATACTTCTTTTGCCATTCCACGGCTTTTGATGGAGTGCCCGTTATGATGCCTGCTAACCTGCAATAGGTCGAAGCTTCAAGGCCGCTGGCCAGATAGCCTGCGTACCTCCCTAAACCACAAAGTGCGATATTCAATTTTTTGCCCTCGTAATTAACTGCTTCGGAAATATTCACAAATGACGGAAGCGTGGCAGCCATTGCAGCAGCACCGGCGCCAACACCCATATTTTGCAAGAATGAACGGCGTGATAAAATTTTCATTGCTGTTTCTTTTGGTGACTAATTTACGAAAGAACTGTCTCCCCGCGGGCATCCTGCTAATAAATCCCCGCATGATTTACCAGGAACTTTTTTGCATCCCTGCATTCCTCCACATTATACGAAGACCAGAAAAAGTCGTACAAGCCATTCATTAGGTAAACCTTTTTATACCCTTTTTTGGCAAGCATTCCTGCAAACTGGTATGCTTCTCCACGACCGTATACAAGGATTGGCAAAGCTTTATCAGTTGGTAATGAGTAATGTTCAAAATCCTTTTCCGCAACATTTATAGCGTTCCGGATATTGCCAAGGTTTTTCCAGCTTAACTTGTCCCGGTTTTCAAATTCTGATGCAGGCCGGGTATCATAGATGGCTAGATTGGATTCATTTTTTAACAACTTAAGTGCACGGACAGGATTAACTATTTTGAAGGGCAGGCTGGGTTCAAGAAAATTAAGGTTCTCGTCGCTTGCAACGAGGTCATTTAAACCTCCCAGTAAATGATACACGCTTGTAAATCCCGCTGATGCCAATTCGGTGGCGGCCCTTGCGGCATCACCATCTCCGCTGGCTACGTATAAGAGTATCGGTTTTTGTTTATGTTTTTCCAGTTCAGAAAGCCTTTGTTTTAAATTCGCATAAGGAATATTAATAGCTCCCCTCACCCTGCCAATGTTGTTTTCTGCGGCCGAATCTTTTGAAACGAATTGTAGTTCAGGTCTTATGTCCACCACCACTAAATCCGGTTCACTTTTAAGCATGTCCACTGCTTCTGCATTCGACACATTTTTGTAGCCCAGTCCCGAAACGATCCATTCTTTTTTACAGGGAAATTCGTCCGTAGTCATCTGGTTTAGATGCGACATGCCACCATTTAGATTGTAGAAATTTGAGAAACCATTTTCTGCGAGCAATTTACTTACCCTGCGGCTCCGCTGGCTATGGGAGCAATAGACTATTAAAGTTTTATCCCTGAACTGGTCGAGTATGGCGGGATTTTTTTTCATGGTATCAATCTCCATGTTGATAGCTCCCTTCAGGTGCCCCATGTTAAGGCTATTATACTGCGAGGTGTCACTGTATTCACCTGCTGAACGCACATCCAGCAAAACAATCCCTGGGTTTTGCTCCGCCAGTTCACAAAGATCTTTTGCAAATATGGTCTTGTAAAGGCTGTCGAATTTTTGCGGATGCTGGGCCATCGCTGCATGAGAAACAAAGAAGAAAAACAAGTACCAGCTTAATCGTTTTTTCATGTTGCTTTTATTGAGATGGAAAGATGATGACTTTATTGGATACCGGGCAAATTGATTGATCAGCCAAGTGGCGAATGGACATACCAAAATAGGTTGATTTTTTATTAATGAAAATAAAATTGATGAGGAACGGAAAAAGGAGCAGTATGATTGTTTATCAATTCGTCGTCGGGGAAGATGAATGCCAACCTATCTGCTATTGAACTGATAGCGAATCGGAAATAGCCGCTTTGTTAAGCCGGATGGTAGGTTTATCCTTGCACAGCAATTTTCGACAATAAAAAAGGCAGCGAAAAGTATTGACTTCCCACTGCCCGGTATAAACGTTTTGGATTTTTTATAAAAACTTCAAAACTTCGTTGCCCATTGCTTCTGTGCCCAGGATTTTATCTTTAGGAGTTGCCGCATCAGCAATATCGCGGGTGCGGTAACCTTCTTTTAATACCTTATCGACCGCACTGATCACGAGTTCGGATTCTTCCTTCATGCCAAATGAAATATCGAGCAATAAGGCAGCGGATAAGATCGAAGCCAAAGGATTGGCAACACCTTTGCCGGTGATATCGTGGGCAGAACCATGGATGGGCTCATACACACCCGTGCCATCCCCAACAGAAGCGGAGGCAAGCATGCCCATGGAACCAGCGATCTGCGAAGCTTCGTCGGTTAAAATATCTCCAAACAGGTTGGCAGTAACCACCACATCAAAACGGCAGGGATCTTTTATCAGCAACATAGCCGTTGCATCCACAAACTGGTATTCTACTTCCACATCGGTATATTCCAATGCCAGCTTTTGTATTTCCTCGCGCCATAGACGGCTTGTTTCCAACACGTTGGCTTTATCCACCGAGCACAATTTTCCGCGACGGGTTCTTGCAGCTTCGAAAGCTTTACGGCCGATTCGTTCTACTTCATACCGGCTGTATTCGGCAACATCATAGGCCGTATCTCCGTTGTTTTTCCTTCCTTTTTCACCGAAGTAAATATCGCCGGTAAGCTCCCGGAAAAATAAGATATCTGCCCCTTTTAATATTTCGGGTTTGATGCTGGATGCACTAAGTAATTCATCAAATAATTTGATCGGGCGGAGGTTGGCATACAAACCCAACTCCTTTCTCATTTTAAGTAAGCCTTGCTCAGGACGAACTTTTGCTGAAGGATCATTATCATATTTTGGATGCCCTACCGCACCGAACAATACTGCATCTGCATTCTTCATTTTTTGCAGGGATTCTGCCGGCAAAGGATCACCGGTGGCTTCTATCGCAACATGGCCGATCAATGCATCATCGTAGGTGAATTCATGGCCAAATTTAGCCGCTATTTTATCCAGCACTTTTTTACCAACTGCTGTAACTTCCTGCCCAATGCCGTCACCCGGAACGATGAGTATTTTCTTTTTTGCCATTGCCGTTTTTTTATTATTATAATAAATTGATTACTTAAGGTTGATGAGTATTGTTGCCAATAGATTTTAAAAGTATAAGAGGGCGATGCAAGGATGATGCTATGAAAACCTGAAGCCCGGACCAAAAATGTTTGCCACTAATTACACAAATTTTCACGAATAAAAATAACATGTCTGCCGAGACTTAGGGCCACAAATATTTGTGAGACAGAAACCATTCAAACACATTTGTGTTCATTCGTGCATTCGTGGCGTCTTCTAAATGATGTTTAGCATCTTTTCTGTTGCCTTTATTGCTGCTACCGTTTGGTCACTGTCGAGACCACGGGTTTTAAATTCTTTGCCGTTGTGTACCCAGGTAATGATGGTTTCGCAAAGTGCATCGGATTTGCCACCCGGCGGAATGCGAACAGTGTAGTCTACCAATACCGGTAAAGCGCTTTTCTTTTGCTGGTAGATTTTATTCAGTGCATTTACAAAAGCATCATACTGGCCGTCGCCCTGCGCATGCTCTTCAAATGATTCTCCTTTGATACAAATACTCAATGTAACCGAAGGCCGCAAATCTTTTGAATGGGTGAGCACATAGTTTTTTATCTGCACCTTTTGCTCAATATTATTGCTGTCTAAAATGTCGGAAATAATATAGGGCAGATCGGCCTGGGTAACCATTTCTTTACGGTCGCCCAATTCGATTACGCGTTGGGTAACTTTCTTCAGGTCTTCATCCGAAAGTTGAATGCCGAGTTGCTGCAGGTTGTTATCAATATTAGCCTTGCCGCTGGTTTTCCCGAGCGCATATTTACGTTCACGGCCAAAACGTTCAGGCATCAGGTCGTTGTAATAAAGATTGTTTTTTTTGTCGCCATCAGCATGGATACCCGCAGTTTGGGTAAATACGTTTTCCCCCACAACAGGCTTGTTGGCCGAGATACGAAAACCTGAAAAAGCTTCCACCAGTTTACTGGCGGTATGCAATGATTTTTCGACCACGCTGGTTTCTACTTCCGGCATGAAATCGTTCAATACTGCGATAGCACTTGCGAGCGGCGCATTGCCGGCTCTCTCGCCCATACCGTTCACCGTTAGATGCAATCCATGTGCGCCTGCCTTCACTGCTTCGAGCGCATTGGCTATGCCCAGGTCGTAATCATTGTGGGCATGAAAATCGAAATGTAATAAAGGGTAACGTTTTACCAGTTCGGAAACATATTCAAAAGTTTCCGAAGGAATTAAAACGCCCAATGTATCGGGTAATAAAACACGTTTGATGGGTTGATGCTGCAAGAAATCGAGATATTGTAAAACATAGGCTTTCGAATTGCGCATGCCATTGCTCCAGTCTTCGAGGTAGATATTACATTGCAGCCCTTTTTTATTTGCGAGTGCAATTACATTTGCAATGTCTGCAAAATGCTCTTCCGGTTTCTTTTTTAACTGGTGGGTAAGATGATTTAAAGATCCCTTCGTAAGCAAATTCATTACGAGTGCACCAGCTTCCAGCATCCAGTTTACGGAGGTTTCGCCGTCCACAAAAGTAAGCACCTCTACCTTGTCCAGGTATCCGTTTGCTTTTGCCCAATTGGTGATTTTTTTCACCGCCTGGAATTCACCTTCTGATACCCTTGCAGAAGCTATCTCAATCCTGTCAACCTTTACGTCTGTTAGCAAAAGCTTGGCGATGGTCAATTTTTCAGAAGCTGAAAAGGATACGCCACTGGTTTGTTCACCATCCCGAAGCGTGGTATCCATGATCTCTATATGCCTGCGATTTTTTTTCAATGAATAGAAAGACTGTGTTTATTTGGAAGTTTGAGTGGACGTCGCCTCGTTCCGTTTCCCCGGTGAGTCACTCTTTAGGAGTGACTCACCGGGGAAACGGAACGCTAACTGCTAAATGGCTTTTGCTGTAGCGAAGGAAACGATATCAGGCTTCATCGCCTGTAAATAATCGATGTCATCGAAACCGTTTAAAAGATTGTTCTTTTTATAGCCATTGATGTCAAAAGATTCTTTTTCGCCAGTGGCGAGAATGCTGATGGTTTGTTCGGGTAGACTTACTTCAAACTGAGCCTTGGGATCCGCCTCGATAGCAATGAAGATTTTTTCTAAAAAATCAGGAGTTACCTGCACAGGCAAAATCCCCATATTGATGGCATTGTTTTTAAAGATATCCGCAAAAAAGCTGGATACCACGCACCTGAACCCATAATCATAAATTGCCCAGGCTGCGTGCTCACGGCTGCTGCCACTGCCAAAATTGGTTCCTCCAACTAATATTTTCCCCGAGTAAATAGGATTGTTTAAAACGAAATCCTGTTTGGGTGTATTATCACTATTATAGCGCCAATCGCGGAACAGATTATCACCAAAAGCTTCCCGTTTGGTAGCTTTTAAAAAGCGGGCGGGAATGATCTGGTCTGTGTCGATGTTCTCGATTGGTAAAGCAACTGCGGTGCTTGTAAGGACATTAAATTTATCGTAAGCCATGTTAAAAGGTTGAAGGTTAATGGTTGAAGGTTAATGGTTGAAGGTTAAAGGTTGGAAAATCGGCAGTTGAGAGTTTTTTCGTAATCTTCGATGATCTCTCATTACTCATTCCGCCTCATCCTTCATCAATTCTCTTGGATCGGTTACATAGCCTGTCACTGCGGCAGCGGCTGCAACGAGTGGGCTTGCCAGTAAAGTACGACTGCCTGGTCCTTGTCTTCCTTCGAAGTTGCGGTTACTTGTGCTCACTGCGTATTTTCCGGCAGGTACCTTGTCGTCATTCATTGCCAGGCATGCAGAACAGCCGGGCTGGCGTAAGAGGAAACCTGCTTCTGTTAATATATCCAAAATGCCTTCTGCCTTAATTTGCTCTTCCACAATATGGGAGCCGGGTACCACCCAGGCGGTAACATGATCGGCTTTTTTGCGTCCTTTTACGATAGAGGCAAAAGCCCTAAAATCTTCGATGCGGCCATTGGTACAACTTCCGATAAATACATAGTCCACTTTTTTGCCGATCATCTGGTCTTCTTCATGAAAGCCCATGTATTTGAGCGATTTTTCGTAAGTGGCAGTGCCGCCTTTCAAGTCAGCGCCTTTTGGAATTGATTTAGAAATCCCCATGCCCATGCCTGGATTTGTTCCGTAGGTGATCATCGGTTCTATATCTGCGGCATCAAAAGTATATTCAAGGTCAAATTCAGCACCTTCATCTGTTTTAAGTGTTTTCCAGTAGGCAAGTGCCTTGTCCCATGCCGCTCCTTTAGGGGCGAGTTCACGGCCGTTGATATAAGAAAAAGTGGTTTCGTCCGGTGCAATCATACCGCCTCTTGCACCCATTTCGATGCTCATATTGCAAACGGTCATGCGGCCTTCCATGCTCATGTTTTCAAAAACATCGCCTGCGTATTCTACGAAATAGCCCGTTGCACCAGCTGTGCTTAATTTTGAAATAATGTAAAGCGTAACATCCTTTGGGGTAACTGCTTTTCCTAAAACACCATTTACGTTGATGCGCATTTTCAGCGGTTTTGGCTGCATAATGCATTGTGATGAGAGCACCATTTCCACTTCAGACGTACCAATACCAAACGCAATGGCACCAAAGGCACCATGGGTGGAAGTATGAGAATCACCGCAAACAATGGTCATTCCCGGGAGGGTAATGCCATTTTCTGGTCCTACCACGTGTACAATACCATTTTTTGGATTACCCAAACCCCAATGCGATATGCCATATTTTGCCGAATTCTGTTCCAATGCCCTCAGCTGGTTGGCAGATAATGGGTCTTCCACCGGTAA
Organism: Ferruginibacter sp.; assembly: GCA_025963635.1. Lineage (GTDB taxonomy): Bacteria > Bacteroidota > Bacteroidia > Chitinophagales > Chitinophagaceae > Ferruginibacter. Next base: position 125,961 of record JAOQAK010000021.1, read on the forward strand.
ATGCTGGTTGATGGTGGGCGTGTTGTGATCGGCTGTGGCAAAAGTATGTTCGGGAAACATTACTTTAATTCCACGGCTTTCCAATCCTAAAAAGGCGACCGGGCTGGTAACCTCGTGTATAAAATGCCTGTCGATAAAGAAAACGTCCGGACCGTCTTCAATTTTCCTCACTACGTGTGCGTCCCACACTTTATCGAACAAGGTGCTTGGTTGGTTGCTCATTTTATTTCTTTTGAATTATTTTGCAAATATCCATCGTTATTACCGAAAAACTAAAAATATATCAGCGAATTTGATTTAACGTTGAATAGAATCTCTTGAAAGGGTTTAACATTCAGCTTTTTATGCATTTCGATTCACGGCCGCAGATATTTTTTTAACGCCGCGTTATTGTTCAAGTTTGCCGGAATTAGCACGGTGAGATATTTTTTGGATAAGTTGAAGCACGATGCACCCGTAATAATTACCTGATAAATATTTCCTGCTCCAATACTTTTTTATATTGATGGATTAGTGTCAATAATCGCTCAATTCCTTTTTCCAGAACTGCTTTAGCCAATGGAGCTCTTGACAATTGCTTATTATACAAGCCGCGGTTTCCGTAGGATTGCAGGTATTCGCTTGTTTGCGGGGGAATAAAAAATGTAGACCGGTCACCGAGCTTTTTTTTGAATTCATTCAGGTAAATATTGATACCCTCAAAATCGAGATCGCCAAAATGGAGATACTGGTTGGGAATCTGCTGCAACCATTTCACAAGATCGTTGCTCTGCGGGTACCTGCATACAAATAATGGATGCAGATCCCCGAACAGCCATTGCTGTTTTAAAATGTTTGCAAAATTTTCGGCATTTTCGATGCCGATGATCGTTACTGATTCAGCAGGTGTAAAATTTTTATATGCATTTATAAAGGTAAAACTACCAGGTATGGGCTGTAATATAAATGGCTCGCCGAGCATGGTGCACTGTAATGGCTCGTACACATTGGTCATAAAGCCACTGAAACTGCGGATCTTTTTCAACTTGGAATCACCGGAAATTTGCACCGCTCCCGACCTGGTAAGTTCTTCACCGGTTTGCTTTTCGATGTACAAAAGGAGATCGCTTATGCCGTACTGGTTGTGGAGATATGCGCTTAGCACGCTTGCATCCGCAAGATAAATCTGCGACCTTGTTTTACCCAGTTGCTTTTTGTGAAGAATACCATCGTCCAACATCTTTGTTACTGCCGTGTGCTGCATCATTGAACCAGAGACCAGTTGGCCTGGCTCAAGCAATAGCTGAAGTTTTTGTGCGATATGTAGCGGAAGTTTCATTAAGCGGTTACCAGGTGACTGATGATCCTTTTGATACGGGTATTGCGCTTGGCATCTTTTTCCAATTTGTAGATGTGCCGGTAATTTAAGGCATTGTTTTCCGTAGGCGAACCGTTGATCAGCAGGATATTCCGATCATTGGCAAACTGAAGAATCCCTTTAATGTTATTCGGGTGCAGCTTGCCAATTTCGTCCATCATACAATGCAACCTGAATTCTTTGAAACGCTTGCTGGCGCCTTCTTTAAAAACATTCAGCAACATAATATTAATCATCGCCTTTACCAATACATCAGTACCTTCTGAGCCTACATTGGATAATTTTTCTACCCAACCTGTATCGTTTTGATTTTCTTCTACCCTGAATTTTAGCTCAAAAGAATCGGAGAGGGCAATCGAATCTTTCCGGTATTCAGTGATGGCTTTGCTTAATTGTTTTAACAGGTCGACTGCCTTTTTGTTTTTGCTTTCCTGGTCAGTGGAGGAGAACAGGTTAAGTCCACCGATATCGAAGCTGTGCTCGTCGTTGTATTTTTTTACCTGCTGCAGTAACTGCACCACTTTGTTGGCACTTTCATCTATACGCAATTCGATCTTGCGGATGGCTCCCACAAAATTTTTATTCTCAAAATCCTTGTTGATATTGCTGATTACTTTTTGAATATCGCCGGTTTTCGACATCAGGTCACCGGTTTCTTTTCCTACCAGCTTTATTACATTGGCAAAACGTTCGTTCACCCTTTTTTCGAATTCATCAATTTTGCTGTTGTTAATAAATTCGTTTAACTCTTCGGCAAATTGCTGGTACCCATGTTTATCACCCAATATTTCGGGGAATTGAAAGATATTCTGTGCAGAAAAATTACCGAGGAATTTATTAGCGGCTTCTTTCAGATCATCCATTCTTTTGATAGCCGTATAATAGCACCGGTTAACCTCATCAATCAATGTGCGGCAGTCTTTCTCATTCCTGTAAACATCATTTTCTTCTGTATAGGCCGGCATCAGGCTTAAATAACTATCTGTTTGCCGGAACCGGTCAAACGCAATGCTATCTTCCTCTTGCTGGTGCAACTGATGAACTACCTGTTGTAGCCGCTCCTCACATTCCCGGATTGCATTCCCTGTACTTTCTTTTTGTAACCGATATTTGTCTGCTTCGGTGCTGTACTGTTTTTCGAGCTGGTTTCTTTGGGATTTAAAAGTATCCGCTTTATCGATTAATTCTTTTTTATCTTTTTTATACTCAGCTGCCAGGTCGCGATTGTCCTCTATAAACTGCAGTGCGGCTTGAAGTCTTTGAATATGTGCTTCAATGGTTTCAAGCCGTTTGGTATCGGCACCCTTACCCGATAGTTCCTGCTGTCGCCTTTTCTTCAATTCCCCTTCTTCCTCCTGCCAATTGGCTTTAAAAACCTTTAACGATTCATTTATTGCCGCGAGTTGCTGCGACAGAAACAAATCGATGGCGCTTATTTTTTTGGCGTATTCTTTTTCTTTTGACTTTAACTGCTTATCAAGCTCAAGTTGTGTCTGCTCCGCAAATTGCTGTGCCTGAACGAGGGCTTCGCTGGCCTTTGCTATAGTTTCGTCAATTGAGTCGATGGCTTCCTTCCTTGCTGCTTTTGCCTTTTGTTCCAAATCTTTTACCTGCAGGTTAACCTGTTGTAACCGGAGGGTATCCTGCTCCTGTTTATATTGCGTTTCAAGGAGACTGTCTTTTGTTGTTTTTATCTGTGGCTGATACTTTTTCTTCAACTTGTCTAACTGCTGCAACTGCTCTTTTGACAGTGTTTCCAGCTGCTTCTGTTGCTGTGCGACACTTTTCTGCAAGCCCTTACATTCTGCCTGGTACAGAGCCGGCGTTTTCACCTTTACATCGATATCCCGAAGGTCAATTTCAATACCATATAAATTATTGTTTGCCTTACCCGCCCGGGGGTTTAAGGCGGTATTAAATAAAACCTGTTCGCTCACGGTCCTGCCAATCGTATCTTCCCAGCCGGCTTTATTTTTGGCAAGCCAGCCATAGAGGGCCTGCTCATAATTTTCAAGCTTTGATGTAATGGATGCAATCGCTTCCTCGTCAGTGGTAATTCTTGCTTTTAGTTGCTCTTGTTGCCTGGTGGTTGATTGCTTTTCAGATTGCTCATCCAACTCCCATTGCTTTTGAAGCGTTTCCAGCAGCATTTTCAAACGCTCCATTTCATTTTCATTTTCCCGGATAGAATGTTTATACTGCATTTCAGTATCCTTTGCAATGCCGGACTCCTTCTCAAAAAAACGTTGGTGCGTAATGGTTGCTTTCTTTATCCGTTCCTGCTGCAATAAATGCTGTTGTTGCTCTACGGCCAGGTTCGCCTGATCCAACGCCGCTTTATTTTGCAGACGGATGGCCGTCACTGCCTTATCCTGTAAAATTCGGGCCGTTTCCTTTTCGGTGGAAGCCTGTTCTCTAAAGTTGACAATATCTTCTTTTTTGTTTTGTTCAAATGAACGGGCAGCCTGTTCAAGGCCATTAAAAAGACTGGTGAATTTCAAGGTGATTTCAGAAAAATGGCTGGTAAGCACCTGTTGTTGTGCGGTAAATTTTTGCAATTCATTTTCCAGTTCTTTCCTTTTGCTAATCTTTTCAATGATAGATTCAATATCTCTTGCACTATAATATTCGATCTTTTCTTTTGCTTTTTTGATATCATTTTCGAGTACACTTATTTCGCCCCGTATCTTTTCTGATCTGGAACGAAAACGTTGATCGGCTGTATTCGATTTCTCCACCAGGGACTCTTTTTCTGCTTCCAGTTTTTCTTTTTTCTCAACCAGTTTTGGTATTGTACGCTTCACCTGGGCTGCCGACCATGCCAGTTGTAATGCAAATTTGTTTTTTTCGTTTTCAAGATGTTTAATCGCCAGGTGATTTTTCACAACGTTTTCACCCTGCTTAACAATATGAGGCTGTTTGTACAGGTGGATATCGTTCAGTTGGTTTTCAAAATTTTTGAGATGATGCGTATAGCTTTGCAGGTCGATGCTGATCTCTTCTTCATTCAGCGACATGATGATCGTCTGCTTGATAAACTCTGCTTCCAGTTTGCTGTTTAAAAATACATTCTGGATGGTACGGGGAATATTCTGGTACTGCTTGCTTTGAAGCAAAGCGTATTTAACAAATTCTTTTTTGCCAGTTTCCGAGTTGCCATACAGGATATCGCGGTATTCTTCGTAGCGGTCAATTTTCCGACTGTTGTCAATTCTTTCCGTATCCAATAGCCGCCGGATATCTTCCCATTTTTCAAAAGCCCGTCCACCCGGCGACACATAAAATTCACGCCGATAAGCGCCGTCGATAAAGCGAAAGCAAACCTTGCCCTGGCTTTTAAAAGCCAGAATACAAAAGGGCGAATTCTCACGATGCACTTCATATACCAGGTAAGAGTTCTGAAAAGGAAAATAATATTCGGCAAAATTTTTCTTTTCTTTTGAAATGCCCAGCTTAAGCGTATCAGCATTGTAAAAAAACAATATGGCCCGCAATAGAGTACTTTTTCCAACGCCTTGGGTACCTATCAGGTGAACATTGCCGTCCACCATCACTTCGGCGTAGGGAATCGTGGCGCTATTGATAAAAACAACTTTGTTAAGAAATCTCATTGATGTTTTCGGCTTGTGTTTGAATGGATACGATCAATTGCTTGATATAATTAAAAGAGGCTACTACCTTATACTGTTGCATGATATCATTTTCGAGTTCGGCAAACCCGGGAGCAACCAACTGTTTTTCGATCAGACTTGTTATCCGTTCCTGGTAACTACCCTCACCCGTCACACGCTTCATGTTTTCGAGCTTATCTTTCAGGCTGGCGTCTATTTTTACCTGTACGCCGATATCGGATGGTGAGAAGCGGAATCCCGGTGCAAAACTGTTGTTGAAGGTCATAAAGAAATCCACCACATCCACCCAGCGGTAAGCCTGCTCGATCTTATTTTCCAGCGTCGCTTTCACTTCGTTCCTGGAAAAATAAAAGAACTCATCCCCTCTTTCCAAAATGAAATTAATAGCCATAAAATAGTTATACAATTCATCAAACTGCTCATCGATTACATTGTATAGTTTACGGATATTATCCTCCACGCTGTTACTGCAGATAAATTTCCCTTTACTTAAAATTTCAAATATATCGGCAATGTATTTATTTGTTGGGTTCATGTTTGATTGTATTATTCCTGTTTTCTTTCGGATCTACGTTTTACCTACCTTTTCCGGTCTGACCTGCGGTACCGACCGGATATCACCGCGGGTACACCATCGCATATTCAACCTGCCCGTCGTTTTGAAAAACTTCTTTCACATTCAGTTCTTCTTCGTACATGGAGATCATCTGGCAAAATATGGTGATCCTTTCTTCGAAGCTAACTTCCCGTTCAAAGGAATACTGCATGATATAACTATGCAGGTGATGGCCCGAGGCAAGGAACCCCCGCCTGATCTCTTCCAGGTCGATAAAAATCTCTTCCTCGACACCTGGGAGTAGGTCATCACTGGCAATACTATCCGCTATGGGTATCAATGACTTTCCAGGATGCTTTAGCCTGGCTGCGACTTTTTCTATCATTGTCCTGCCCTCATCTCCCTGCAAATAATCGAGGGAAAGTTTTAAAGGATAAGCCGGCCTGCTTTCAAAGACCAGGTCGTTCTTTTTCATCAGCAAGGCAGCAATATTCGTTTTAGCCTTTAGTTCAAACTGGTCTTTCAGGTATTTTATTTGCTTTATCTTTTCAAGGATACGGCTCTGGTGCTTTACCTGGTTGAGGTAATCAATGATCTGTTTCTGTGTTTCAATCAGGTTGTGCCGGCTTTCCGTTAACTGGTTACGCAATTGGGTAACCACCTGCTTCAACTCTTCATCCAGTGCAGTAATAAAAAAGGTAATTTCTTCCTCGGCGACCAGCAACTCAGTTTGCTCTATCAACGCGTAGATGGCCCTTCGCTTTTCGTCAAAGGATTCTAACCTGGAAATTTTTATAGAATAATTTGGCTCGGCTTTAAATGCATTTTCGATATTCCTGTTGAGGTCAACAATATTTCTTAAAGTGATGCGGCCGATTTTGCGCAGCGCCGATTTGATCTGCTTAAGATACGTGTACTTCCTGTTTTCATTGGTCTCCTGGAGGTAAAAGTTGATATGCTGTTTTACCAGCAGGATATTTTCATTGATATAGGATGTATTGATTTCTTCATTTACCTCCAGCACCTGTTCAAAAAATTCCTGGAACTGTTCATCAATCTCAAGAAAAGGCCCGTTCTTACGAAGAATCCCTTTAAGGCAAAGTGTTTCTATGCGGTCTTCCTCCAGCAATTCAAGGGCATGATCAAATTTGTAAGCAAAAGACTTCCGTTTTTCAAACATTTCCACCAATAGATCCCTTGACCAGACCAATGTATTGATGAGTTCTTTTATGGATTGAAAATGATTCATAGTTTACCCCAACGGAAATATAAGCCCGGCATTTTTTAAGCGTCAAATATACATCAATCCATTTTTGGATGAATTTGCCGTGCTGCTCCGCGATAAACGCTCGTAACAATTGGAGGGAGAAAGCGGCAATTAGCAATAGGCAACAAGCAATAAGCAAAAAAAACTTCCATCAACCTTTAACCGTCTTCCAACCGTCTAATACTCGTCTGTAAAGGCAAACACCGGCTTACGGTACATCCATTGCCCGCCGGTAAAGTCGGGAAACTCTACGGTTTGATTACCCAGTTCTATGGATTGTTCGCTTAATGGCGTGATGGCGCTCCATGCGGCGGCATCATACACATCCATTTGCGTGGCGGTTTTACGTTTTGCGGATTCTATAAAGGAGTGGACCACAAAAAAATCCATACCGCCATGGCCTGCGCCTTCTGCATCTTTACTATACTTTGCCCACAAAGGATGATCATATTTATCGAGCCATTCTTTTTGGGCATCCCATTGATGCGGCTTGGATTTCCCTTCGATATGGATGCTTTGATTTACATCCATCCACAGTCCTTCGGTACCCTGTACCCGAAAACCGAGGGAGTAAGGCCTTGGCAAACTGGTATCATGTTGTAGTAGGATCGTTTCGCCATTGGCACATTTAATATTGGTGGTAACCACATCACCTAATTTGAATTTCACTTTTGCGCTGGGGTGATTTTCGCCGCAGGATTTTACCACATGATCATGCAGGCCCCTTGCCTTGGAAGAAAAGGAACAAAGATTAACAAACCGATTGCCCCGATTGATGTTGGTGGTGTGGGCAATTGGGCCGATACCATGCGTGGGATACAGGTCGCCATCCCGGTACACCGAATGATTCGTACGCCAGTGGGCTTCACTGAAACCCTTGTCGCCAAACTCGCACCCATGACCGTAAGCATTGGTACCATCATTGAATTTTACTTCCCGCAGATCGTGCTGGTATCCTCCCTGGAGGTGAATCAATTCGCCAAATACATTCTGCCTAACCATATTTAATATGGCCATTATATCCCTGCGGTAGCAAACATTTTCAAGCATCATCACATGTGCGTTGTACTTTTCGGCTGCCTTTACCACGTCCCAATGATCCTGCAATGTTATACCGAGCATTACCTCTGTGCCAACATATTTTATCCCCGCTTCGATAGCGCCAATCACCATTTCTTTGTGCCATTCCCATGGTGTGGCAATGATGATTGCCTCTATGCCTTTTTTCTCCAGCATCTTTTTCCATGCATACGGATCGCCGGTAAATATATCCGGCATTTTTTTACCCGACTTATTGATGATCTCTTTGGCGCTGGTCAGCATACGGCTATCTATATCACAAATACTTACCAGTTCTACATCATCTCTTCTTAATAACAGGTCGAGATGATTTTGACCACGAAGCCCCACACCGATGATCGCGACTTTCAGTTTTGTATCAGCTGCAAATGCCGATAAACTTTGGGTTGGAAACATTGCAAGGCTCGCTGCGGCTACTCCTGCGCTTTTGATGAAATCTTTTCGTTGCATTGTATATTTTTGAAGCGGTTGAAATTAATCGGGTAGGATCATCATATCATGGCATGAAATTATAATAATTTTCGGTGCTTATTTCTACTTTGACATATTTAGAAGACGTAGTTCAGGATTACAATAATTTTAATTATGGAACGAAAAAGATGCCATGAAAAAATACAGTACAAGTGAGTGACACAACGAAGCCGCCATGAAAAACTTCTGCTGGTCAACAAAGAAACATACAGGTTTGATTTGTTAAAGTAGAATTATGCAGGCGATAAGAAATTGCAGCCGTTTCTTATTCTTTTCCGAAACTTACGAGTTCAGGGGTACTGTGTTTTAAGATGATTGAAACAGCGATTAGCGGAGGCACAGAAATGCACGCTTCTAAGATGGTTAAACCGGCAAGGATTGGATTGGATTGGATTTGTTTAAAGGCAAAGGATATCGTGAGGTTGAAGGGTATACAACGGTCTGACGTTCCGTGCCGACCGTTGAATACCCTTCAGAGAATTGCCGGCTTGGTTGCGGGCACTTCTACTGCCGATTGCCCTTTGTTCACAGGAAGTTGTATGCCTTCTGCTACAAGCGCCTCATATATTTCGATCATTGCCGTGCTCCGGATGGATCCCGCTTCTGTAAGATCATTCACCCAAAACAAGATTTTCAGGTCAATTGACCAATCGCCAAATTGCTGCACTAAAATACCCGGCTCCGGGTTTTTCATGATCCGTTCATTTTTTTCGAGGATATCGTGTACAAGATTCTTGATCATTTTCAAATCCGACTGATAAGGTATCCCAATTATAAATTGAATCTGCTTGTTCCTGTCCTGCATGGTCCAGTTGATGAGGTGCTGCGAAAGCAGGTCGCCATTGGGAACAATGATATCTGCGCCTTCATTGTTATTGATCTTACTGGAGCGTACGCCAATCTCCTTTACAACACCCATCTTTCCGCCTACTTCTATCAGGTCGCCCACTTGTATGGGCCTTTCAAAAGCAATGATTACGCCCGAAACAAGATTGTTGACTATGTTTTGCAAGCCAAAACCAATGCCCACTCCCAATGCACCGATCATTATGGAAAGCTTATCCAAAGGAATTCCGGCCGCAGCAACGGCAATGCCAAATCCGAGGGTCCAGATCGTTAAGCGGATCAGTAACATCATAGACCCAAGCCTGCTGCGCTTTCCGGCTGCTTTTAACTTGTCGTTGCCGAAGAAAAAGTTAATGAAACCCGAGATGACGGACGACAGCCAAATGATACAAAAAAATATTGCCACGCTTTGAAAGGTAAATGCCACGTTGCCGATTTTCCTTGTGGCGCCGAAAAAAGTGTCTAATGCCTGTATCATTGCATCATACAGGGCGAGGTTGCGGACCAGGGCGACTGCCCAAACGATGCAGGATAAAATCCATAAAACACGCAGGAAGCGTTGCTTCAGCACAGTAAAGTTGATAAAGTCGGAAAAACGGCTCTCAAAATATGCTTCGGATTGCAGGTAAATGGCTTCCAGCACCATCGTACAAAAAACTTTCAGACTAATGCCTAAAAAAAGGCATTGAATAGCGCTTACGCCAAATATTTTGGCCAGAGAGACCCTGCCGGTAAGGTTAAAAAAGATAGAAAGCACCGCTTGCGTGAGGGTAAAAATAGCCAGTGCTGTAGCAGCGGGTGATTCGGGCAGGTTAGCAAAATTTGGCTTTTTACCGGTGATTATTTTCAGGCAAACTGCCGATAGTAAAATGCCTGCAAAAAACAATCCCCAGCGTTCGCCGAAGGCCGATTCCAGCAGCAGGTTGTCCAAGGCATAATATATCCATAGGGTGCATAGCAACCACCAGATTATTTTTGATTGCCTGGCCAAATAAGGATAGATAAGAAAGCTAAGCGTTGCGAGGCGCATCAATTCGCAGGCATGCAACAGCGACATTGGCGGATTGGCAAAAAAGAAAGGCAGGTAAGTAAAAAATGCCATACTGCAACCGACCAAAACATTACGCCGCAAAAAATGCATTGGCTGTAAGATAACTTTGGCATTGGGTTGTTTTCTTATCCGGTTCATATTGGTGAGCGACCAGGAAAATATAAAAATGAAAGCTAATACCCCAATAGTGAGTACGCTCCATTTCTCGGCGAGGTAGATAACAATGATCTTCCATCCACGTACTAATCCCAGGTTGGTAATTTCGCCGAGGCCGCGTGGGTATTCATCCGCCTTTGCTTTGAACAAGGGCGTTTCTTCTTCTTTCCACATCCCCATTTTAAGTGAAATTGTCAGATAGCGCATATCAGAAATAACATCTGTGGCCTCCAGCAAATTCACGGATACGCGGTTCCTTAACAAATTGACCCTGGTGAGTGTTTTTTGCTGCAGTGAATCGAGTGTAAGCCCTTCAACGCGTATATCTTCCAGTTGTTCCATCAGTATGGAGTCTGATACTTTAGAATGCAGCACAGGATCGCGGAGTATTTTCTTTACCTCAAGATTGCTTTGGGTAAGTTCGCTGCTATAATTGTTCAGGATGCGCTGGTAAGACGCAAGATCGGTCGATGTTTCACCTAACATGATGACGCCGCTGTTCAAACTTCGCAGGTTCATTTGGCTTCCCTTTCTATCGAGCCTTTTTTTGAAGCCGTTTACACGTCTTTCAATGTCAGGCAGGTTGATGGAAATTGGTGTAATATTAAATTTACGCCTCACTAAAAAGTCGGTATGGTCGATGGTTGCAGTGTAAGATGCTACTTTAATTACGAGGCCAGGCAACAGGCTGTCGTTAAGTACCGCTTTGGTTGAATCAGCTGATCTTTTTTGGAATGGTTGTGAAAGAACGGGTTGAACGGCGCACAGCATCAAAACCACAAATAACAGCGATAACGGTATTCTTTTTTTATGGAGAAACATAGATAAATGTGTTGGATTTTAAAGCTAGCCTGACCTGCAAAATTAAAGAAGCGGACCCACTATTGGGGAAATCATTTCATTTTGCCATCACAGAAGAATGAATTTGGGCGGAATGCGTGAGAGATTATGCTTCGTTTCCTGGCATTTTGTGCATAAGCGGACCGGAAGGTAGCGTCCGCGTGACTACCTATTTTACAAACGGTAAAAAAGTGGCTTTGCACAAACCTTTGTAGAAATGAATTGTTTTAGCGCAGACCTTATTATCCTTTAATAAATAAGCACTACTTAAACAATAAGTCAATATGGTGGACTGTCTTGTCAATATTTTATTAAGGTTGAACACCATTTGTTAACTCATCAATTTTAACTTTCGATTATTTTAATTCCTCAAAAATACCTGTGAGCTTATTCTTCCTTACATTGTCCCAGTTAAAATACCTTCCGTTCATTGCCACATATACCCCGGGAGAAAGTGCCTGGGCAAATGCGAGGGCACTTCCCAGGTTAAATAATCCATCCGAACTACCAAACTTAATGGGAATCATAGCACCGGTAAGAATAATGGTTTTGCTGATATTTTCCCGACCGAGGATCTTCGCGGTATCCGACATGGTGTCGGTTCCATGGGTAATTACGATGCGGTCTTCTTCGCAGTGCTTGCATTGGTGAACGATCAGGCTCCGGTCTTCCGCCGTCATCTCAAGACTATCAATCATCATCAATGTTCTTATTTCCACCACTACTTTATTGCGGCCCATTTCCAGCAGGTCGTGCAAATGAGTGTCCTTAAAATACAACTGGCCGTTGATTTCGTTGTATTCTTTATCAAATGTTCCGCCGGTTATAAAAATACGAATGTTCATAGATGAGGATATGTTTCCAACTAACTAACACGTTCATGCAATCACAGATACCCATCATCCCTGCTCATTGATCACTTTGATCAATGTCCCCTGAAGATCAAATATCCATGAGGGAAGTTTGATGTCCTCAATTTTCATTTTTGAAGGATCATCCTTATCAGCATGTAAAATGCTAAATTCCCACCTTGTACCTTCTTCATCTTTTACATCAACATGATAGCCGGCATTATTACCAAATTCAAATGGTTGAAAATTAAATTGTTTGCCGTCTATTACTTTACTAAATAAATTGCTCATAACTATTTAACCGATCGTGTTTGTGAGGATCGCCCGCTAAGTTACCGTGTTGTTTGCTTAAAATAAAATTTGCAGGAGCAAAGAAAGGGATGATTGCCCCCGATGACGCCGCTCAACAATGCACCACTTTACAATATAGCAACGGGTAAATGATTAATTCAGCAGAAGTACGCTAAGCAGGCACCAATCCCATTGTATCCCGGTTGAATTTATTACGGTACTCGATCGGAGATAGCCCGGTGATTTTTCTAAAGGTGCTCCGGAATGCTTTTGGATCGCTGTACCCAACTTTATACATCACTTCATTTACATTTTCACGGAATGTTTCCAGGCTGTTTTTTGCAGCTTCAATTTTTACCCGCTGGATATATTCCACCACGGTGTTGGCAGTCGCTTTTTTAAATCGGCGCTCAAGGTTTCTTCGGCCGAGCGCCAGCATTGATGCCAGTTGGTCTACAGTGATACGTTCTGTAAAATTCTTTTCGATATATACCTGGGCTTGTTTCACCGGCTCATCACCGTGTTCTTTTTGTCCCTGGAAAATAGTGAACGACAATTGGTCTTCCCGCTGAATTTCGATCGCAAATACCTTCGCTGATAGCACCGCCATCTCCCGTCCCGCATATTTTTCGATCAGGTACAAGATAAGGTTGAGGTAAGAAAAAGCTCCTCCGCTGGAATAAAGCCCCATTTCATCCGTAATGATTTTTTCGGTTACCAGGTTCACATCCGGAAACATGGTCCTGAAATCATTGGTAGCCATCCAATGCGTTGCACATTTTTTTCCTTTTAGCAACCCGGTAGCAGCAAGTAAAAATGCGCCCATACAAAGACTGGCCACTTCCGCGCCGGCATTATATTGTTTTATTATCCAGGGAATGAAGTCGAGGTTTCTTTCCACGGCATTCCTTATTTCCCCGTCCAACGCAGGGATAATGATGAGATCGGTTTTGCTTACCTCTTCCAGCACCAATTCAGTATTTACTGTAAAAAGGCCGCCGCTCAACTTTGTGCCTCTCGACAGTCCGACGAGTTGCACCTTAAACAAAGGCGGCGCTCCCCGCATCTTAAAAAATTCATTCACCTGCGTAAACAATTGGCGCGAGCCTTCGAGACTGCCCAAAATAGCTCCTTCCGGAACCAGGATAGATATGTGCTTCATTTTTCAAAAATAGAGAAAATTCCTGTCGCAATCAACCCTTTATTCGGCGCATTCACACCCGTTACTACTGATTTCATAGCAATACATTTGTAGAAATTTAATTTAAAAAACAACATATGGAAACAAAAACAGTCAGCCACAGAATGCATTCAATCGTTGTTTTGTATGATATGCATACCAACTTTTTTCCAAAAGCCATTGAAGGAATTTCCGATGATGATGCCCACAACCGCATGGATACAAAAGCCAATCATGTTGCCTGGTTAACGGGAAGCCTGGTGGAGGAAAGATTTGAGATGGCCAGGGAACTCGGTATTGATCAAAAACAAGCCGCCGATGAACTTTTTAAGAATCACCATGGTATCCGCGACGGTGTTCGTTACCCATCTTTGAATTCCTTTAAAGCAGATTGGGGAAAAATCAGTCACTTATTGAGAGAAGCACTTGTAAACCTAACAGATGAACGGCTCGATAAACCCTTTGAAATGATGCCCGGACTTACTATGCCTTTTTACGACCTCGTTACTTTCATGAGTTACCGCGAAGCCAATTGTATCGGACAGATTGCTTTGTGGCGAAGGTTGCTGGGGTATGAAGCATTAAAATATATGTAACAGACAGTCCGGATATTTTAAATACGTTAGAGTGATGCTACTTGAAAATAAAAATGTAGCGGCATTTATGGTTTCAGATCTCGCGAATGCGATGACCGGAACAGCATTGAATGTTACCTGCGGCACTACAAGAGATTAAGACTTACCGGCCGGCGCAAAATCTTTAGTATATTTTTTGGCTTCCACCGGGCTAATTTTGGTGAAACATCATCACTTCTTTATTGTAACGGTTCCTGTATTCTACGGGTGACAGGCCTGTATTCCGTTTAAAAACGGTTCTGAAAGCCTTGGTATCGGAATAACCAACATCATACATGACCTCGGTGATATTTTTACGACTGGTTTCAAAACCCTTTTTTGCAGCTTCCATTTTTACCCGTTGAATATAGGCGGATACAGTGTTGCAGGTTGCTTTTTTAAATCTTCTTTCAAGACTTCGCCTGCCCACTGAAAACATCACAGAAAGTTTTTCAACGGTTATCTTATCCTGGAAGTTTTTCTCGATAAAATCCTGCGCCTTTTTTACAGATTCATCCTGGTGTTCTTTTTGACCTTTGAACATTATAAAAGGCGATTGGCTGCTCCGGCCCATCTCAATCTCGTAGTATTTGGCGCAAAGGATCGACATTTGCCGGTCGGTAAATTTTTCTACCAGGTATAATAAAAGATTCCAGAAAGAATTTGCGCCACCACTAGAATAGATGCCTTGCTCATCTGTAATGATCTTTTCAGACACGAGGTTCACTTCGGGGAACATTGACTTAAAATCGTTCACTGCGCCCCAGTGTGTTGCACACTTCTTTCCGTTCATTAACCCCGTGGCAGCCAACAAAAAAGCGCCCACGCAAAGGCTCGCTACTTCTGCCCCGCCGGCATACTGTGTATTTATCCACGAGTTAAAAACATGGTTCCATTCTATTACGGACCTCATATCTCCATTTACCGCGGGGATAATGATCAGATCGGTATGGCTCACTTCGGCAATAACGACATCGGGACAAACAGTAAACATCCGGTCATATACCTGTGCTTCCCGGGTGGCTCCTACTAATTGTACTTTGAACATCGGCCGCTTGCCCATATTTTCCAGAAATTCGTTCACCTTATTAAACAGGGTGTATGGGCCTTCAATACAGCTTAACGCCGCAGCGCCCTTCGGAACAAGAATAGAGATATGTTTCATATGGATAAAATTTAGTCGCAATTGGCCCCTTAAAAAGCCGTTATCACACCCTTATCGGTTCGAACTCAAACAATATATTTGTAATATAGATAAAAAAATTATCCCGCATTAAAATGCCTGTTAAATTTCAGCACGTGTGGTATAACAATAGATGAAAAATTGTGGCAGTCTAGAGTAATCCATCACACTGCAGAATACTGTAGATTGGCCGTTTTGAGATTGTGTTAAGAACATTAGACGCTTTTATTATGCACCATTAAAAATTGAAAAATGAAAACCTTGAAAAAAATTGTGCTTATTATTTTAGTGCTGATCGCTATTCCGTTTGTGATCGCATTGTTTGTAAAAAGAGAATATTTTGTTGAGCGTGAAGTAACGATCAACAGGCCTAAACAGGAAGTTTTTAACTATGTAAAGTATTTAAAAAACCAGGAGAACTACAGCAAGTGGGTGAGAATGGACCCTAATATGAAAAAGGACTATAGGGGAACAGATGGAACTATCGGCTTTGTATATGCCTGGGATGGCAACAGCGAAGCGGGGAAAGGAGAGCAGGAAATAAAAGACCTGAAGGATGGTGAAAAAGTAGATGTGGAGATCCGGTTTGAAAAACCTTTTGAAGGAATTGCTACCGCCCCGATCACCACAGAAATGCTCTCGGCTAATCAAACAAAAGTTAGATGGTCATTAAAAGGAAAAAGCAAATATCCCATGAACTTTATGAACCTGTTTATGGATAATATGCTTGGCAAGGACCTTGAAACCAGCCTGGCAATGCTTAAGGGAGTTCTTGAAAAGCCCGGAAACCTTTCAAGCAAGTACTAAACTAAAATTATTCAACATTTTTAAATTGTATCACATGGCAACAGTAAATCCTTATTTAAACTTTAATGGTAACACCGAAGCCGCCTTCAACTTTTACAAATCCGTTTTTGGTGGAGAATTTGTCACCCTGCAGCGATTTAAAGACACACCGCACGGGGAGAGTATGTCGGCAGAAGACAAGGAAAAAATAATGCACATCGCTTTACCCATTGGTGAGGGAACAATACTTATGGCAACCGATGCATTGGAATCAATGGGGCAAAAAGTAAACCCGGGAGACAATTTTTCATTGGCCATCAGCCCGGAAAGTGAGGAAGAGGCAAATAGATTTTTCAATAGCCTTTCAGAAGGAGGCAAGGTTACGATGCCGCTTGAAAAGATGTTTTGGGGCGCTTATTTTGGTATGCTTACCGATAAGTATGGTATTCAGTGGATGGTAAATTATGATGAAAAACCTGCAGCATAGTCTTCCGCAGGAAGTCACCTGCTAAATAAGACAGAATTATAATCAGACCGTTCTTTTTCGGAAGTAGGTCGCTGCGGAGTATTTCACCGGGCGTTTCCCATTAAATGATGTGTAATTTTTTGTATGGCTTAGGTTCATCCTGGCCAGCAAATCCAACGAAAATTATTTACAGGATATTCATGCCTGATTGCTGGATAATCTATTTTTAAATACCGACCCGGAAAACGCAAGACAAGGATAGACCGGGCGTTTGAATCAATAAAAGGGGTATAAAGATGGTAGAAGTTTTTAAGACTGATGTAACTGAACAGGAGCACGCCAATAGGCTGATTGCCCGGATACACAGCACCTTTGTTGGTTACAGGGCTAATTTTGACCTGGATGACCGTGACAGGATCCTTCGGGTAAAAAGTATTTCAGGATCAATAAGTTCCTCCTGCCTGGTTAATCTTTTAAGAGAATTTGGATTTCATGCGGAAGTACTGCCAGATATAATAATGACTACTGTAAAAGTGGGCTGCACACAATAGAAAATCCCTGACCTAACAAATGTAAAAGGCAATGTAGCATGGTACACAAGACGATGAAACATAAAAACAATCCCTGTGTACGTGATGATGGATTTTATACAGAGCTGACGGGCAAAGGAGCAATCTGAGCATAATCTAATATCCATAAGGCGAAATGGTTGGAAAAATAAAGGCCGCATAGAAATGCGGCCCGTCTAACCAAAACTAACTGCTTATGAGAAATCCATTGTTAAAAATTATTAAGTGAGATATTGTTTCAATTATCGTGATATAAAGATAATACACAACAATGCTGGTAATTATGCAAACGAGACGAAATGCCAAAAACCTTCGATGAATTGAAGCTTTTGTTCAATGGTTTGCTTTTCTTTTCTAACCAATTACAAGCGGGAATGAATAAATGGAGATATCTTCCATTGTATAGCCCAAAACACCAATTATTTATAACAGCTTTCTGCTGTTTTTGGAGCCTCCTGAAAACATCTGCACCGACAGCATTCGATGCTGATCACATGCAAAATGGAACGAACAATCTATTTGAAGTCTCCCCGTGCTTTTCAATTTAAATTTTAATAAAAAAAAATAATACCTCCGCAGTTTGGCTATCTTATCAACAGACTTGTATTTAAAGTTTGCACATATAAGATTTATACTATAGCTTTAAATTATCATTATCATTTACACCCTCCAATTCTTAGCTTGATTAGTCTTATGGCATTTTGAATTCGCCAGTAAACAGGTCTTGCTAACTATCCCTCGAAAACAAATTTCAAATTGTTAAGTAAGCAACGGTAAATATTAGACCAGGTTTTTTATTATTGTTATTTAAGTAAACACACTGATCTCGCTACCTCTTGTAAATCATGGATTAGGCTTCCTCTAGTAAACTCCTTTTTGAAACATTTCCTGTTTAAACTCCACTCAGCAGGTGTTAACACCTGGCGCTTATAGATTACCTCTAAGCAAGTTTATTCATTTATAATAAGCCATCATTCTAAAAATTTACAATGGGAGCCCATCTTTCCGCTTCATACCTGCTTTTTTCTACTTTTCTATACCGTATTCTTTTTACTTTTTTTAAAGTTGCAAAAGGATTGGTAAGTACAGGCATGTTTTCGAAATACAGGTCTTATACTCCCCCGTGAAATCCATTCATTTGCAAATTTTCAATTCGTAACAACTGCCTTTTTATTCTCATCTTCAAAATCAAATTATGTCCAAAACATTCACTCAAACTAACTTAATGTACGCTTACGGTCATATCATTCGGCTGCACTGCAAAGGCCTCACCCCAAAACTGAATTTGCCTTACAAAGCTGCTTTATCTATCGTGGTAATGTACATGATCTCGTCGCATGCACTGGCACAGAATAATCCACTTTGGCTTACCGGCGGACAAAATCCGTCCAATACCCGCAATGCTTCTCATGAAAGCAAAATATCTGTCAATACTGTAAGTAACCTGGCTATTAAATGGCAACTTGCTACTGATGGAGATGTTTCTGCGACACCTGCTGTTGATGGTCAATATGTTTACTTTCCTGACTGGGCTGGCAATTTATATAAAGTGGACGCAACTACAGGCATTCCAAAATGGAAAAAACTGATCAGCAGTTATACCGGTCAAACCAGGGGCTTAGCCCGTGCGACCCCTGCCATTGCCGGAAATACGCTTATTATAGGTACTCAACTTGGCTTTCCTTTTATCGGCGCCTGGGTACTCGGAATCAATAAAGTCACCGGTAACCTGATTTGGAAAACCCAGGTGGATGACTTTTTTGCAGCAGTAGTAACTCAATCTGCCATGGTACATGGGGACAAAGCTTTTGTTGGAGTAGCTTCACAGGAAGAAAACTTCGCAGCAGACCCTACATATCCATGTTGCTCATTCCGTGGCAGCATGGTATCCCTGGATGTAAATACCGGGCAAATACTTTGGAAAACATATATGACTCCTGCGAACAAAGGATTTTCTGGTGTTGCCGTTTGGGGAAGCACACCTGTTATTGATCCGAAACGAAATTCCTTGTACATCACTACGGGTAATAATTATAAAGTGCCCCAGGCAGTTTTGGATTGTAATGCTCCCGGGAGAACCCCCGACGAAGTAAGGTCCTGTGTGATGGCAGCCGATGGTAGCAGTGAAAATCATTTCGATGCATTTGTTGCCCTGGACATGACCACGGGCGCTATCAAATGGTCTACATCCGTTATCCCTTTTGATGCGTGGACGGTGTCTTGCTTTTTTGATGGGCCTAACTGCCCGGACAATGCAGGACCGGATTATGATTTTGGCCAGGGTGCAGCTTTATTTACTGTTGGTAAGGCCGGCGATAAAAAAGAATTACTTGGCGCCGGACAAAAAAGTGGCATCTATTGGGCGCTCAATCCTTCAACAGGAGCGGTGGTATGGAAAACCCAGGTGGGACCAGGCGGTACACTCGGTGGATTGCAATGGGGATCAGCGATTGATGACAACCAAATATATACTGCCGTTTCAAACAATGGCTTCACCCCACATACTATGACGAAAGGGCCTGGTGCCGGAACTACCGTTAGTGGAGGCTTTTGGGCTGCCCTTGATGCTGCGACAGGTGCAGTAAATTGGGAATATGCCGCAACCAATCCCCCTGTTCCAATTGCTCTTTTCCCTCCTCCTCCTGCAGGAACCGTCGCAATCAATACTGGCGCTGTTACTACCGCCAACGGCGTTGTTTTTGGCGCCGCAATGGATGCCCCGGGTACCATGTATGCATTTAACGGCGCCACCGGGCAAAAGCTCTGGTCCTTTGAAAGCGGTGGCACGGTTAATTCAGGTGCCGCCGTGGTTGATGGCAATGTGTATTGGGGATCAGGTTACGAGAACTTTGGTTTAGGCACTCCTAATCATAAATTCTTTGCTTTCCACCTGGCAAATGATATCACAACCAGCAGCGCTGCAGCAGGTAGAATAGCCCCAGGCATATCCAGTATGGGAAATGGATCCATAGTGGTATATCCAAGCCCTGCGAAAGATGTTATGAAAATTATATCGAATGACGATAGTAATATCAGGTCCATCAAACTTTTTGATTTGTCTGGCAGGCTGGTGAAAGATTTTACCACAACCGGTTCCACAACTCATACGCTTAATCTCGGTGCTATTCCCGCAGGTAGTTATATCATCAATGTCGCTACTGCAACTAAAACCAAAATTACAAAAGTAGTGGTGTCGCATTAAGTTCAAAAGAAGTAGCCCCTTTATTTCTATAGCTAAGAGCCCCGGTTAAATAACAACCGCGGTTCTTCGTTTTATTAAATTACCTGGTGATATGTTAAGTGCAAAGTGACGGTTTGATTCGTCAATGGTGAATGGTCAATCGTGAATTATTGACCATTCACCATTGACAATTCACTCTTAACATAACACCAGTTTTCTATTCTTTGATAATCCTGAGCGACCATTTATTTAATTTTCCTACATCCTGCCCAACAACATCTGAAACTTTTAATTTCCAGTTGCCTTGTACCTGCTGTCCCACAAGCGTTTTTAAATTTGTGTTGTTTGCAAAATTGAAAGTCTTTATGATATTGTCTGCGTCGCCACCTGATCTGCTATGCAGGTTGATCATTGCCCCCGATGGAGAAACAAGGTTTACAATCAGGTCACCGATATAGGTATGGGTAATATCAATTGCAATTTCAATTTCTTTGAGAGTACCGGTAGCCGTTACATTTAAACTGCGTTCAATGCCCGCGGGGTTTACATCAGGAATGGCAGTTCCCGGGCTGTCTTCCAGCTTTATTTCGGCCTGCGAACCCGTCTCAATAATAAGGGTCCATTTGTTAAGGGTTCCGGAATCTATTGCGGCAGCATCACTCACTTCAAGCGTCCAGTTACCATTTGCAGACTCACCTTTAAACCTTGATAATGCAGGAGTTGATTGCAGATCAAATGTCTTAACAATATTTTTTGCACTTCCTCCATTGCGTTCATGCAAAATCGCCGGGGTTCCTCTTGGGGAGGTGAGCCCGATAACCAGGTCCCCAATATAAGTATGGGTTATGTCAAGATCTATCTTTACAGCCGCGACTGTTCCTGCATTATTGATAACGATTGTGTCAGCAATACCGGTAGGATTATTATCCGGAATCGGTTTTGACGGGCTGGAAGACTTTGTAATTGTACTGTTGCCTACAGGCGAATTGCCTGCCAAACGCAATGCTTCTGCCACAGCAGCAGCCGCATCTGCTTTTCCAAATCCAAACCATCCGCTCCAGTTTCCATCGGGGTGCCCGATATTGGTAAAATTGCCGGTATTGTATGGAGCTACCGGGGAGATATCCCAAGTAGGGGTTGGATCAAAAGAAGCTGCAGGAGTTTGCGGATAACTGGTCATATTAAGATTTTTGCCCGCTGTCTTCTGTAAAACAGAAACCACTTCAAGTGCTGAAAGACTTGGGTTGGCTGAAATAATCAGGCCGGCAATTCCGGCTACCAACGGTGTGGCACTGGATGTTCCGCCGAACGCCGAATCGAAGAAGGGAGAACGGCCTGAAGTTGTCAGGATGCCGAGCCCTGTAACTGCCATTCTCCAATATTCATGTGAATTACTGGATGGTGCACAAATGGAAATGCCTTCACCATAATTGGAATAATGGCTACGCTGCGCATTGCTTGCAAGAGCCGCAACATACATTACCCCTGGAACGGAGGTTAAATTATGCCGGAAATTTCTTGCCGTACGTACGCCCTGCCAGCTGCCAAACCTGTTATAGCCGTTGTCGTACGGTATGTCGAGGTTGCCCGTATATTTTATGGGACAATTTTCATTACCGGCAGCCCACAGGAAAACAATTCCTTTTCCCCTTCGTCCCCCATTTTGCGCAAGCTGTCCAATTTTATTGACAACATTTATTGAGAAATTTGATTCGGGTGACGAGCCCCATGAATTGGAAAGCACATCTGCTTTATCGGCAATAAAAGTTAATAAAGTCATCATCTTGCTGTCACTAACAAACAGGCCAGTGCTGTCGGATTCCCATTTAACCGGTAATAACCTGCATCCGGGTGCTGCACCCACCGTAAGTGAGCCATCTATCTCAGCAGCGATCACCCCAGAGCAACAGGTACCATGGTCTGCGCCGGACTGGTACATCTTTAATGGGTCGGCACTTACGGAATCTCGCTGAACCAGGGTGTTTCCCTGGAAATATCCCCATTGAGCAAATTTATTAGGCGAATCAAAATCGGAGTGATCAATTTTACACCCGTCGTCAGAAATTGCTATTACCACATCACTGCTTCCAAAGTGATTGAGCAGGTTCCACGCAGCTTCACAATTGGCTGAAGCACGGGTATCAAATGCCGGACTCGTAAATTTTGTATGCAAATGCCATTGTTGCAGATATTTTGCGTCTGCAGGTACATTCACAGTACTTACCGTCATACGCTTGTTTAGGTCATGTTCACAGGATTCAACCAATGCACTTTCGGTTTCATTGATTTGCACAACAAGTTTTACAGGGTTCATAGATGTTTGATCTGTTAGCTGGAATAAATATTCTTTGTCGGAATATTTATCTCTCAGGATGAGTGCATACTTCGCCATGAACTGGCTGAGTATTTCATTGCTAACCGGCTGCTTAAAGGTAACCATGACGCGGTCCGTAATCAGGAACTCAGCGTCATTATCTTGTTGCGTATACGCATGATGCGTAACTGCTTCCTTACGCAATTCATCCATCAGCGGGTTCAATTCTTCGCGGTTTACAGTAACCCTGGTAGATGAAGAAGAAACTCTTTCTAAATTCCCCCTGATTCCTTTCTTTGTAAGCTCTTCAGGTTTTTCCCTTATCACAAATTGATCAGGTTCTTTATTAAGGTAAACTTTTTTACCGTTGCGATAGGTGTACAAGCCTGGGCTGGGGTTGGTTGCTGTTGCCATGAAGTATATAGTTTAAGGTGGACAAATGCAGTTAAAAAAATAATACAGATTATGTGTAGTCGAAAGAAACGGTTGCGGTAAACAACCAACGGGTTCTAATAAGCAGGAATGAACTGTTATTTACCCTTGCCTCCTTTAGTTTTGATAGGGAGAATTGACAGTGAAACCAAGGGGCGAACACCGCAAAAAATTGTTTAACCAAATACTAAGCTGGCAATAAAAATGAATAAATGACCAGGATTAAAATAACAGTTTGTAGCTCAATAGCCAAACTTATTATCAAGCTAACAGAAACGCTGATATGACTTCTTATTAAACAATTGTGGAAAGAAGTAAGTAGGTAATTCGTGGATATGAATTAAGCTGCTAACCTAAGATATACTTAGCACAAATGCAAGCATGCATTAAAGAAAATATTAATTAAAAAACCGCAGCAAATCGTCTATTCTTTTCTTTTGTCTCAGGTGATGGCGGAAATGCATTTCAGCAAGCTGGAACCATTCATTAGCGTTGAAATAATTTAATCCCGGATGTTTGGTTTTACCTTTAAACGAACTCCTTTCAATTAATTCCTGCAGATTATTCATTTCATTTTTTACAGCAATTAAATCCATCATCAGCTGCTCCTTACTTTGGGGTTGGGGGATGTAGTCATTTGCGGGATTGCCATCAATGATTTCATCGGGAAAATCATTATTGAGCAACATTGTTTTAGCAAACGGGGATGCTTCTTCATCTGCATGCTCATTTGTAGATAAGCAAATTTTTATTTGTCCAATATAATAATTTGTATCATCAACCAGGTGCTTATACATTTGTCCGGGTGACCAACTGTTTGGAGAAGGTTTCGTGCATAACTGAATGAAGTCGTATTGTTCTAACGCTTTGATCCAAATATCAATGGTATGATTAAAATTGTTGAGCATTCCCTGATTGCTTTTTTCCTGAACACGATAAAAAGGAATTAATAAAAAATGCGATACCTACAATCAAACGCCGGGCATTTGCGAATAAAAGATTTGGCAGGAAGCGCTATTCGGTATATACCTACGGTTAGGACACATTAATAAAGCAGTTTGCCGCCGCAGGAGCGTCGTGTTTATAGAACGATCGCACATTATTACATGGGCTCAGTAGGTGCCACTTTTGCCACGTAATTTACGTGTCCTATGGAGCCAAAACGCTTTTTATTAAATTTACTATAAACACGGAGCCCCTTACAGGGCTGTCATATTCTATTCATAACACTTATGCCGACTAGCAAAAAGATGTGTTCTAACGGTAGTTAGATACAGGTGTAATACAAGACTCGTATTTTATCATCACTCTCCGGCAGGAACATTCATAGGTGTTGCTGTTGGAACCGGGATGCCGAAGTCAGGACTGCCATCCCGACGCCAGGTAAATTTTTGCAATCTTACATTTCTTTGCCACCCTGGTTTCACTGATTTTTTAGCATGATAGTATATCCACCATTCCTTACCATCCGGCGAAGTGGTAAAACAGGCGTGTCCTGTTCCGGCCACCGAATCGGTTCCCTGGAAAACCGGGCCCGTTTTCTCCCAATTGCCTCGGTCCAAAACCGAGCCGGCAGTATCTTTTAGCCTTAGCTGACCCAACCGGTATTCCGGTGTCCAGGATTCCCTGGTGGAATAAATAATAAATATTTCTCCATTATGTTTTAAAAATTGAGGGCCTTCATTCAGATCAAGCGGTCCTCCCCTTTCCCAGGGTTGATCAGGGCATGAAATCTTAACCCTTTTGGTACTGATTGTCCAGGGGTTGCTCATTTCAGCAATATAAAGATGCTGCGATGTTTTATCAGTAACGGCATTTTTTTCCCAGCCAGACCATACTCCGTATAATTTTCCTTTGATCTCCGAAACTGTCATATCTATCGCCCATACAGTGCCCGTGGAGTCATTTGAATCTATACCGGTTTTTAACATCCCTTTGTCGATATACTTACCCTGCGGGTCGTCTGTCACCGATTCCAATACCCCTGAACGCTGGTAAATAAACGGCGGACCTGCTTTTCCCGCTGCATAATAAATATACCACCTGTTGCCGATCCTGTGCAATTCCGGCGCCCATACCAGGCTGCTGTTCCAACCTGCAGCAGGTGTATTCCACACCTGAACCGGCGGACCTGGCTTTGTTAACTGCGCCGATTTGCTCACAGAAATACCTTTGCCGTTAGTTCCTGCGCTGCTTTGACATGTATAGTAATAAAGATCGTGTTTAATTACCCAGGGATCCGCTCCGTTGGCAACCGGGTTAGTAAACCTTTTGGGAAGAAAATCAGCGTAATCAGCGGAAAGGCTTCCTGCCTGATCTTTAGTGAGCGTAGCCCTACCTCCAAAAAACAGAAAGAATACAGCAGATAAGAGGACGATTTTTCTTATTGGATTTTTATACATCATTAATCAGTTGTTGATTTGATTCAGATTCCGATGTTGTGATATCGTTTTGTGGACGCGGAGAATAAGTGCTATGTTAATAATGCACTGGGAATAATTATTTTATTCGAAATTATAAAGACGAATTCGTGTTATTATATTGACGCCCGACATAACACTACCCTGCTATCACTTCAAATTTTTGTAGCGCAGCATCGCTTCAATAAAATAATAGTCGGCATATGAAAGAGGCACATCCACTTCTGATTTTCCCGGAAGATTGCCGACGCTATGTTTTAATAAAAAGCCCCCTTTTTCTTTATACGCCGCCGTATACACCGGCGAACATAGGGAACGGAGAATTTCTTCTGCGGCTACCAGGTATGTTTTAGCGATTTTACCTTTATTGAATCCTGACAGTTCAATGAATGCAGCAGCCATCAATGATGCGGCAGAAGCGTCCCGCAGTGCACCCGGTATTCCGGGGGCGTTAAAATCCCAATAGGCAACTTTATCTTGCGGAAGATTGGGATGATTTAAAATAAAGTCAGCGATGTTATTGGCCAATTCCAGGTATTTTGGATCCTTTGTTTCCCGGTACATTACGGTATATCCATAAAGGCCCCAGCCCTGTCCCCGGGCCCAGGAAGATTCATCAGCAGCACCCTGCACCGTGCGTTTTTTTTGTGGCACGCCGCTCTGTGGATTATAATTCACCTGGTGATAAGAACTATGATCAGGCCTGAAATGATTTTTCATGGTGGTATTGGCATGGGTAACTGCAATCTTGTAAAAAGAGGAATCGCCGGTTGCCCTGGTTGCCCAAAATAAAAGTTCGAGGTTCATCATGTTATCTATGATGACAAGAAAATCTGAAGGCTTTGAATTCCATGAACGGATGCAACCAACTTTTTCATCAAAACGACTAGCCAAAGAACGGGCGCTGTTAACTAAGATATTTTTATACTCCGTACCGGGTGCCAGCCGGTTAGCATTACCAAAACTACAGAACATCATAAAACCCAGGTCATGGGTAGATTTGTTATACTGTTCTTTCTCCAGTGCTTTTAATTTCCTTCCAGCTTCATTTAGCAGCACTGTATCCTTTGTTGCTTCATACAGGTATAGCAGCGTACCAGGATAAAACCCGCTGCACCACCATTTGGAATCGCTGGTTACCAACCTTCCATTATTATTAAGAGAACGGGGAAACCTATCTGCAGGAGTTTCCCGGGCCAGGTATTTATATTGGATTGCTGCATCCTCAATATGCTTATCAAGCAACTGAATCAAATCGCCCTTGAGTTTGTTTTCTTTTCCCTGCGTTACTTTACATCCCGTATTCAGCAACAAAATGAAAATGACTGTCCCTGATAATATTTTTCCGCTCATTATTTTTACTATTGATTTTTTTAAATGAATTTCCTCCCTGCTAATCATTATTGCCCAGCTCTTCTGAATGATCTATTGGCACGTCCTCTCCTTTCCATACCTTCTTTGCAGTCCAGTCTGCATCCTGCCCATTCCAGAAAGGATCAATCGCTGGCAATCCTAATACCAGGAAAGCCTCTGAACACAAATACAGGCTGCCGGTGGAAATATAAACTTCTCCAATGCCAGGCTGGTGCCCGTAAATACCAATGCGCAACCAGCCATTTTCATCAAATGTGCCGGGTGCCTCCACCTGTTTTTTGATCATCATATGTAAGGCAGCCCTCACCTGTTGTGGCTGGATGACTTTGGGCAAAGCACTCATAAAAGCTATTTGAGAAAGCACCTGGAATGCACCAAAACGGTATGCCAGGGAACGGCCGATCGGGGGATAGGTTCCTTCGGGCGAGATAAGCCTTTCCTGTACTGCAGCAAAACGCTGTGCACGTTTCAATATTAAATCATACACTTTTTTGGACGAGGCATTGTTATCTTTATCCACAAGTGTTTTGGTCACATCCAGCAGCATCGGCTGAATTACAAAACTGTTGTAATAATCCCAATGGAAGCTGGCGCCATCGCCATAAGCGCCATCTCCCTTATACCACATCATATGTGATTTGATGGCATAGTCTATTCGCATCCTGTCGCCCTGGCCATCAAACTTTATAAGTGCAGCTTCAATTTCGGCGCTAAAAAGCAGCCAGTTGCTATAAAAAGGGGTAATAACGCGGGAAGATTTTAAAGCGGCAATGGTATTCGCCTTTGTTTCTGCATCCAGCCTGCCCCAAACCTGGTTGGGAGCCCTTAATAATCCCTGTGCTAAAAAAGCAGCATCTACTACGGCCTGTCCACCTTTATAAAAGTTCATGAAATCTGCAGCCTTTGGATCGGTGGCATTATGAAGTGACAAGACTACCAGGTCAATATATTTTTTACGCAATTTGCCTTCGGGTGTTTCATCCGGACCCAGTTCGAGCCAGGGTGCCATCCCCGCCAGCAAACGTCCGAATGCTTCAAGATAAGTATGATTTTTTCTGCCGGCATTTTGCGCTTCCACGGGCATTTGTGTTTTGAGCTCATTTTTGCTAAGGGCGGTTAATACGGGATCCGCAATGCGTACCAGGGCTTTCACCAGGTACTCCCGCGCTTGTTGCCCGTCATCTTTTTTGGATGCACTTATAACCGGCAAGCCGGCTGCAAATGAAAATTGCGCCAGCAATAATAAACATACCATCAATTTTAAACCCTTATTCATACTGTTATAATTTTTTCATTTAATAAAATGTGAGATCGACTGGTGTTATGTTAAGAATAGAAGGACGATCGACTTGTAAATGGTGATGGTCAATTGAGATATTAAACCATCTATCATCATCCATTATGCTCTACTTAATAACAGTTCACAAACTTTCACCACCTTACCTGCCTAAAATGCCTTCTATTTTTTCGCCGATGGGGTTTTTACTGGTAAAATCAAATCCTAAAAATCCTGCCCAGGTTTTTGCGTATTGGTATTGAAATAATTGTCCCTGTGTTTTTATCTCTCCCAACGGTTTTGTATCCGGACCAATTACCGCAAACCATATTTCATCAGAATGAGGTACGGCCGCACTATGATTTCTCCAGGTTTTGTCATCGCCTCTTCCATGATCCACCGCTATAAAAAGTGTTGTTTGATCTTTGTAAAAGGGATCGCTTTGAATGTATTTCCATATATCTGCTATCATGGCATCATTGTAATGCGCTGCATCCAGGTAAAAATCATATTTACCCTGGTGCCCGAAAGCATCTGTGTCTATAAAGCTTAGCTGAAGTACTTTGGGATGACTATTTTTTAGATATTCTTTTGCCATAAAAAAAGTGACTGCATCCGGGCGCTCTGCACCACCGAAGATCTTGGGCAGGTAGTGCTGTTGTTCGTTTAAAAGTTTTTGAGTTTCCGTTAAATTAGGGGTAGTAAGATTCGCATAACCGGCAGTGACAGGAAAACCACATCGCTCTTTATTAAGGATGCGGTTAAATGCATTCCATGATGTAAAAGCCGCCACCTGCTGCTCATAACCCGGCTGCTTGTTTATAAATTCAAGCACATTGATATTGGGATTTGGAGGATAATTGTTGGAATTAACAAGTGTATCGGGATAGCCGGTAAACATTTCATTATACCCCGGATAAGAAAACCAGTACCTGTTTTTGACATTCACATAATTCCCAAGATCGCGGTTACCAAATATCGCACCTTCCTTTGCAATGGTGTTCCAGAAAAAAGGCATTAGCTTCTTTCTTCTTTTATTAATGTCTTTGTCCCAGTATTTTTTTAAACGGCCGGCAGAATCCTGTGAGGTAAACTCGCTGCCAAATAAATAAGCTGAGTCTGCCCCCCTGAACAATTCTTTCCAGCGGTAACCGTCTAAAGTAATAATGACCAGTTTATCTGACTTCCGCTTTTGAGCAGGAACGGCCTGGCTGAGGGCAATTAAAAACAAAAGAACAAGTGATTTTTTCATGATCGGACTTTAATGAAATTGCGTTTGTATTTATAGAACCATTGAAAGTTCATTGATTATTCAAGGTGTTAACAAGGAATTTTTTCTACCTGTTGAATTGGCTTCTCACGCCCTGTTATCGAAGGAAAATTATTTTCACCATGCTAATACCGTGTGATTTTTTCTTCCTTTATTCCTCGCTGCTCTTTTGTTGAATGTTTTGAGGTTTATCATATAAGCCCGTATTTCCTTTCTTCCAAAAGGGCATGATGGTTTCAATGATTGGATCAGCGCCTGAAATATTATTATTTTCAAAAGGGTCGGAACGATGGTCATATAATTCGTTTACAGGTTCCTGTTTCCTGAAATACCTTGTAAAACGATAATCATCCGTGCGAACAGAAATGCCCCTTCTAAAATAGCTATAGGCGACATTGCTCCAGCCGGCATGCTTTGGATCTTTCAGCAGTGGCACCAGGCTTTTACCATCAGTTGCGAAGGGTGTTTTTACTCCGCACAATTCCATCAATGTAGGATATACGTCTATCGAACTAACAATTTTATCGCAGGAAGCGCCCTGTGGTGAACCGGGCATTTTTATCATTAAAGGGCTTCTCAATGCCCATTCAGAGAGCGTATGCTTTCCCCATACCCTGTCATCTCCCAAATGCCATCCGTGATCACCCCATACAATTACGATTGTATTTTTATCCATATTCAGCCGTTTCAGTTCGGCAAGCACTTTACCCACCTGCGCATCAACATAACTTACACTTGCGTAGTAAGCGTGCCTAAGCTTCCGGGCATAATCATCTGAAACAGGCGCGGATAAAGAGGCTTTTTCATCACCCAATTTATAATCGTTGAATTCGGCGCTTTGATGAAAACTGGCAGGATTTACATGCTGTGGGATACCAGGTGATGGTGTCAACGTAATTTTTGATTCATCGTACAGATCCCAGTATTTCTTCGGCGCGTTAAATGGAAGATGTGGTTTAAAAAAACCTACTCCCAAAAAAAAGGGTTGTTTCTTTCCGGACAATTCCTGCAGCTTCTTTTCAGCTAATTTTGCAGTCAATCCATCAGGATAGCTTTCATCATCCGCTGCCATGCCTTCATAGGGCGGCACAGCCCCTTTTAGTTCATTCCGGTTAGTACCATTTGCATAACCAAAAAAAGCATTCCAGCCCGTTCCCCACTTACCCGGGTCGAATAACATTTCGTCCCAGCTCGCAGGCAATTCGAGGTCTTTACCCTTAGGTTGCAAATACTTATAGAGATATCCATCCGGTGAGTGACTGATCTTCCCGATCCCCACTGTATAATACCCGTTTTGCCGAAGGCCCTGGACAAAAGATTCTGGGATCGCTTTTTCATTGCCGGCTGCTTTTTTACTTTCGAGCGCCTCATTACTTAATTCACCCACCATGCGTGGCAGCATCCCCGTAAGCAGACTTGCCCTGGAAGCGCCGCAGGTTGGAACGGTTACAAATTGTTTTTTAAATACCACCGCCTGTGAAGCAAGTTTGTCGAGGTTCGGCGAATGGATATAGCTGCTGCCATAACAACCTAATTCGGGTCGCAGGTCATCCACAAAAATAAACAGCACATTAGAACGTGCAGGCTCTTTTGGCTGACCTCCCACATTAGTGAAAATCGCCCCAAAAAATATTGCTATTGCTATGCCTGCTATTTTTTTCATTGTTTCTTTTAAATCATGCTAAAATGAGTGGACACCATTACCAGCCTGGATTTTGTAACATTTTTGGAGATTTTGTAATTTCTTCGCGATAGATGGGAAGCAGGTACATTTCTGGCCTGAAAATGCGCAACCGGCCTGCAGCTTCAACATCTATTTCGTTGTAAGTATAGGTTGAGCCCGTTTTAGTGATTTTCATAGCTTTATTAAAACCATTGAGAACAGTCATACCGATCATCCAACGGCGCACATCAAAGAAGCGGTGGTCTTCGAAGCCTAATTCTATCCTGCGCTCATTTCTTATTATTTCCCGCATTACATCTTTGTTCATATTGCTTTTTAATCCATACATTCCGTCTATGCCTTTATCTATGCCAGCCCGTTCCCTTATCTTTTGTATGGTGGTATACGCTTCTGAAATATTGCCCGTTTCATTGATCGCTTCTGCATAATTCAACAGTATTTCAGCATATCTCAATAAGGGTAATCCCCTGGCGGTGTTTATTTTGTTTGCATTGGAAGTTTTTTCATCACACATTTTCCGGCAATAATACCCGGTAACCGTCATCACATTATAACCGTCCTGTGCAGCACCGTCGTAAGTCCATACGTCTTCCAGTGCAGCGGTTTTGTTGGAATACTTGCTGCCATTGTATATGATACTATAGGCAAAGCGCGGGTCACGGTTAAGATAAGGGTTCAACGGATTATAACCCGACCCTGTTTCAGTGATTGCTTTTCCGTTTTTCATAGGAAAAGTATTTACAAAATTATGTGTGGGGTACCCGTAGTAACCACCGGTGCGGGAGGGGGGATTGTAGTATTGTTCGATATCAATGTTCGGCGCGAGATTGGCGAAGAAAATATATTCCTGGTTTTTCCGTGTTAAGAACATGGAATAGAAACCATACCCCGGTTTGGTAGTATTATCCAGCACCAAATCGTAATACCCTGAATTCATGACCGCTTTTGCAGCATCAGCGGCTTTTTGCCAACGGCTATTGTCTGCGGCGGGATATCCTGCCACTTTTATTTTCTCGGCAAGATTTTCCGAATTCCTGTATTGAAGTAAAGACATGCCGCCGTTGAACAATGGACTTGCTGCATAGAGTAATACACGTGATTTCAAAGCAAGGCATGCGCCTTTTGTAGCCCGCCCATAATCCCGCTCTTCGTATTCAGTGGGTGATGGCAGCAGTTTTTCGCATGCATCCAACTCCGAAGTGATGTAATTCACACACTCTTCGTAAGTATTTCTTGGAACATCGATATTGGTATAGATATCTGAAAACACGGTATCTTTTAACAGGGGAACGCCTCCAAAGCTTTTAATAAGGTATTCGTAATTCCATGCTCTCAAAAATCTTGCTTCCCCTTCAATTCTTCTTTTTAAGGTAGCTGATAATGGTGTGCCGGGTAAATGCGTTAAAAGCATGTTTGCCCTTCTTATGTTTTTATAAGGCGTAGTCCATTGATCCTGTATTGGAAAGTTGCCCGGAGAAACAGCGCCTGAATACAGGATCACGATGCGCTGTGTGCCGCCATAAAAACGGTATTCCATATCATCGGTGGTAGACTCAAGATTACCCTGGTTGTCCCAGCGCCGCTTGTTAAAACTAAACTTCACATCCGAATAGATCCCTGTCAAAAACTGGAAGGTTTTAGTACTGTCGCTGAATATTTCCTGCTCGGTAAGGCTGGAGAGATCGGAGGTTTTATCCAGGAAATCTGAACTTTTTTTGCAGGAGGAAATAACTGCATACAAGGCCAGACAAAGAATAATATATTTTTTCATAATCGAAATTTATTTAGAATGGCTTTTCTTAAAAGGTTACGGAAAGACCCAGGTTGATCATGCGTTGCGGCGGATAAGAAACCCGGTCGTTACCAGATGAAGCTTCAGGATCGAATTGGTACAATTTTGTAAGCTTTGACCAGGTAATTAAATTGTAGCCGCTGACATATATTGTAGCGCCTTGTAATTTCAGCAAATTGAACCAGTTTTTAGGCAGCTGGTAACCCAATTCTACGTTTTTGAGCCTGATAAAATCACCGGGGATAAACCAGAATGTTGAGGGGAAATCTGCAGGAGCGCTTACACCTGTTACCTTCTGGGAAAGTACCGGGTATTTCGCATTATCGCCGAGCGCTGGTGTCCATGTTTCCCTGTGAATGGCTTGAAGGTTGGAGGAAAATGCCTGGATTGCACCAGCGACACCCCTTAAATAGAAATCCTTCGCTCCCTGGAACATTACACTCAGGTTAAAGTTCTTATAGTTAAATCCCATCGTGAGTGCATAAGAAGTAGTGGGATAATTGGGGAGGCCGAAGTAGCCTTTGTCATTGTCATCTATCACACCGTCTTTGTTGTAATCCTCCAGTTTTAAATCGCCTGGCCTTACCACATCCGATGTGGGTTTGGCTACCTTGGGATCTGCAACATCTGCCACAGAGTAAAACCCGATCCAGTTATATACCAGGACCTGCCCGATGCTGTTACCGGTGGCCTGCTGCCATGCATTGGGCAAAACGGGTTCATCCTTGTTGATGATCGTATTTTTTACAAAGGCATAATTACCATTAACAAAGTAGTTTAAATTTTTACCTATTTTATCCTTGTAAGATAATTCCACTTCAAATCCCTTGTTTTTTACTTCGCCCATATTTACCATCGGAATGGTTGCTCCAAACATAGACGACATGGTGCCTCTTGTTGTAATAATATCATACCGTAGGTGATCAAAATAATCAAAGGTGGCAGTGAGGCGGTTGTTTAAAATGCTGATATCCGTTCCGATATTAAATTTTCTTTCCTTTTCCCATGTTACATCATCGTTGCCAAGGGTGCCTTCCTGGATGCCGGGATAATTGGTGTGCACATCACCAAAGGAAGCCGAGCCGGATGCTCCAAACTCATGCAGGTAGGAGGTTTGAGCACTTCCAATCCCGTCGCTGCCCACAATACCGTAAGAACTCCTCACCTTCCAGCGGTTAACCCATTTTACCGATTTAAAGAAAGATTCTTCAGCAATATTCCATCCTGCTGAAACAGCAGGAAAAAATCCATAGGCCTTACCAGAAGCAAAGGCATCGGTACCATTGTAGGCACTATTAAATTCCAATAAATATTTCTGTTTATAGTCATATCCAATCCTGCCTGCATAACCGCGGGTATTGGAGGGTATGTAATTTTTATTTGCGTCAGCGGCACTGGAGGATACGAAGGCAACATTGGTTTGCCTGTTTACCAACAGCAATCCAAACACATGGTGATCACTAAAATGCATGTCATAATTCAAAAAGGCCTGCAGGTTCAATTTACGGTTGGGAGTGCCCCCGCTGTAGGTTAAAAAGCTTCTTCTTACCCGGTAGGTATTTACATCAAAAGGACTATAAACACCGGTAGTGTTGTTATAATAAAAAGAAGGAAAATCCACCGTTGCGTCAGAAGGAAAACCCATATCGCGGTTGTAGGAATGCATGCTTGCATAAGACATCACCCCTTTAAAGGCCAGGCCTTTAGTGATAAAATCTAATTTTTGATTGGCATTCACCGCCAGGTAGGTATTGTTTTCAAAATTTCTTTTATATCCATTGTACCTCAGCCTGCCGATGACATTGTTAATGGTTGAATACATTTCGGGGTAAACGTTCGCATAGCTGAAAGTTCCATTAGGATTATAAATGTTGTACGCAAAAGGAGCCAGCACTTTAAAATTGTTATAATCATAAAAGATATCGGTATTAGTGCCGCCGCCTTGCGGATTTGGTTCATTTCTTTCTCCCACGTTACCGTACAGGTCAAACCGGATGTCGAGCGTTTTAGACGCCTTAATATCTAAATTGGAGCGATAATTATATCTTTTGTAATAATATTCGCTGTTGAGGCCGTTGCCTGAACCAAAGTCGTTTAACATACCGCCCTGCTTTAAATAGCCGGCTGATATAAAGTACCTTACTTTATCTGTGCCACCGCTGATGTCAAGATTGGTGCGGGACTGCGTGCTGAATTTGCGGAATAACACATCGTTCCAGTCTACATTAGGATGCCCCCACGGATCTTCACCGCTTTTAAATAACCGCAGGTCTTCATCCGTAAACCTTGGCTGAAAATTAGGAACAGGATTCGCCAGGAAATTATTGTCATTTACCTGGGACTGGTTGTAAAGGCTGGCCGTTTCAAAAGCGTCTAAAAACTTAGGAAATGTGGTGGGCTGCGACATGCTCATTTCGCTTTTTACCGTAAGTTTCGGCTTTCCCATCTTGCCTCTTTTGGTAGTAACTAATACCACCCCGTTGGCGCCTTTGATGCCAAAGATGGCTGTGCTCGAAGCATCTTTTAAAATACTTACACTTTCAATTTCGTTTGCATCCAGGCGGGCGAACTGGCTATAAGAATACTCGATATCGTCTACTAAAATCAAAGGCTCGTTATTACCCGTAAAAGAACTTTGGCCCCTCACAAAAAATGCCGCGCCATCTGCTCCGGGAATGCCTGAGCGTTGCTGGGAAGTAAACCCGGGCACTTTACCTGTAAGCGCATTTTGCACACTTGCGGTAGGAATGCGTTGTATCTCATCGCCCCTGACGGTAGTAATGGCGCCTGTTAGGGTTACTTTTTTTTGCCGGCCATAACCGATCACTACCACCTGCTCCATATCTTTGTTTTCACTTTTGAGCTCTATGGTAATCGTTTTATTTGCCCCTATTATTGTTTCCTTCAAAGGATGGCCAACTGCCTGAACCAACAGGCTATGAGATTTCCCTTTTAAAGTGATCTCAAAATAGCCGGCTTCGTCTGCGGAAACACCATTGGATGACATTCCTTTTTCAATAACGGAAGCCCCGACCACCGGCCCTTTTTCATCTTTAATCCATCCTTTTACAAGCTGTGCATGTGATAGATGAAATAGAAAAATGCATAACAGGGTAGATATTAATGATTTCATGCAATATTTTTTATGATAGATTAGATATTTTGGTAGCTGGAACGATCCATGCAGTCCGGCGAAATGATAACAGCTGGTTACCATCCTTCATTTTGCAAAAGATTTTTATTTTTTGAAATTTCACTGTAGGGGATCGGCATTTTGTACAAACGGTCGGCAAACCTTACATCCGCCACTTCTTCCACAGCATAGGTAAGTGTACTGCCGGTTTTGGTGATCCGGATTCCATGGAGCTTTCCATTCAACAGGGTAGATGCTAATTTCCAACGTCGTATATCCCAAAACCGGTGCTCTTCAAAAGCCAGTTCGATCCTTCTTTCATTTTGAATCAGCTTACGCATGTCAAGCTGTGGAAGGGCGGCCTTTAACCCATACAAACTACCTGTACCTGCAGTGATCTTCGCTCTTTTTCTAAGCTCGATCAAGGGTGCATAGGCTTCAGTGGTTCTTCCCGATTCATTCAATGCTTCCGCATAATTCAATAATATTTCTCCCAAACGAAATAGGATAAAGTTGTGTGACTGGGCGGAGTACGCTGTAAATGTTGAAGCCGGGTTATCAAAATATCCCATAAACTTGCGGGCATAATACCCCGTTTTTGTTTGTATCGCTGATCCCCCGGGCCGGTCCTTTCCGCCATCGAAGGTTTCAATGTTCCTGCTTACCCACCGGTTGCCATTGCAGAATACGGTGAATTGTAAACGGCTATCCCTGTTGCTATAAGGATTTTGAGGAGTGTAACCAGAACCCACTTCAGTAATGGCTTTACCGGTATTCATCGGAAATGCATCTACTAATTCCTGGGTAGAACTGGTATATCCCCTGCTGGTGATAGAAGCGGTATTAAACCCAACCGGTGAATTGTTATTTTCCAAATCAGTTGTTTTTGCACGCTGGGTAGCAAGGATAATTTCCGTTGACCTGAGTGTTGTAAAAACATTCCTGAATTCAACTTCGAGTTTGAATGCGGAGATG
Organism: Ferruginibacter sp.; assembly: GCA_025963635.1. GTDB lineage: Bacteria > Bacteroidota > Bacteroidia > Chitinophagales > Chitinophagaceae > Ferruginibacter. Next base: position 163,008 of record JAOQAK010000021.1, read on the forward strand.
TCTAAAACGTCTTTTGCCGCGTTTGCCGCCCTTGTCCATCTTTCTACTTTATAATCAGTATACCCGTTTAATTTCTTAAGGCTTTCAGATTTTTCAATGCCACCACCATTATAGAGCGGACTGGCCGCATACAACAATACCCGGCTTTTCAAAGCAAGCGCCGCCCCCTTTCCTATCCTGCCCCAATCGGTAGTACTTACCAGGTCGGTGCGCAAAGAATCTTTAATGGCGTCGCATTCACCAACGATATATTCAATACAGTCTTCGAAGCTATTGCGGGGCAGTTCTAAATTGTCATTTAAGGTAAACACCTTATCGCCAATAAGCGGGGCGCTCCCAAATCTTTTTACCAGTTCCCAATAACACATTGCACGTATGAACCTGCCTTCAGCTTTCCAGTATTGTTTGGTGGTTGCATACACAGGATCATTTTTCAAAGCCATTTTAGGCAGGTTGGCCAATAAAATATTTACCCGGCGGATACCCGCATAAGCCTTGGAAAAATAGGGATCAGGATAATTGAGTGTACTCACCCGCCCATTCGTAAAATAAGCGATCTGTGTACTGTTCCGGGAAGGAATGGCATCATCGGTTGCCGCGTCGAGATAGTCGCCGTCAATGCGGTTGAATCCATCGGGGAGATAGTTATACAGGTTATTTACAAAGTAATCTGCAACAATACCGAGACTATCAGACTGGTCCCACACCAGGTCTTCCATTATTGCATCGGCTTTCCTGTCTTCCACGTCTTTCTTACAGCCACTGGTAAAACATATTACCAATACTATATTGAGTAAGTATATAATTTTCTTAAGCATAGCGGTATCGTTTTATAATTTAATTGTTAAACCAGTACTGATCACCCGTTGTATCGGATACGCACCACCGTACACCTCAGGATCCACACGGTCGTAAGCAGAAAGGGTAAATAAATTAGTGGCATTGACAAACAGCCTGAAGGATTCCATGTGTACTTTCTTTACCCATCCTGAAGAGAAAGTATAGCCCAATTCTACAAATTTTAACCTGCCATAATTTCCATTGTGGTACCACAGCGAAGAGTTGGTAATATGATTGTTTGGATTGGATCCTACCGTGAGGCGGGGATAAGTAGCATTTGTTGCGCCCGGTGTCCAGCGGCCTAACTGGTTTTCATAAGCCTGGCCAAAACCACCGTTTTGAAATTCCCATTCTGAAGCGCCGGTCAAAACGATGTTCCTGTTAACTGCTCCCTGTATAAGCGCATTAAAATCAACTCCTTTCCAGGATGCACCCAGCGTGGTTCCAAAAAATACCAGGGGTTTTGTATTTCCTATCGGTGCTTCGTCAAATTGAGTAATCACGCCATCCCCGTCAAGGTCTTTATACATTACATCGCCTAACTGGGGAGTGTAGCCGTCAAGCGTGGCAACACCGTTTTTCATTTGAAGATCTTCAGCGGTTTGGAAAAATCCAACAGCTGTGTATCCAAAGCCCTGGCCTACCGGCTGGCCGGTTCTCTTCATCCATTCGTATGGCTGGTAAACTTCGTCTATATCAATGTATTCGCTTTTTGCAATACTTGCATTGGCTGAAACAAAATAGGAAAAGGAGCCTGATTTTTCACTCCAGCCCAGGTTCATCTCCAAGCCGGAATACCTGCTTTTGCCTATATTCATATTGGGATAGGTATTGCCGATGATGGTAGAACTTTTGCCTGGCGCTCTTAGTAAATCGTAGTAATTGTTCCGGTAATATTCAACTGAAAAAGACAATCGGTCTTTTAGCAAAGCGCCTTCCAAACCTATATTCAGCTTATTCGCTTTTTCATAATCAAGATCGGGATTAGACAATGTCAATTCATCCATCGTGGTAAAAGCGGATGGCGTAGTTCCGAAATAAACGCGGGTACCATCAAAAAAATACTGGTTGAATGAATAGTAGCCATTCCTGTTGTTCCCGGTTTTACCGTAAGAGCCATATAGTTTCAACCGGTTGATAGCCGTCACTTCTTTCATAAAGGATTCTTCGTGGATATTCCAGCCGATTCCTACGGCGGGGAACAATCTTATCCTGAACCCTTCGGGATAACGGTTGGCACCATTGTAGCCAAATACCACTTCGGCCATGTACTTTTTATTGTAGTTATAAGCCATGCGGCCCGACAAGCCTTTATACACCAAAGGGAGATCTGAATTGATCCTGTTACTGTTTTGGCTATACAGTATTACCGCATCAATTCCATTTTTCCCAAACTGGCGGTTGTAGCCGATGTCAAATTCCGCGTAACTCTGGCGCCACTGGTTATCAACCGACGAAGTGTTATTTTGCGTACCATCGGTCAAAAACTTGGTATAGCTTGTATCATTGGTGCTATTAATATTCATCTGGTAAGAAGCAAAACTCTTATTGCGGACAATATTTTGTGTTAATGCACCGCTAAAAGAAATCAACGCTTTTGCCCATAAACCCTTTGTTATATTGTCGAGGTTTCTTTTCAGGTGCAGATCCGTCAGCACATCCCGCTCATATCCTTTCCGGTAACCTGAATTGTTCAGCTGGCCGTAAATGTTGTTTTGAAATTGTTGCGATCCCATTAACGATCCGTCGGGATTTAATTGGGCATACGCGTTATTGGGGGTATTAAAAATACTGCTCATCAGGGTGGCAGTAGTAGTGCCAGGATCATTTGATTCAATGTTGCGCCCCAGGATATTTAAGCCCACATTTGTTTTATCATCAATGTCTACATCTATATTGGAACGAACTGTGTAGCTTTTGAAATCATTATTGGTATTATATTTATTGGCATCACTGGTATTGAAAATACCACCCTGACCGAGGTATTCGCCCACTAAATAATACCTCGCTATTTTGCTGCCGCCGCTAACATTCACCGTTACACGGTCCTGGCGTGTGGACTTCTTTAAGGCTTCCTCCTGCCAGTTTACATCAGGATGACCGAAAAGGTCGGTGTGGTTTTTATATGCATCGATATCTGCCTGGGTATATACCGGCGAAATGTTGTCATTTGCCAACGCTTCGTTGTACAACCCCGCATACACATAAGCGCTTAAAGCTTTAGGTAATTTAAGTGATTTTTGAAAACCTGTTTGAGCCGTAACACTTATTTTTTGCCTGCCCGGTGCGCCTTTGCGGGTAGTTACCAGCAACACGCCATTGGATGCCTGGGGGCCGTACATTGCGGTAGCCAATGCATCCCTTAACACCGTAACGGATTCTATTTCATCAAAATCAAAAATGCTGATATTTTGCGGGATACCATCAATCACTACCAGGGGATTCTGCCCTCTCAGCGATACTGAATAAGCGTCTTCACCCGGTTCGCCGTTGGATTGCCTTATATAGGTTCCGGCTAATCTTCCTGCAAGAGCACTCTTAAGCAGGTTGCCGGGCATTTTCACCAGGTCTTCTCCATAGACCGATTGTGCTGATGCGATATTCAGGTTTGCCGGGGACTTCATGCTATACAATAAAGGAACATCCGGTGTCTTCCTGGTTACGGGCAGATTTAAAAGCACCGTCCCGGAAGTTTCGGCCTTCAATTGGATATCAATGGTATTGTTTTTACTTACGCTAATTTCCTGGGTAATAAAACCGGTGTTGGAGAAAATGAGGATAGCATTCGCGTTGGGAGCACTGATGGAATAGGCACCGTTTATATCGGTAATGGTTGCTACAGAACTGTTTTTCACTTTGACAGGCATTCCAGGAACAACTTCACCTTTATCATTTGTTACTGTTCCTTTCACGGGGTACTGTGCCCTGGAAATCGTTGAAAAAAACATGGCCAAACAAATAAGTAAAAAAGAGCATAACCGCTGTCTTATTAATGGATTGTTTGTTTCAGTATAGCAATTAGTAATGTGGGCGCTGCCCGGAGTAGGTAATCTTTTTTTCATAGGACTGAGCTATAAAACGTTTAAAAATGTTCGCAATCATGTGGACATGGCCGCCTCACTTTACAAAGGTGCACACTTCTATCGTCAACTTACCCAATGCTTGTATCATGTTTCATTCATTTTGTCTCAATCTCGAAAGTCTTTTATGACTTTTATACTTACCATGAATGAACGATTGCTCACTGCTGTTTTCTTGATTCGCGGACTTCTTTTTTCGGGTATATGCATTCGTGGCAAATAAAACATAATCCGTTCATTGAAAGCTATCTTCAAATGTTTCTGCAGGTGAATGATGTAGCCAATTTGCTGATAGTGCATCTCCGCCATGGAAGCCATTTCTTGCCATTTTTTACAAATGCATTACCTTTAATTATTGCTTCAACCTCAAATAGTACGAAACTTCACGACATATAATAAAGCCTTCCCATTTGATACATTTTATTTCGATTTAATTTCCTGTTCATTTAACACACATTCATTGCTACCGCACACAGACATTTCATGAGAACCACCAGCATCTTTTTTTTTATCATTTGTTTTCTTGCAGGAAACAGGGTAAAAAGCCAATCCTATTATTTTTATCATCACCAGGTTGAAAACGGACTCTCCAACAACGCAGTAATTTGCAGTATACAGGATCAAAAGGGCTTTTTATGGTTTGGAACAAAAGATGGGTTAAACAGGTTTGACGGCTATACCTATAAGACATTCCGGAACGACCGGGATGATTCAACAAGCATTGGAAGCAATTTTATTTATTGTCTGTATGAAGATAAAAACGGGGTGTTATGGGTTGGATGTGACCGGGGATTGTTTAAATACAATGCCACTACAGAAAGTTTTAGCCGTGTAACGATTGCTCCCGGCAGCGAGATCCTCGACATTCAAATGGATAATAGCGGGTTCCTGTGGTTCATTGCAAAAATGAGATTGTACCGGTACGATCTGAAAACAGGAAATCTTAAACGATATAATCAGCGTGGCCCCTTTGCTGTTACCTCTGTATGCACAACAGGTGATGGGGCACTTTGGATATCCACTGCTGCAGGCTTTATCGGAAAATTTGAACCTGCTGTAGACTCGTTTAAAACCTATAATATATTTAAAGACTCAAAAGAGCTTGTCCCACGGTGGATTGAAAAAATTTATGACGCCGGGAACGGGGCTCTTTTTATTGGAACATCCAATGACGGTGCAAAAAATTTTGATACCCGTACCGGTGTTTGCAATGATATACACATTTACAATACCGATAAAACAGCCATTTTCGTAAGAGATTTTATCCATTACTCGGCGGATGAATACTGGGTTGCAACCGAATCAGGTATTTTCATTTATAATATCAAAAGCGGCAAATATGTAAATCTCATAAAGAATCTTAATGATCCGTATTCTATTTCAGACAATGCTATTTATACATTTTGCAAAGACAATGAAGGCGGCCTCTGGGCGGGCACTTATTTCGGAGGAGTAAATTATTATCCCAGGCAGTATACAAGTTTTAAAAAATATTTTCCCCAGTACGGTATCAATTCAGTGAGTGGCAACGCCATCCGTGAAATATGCCAGGACAAAAAGGGCAATTTATGGATCGGTACGGAAGATGCAGGGCTTAACAAACTAGAAACCCCGACAGGCCGTTTTACTCACTTTAATTCGGGCAATTCAAAAACCAATGTTTCTCATTCGAATATTCATGGATTATTAATGAATGGCGATGAATTGTGGATAGGCACTTTTCACCATGGACTGGATGTATTGAATGTAAAAACCGGTAAGGTACTGTCTCATTATACCGCAGCCAGGCACGGCCTGAAAAGTGATTTTGTGTCTTGCCTGTACAAAACAAGTTCCGGGAAAATTATCGCCGGCACTGACCGGGGCCTTTGCTATTACAACCCTTTAGAAAACAATTTTACTGTTGTAAAGGAGGTTCCCCAAACATTTTACACCACCATTTACGAAGACTGTTATGGAACTATCTGGGCAGGAACATACAATGAAGGCATCTATTATTTTAATCCCGGCACAAAACAAAAAGGAAAATTCAGGTATGCAGCCGCCGATAAAAACAGTTTAAGTGGCAACCGGGTAAACTGGGTATTTGAAGACAGCAGGCGGGTTTTATGGATTGCTACCGAAGGGGGTTTATGCCAATTAAATCGTGAAAAAGGTAATTTTACGAATTATACTACTAAAAACGGTTTTCCCAGTAATATCATCTATACCGTGTTGGAGGATGCGAAAAAGAATTTCTGGGTAAGCACTTCGAGGGGCCTGGTTTGCTTCTCCCCGCTAACCGGGAGCATAAAGATCTATACAAAGGCCAATGGTATACTGAATGACCAATTCAATTATAATTCCGCGTTTAAAGATTCAACGGGGCGAATGTATTTTGGCAGTGTAAAAGGGATGATCAGCTTTCACCCGGATGAATTTATTAAAAATACTTTTCTTCCCCCGGTGTATATAACAGGGTTCCAGTTGTACGACAATGAACTGGAGATCAATAAAAACAGCTCTCCTTTAACCCGGTCAATTACTTATACGGATAATATCACCCTGCAACATAACCAATCGTCGTTTAGCATTGATTTCGCGGCATTGAGTTATACCTGGCCGGAAAGAACCGAATATGCCTACCAATTGGAAGGCCTTGAAAAAGATCGTACCTATCATATCAAAACCAACAGGAGGGCCTATTTTACGGAACTGGCCCCCGGCACTTATATTTTTACCGTAAAAGCTTCCACAGTCAGTGGGGTGTGGAATAGCAAACCTGCAGTGCTTACTATAAAAATTTTACCGCCCTTATGGAAAAGCACCCAGGCATACCTGTTGTATGCAATAATGGTTGCAACTGTGATATTTTTTATGTTACGCAGTTATCACAGGCGGATAGTAGAAAAAAATCAAAGAAAACTGGACATCCTCGAACGCAAAAAAGAAAAGGAAATATACAAGGCGAAAATTGACTTTTTTACGAATGTGGCCCATGAGATACGAACACCGCTTACCCTGATCAAGGCACCGATGGAGAAGGTGATGAAAAAAGCGGAAGAAATACCTGCCATAAAACGCAATCTCCAGATCATGCAAATGAATACCGATATCTTATTGGATCTTACAACTCAATTGCTTGACTTCAGAAAGACAGAGATCAACGGCTTTAACCTGGATTTTGTTAATACCGATATTGCAGCGGTGCTCAGGGATAATTATGTAAGATTTAAACCCTCTGCCGATCAAAAACAGCTGCAATTTAAAATATTTGCATCTCCTCCCCTTTTTGCCTTTATCGACCTTGAAACGCTCAATAAAATATTAAGTAATATTCTGAACAATGCCATCAAATATTCGGACAGTATCGTAAGCATTCATTTATTACCGGTTGCTACAGATGATATTTTTTTCACCATAGAAGTGAAGAATGACGGGTATCTTATTCCCGTCGAAATGAAGGAAAAAATATTTGAAACTTTCTTCCGTATTAAAGAAACGAAAAAACAATTGGGTACCGGCCTTGGCCTGGCGCTTTCACGCTCATTGGCCGAGTTGCATAAGGGCTCCCTTATTTTCAAAGGCACAGAAGAAGATAAGAATGTTTTTGCGCTTACTTTGCCCGTGCACCAAACACAACTAACCTGATAAAATAAAACTTTCACGCAAAAAATTGAATTAATGAAACCAGTTATTTTAATAGTGGATGATAACGAGCAGATACTCGAATTTATATCGGAGGACCTGAGTGAAAAATATACGGTCATTAAAGCAGTAAACGGGCAGTTGGCGCTGGACGTACTCGCAAAAGAACCGGTAAACCTGGTGATCTCCGATGTAATGATGCCGGTGATGGATGGCTTTGAATTATGCCGGAATATAAAGTCAAACTTCGAATTCAGCCATATACCCGTGATCATGCTTACGGCTAAAAACACGCTGCAATCTAAAATTGAAGGGCTTGAGCTTAATGCAGATGCTTATATTGAAAAACCTTTTTCGCCCGAACATTTGCAGGTACAAATTACCAACCTTCTTTCCAACAGGGGTATCATAAAAGAATATTTTGCCAGTTCACCCCTTGTTCACATCAAAACAATGGCTTATTCCAAGTCTGACGAACATTTCCTTGCAGAATTGAATGAGGCCATTTACAAAAACCTGGAAAATCCCGAACTGCATGTTGATCAACTGGCTGATACCATGCATATGAGCCGGGCCACATTTTACCGGAAAATTAAGGCGATTTCTAATTTAAGTCCCAATGAACTGATCAATATCGCCCGCTTAAAAAAAGCCGCGGAATTACTTGCAGAAGATGATTACAAAATTTACGAAGTTTCCGAAAAGGTTGGGTTTAGTTCTCAAACCCAGTTTGCCCGGAACTTTTTTAAAGAGTTCGCAATTTCCCCGTCAGAATACCTGGCGCTTAAACAACACGAAAGAAAAAATATAAAACTTTAATACAGGTGCTTATTTGGTACCAGGCAAGGATAACACCGCAACCGCGAAGGGCTTCAATTCAATCTCTGCTGAATTAATAACCGATAACACTGGCGGATCATCGCCTGTAGAAGGATCAACAACAAACATATAAGAAGAACCTTTCAAATCCGAAATTCCAAATGGCTTGTCGGGATTAACAGTAAACAGTGAAGTCCCCTCTTTATCCAATGGCAGCTTGATTTTTATGCTTTGGTTCCGTTTATTGATGATCAACACCTTGTTTCCATGTTTACCTTTAAACCCCTGCGCATAAATATCTCCATTCCCATCTCCTCTTGTATTGGTTTGCACCAGCGAATCACCTACCATAAAATTTTCCTTTATCAATTTAAGCACCCAGTAACGTGCATTGGGCTTTCCACTTGTCCAGTTCATCATCGATACGCTCGGTATCTGGGTTGGATATGCCACCAGCTGCGACTCACCAATAATATCGATTCCAAGCTTTGTTAGTTCTGCATACAAATAGGCAAAGAGACCAGCAGATAAATTCCAATATTCCGCAGGCAGCGGTTTCTTTTCGCTGAATATAATGCTCCCGATTTCGTTGATCGTTGTTTTTGTAGCAGGCGATAATCTTTTCCGGATATTTTCTATGAAACGTACATTATTCACAAATCCTTCCGCCTTATCAAAATAAGTGTACTGGTAACTTTCAATTTCCTGGCGTTCGGCAGCCACGGAATAATAATGATAAGAGATCATATCCAAAGGAATACCGGGCCGGTGGTTCCGTGAATTTAAAAAATACTCAAAAAAGGCAGGCTGATTGGAATGCGCCAAAGAAATACCAACAAATTTCGTTTGCGGCGATACCTTCTGTATTGCTGTTACAACGGCATCATATTGTTTTGTGTACTCCTCCGGGGTGGGCTTATGCTCCAGGTCCGGCTCATTAAATACTTCCCAATAAGGAATTTTATAACTGTGGCCCGATGAATGGTATTTGCCTAATTCATCTGTAAAGCCACCTTTTGTATACCAGCTTACCAGTCTTCCGAAATACCCTGCCAATTCTTCATAAGTAGTATCTCTTAATTTTGAACTTTGCGTATAATTCCAAAACACTTTATCGGGATCTTCAGGATATTTAATTGCCTGGTCGCTCTTAAAAAGCCAAGAGGGTATCGTACTGAAATTAAGCATTACCGGGTGGCCTTTTGTCGCCTCCATAAAATCAATTGTCATCGGATCAATCAGGCTAAAATCCCAGGATGTCTTTTTTTCACCTGGTGGCAGCATTGCCGCAACAGCCAGTTTTGGATAAGGGAGCCAAGGTACATAACGAACATAATCTGCATTCATGTCCCGCAGCGCTTTAAAAGATGCATCATGTATCGGCGAGCCCTTTCTAAGCAAGGGATTTACAACCACCTGCAGTGTTGGTACCGACTTTGAAACCATTACGGGCTTATCCCATGCAACGGTAATGGCCGGCATTTGCGCATAAACAACTGAATGCAACAAACAACCGATCAGTGCAATATTTCTAAAAATCGAAGGAAAAGTTTTCATTAAAATAATGTTAGGTTTTTATATAGTTTACAAAAGCCACTCAATGTTATTTAGTTAGTTTCCTGATCAGCTCCACTTCATCCTGGCGATAAGGTGTTCCATCTTTTTTGAAGATATCATGAAACCATTCTACCGGTTGGCCGCCATCTGTAACAGGTGCATCCCAGGCATAGATTGTATTTGATTTCCCGTCTACCAATCCCCAGTTGATGGCGCCTATATTTTCTTTTTTCAGTAAAGGCAAAATGTTAGAAAACCTGCTATTCCGTGTCCTGGCCATGTATTCGGTACAGATCATGGGCCGCCCACTGGTTTTCAGCATTTGTATTACCCTTAAGTGCCACTGCGGCTCTTCATAATCATGATACGTAATAATGTCTGAATTACTTACCTGGAAAGCATTGAGTTCTTCCAGGTCCCACTTCCATATTCCTGAACTCACCGGTTGATCTGGATTTACCTCCCGTGCCCAGCTGTATATTTTTTTTAATAAGGGCAACGATGAACTGGCTTTTCCCGAATTACCGGGTTCATTATACAGATCCCAAAGCAGGATGCGTTTGTCTTTCGCAAAACTGCTCATCACATCCTTTACATATTTCTCCAATCCGGGATAAAGGGTGGAATCGTCTGACATTGGTTGCCCGGGATCCTGCACCCAGCCTGAATTATGGATACCAGGTTTTGGTGCCGGCTGTACGCCGGGTTTACCTTCTTTATTCCAGCAGTCGTCAAAAAACACAAATACTGTTTTGATATGATGCTTATCTGCAATACTTAAATACTCAGCCATCCGTCGCTTAAATCCCGGGGCATCCTGTTTCCAGGCAAGGCTATGCAGGTACACCCGCATTGTATTCAGACCAATATTTTCTGCCCAACCCAATTCCCTGTCAATGGTTGCCGGGTCAAAGCTTGCAGCCTGCCACATTTCCAACTGGTTAATGGAGGTGCTGGGCAAAAAATTAGCGCCTGTTATCCACTTATGATCCTGGTACCAGGCATGGGCCCTGGCTGCCGACCATACACCGCCCGAAGAAGGCATTGCGATAGTAGCGGCAATGTTTTGTTTTTTTGAAGTTTGCGCATGAACATCGCCAGCCAATGTAACAAAGAGAAATAAAAAAAGGAGCGGATGATTTTTCATATTAAAGCGTTTGATTGTACGATATCGCAAAGGAACAATATTATCACCCGGCAATGCTGTAAGACAGTATCATTATCCGTTGAATTTGTCTCATTCTTTTTGAAGGCTTACCGGTGGTTTATCCCGGCAGGTCATAAACGCTTGATGAAATCATTGCATAACTTTGTTTACCAGGCGGAAGAATGCCATGAAGCACTTGCGGGTAATCATCCGTCGTTTAATTCATCCCTAACAATGTAAATAATTGGAGGTAGTCGGGATTTCCCGGGTTAATTTGCTTCAATACAGTAGCGAAAGGACGGGCAAGGGACGGTTGCTTATTTTGAATATACACAAACGCCATCGCATAATTAAGCCCCTCATCAGACGGATATAGCAACAGGCCACGTTTTAAAATGCTGATGGCTCTATTGCTGTTGCCAATCTGTTGCAGCAGCAGCCCATAATTATAATAGAGCCTGTTGTTTTGAGATTTAAGTTGTGCCGCTTTTTCAAATGCCATTAATGCATTTGCGGTATCTTTCAGTTCATTGTATAGTATGGCCATCTTGTGCCACGCCTCATCATTTTTAGGATCGGTGTGTATAGCCTCCTTTAAAATATTCAATGCTGCTGTATTTTTCCCTTGTATGCTATAAGTAATTGCAAGGTTTAGCCTGGCTATATTGGCTAAACTATCTTTTTTCAAAGCACGGGTATAAAATTTTTCAGCCGCGGCAAAACTTTTGTTGAGTTGATAGTAATCAGCAATAGCAATATTTCCATGAGCAAAATCGGCCTGGTTCAGTAAATGTTTTTCCAGTTCCCCCTTCGCCTGCTGGTATGCAGCTAAATATTGTGCAGGCAACCCGTCTGTGCCAATGTTTCCAATTAATTCAGCTGCCGCAATTCTCACTGACCTTACTTTATCAGTTAATAAATCAGCAATAACTATCTTATCTGAAATATCAGAAGAAAAATTCAACAGGCTTCGCAATGCTTCGTAACGTATTTGCGCATTTTTTTCCTTCAAACAAAACAGTAAAGTATTTAAACTGCTTTCGGTGGAAATACTGCCCAAATAATTGACCGCTGTTGCTTTGATAATGTCAGGTACTGCTGTATCCCCGATCAGCTTTTTTAAGTGCCCCTCACTTTGGTTAATGAGCTGGCTGCCCGGTATTAAATCTTCTGCAAAATGATACTTCCGTTTGGGCCCATACCATTTTACAATGGCATCAGCTGCCCATTTGGCTGATTGGGTCGTATGGCAATTGTTGCAGGCATTGGGTGTGGCATATTTTACAGATAGGTCAGGCCTCGGTACCCTGAAGCTGTGATCGTAACGGTAATCATTTCCCATGTAATACTTTCCTGGTGCATGGCAATTTTTACATTCTGCTCCAACGGTATTGCTCGTGTGAAAATGATGCGATGGGGCATCATAACTTTTGTTATGACATTGTAAACAGGTTTGGTTACCTGCCAGCTTAAGTTTACCTGAATGCGGATTGTGGCAATTACTGCAGGTTACATTTCTTGAGTACATTTTACTTTGCAAAAAAGAAGCATAGGTATAATCTTCATCATTCACCTGCCCATCTGCATAAAAATGCGCTGTGTTGGGGATTACAGGAATATAATCATCCAATAATTCATTGCTGTTGATATTATGGGCGTCAACAGCGCTTCTTAATGAATGGCAACCGGCACAGCTATTAATCTCTGCCAGTTGTTTCGGATTTGTACCCAACTGCAACAGGGAGTGCTCAATCTTATTACCTTTTTTATACTCAGCACCGTTGATGTACGTGATATGATTTTTACCGGCGCCGTGACAACTTTCACAGCTTACATTTAATACATCGAACCCGGTGTTGTAGACATCCTTTTCAATATCATAGTTTTTTTTGAGATTGGTACTATGGCATTCCGAACACATGGTGTTCCAGTTTTGTGCATTGCCCGTCCAGTGTAGCCAATCACGGTGATCTATTTTTTGACCGGCATACTGGTGAAACCACTTCTTTTGCCTGCTATCCCAACTTAGCCTGGTAGTTTGTAATTTTCCACCGGGAAATTCAACCAGGTATTGTTGAAGCGGAAAAAATCCAAAAGCGTATTTTATTTCGTAATCGTGTTTTTTGCCGTCGTCTCCTTCTGTATTGACAATAAATTTTCCATTCTTTTTAAAAAAATGAGAACTAATGCCATCGGCATTAAATGTAATATCATTGAAGTTGCCAAGTACAGAAGAATCATCCGCTTTTTGAATGGCTTTAAAATGATCTGATTGTTGCCAATCCCTATACTCATTGGCATGGCAACTTTTACATTGCCTGTCACCAACATAAGAATTGGTTTCCGGAGACATATCTGCCATTTCATTTTTTTTCGGGCTACAATACTGGATGGCAGTGATGCAAATAAAAACGGCAATTATGATAAAGCTTATGGTGGCAATTTTCCTGGGCAAGTATTTCAGCTATTAGATCGATATTAAATTATATTGACGGGGCAAAGGTAAAATAATATAAGGGGATATGTTTTGACAGCATTTGAGTGGGGGAGGCAAAATATACGAGGTAGTTAACAGTCATGCCAAAAACTCCAACATTCAAATCAGAAAATCGCTAAATTTGAGCCATGAAATGGGAAAACTTCATAGTATCCGATAAGGAAATTTTACTTGGCAAGCCTACTATTAAAGGAACAAGGATAGCTGTTGAACATGTCGTTGGTTTATTTGCACAAGGATGGACTGAAGCCCAGATTTTAGAAAATTATCCGCGACTTACAAGAGAATCCTTGCAGGCAGTATTCTCATACATACAGGAATGCCTTCATGATGGTCTTCTATTTTCTCCTATAAAGAAGTCTGCATAAGCACCTTATGAAACTGCATTAAATTTGACATCTTCACCGGGCTGACCAGCATAAATGCCAACGATAGCTGACATTGATTGATATAAGTTTGGTCTGCAAGCTCGAGGCTGATTTAATATGTTAAGGAAAACCAGCATTTCATATCACGCTAATAACTCCTTTGCCTTTTTCTCAATTAAATCTTTGATCTTCCCCTTAAAAAGCGAAACGGCAAAAGGCACTTTAGCATCAATATCAATCCTTGAGGGATTTACCATAATCACACCTGAAAGATCATATCCCTGCGCTGTAAATTCAAAATTGCCGGTTTCATCTTTCCAATCTTCTTTTACATTGGTTACTTTATCTTTCTGTTCCTGTTTCAATTTGCCGATCAGCCCTTTGATACGGGAAAGCGCTTCCTCCTGCGGTAGCTGGTGTGGTATGCTGAATTTAAGTGACGCCATTATTTATTTTTTTTCTTTTTGTTTTTCTTAAATGCTTTAACTGCACTTCCCGCCACCAATCCGCCAGCCGTATATATAGTGCTATTGTTATAATACGCTTGCGCCAGAGTTCATTTTGATCAACTTCAGGAACATCCTCTTTATCACTATTGACAAGTAGCGAAACTGACCCGGCTAATCCTCCAAGTACTGCTCCCCGCAAAACTATATTCTTCTTTTTTCCGAGGGAGGATATTCCCATAGAGCCAATAAGGCCGAGCAATTCAGCGGCCAATTTAATATAAATTTTTGCTGCATCTCCACCTTTTTTATTGGTAGCTTTCTTTAATTGCCGGAGCATCCCTTTTTTATGTAGAAAGCGCTGCCCGTTTGGGGTTATGTTATCCAGTGTTTCCCGGAGCATCGTGAAGGTGGTAGCACCGGTAATACCGCTTTCTAATACTTTAGCTAGCTTCATAATCTTTTTTTGTTATACAAAAACAAAGTTGGTGCCAAGCCATTTCATTTGCAGAACAGTCCAAAGCAATTACAGGCTTTCCGAAAGGTACAATTCTATCTAAAATTCCGGGCCCCCGGAAACTTTATTTCGGGTGCCTGCTCCCGTACCTGCGATCGTTTATTTTGTGCGGCAGGAATTGTTTTTTCATCGGGGCGTGCCAGTGTTAATACCGGCAGTTTTTCATCATTAGCCGGTGTAAGATGCCGTAGCATTTTTGAAAAATCATGGCAACTCTTTACGATCACATGGATTACCTTGCCTTCCACCTGTAACTTACCTTCCACCATAATGAGCCGTGATTGAAGTATTTCTTTCCTGAATTTATCGAACAGGCTTTCGAAGATCACTAAATTGGCAAAGCCGGTTTCATCTTCAATGGTCATAAAGCAAATACCACCGGCAGTTCCCGGTCTTTGCCTTACCAAAACCAGGCCGGCTACTTTTACAAAAGCCCCATCTTTCAAATTAACCAATCCCCCCGTGGATACAATATGAAGCTGGTCGAGTTTTTCCCGCACAAAACTTACAGGATGTGCTTTTAAAGAAAGAGCTGTTGCTGCATAATCATGCACCACATGTTCTGAGTCGCTCATAATCGGAAGCGATATGTTCTTTTCCGAAATGCCTTCTGCTGCCTGGCCTTGAAAAAGAGCAATAGGGCGATCCTTTGTGGATACTTCCCATAATGCCTGTCGCCGGTCGAGCCCGATGGACCTGAATGCATCCGCATCTGCTAATTTTTCGAGCGTTGCATCCGAAAGCCCCATCTCACGTAATGCATTGATCGTTTTATAATTTTCTTTACGGCCATCTACCAATATTTTCATATCCTCCTCCCGCAAGCCTTTCACTTGCCTGAAGCCGAGTCGCAGGGCGCAGTATTTTCCGGATTTTTCTTCCAGTAAATTATCCCACATTGAATAATTGATATCCACGGGCCTTACTTCCACATCATGTTTCCTTGCATCGATCACAATCTGCGCCGGCTGGTAAAACCCCATCGGCATACTATTCAGTAAGGCGCAGGCAAACACATCCGGGTAAAAGCACTTGATCCAGGAAGAAACATATACCAATAGTGCAAAACTGGCAGCATGACTTTCAGGGAAACCATAACTGCCAAATCCTTCAAGCTGTTTAAAAACCCGATGGGCATATTCCAGTTGATATCCATTTTTCACCATTCCCTGGATGAGCTTTTCTTCAAACTTTGTTACCAACCCTTTTGCTTTAAAAGTAGCCATGCTTCGACGCAGTTCATCTGCTTCTGAAGGTGTAAAACCGCCTGCTACAATCGCAATCTTCATTGCCTGTTCCTGGAAAAGCGGAACTCCTAAAGTGCGCTCCAATATTTCTTTCAATTCCTTTGATGGATATTCAACCAATTCTTCGCCATTGCGGCGGCGCAGATAAGGATGCACCATATCGCCCTGGATGGGACCCGGCCTTACAATAGCCACTTCGATCACTAAATCATAAAAACATACTGGCTTCAATCGTGGCAACATGGATTGCTGTGCACGGCTTTCAATCTGGAAAACACCGATGGTATCCGCACGGCAGATCATCTCATACACAGCGGCATCATCCTGGGGAATATTTGCCAGTGTTAAATCAAGATTGTAATGTTGTTTAGCAAGATCAAAAGCCTTGCGGATACAGGTTAACATCCCCAATGCCAGCACATCTATTTTCATAAAACCCAGCGCATCGATATCATCTTTATTCCATTCTATACAGGTTCTGTCTTCCATACGGGCATTCATAATAGGACATAGATCAGACAATTTCCCCTGGGTAATTACAAATCCCCCGGTATGCTGACCGAGTTGCCTTGGAAAACCCATGAACTCCCTGGTAAGTTGTAATACTTTACGAAGATGCTGATCACCGGGGTTCATTCCCTGTTCCACTATTCGTTTCCCTTCGAACCATTCATCGGTAAATTCCCATATTGCGCCCGACAACCGGTTGATAGTGTCAACCGATAATCCCATTGATTTACCAACATCCCTGATGGCTCCTTTCTGGTGCTGCTGGGTAACGGTGGCTACAATGGCTGCCCTGTCGCGGCCATATTTCTGGTAGATGTACTGGATCACTTCTTCCCTTCGTTCATGTTCAAAATCCACATCAATATCGGGTGGTTCATTACGGGCAGAAGAAATAAAACGTTCGAATAACAACTCAAATTTAGTAGGGTCAACAGAGGTAATGCCCAGGCAATAACAAATGGTGGAGTTGGCCGCAGAGCCACGGCCCTGGCAAAGAATTCCTTGTTGCCTTGCAAACCGTACAATATCATGCACGGTAAGAAAATACGCTGCATAGTTCATCTCCTGTATAAACACCAGTTCTTGTTGAATGGCATGGGTAATTTTTTCTGGAATACAATCTCCAAAATGTTCTTTAGCGCCCTGCCAGCTCAAAAAGCTCAATTCTTCCTGTGGAGTTCGGCCCCCACTCGTAATCTCTTCCGGATATTCATATTTTAATTCATCCAGTGAAAACCGGCAAGCTGCTGAGATTTCCTGTGTACGGGTGATTGCATCAGGGTATTGCCTGAACAATCGCAACATCTCCTCTTCTGGTTTTAAATATCTTTCAGCATTAGGATGCAAACGGAAACCAGCCGTTTCAATGGTACATTTTTCACGGATGCAGGTTACAATATCCTGCAATTGGCGCCGGTCAGGTTCATGATAATGCACATCGTTTGTTGCCACCATCGGCACCTGCAATTGTGATGATAACTGTAAAAGACGGTATAAATATTTTCCATCATCTCCATAATAACGACGGGATGCTGCGATATACAAATTATTGCCGAAAGCTGCACGATACGCTTTTAACGAATCCTTAAATGAAGCATCAAAATCGAATTGCTGGTTTAATTCATTGGGTGGAAGCACCACCAGTTTTACATCTGTTGCAAACTGGTAAACATCTGCTTTGTATAAAAGGCAATCGCCTTTTTCTGCACGGAGATTGCCTACCGTCAATAAAGAGCAAATTTGTGAATACGCATTTTTGTGAGTAGGATAGGCCAGCAGGCTGGGACCATCCAATAAATCGAGGCGGCAACCCGGAATAATTCGCATGCCTTTCTTTTTGGCGGCCACATGTGCACGAACGATCCCGGCAAAACTGTTTCGGTCGGTAATGGCTATTTCGTTGTATCCAAGCTTAGCAGCCTGTTCAACCAGTTCCTCCGGATGAGATGCTCCCCGCAGGAAGCTAAAATTGGATGTAACTTGTAATTCTGTGTAATTCATGTATTAATCTTTTCAGGCAAAAAATCCATGAATGAACCATTGGTAGGATTTACCAGGAGCATAATGCCCCGACCTGAAAAGCCAGTACCGGCAACCGGCTTCATCTTCCACGCAATAATAATCGCGGTGCTGCCCTTGCTGAAGCCACCATTCCTGTTCAATCCGCTCCGGCCCATCGGCCCTCGTTATTTTGTGCAATATCCCTTTGTAGCGAAACAACATAGGAGGATAATCAGGAATGGGTGCGGTAACCTCGATGAGTTGGGGTGTTGATAATAATTGTATTGGCCTGGGCCTGTCTACCCTCCATGCAGTAGTCAATTCTTCCTGCAGGGATACAGCGGTTTTAACCGATCGCTCAGGCCAGTAATGTTCATCCGGTACATAGCGATGAATACGATTTGGACCGATCTTACAAGCCAGCCGGTCCATCAGTTCAGATAAGCCAATATCATCCAAACCACGGGCACCTTCCCATATTTTTTGCTGTGCCGGGGTAACTGGCTCCACTCTTTGCGCTTCCAGTATAAATAGCTCTATACCAGGATCGGGCTCAATGGTGCATAATTTATCTTCAAATAATTTGAAAAGATGGCGGGTGTTATGTGATGGACGATTGGTACCAATCTCAACTTTTTCGATTTTTCCATCCATACGATACCCTTTGAAGATAGCTATCCTAAGCCCTTTTTCTTCTTGTTGAAGCTGGTGGCAAAGTGTTCCGAGCAACCGTTCCAAAGCGATTGCTATACCTGTTGCTGTTACAATCGGCTCCAGGCATGGAAGTCTTTCCTGGTAAGGCTCAACCGCTTGAACCGGGATGAATCCTTCTTCTTCAAGCCCGAGTGCCTGGTCGAGCCTTTTCAAAAATTGCTGGCCAAAACGTCGCCTCAATGCGGTACGTGGCATGGCTATAAATTTACTTACCTGGCTAAGTCCTAGTTTATATAACCGTTCAACAACATCGGCTTCCAGGCGAAGTGCTTCCGGTGGGAGTAAAAAAAGTGCTGATGCCTGCCCGCCATTTTCTACGATGGGTGTATCCTGTCCAAAACGGGCAACTCCCCATGCTGTACCAATGGTATCGGCAATTGCTGTTTTAATATGATACCCCAATCGCTTCAACCTGGTAATGATGTCTTTTAAAAATGGGGCTTCCCCACCCCAGAGATGCGTGCAGCCCGTAACATCAAGAGTAAGGCCATCTGGTTCATCAATCGCTACAGCAGGCGTATAACGAATGCACCAGTCTGCAAGCTTCCTGAGTAATTTGGCAGAAAGTTCAGGGTGATCGTTTAGTACCTGCAAGGAAGGAAGAATTGCCCTTGCATCTGCTACCACCATACCTTTATCAACACCTTGTGCCTTTGCCAGTTCGTTAACTGCAGTAATCACCAACCGGCCCTGATCAGGCAATGCTAACACAAATGGCATATTCTGCAGGTTAGGTTGACGAGTGGTAAACCAGTCCGTTCTCAGACTACGGAACCATATCGTAACAAAACGTTTATGCATATTATCCCGTTTTCTTTTGTGGCTCCTGCAATATTGCAGCAACCCGCAAAACATGTCGGAATCGTCCTCCCTCCCACTCTACCTGCCAGGTGCCTGGTTTACCATTCCTTACTTTCAGCAGTTCTATATTCCAACGGGGAAAGCCTACACCCGGCATGGCACCAGGTAATGCACTGGGTAAAGAAGAAACTTTCCATCGGGTGACACAGGCGGTGGTAGACAGGTTACGCTGGTTGCGGCAAAGGATAAAACCTGTTACCCTGCTTTGCTCAACTGCCAATTGAAGCCGTCTTGAAGCAGTAAAACTAATTTCCTTCATTTCGCAGGTAACTGCTGCAATGCCCTCCGTTTTAAGCGCCTCTTCCATTACCCATAAAATATCTTTTTCCTTTGAAAGGTCGATAAAAATGATCTTATCCGGGTTGATACCAAAAAACTTTAGCGCTGGTGGAAAAATTGTTCGGGAGGCGCTGATCCAGAGTGCCGCTCCACCTTGTTGCATAAGGGTACCGAGCACACCAGCAATAAAACCACCTGTAGCAGCTGCATCTTCTGCACCGTTACAAATAAACTCGTGTACCGCTCCTAAAGGAAACCGGGCATTGGGAAAAGCACTTTTTATTGGCCCCAATTCTATCTCTACGCCATTATCGTCCGCCATTGGTTTAAACCCCTGCAAAGACAGCATATCTTTTTGCAATTGAGCGATAATATCTTTTCTGGTTGAGGTCATTGATGAGTGCCGGTTACTAATTCCGGCATTTAAATAATGAGCAATATTACTAAAATGTTTAGCATTTTTCAAAAATAATAATCCCCATTGCCTGTGTAGCCAATTGATTGTTTCGTATTATTGTAAATAAATCATCAACCCTGACCAGCAACCTTAATTTATCGTTCAGCTTTCGTGTGCCCATTAATCCGGCGCCTGCACCTGCCCCTTTCTTTTATAAATTTATTATAGTAAGTTTCATTGGTTGGTGCTTTTCCATGGATGTATCTGCACAATTACAGGCAAATTTCACCGTGGATAAACAGGCCGGATGCTCACCTTTAAGTATAAAATTTACCAATACTACTACAGGGACAACTAATGCAACCACCTGGCAGTGGAGCTTTGGCAATGGCAATTCATCTACATTGAAAGACCCGGGCGCTACCTATTTTACAGAAAAAACATATAGCGTAACGCTAACAGCCAATGATGGTACAGCCAGTTCTACCAAAACAATGGATATCACTGTTTACAAAAAACCGGCTGTTGATTTTTCGGTTTCTACCGTAAAGGGTTGTGCTCCCCTGCCCGTAAGTTTTACAGCAAATGCCAGTGCAGGCGATGGCAGCATTTCAAACTATTTATGGGACTTTGGAGATGGGGCTACCTTACAAGGCAGCAGTTTTAGCAGTACCCAGCACACTTATAGCTTTGCACAGGTGCCACCTATTACTTTAAATGTTACAAATAGTTACGGGTGTTATGCAACGCTTACCAAAAACCCGGTAGAAGTAGTGGTAGGAGTAAAGGCATCTTTTACGCCTTCAGCAACCAGGCTGTGTAATGCGGGTGAATCTATTAGCTTTTTAAATACCAGTACCGGTAGTGGAACGCTTACCTATCTATGGGATTTTGGAGATGGCAAAACAGCTACTGATCCATCGCCTTCGCATGTTTTCGCCACCAGTGGCAGTTTCGTTGTAACACTTACCACTACCAGCAGCGACGGATGTTCGGCACAGGTAAAATCTGCGGCGATAAACGTAGCTAATTTCGTGGCTGACTTTAGTATCCCTTCGAAAATATGCCATACTCAATATATGTCCTTCACCAATAAAAGCACGGTTCCATTTGATAAGGCAGAATGGTGGATTGATAATGCATTGTATGGCACAAATTATAATGGCGATTTATCTACCGCATTTAACTCAACCGGGGATCATACGGTTAAGCTGGTGATGTATTATGGTACCTGTTCCCGAACCATTACTAAAACAGTTACGGTTAACGCGTTGCCGCCGCTTAATGGGTTTGTTGCTTCATTACAGGGAGTATGCGGCGTGCCGGTAACCATCCAATATAAGGATACTACCCCTACTGCGGTAGCCTGGTCGTGGCAAAACAGCTATTACGGAAATATTTTTGCCACCACTCAAAATGCTTCTTACAATTATACCAGTAACGGACAGGAATACGTATACCTTACCGTTACAAACGCGGCAGGTTGCACCAGTACTATAGGGAAATATATAAATTATGCCAAGCCAAATATTTATATTATCCTATCCAATTCCAGTAATGGCAATTCACAGGGATGCACGGGGCTAAGCCTAAGCTTTAAGGCTTCCTTTGATACTGCAATAGCTGATTACAAATGGAATTTTGGAGATGGCGCTAGCAGTACAGACAAGAATCCTACTCACATATTTAATAAAGCGGGCACTTATACCGTTGCACTCGATTATACTACCAATAACGGATGCAAAGGCGTTACTTATTTTAATAATGTAACCGTGGTAGATAAGCCGGTAGTGGATATTACTTCTTTGCAGGGAACTGTGATTTGCGGTAATACGCCTGTTACATTATCCGCTACTCCTTCTGTAAGCGGTTGGGGCTATAACTGGTATTTTAATGACCAATATTCAGGTTATTATTATGGCGGTTCCAGCATTCAACATCAATTTCTTTATGACACTACGTATACGATAAAGGTGATTGCATCAAATAGTGGCTGCCTTGATACGGTTACAAAGAAAGATTACCTCAAAGTATTGCCTCCATTTCCGCATATTCAACAGGTAATCAATACGTGTAACGATACCAGGGGTATGGTTCGTTTTATAGAAAATTCGAACAAAGCCCTGGCCTGGAACTGGGATTTTGGTGATGGGAACACAACAAATTATACAGCCTTTAAGGATACCATTTTGCATACTTATACCAAAACAGGAAGCTACAAGGCTGTACTCAGTATCACCAATGCAGGCTGTACAGTAAAAGATTCTATCATTGTTTATGTTTTATTAAAACAACATCCTTTGTTGGCAGCAACAAAAACGGACGCCTGCGGCAGCGATATTGTAAATATTACCCTGTCGGGATTTGAATCAAATCCCTATAATTATAACTACAATTATTATGGCATTGGCCGTAAGGAATATGGAGACCTGAGTATATGTAATGGGTATCTTTCATCATCTGCTTTTTATTGGCAAAATTCGATGACGGGGACGATTGAATCGCTGCAGCCCGGTAAGAATGATCTCCGGCTGATCACTTCTTCTTATTATTTCGGGTGTGCAGATACCTCGAACTTTATACCGTTGAAAATTCATGGGCCGGAGGCGGGATTCCGGGTAGCAGCTCATAGCGGCTGTTTTAAAGACGCGGTGCAATTCATTGATACCTCGCGAAAATTTGGTTCAACTGCACTTATAAAGTGGGAATGGGATTTTGGAGACGGGAAAACACAAACACTTACCACCACTGGATCTACGGTGCATTTTTATAGTACTCCCGGTTATTTTTATATCCGGTTAAAAGTAACGGATGCAGACGGATGCAGTAATCAAACGGCTTATTACCTTCATTATGTTACCGTCGATGGGCCTAAGGCAGATTTTAGCGCTTCATCTTATAATGTGCCGCCCAATACAAAAGTGTATTTTAACAACACTTCCCTGTTTTATAATTACAATTACAATTCTTCACTACAATGGTTGTTTAGTGACGGCACAACATCTACCAATCCAAGCCCTGATTTTACTTACACTACAGACGGAGTTTTTACGGTTCAACTCGTAACTAAAAATCTTACCACGGGATGTACAGATACGATGCGAAAGACAATCACCGTGCGAAAAGTGAACAGCGTGTTTACTTACCGGCTTTCCTATATCAATAATAATTCCTGCCCTCCTGTGATCGCCTCCTTTAACAGTGTATCTACCAATGCGGTAAGGGTTTCCTGGAATTTTGGTGATGGCGGTGTTGCGGGTGACCAGCGGGCGGTATCGCATACTTATAATAAGCCGGGTATTTACCGGGTGGTGCATTATAGCTATGACAGTAATATTGGCATTGACAGTACGGAAGATTTTATTGAGGTAAAAGGGCCTTATGCATTGTTGAAAGCAGATGTATTCACCGGCTGTGGTTCGCTGCAGGTAAAACTTACGGCAGATGTAAAGAATGCCAATAATTATACCTGGGACTTTGGTGACGGAACGGTAGTGCCTACGACAGATACCTTTGCAGTACATACTTATCTCACACCCGGTATTTATGTGCCGGCCCTGATATTAAAAGATGCAGGTGGCTGCAGCGTCATTTCTGAATTGCCCACAAAAGTGATTGTTGATTCACTTGCTGCCACTTTCAGATCTTCACCGGCTATGATTTGTGATTCAGCGCTTAGCATTTTTACGCCCACAGTGAAAAGCTTGTCCAATACTGAGCTTCAATCGCCCCTTCAATATACATGGATCATAGGCGAAGGGAGCCGGGTGGATACCTTATACTCCACATCCCCCAGTCATTACTATACTATTCTTGGAACACATGCTGTGAAACTTGAAGTTACTACGCCATTTGGCTGTGTGCAAAAATTTACTGATTCTGTGCAGGTGAAACAAGGAGTGCATGCTACTATTGCAGGTCCGGCTAAATTGTGCAAAGGTGATGTTACCAGTTTTAGTGCAATTGCCAACCAGGCCGCTACAGCGTTGCAATGGAAATGGGATTTTCAAAATGGCAACTCATCCGATAAGCAAGTGCCGGTTGCACAGCAATATAACAGCATCGGCTTGCAACAGGTATCACTCACCGTTAGTAACGGATCTTGCAGCGAAACGATTTACCATCCGTTAATGGTAAATCCGCTGCCCGTAACAGGCTTTATCCCCGCTGCACCTTTTGTGTGTAAAGGAAGTAATGTTTTGCTAACTGCAACGGGCGGTACCCTTTATCAATGGACAGCAGCTGCACCCATTATCAATGGCAATACTGCTATTGCCACTTCAAGCCCGGTGAGCAGTATTTTTTATTTTGTAAAGGTTACCGATTTACAGGGGTGCAGCAGTAACGATTCTGTATTGGTTAAAGTGATTGACCCTATTAAACTGACTGTCTCCTCCCCCTTATTTGCTTGTGAAGGGAATCCCGTTCAGTTAAGCGCTTCAGGCGCTGACCGGTATCAATGGATCAATAATAGCACGGGCATCAGCAATACGGCGATAGCGAATCCTTCGGCGCTTACGGGCAGCTCAGTCGTTTATACTGTGGCCGGGTTTGATAGCTATCATTGTTTTTCCGATACTGCCAAGGTAAATGTGCGCATTAGCAAACTGCCGCTGGTGGATGCAGGTATGAGTAAAGAGGTAATTGGCGGCGCTGAGGTTACGCTCACCCCATCGGTAACAGGAGCTGTAAACTGGTTATGGTCGCCGGCAGATGACCTTAGCTGCACTACTTGTCTTAACCCGGTAAGCAAACCCAAGTCATCTCTTATTTATACGCTTACTGCTTTTAATGCAGATGGCTGTAAAGCCAGTGACACGATTGGCCTTAAACTTATTTGTGCAAGTAACCTGGTCTATATCCCACGGGCGTTTACACCAAATAATGACAATTTAAACGACCGCTTTACTATAAAGGGGAGCGGAATTAAAACCATTCGTTCAATCCATATTTATAACCGCTGGGGTAAATTGGTTTTTGAAAGAAAAAGTATTGCTATCAATGACCGCCAGAATAGCTGGGACGGGTATTACAACGGAGAGGCGATGCCAACCGGTGCGTATGTTTATTTTATCGTGGCAGAATGTGAAGCAGGTGATGTTTTTGAATATCGCGGCACGGTAATGATCGTACAGTAGTGTTAATATTTAGCGGACCTACGGCTATATCCCGAACAGCGGGGCAATTAAAACTCACAGGTGCTTTCAACCTGTGAGTTTTTTTGGCCACAAATGAAACGAATTAGCACGAATGAGGACATTGTGTGACGGTCATTTTGTAAGTATTTGAAGGTAGATTTAGATCTGCTCAGATCGCCAAATCATTAGTGCACATTCGTGCATTAATGGCCAAGTTGGCCTGAACCAAATGAAGAAGCATCGGCTGTCTTATTTAAAAGGTGCCGCTGCTAATTCTTCGGAGTGGCATTTTCGATAGAATCTTTCAATCTTTTTTCTTCTGCTTTGGTGCGCTTTTTAAAAAACCCGCGAAGCAAAAAGTTGTGTTGCAGGGCCTCCATGTTTTCGTCTAACTTTTTTGTACCTGTCTGCAAGTTGAGCAAGGTGTTTTTTATGTTAGCTGCGGCGGCATCATCATTCAGCAACACACCTACTGCACCTTTATTGCTGTTGAGTTTGGCCGTGGTGGCATTCAGGTTTTCAACAATTGAATTGGCATTCAATGATACCTGGTTCAGTTGTGTAACAGTTCGTCTTACTGAGGCAACAATGGTAGTATCCGTAGCAAGATCGTTCAATAAATACCCTTTATTATTCAGCTTCCCGGAAAATTCAGAAAGGTTGGATGTTAGCACCTGTGCATTGGCCCCTGCCCTGTTTAAAGAGGCCATAGCAGTTTGCAAACTATTGCTGATCGTTTCATCACTCAGCAGCTTTCCGATTGTTCCTTTACCCTCCGCCAGCGCCTTGCTCACTGCTTTTAAATTATTGGTAATTTCAAGCAGGTTTTTGTTGTTGCTCTGTAAAGTAGTCATCATCTCTTCTGTACCAATGCCGGTTTCCACCTGTAATGTGGTGCCGGTTTGTATTTCAGGTGAAGCAGCTGTACCACCATAAAGCACAATGATTTTATTGCCGATCAATCCATCACTACCTAATTTCACCTTAGTATCTCTCCGGATCTTTTGCTGCACATCTTCTTCAATGGAGAAAGTTACCTCCACGCCATTTTGAACAAAACTGACTTTTTTTACGGTTCCTATCTTAACCCCCGAATACCAAACATTGCTTCCTTTTGCCAAGCCATTCACATCACTGAAAACAGCCTTTGCCAGAACAGATTTTTCAAATGATTTGTCCTTACCTCCGATTATAAAAATACCAGCCACTAAAATGCCGATGCCGACTATAACAAATATGCCGGTTAGAATTGCGCTTAACCCTTTTGAATTTCTCATGCTTTATTTATGTAAAATTATATTCATAAAAACTTTTAATCCTTTCATCATCCGAATCGAACACTTCTTCAAATGTTCCTTCCTTTTGTACCACCCCATCAAACATCATCACCAGCCGGTCACCGGTTGTTTTTGCACAAACCAGGTCATGCGTTATGATGATAGAGGATACGGAAAATTCTTCTTTTATATTATGGATCAGGCTGTTGATCTCGATACTTGAAATGGGATCAAGTCCTGCTGTCGGCTCATCATATAACATGATCTCCGGGCGGAGCACCAATGTTCTGGCAATGCCGATTCTTTTCTTCTGGCCGCCTGAAAGTTCCGCCGGGTATTGATCTTTAGTTTTCAACAGGGATACGGAATTCAGCACGGCATCCACCCGGTCGTTTACTTCCTTTTTACTCAGGTGTTTGAAGTTCCGCTTGAGTGGAAAGGCTATGTTTTCCTTTACGGTCATACTATCGTACAGCGCACTCAGTTGAAAAGAGAAACCTACCTTTAATCTTAGCTCTTCAAGCTTTTTGTAACTCAGGTTCTTAACATCTTCACCTAATACGATTACCGAGCCTTCATCCTGCGTCAGCAGTCCACAAATTATTTTTATCAGTACCGATTTACCGGTCCCCGACCTTCCAAGCACTACCACATTTTCTCCCCTTGCCACCTGCAGGTCAACCCCCTTCAGTACATGGTTGTTACCAAATGATTTATACAGTCCTTTAATGTCGATTACGATTTCTTTTTCTGTTTCCATTGTTTAATTTTCTTACCTGAACCAGCCTATTATCTGCACTATCATCAGTTCCTCAATAAAGATCAAATACATGGAAGTTACTACGGCAGCGTTAGCCGCCTTGCCTACGCCTTCTGTACCCCTGGTGGTGTTAAAGCCTTTATAACAGGCAACCATGCCAATGGTAAAACCAAACACGACTGACTTTATCAGGGAAGCTTTAAAATCAAGGAAATTGATCTTGTCAAATGCATTTGCAATAAAAGTAGCAAGGCTGATATGTTCATTGCTGGATATATTGATGAACGAACCCATCATAGCAACAAAAGACGTGAATAGCATTAACAAAGGAACCATAAAAACGCAGGCGGTTACCCTTGTAAATACCAGGTATTTATAAGGCTTGGAGGCAGAAACATCCATCGCTTCTATCTGCTCTGTTACCTTCATTGCACCAAGTTCGGCACCGATGCTGGAGCCTACCTTTCCGGCACAGATCAAGGCGGTAACCAATGGTGCCAGCGCCCGGAAAACCGCAATACCAATCAGGGAAGGCAACCAGGAGGCTGCACCGAAATCGCTCAATGAGGGACGGGATTGTTTTGTGAATACAACACCGATGATAAAGCCTGTGAGTGAGATGAGTGGCAAAGAATTGCACCCGATCTTATAACATTGTCTTACAATTTCTGAAAATTCGTAGGGCGGCCGAAGCAGTTGAACAAAATAGTTAAGCACAAAGCGGGAAGTATCTGTGATGTTAAGAAAAAACCCGTCTGCCCGTTTAGACAGGTAATATTTTTCCTTGGTTGCTGTATTTATTTCCATTGTTGTTAGTGGCTTTCAAGTATAAATTGGAACAGCGGCATATCACATGGTGAGTAATACTGCCAGAACTGATTGTAGGTTTAAATATTCGTAACCGTTTTCAATGACTGCTGATATTCAATAACAATATTGCCCTAAACATGCGTGTTTAAGGCATTATCATTTGAACTAACCTGCAACATTATTTTGTATGCCACGTAAAGCAGCATCCTTGAATAGGATAGTTTGACAATGCCTGTGCCAAATTCGAGGTTTAATCTTTTGATTACTAAAAGGTTATTAGCACAGGCGGTTAAAGGTGTATTTTGAAAATAAAAATCTGAGACGCAAGGAACTGCGAGGGGAAAGGGTGTATATTATTTTCCCCGTTTTTTTGGTTAGTGATTGTTTGATTTAGGTGACTATCAAAAAAAAGAGGAGATATAACAGATTTACAGCAGGTGTTTGCAAGTAGTGCCTGTGCCTCGGATGCTGGCATGAAGACTTATCCATATCAAGCCTTTAGGGCAATCAAAATTATAAGGGTAAGAATTGAAGAAAATTTATAGGAGGAGATTGACGGGAAGTACTCCCTGCCAAATTAAAGCGAAATATTATCCAACCTAAAAGCGAATTACTCATCATACTTTCTCTTGTGAACAATGCTGTCAATTGCCCGAAGTAATGATTTTTCACCGGCCGCATCCTGCATGATTTGCCAGATCATCACTCCACCGGCATTTTTTAAAGCAAGATTAATTTTGTTGCGGATGGTAGGCAACCCGTTATAATAAATAACTCCACCATCTGCGGGCACAATTGTATCCTGTTGCTCGGCACCAGGGAAGGTATTGATGATGTTTTCGTAAGACATGCTCGGCCCGTAGGTGGTTCCAAAACAATAACCATAAAACGGAATCCCCAAATTAATCTTGTTTTTTGGTAACCCCCTGGTGACGGTCCAATAGTGAAGCTCTTCTTCTGCCTTTGAATAGGTAGAGTGCGGACCTGGCTCATCGGGTTGCCAGGGACCGGTTTGATCATAAGACATGATATTAATGAAGTCGAATTTTTGTAATGCGGCCTTACTTATTAGTTGTGCATTCCAGGTGGCTAAGGCGGAGGTCAATAACTTGCCCTGAGGTTTTAACACCTGGGACAAATCATTAATAAATGCCTCATAATTCGTATCAATTGCACTGCCTTCAAGGTCAACATCGATGCCATCCAACTGGTATGCAGATGTTAGCTTAATTAAATTTTCCACGAATGCGGGTCGGTTATCGTTGTTAAGCAGCCTGGCATAGTGAGGATTATGACTTCCCCCGCCAATAGATACCAGTACCTTAATCTTATTTGCTTTTGCCTGCACTACAAGTGAATCAAAAAGCCTTGGTAGCAGCAGGTTGCCAGCGGAATCGGGATTTACAAAGGCAATGTTGAGATGGGTTAATCTTTTGAAGGTGGTATCGCTGATCACTTTTACATACCGCCCGCCGGCAGCGACATACCCCACAACTCTAAATTGTGAAAAACAAATGCGGGGCAATGCAAACGCGATCAAAATAAAAACTAACAAACCGCAGCGGTAACATTTCATTAAAATTATTTAGCAATTACAAAAATATCTCGTCCAAGATTATGTGCTACGGCAAAAATACAATCCTATTTGTTTAGAAATTAATCAGGTCCTTTTCCCATAAAGCGAACATAACATCATTCAAATTTACCAAGTTGCCCCCTACAATCGGTAAATGAATTTATAGCCGGTACCGATTCAAAATAAAAAGGAGGCTGCTAAAGTGCAACCTCCTCTAAATATCTTATCGATTTCTTTTATTTTATGATCACAAGTTTAGCCATTCTTATGACTGAACCTTTTTGTACTTTAATAAAATAAACACCGTTTGCTAAATTGCCTATGTTTAATTTCCTGATGTTTTCTCCCTCATCAACGGCGAGCATTCGCGTTAACACCACAGACCCGGTTTGACTGATTACAGAAACTGCAGCATTGCCACTGGTTTCCGCGTTAAACGCCAGGTTAGCAGTGGAGCCAACGGGATTGGGTGATATCCTCAATTGATTGCGAACATATTGCACATCTGTCCCGGCATTCCTTGTGGCAGTACCTGCTTGTACCTTTAACGTGTAACAGTTGTTGGCATCAAATGCACCATTATTCCGGGGATAAATTCTCGCATAATACGTACCCGCAACAACTGTTCTGTTGATGGTTTCACTTGTAGTACCGCTATTGGTGGAGGACTGCAATACAGTTCCGCCGCTGTTAAGTAAGGCAAGTTGATAGTCAGCAGGTAATGTTGTTAAGGATAATGTTATTGTACCGTCGGTAGCTATTGTGAATTTGTAATAATCATCGTCACCACGAACATTCATCAAGCCATTCACATCATTATTCAGCGGTATGGTGGCTGCACCGGCAGCGGTACCATTGGTGCTTACATCATAAGTACCAGGACAAGCGCTGGATGTTCCCGTAGTAGTGAATTGTGCCTGGCTATAAATACCGGTTCCGCCAGCGCAGGTTGCCTTCACTCTCCAGTCGTATAGCGTATTTGCTGTTAGTCCTGTTAAATTCACTGATACACTTGTAGTGGCGCTTGCAGCATTGATCCATGTTGAAGATGATGCAGCTTTATAATCCACATCATAACTGATAGCACCTGAAACTGCAGTCCAGCTTACGGTAGCGGCAGTTTGCGTGATAGCAGATGTAACTAATCCACCAGGATTTCCACACGTAGGTGGAGTTCCAATGGTAAAATTGGCATTAGAGATATCAAAGAAGATATTTCCAACCGCTTCTACCTTTATGCGATTGGTGGCTCCTTGTGTAGAAGGAACTGTAATTACCTGCGACCCATCGTTAGGTGTTGAAGCCGCTAACATTGTTGAAAAAGTATTTCCACCATCCGTGGATAATAAAATATTCACATTGGCACAACTTACCGAGCCAGCATTGGTGCCATTTACGCTCCATGTAACCGTGGCAGAACTTCCTGCACTCCAGGTAACATTTGTATTAGGCGCAGTAACCTGGAACGGGCCTGAAGTATTCGTAACCGTAACTACCACATCAGTAAAGGCGGTTTGACCAACTGCCACAGGAGCAGTTGAACTATAAGCGTGATTATCCCTGACCGTTAACCTGAAGTTTAGGCTTCTTGAAACTGAACTCAATGCTTCTATGTTTGCGCCGGCATCACCACCCGGTAATTGTGGTGTTACAAATAAACCAGCCAATATGGTTGACAATTTAGGGAACGTCCTGGCAGGCGATACAGCCGGACTAAATGATAACCAGTTTGG